>NZ_BAWH01000013.1 GCF_000586435.1 Psychrobacter sp. JCM 18901
ATAGAAAGAATTGATATCTTAGATAAGATCACGAATATATATGTACATTCGAAAATAGGACTAATTGAGGTAAAGAATCTAAGCTCAGTAGATTCTCAAAAGATCTTCAATATTATTAACTCAAAAGGTACAACGCTGAGTGCAGTAGAAATTTTGTCAGCCAAACCAAGTTGGAATATTATTATAGATAATTTGAACCTTATGCAAGTTGATGTAGTAACACAGCTTTATAAGCAAATAAATGTTCCATATAAGGATATTGTAAAGTGGGATTTACCAGCTACTTTATTATCAAGGTTAGAGAATTCAGCTTTCTTCTTCAAAAAAATTTTCGGAGTCTCAAACTGATCTTTCTAAGACAATAACGTTAGGTTTTAAGCTTTTGTCTGGTATTCTTGAAGGTGGAGTTAAGAAAGAAGATATTGATAGTTTAGGTAAGGATAAAAATATTAGATGGGATATAAAATTTGAAACAATAATATCTGAAATTAACGATGTTCATAAAACTATTCTAAGTTATAGTTATTTTAAGTATTTAAAGTCTTGGAAATTTGAATTATCTGATCTTTTAAGTGATGCCATCGCATTGAATTTTACAATTTTGGTATATCAAGACTGGGTACGAAAAGGCAAACCTAAATCCAAAGACTCAAAAGTTCGGCAGTTTCAAAAAAACAGCTTTATTTTGCTAGACTCTCTGATTTATGAGTATGTCAATCAAATGTGGCGAGGTGCGAGTGACTCTAGAATAGCCAATAATATTAGTAGCTTTGCAAGCAAAGAGGAAGCATTTGTTCCAGTGACCCAAGAAAAATGGGAAGAGTTACTGAATGAAATATTTGAAAGTCAAACTATTGACGGTAGTAGAATAACTCGTCCATTAATGGATCCACTACTTTATCATTTTTATGCTCTATCTGGAATTTCAGGTCCTGATTCTATTTATAACATTGAAGTCGATCATATTCTCCCTCAAGAATTATTTAACAATACTTTTATACAAAATAAAGAGGGGTTAGTGCATAGTCTCTTCAATCTAGCACTTTTGCCTAAAGATGAAAATGCTAGTAAAGGAAAAAAACTCTTAGTTCAAATAACTGATAATTGGTTGAAAGATCAAATTGAAAAATATGCTTTTATACCAAAGGATGACTACCAAATATATTCTGATATAGCTAATTTTGAAAAGCTTAAAAAGCTTAGAGAACCTATATTTCTTGAAGCTTTCACAGTGAAGAGAAGGAAAATTCTTAATAACTAGTAGGTTGAGTGATTTTGGACCTCTACTTCATAGTTGGTTATATATTAATAGAAACCACACATAGATTAGAATATGTGTGGTTTTTTTAATGTCAGTAATTAGTCTATTATTTTTAAAGGAATAAAAATCTAACGTAAGGAACACCATGAACCTCTCACCGTCGGACAACGCGCGCCTTTAAGCAATCTTGCTATTGACGATACCGCACCCATCACCCTCAAATTCACTCGTCAAAGCCCAATAGAGATGGACATCAGCTGCTTAGTATTAGTTTAACTTTGCGCTTATTTAAAACCAATAAAAAACCGCCATAGCGAAACTATGGCGGTTTTTTTTATGGTTCAACCTATCTTAATTTCTAAAAGAACTTAACTTCTAAAATCTCTACAGTTCCCACAGCGACTGATACTGCTTATCAGTCAGCGTCACAATATCGATCTCTGCCAGCATTTCACGCAGGTCTTCCCACTTATTGGCATTAGGCCTGATAGGTGTGATCAATCTACCCAATGTATTATCGATGATCGCATCCATCAGCGTATCCGCCTCGGTTTTACTATAGTTGTAATACATATGGTGGGCAGTCTCTGGATCATTTTTACACAGTTCCGTCATCTGATTAGTCACTTGGATAAAGGTATCTATCGCGTCCTTTTTCGCGCTATAGATCTCATCTGTCGTGAGAATCTCTAACGCCGAAAAGTTAGGATAAGGTGACAGGTGTTGATCGATAAATTCAAACTCTAAACCCTCGTGAGTCGCCTCAACGCCTTCAAAGTTATAAAAGCATAACCATGCACCATCTAGGCTTGGGTCTTCTTGCAGGTTTTTTTATATGATAGAAGTCTTTTTGTACAAAGGTCACATTATCACGGCTGATACTAAAGCCATTTTTCTTGGCATAGCGCGCCAATATCTCAAAGCCAATACGATTGGTCTTTTCTTCAGCGGCAGGGGTACAGATGCGAATAGGCTGATTGTTTTTGAGCTTATCCATACTAGACTGCTGCATCAATATGCCACCATCGGTCTCAAAAAAAGCAGCCCAGCGCGCGCAGGTTGGGCGCGTAATGCTCAAACAGATGGATAGCTCATTGACGTGCAGAGCGATACTTTGGTTCTGTAGTTCGGCAAAGCCATCATAGTGATCATCTGGCTCGATAATAGTGATATCAAGCCCTGCTTGCTCATATGCGCCCGTGGTCACACCAGCGATAAAGGGCAGATGATCAGGGTTTAAAAACCATTCGAGGGTCAGAGTAAGTTTGGTGGTCGGCTGCATGGTTGTTTCCTTTTTAGGTATGGAAAACAATCAGACTGATACGATTAAGTAAAACAAGAAAGGCTAAATAAGAAAAGTGAGGCCGCAATGCTAACTGTCAGATGCTCGGCGTTTGATATAGGTATCACGAGTACATCATCTATAGACTGCTCTTATTTATAGACCTCTGAGGGCGTGTCACGCTTGTTTCCTACGTCAGTGCTAACTGCTTCAGGTTCACGGGTGTATCTCAGCGATGATGTGGGCTGTGTCTACAGCGTTAAATCAAAGCACCCCGACAAGATTTATTGGTATTGCATTATTTTTGATCAGTACTGCTAATGAATCCGTACTGCGAATGGCTATTATCGATAGTTACTGCATCATCATAGACGACTTACAAGATGGGATGCAAGCGTATCGGGAATGACGATGGTAGGTGATGACTGATGTTCGTTAACCGCTCTTTATAACAGTTCTCATTTGTAACGGCTTTTTATAAGCGCTTTCAATCGACGTGTTAATAGAAGAGTGCAGCATTTATTATTGGTACTTACCCAATTACTAACCAAACATACCTATCAATAGCAAAAACCTTATATAAATAGTCTTGTGCGCAGACGGGCGATATTGCATGATTAGCTTCTATGCCGCTGCTTATCTAATAGGCGCTACTCTAAACAATTGACATTTGGTATAACTGACAACTTATATGACCGACAATTTATATGACCGATAATAAAAAAAGCGTTCTATTACCGACCCAAGACTGATCAATCCAACAGCCCAATGCTGCGTTGGACCTTTGTGACGCTTGGTTGGTTGTTTTTTTATCTTGGGTATTATCGGTATATTGCTGCCAGTGATGCCTACAGCGCCTTTTATCTTGCTAGCAGCAGGTTGCTGGGCACGTAGTTCTCGACGCTTTCATTTTTGGCTGATTAATCATAAATACTTTGGTAAATTCGTCCGTGATTGGGAAGAGAATCATGCCGTTCCGCTTTATGCCAAGTGTTTAGCGACGGTTATGATGCAGCATCGACAATTATGTTATTTTATCGTTTGCCTGCCGATATGATGTGGATGGCATGGGCGGTAGCCACTGTCTGTAGTGGGGTAGCGATATATTTGTTCCGTTTACCAAATGCCTAAATCCGTTGCAATTTGCGCCAAAATCGGTCAATAAACGGCTCTGGTTACACGAAATATGAGATAAGACTTGCGATACTGGGATGTACCCCTTATAATACGCCCAAGCTTAAGAGCAGTTCTGCACCAAATCATTACCTCGTAGTATTAGTTATAATCCTTCGTTTTAATATTTATCGTTCAGTAGCTATTTGCAAGCGTTACCGGTCACTAGACCATTAATAAATTTAAAAGTAGGATTATACTATGTCAGACGTTCAAAAAGGTACAGTTAAGTGGTTCAACGAAGCTAAAGGCTTTGGTTTTATCGCTCCAGAAACTGGCGCAGACGTTTTTGCTCATTACAGCGAAATCACTGGTTCAGGTTTCAAAACTTTGGCTGAAGGCCAAGAAGTTGAGTTCACTGTAACTCAAGCCAAAAAGGCCCACAAGCACATAACATCGTTGCTATCTAATTTGTCTTTATAGACAGATAGATGAATAGATGTAGAAAAGCGAACCTTCGGGTTCGTTTTTTTTCGTCTGTGATTTGGTATTTAAGATATGAGTACTTAAGCGAGTAGAAGTCTTATTCGAAAGATTTTAACTAATCATATTAGACCGCGACCAATGCAAAAAGGCCTCTAGCTATTTATAACTAGAGGCCTTTTATGTTGTGCAATGAAGTAATAAGCTAAAAATGAACAGTCGAATTATTATATAAAGCTAATGCCGATATTGATCAGACCACCGCCCAGTATCAACCAACCAAACATAATGGCACCCAATATAAGCGGTCTAACGCCAGCTTGCTTGATCGCACTTAGATGCGTGGTCAGACCTAATGCAAACATGGCCATCGTAAGTAGCACATCGTCCAACATAACCATACTGCGTACGATACTCTCAGACATCGGCACCCAAGTATGTATCAACACAATGCCGATAAAGATAAACGCGAACCATGGCACTTTGACTTGTTTGACACGAGTCATAAATGACGCCGTCTCGTCTTTATTATCTTCTTCTACAGCTGCACTATCTACGGTGTGATCTTTGGTTAACGCAAACGATAACACAAGCAGGAAAGGCGCGAGCATCATGACGCGTATCATTTTGGTCACGACAGCGGTATCGCCAATCTCAGTATTGATTGCATTACCTGCGACCACGACTTGCGCCACTTCATGAACGGTTGAGCCAGTGTACATGCCGTACTGCTGGGCGCTTAGCCAAGGCTGTAACCAACCAAGATGATATAAAAAAGGATAAAGTAGCATTGCGATAGTGCCAAAAACCACCACAGTTGCAACGGCGATAGTGACTTTATGAGCTTGCGCGTTGACGACTGGCTCTGCAGCAATGACAGCAGCAGCACCGCAAATACTTGCCCCTGAGCCAATCAAGATCACCGTTTCTTTATCGACTTTTAACCATCTAGTACCTAAACAATAGGTCAGCATAAAGGTCGATGTTAGTACCAGTGCGTCAGTCATAATCGCTGGCATACCGACGCTCGCAACTTGTGTTATGGTCAGCTTAAACCCATAAAACATAATCGCAAGTCGCAATATCTGACCCTTGGCAAAGCAAACGCCGCCGTTTAAACGTTCAGCGAATTTAGGATAGACGGTATTGCCCAAGATCATGCCTAGCAAAATCGCTAACGTTAAAGAGGATAGTCCAACGATACGTCCGTTTGACCATACATCCAGACTACTGTCCAACCATAAGCAAAATAAACTACCAATCAGAACGACTACCAATCCCGCCAAGTGACGGTGATTAGGGGTATAGTTATGAACGGAGTTGCTGACTGATTGGACGAGTGTGTGCATGACGCGGCATCCTATTACTTATATTAAGATAAGCATAAGCTTATGAATAGACAGTATATGCCTGCTATATTTATAATAAAAACAGATTAATAAGATACAAACTATCGATTTTTTAGGTTAGTATTTGTTATAGAAATAAATATACCGCGCATGAGCAGCAAAAAAAGACACGTATAGCAAATAAGACAGGCTAAAAACTGACATAAGGTATTATCAATATCATGAAAAAATCTGTGCAGACAGTGCCAAAGATTACGCTTAAGCAGCTTGCTGTTTTTGTCAGTATTTATCAGACAGGTAGCACCAGTCGTGCCAGTGAGGAGCTGCATTTATCACAATCAGCGGTCAGTAGCGCACTGACAGAGCTGGAGTCTAGACTACAGATGCCGCTATTTGAGCGCGTCGGTCGCAGGCTTAATCAACACCCTAATGCCCATCCCATTTATATACAGGCACAGGCTATCTTGGGTCAGTCGCTCACGCTTGAGCATTATCATCAGTATCAAGCAGGACAGATTCACATCGGTGCTAGTACCACGATTGGCAATTACGTACTGCCATCATTGCTTGGCAAGCTCTATGAGGCGCTACCCGATGCCAATGTCGATATGTATATTGCCAATACGCAAGAAGTGGTAAGTGAGGTTGAGCAACTAAATATCGATATCGCGCTGGTAGAAGGATGCCACGTCCGATAGATATGAAAGTTATTGAGCAGCACAAATGGCGTACCGATACGCTAGTGATATTTGCCAAGCATGATAGCAAGTGCTAAAGAATGTGGCTACCTATAGCCAAGATGAGGACTGCTATCAGCTGACCATTAATCAGTTGGCGCAGTTGCCGCTACTGGTACGTGAAGCAGGGTCGGGCACACGGCAGATTATCGATGAGCAACTGCTTAAGTATCTACCCAATGCAGAAGTGGTAAAGGCCATACATCAGTCCGAGGCCATCAAGCACATGGTGAGTGCAGATATTGGTCTTGGTTGTCTATCGCAGCATGTGATTGAGACAGAACTGGCAACAGGTGAGCTGGTACAAGTGAACGTAGCGGGAATTGATCTATCAAGACATGGTGGCTAGTTTGGCACAAAGCTCGACACCAGAGCCCTATTTGGCAAACCTTTATAGATATTATTCAACAGGGTTAAGCAATGAGTTTGGATTAACCTAAAACCTATTAACCATAAAAAAGCGCAGCGTTAAAAGTTACGCTGCGCTTTTTTTAGAGATTCTTTAATAATATAAGACAATCAAAGCATATTTTATGCTGAAACAGGTTTGTCCAATCTCACTACAAAGCTATCGCAAGGTACATTGGGCAAGATATTATCCGCAGTTGCGCCACTTATCCATGCAGCGATACCAGTACGCTTATGACGACCGATGACCAACAGATCGACATCGTGTTTATGACAGTAGCTGACGATACCTTCACTGCTAGAGATGGCAGTCGTGACTTCTGACGTTGCTGCATTTAGCTGATTGCGTTCAAGGAATTGCGCCAGCTTTGCACGTGCTTCTTGGCAGCGTTCATCATCAATCTCATCGTATAGGCTAGAGGCAGGCACCAGCTCATAGCCAAAGCCAACCATGGTGTCTTTGACAATATGCAAAACAGATAGCTTGGAGCCTGGACGGTTTTCGACGATGCGCTTGGCCTTTTGTGCGACTATATCTGCATCAGAGAGTAAGTCGGTAACCAGTAAAATATGTTCGTAACTCATAGCGTCTTCCTCGTGTCAGATAGTATTTACTATAGCACTACTCTAGGGCGCTGTTAAGTAAAGCTTGTCGTCTTTAGCAGCGGATTAGAGTAATGCCAATTATTCCAAGACAGGCTGATCAAGCTTCACCACTAAACTGTCGCAAGGGACATTTGGTAAGATACTGTCGGCAGTGGCTCCTACCAGCCAAGCGGCAATACCATGGCGCTCATGGCGTCCAATGATAAGTAAGTCGACGTCTTTTTCACGGCAGTAATTAATGATACCTTTACTATTAGAGATGGCAGCGGTGATCTCAGAGTTGATTGCTTCCAGCTCATTACGTGCCAAAAATTGCGCTAATTTCGCCCGTGCTTCTTGCCACTTTTCACTATCGACATCACCCGAGAGGCTAGAGGCAGGCACGAGCTCGTAACCGAAGCGAACCATGTCATCTTTGACTATATGCAAGACAGACAGCCTGGCTTCAGGAGAGCCTGCGAGGATACGCTTGGCTTTTAGCGCCACTTTGTCCGCATCGGATAGTAAGTCAGTGACCAATAAAACGTGTTGGTAGCTCATAAAGTACTCCACTCCTGTTAATAGTTAACTTTATAGTAGCAGCGCAGGCTGTCTTTGTTAAGTGATAAATCCATAATAAAATTGTGGATATTGATGAATTTGTAACTATAAGGGATTAATAGTTAAAGTTGATAGCCGCGTAGATTATGTGGTGGATTATTGCATGGCTGTTGCCTTGACTTATCCATGTCGCAGCCCCACTAATAGCGCTAAGCCAACTCTTTTTTAGCCAATTTATTACTCTATTTTCCCTGACAGTCAGGCACTATACGCATGATAAGCGATAAGGATAACTATGACGGACACGCCATTTACTGCTGATTTAACGCTGCATCCAGCATTTGAGCTGATTGAGCATCGCCATATTGAGGCGTTATCGATGGATGTGCTGATCAGTCAGCATGTGAAAACAGGAGCGATGCATTATCATCTGGCACACCCAAGTGATGAAAATGCGTTTTTGGTCGGTTTTCGCACCCAGCCAATGGATTCAAAAGGCGAGGCGCATGTCTTAGAGCACGTGGCTTTATGTGGTTCGAATAAGTTCCCAGTACGTGATCCGTTCTTTTCGATGATTAAACGCTCATTAAACACGTTTATGAATGCGATGACCGCCGCTGATTGGACGGCCTATCCGTATGCGACGCAAAACAAAAATGACTATTTTAACTTGCTCGCTGTCTATCTGGATGCGTCGTTTTTCCCGAATATCCATCCGCTCGATTTTGCCCAAGAAGGCATCCGCGTGGAATTGGACGAAAATGATAAGCCGCAGTTTAAGGGTATCGTTTTTAATGAGATGAAAGGCGCGATGAGTGGCGAGATTGATCAGCTATATCATACGGTTGCTCATCATCTGTTCCCAACGACGACCTATCATTATAATTCAGGCGGCGATCCTGCTGATATCCCTGACTTGACACACACTGAGCTGATAGAGTTTCACCAGAGCCATTATCATCCGTCAAACAGTGTCATTATGAGCTTCGGTAATATCCCTGTTGCTGAGACGCAAGCGAAAATACACGAAGATGCTTTGATTCAATTTGAAGCAGGCAAAAAGCATGTATCGCGTCCAGAGCAGCGTTTGTCTGCACCAATCAGTGCGGTTGATACTTATACTGCTGACGAAGCGGGCCCAGATCAGACGCATCACGTGGTTGCTTGGTTACTACCATCGATTACTGATCCTAAGCAGCGCTTGGCATTACGTCTATTAGAGGGTGTGCTGATTGAGCATGCAGGCTCGCCATTGCGTGCTTATCTTGATAGCCATCCACTGGGTAAAGCACCAAGTCCGCTATTGGGACTTGATGACAGTCATTATGAAATGGTCTTTTATACGGGACTGCGCGGCTCTAACCCTGAACATGCCGAAGCGGTCGAGCAGGGCATTATTGATTTGCTGACCGAAGTGGCCAATTCACCAGTTGATGATGAGACAATCGAAACCATTCTGCATCAGATTGAGATTGATCAGCGTCACATCGGCGGCGATAGCATTCCTTATGGTCTAAACCTGATGTTAGAGGGCTTTAGTACCGCCATTCATGATGGCAACCCTATCGACGTCTGGGAAGTAGATGAGCATCTACAATGGCTACGCGAGCAAGTCGTCGATCCGCAGTGGCTACCGAACTTGATTAAAACGCATCTATTGGACAATCAGCATCGTGTACGCGTAACGATGACGCCTGATAGCGAAAAAACAGCGCGTTTGGCAGCAGCTGAACAGACTCGTTTAGATACTATCGCGATGGATTTGACTGCTGATGACAAAGCTATTTTAAAGCAACAAGCTTTAGATTTGGCTGCACGTCAAGCTGCGCCAGATGATTTGAGCTTGTTGCCAAAAGTTGGTTTAGAAGACGTACCAACGGATATTAGCTTTAAAGAAGGCACGCAAAAGCAGGTGCGTTTGAGCGGGCAAGACAGCACGCTATTTGAGTATGAAGCTGGCACTAATGGCATTTATTACTATCAGGTGATCATACCGTTGACCGATGCGATTGGTAATGCGAACGCGGATGCGCTACCAGTCAATGATGTGATCAATCATCCATTGTTGCCTATTTATTTAAGCCTACTGTCTGAGCTAGGTACTGACTCGCTTAGCGCTCATGAGATGCAAGCCAAGCAAGCAGCGCATTCTTCTGGTGTGACCGCTCGTATCAGCCAGCGTACCAACGTCGATGACAGTCAAGCGATTAGCAGTTATTTCGTTGTGGCAACGCGTGCGCTGAATCGCAAGCCTGAAGCGATTGATTTGCTCAAAGAAGTCATGGAGCACAGTATCTTTTCTGAGCATGACCGTATCAAAGAAATCTTGCAACAGCGTCAAGCGGGTTGGCAGTCAAACCTTGCAGGATCTGGTCACTCTTATGCCATGCAAACGGCCAGTCGTGGCATGAGTCGCCAAGCGCAGTTGGAATATGTGCGCAGCGGTTTACCAGCATTGAACGCGCTTAAAGATTTCTTAGCACATGCTAGTACAGATGATGCTCAGTGGGATCAATTGGCTACCAGCTTGATGGACTTACATCAACGTCTGATCAGCTTGCCTAAGCATGCCGTTATAATCTGTGAAGCAGAGCAAACCGAACGCTTAAGCAGTTTAATCGTCGATAGCTGGAAAGACAGCCAAGCACCAAAGATTACTGAGAATTTGACCAATGTTGAGGCGAATATCCCAAGCGAGTTTGCAAATCTGCAATTAGATACTGCGTTAAATGGTGAGACTGATAAAGTCAAAACATTAGAAAATGGGGTAGCGCTTGATGTTGCAGATCTAGCATGGCTAGTACCGACCAACGTCTATCATAACGCCAGTGCATATACTGTACCTGCTGCTGACCATCCTGATACCGCTGCATTAATGGTATTAGCGCCTTACTTACGTAACGGCTATTTGCACAGTGCGATTCGTGAGCGCGGCGGTGCCTATGGCGGCGGTGCGGGCTATGATGCCAATGCTTGTGCCTTTAAGTTCTTTAGCTATCGTGATCCACAGTGCGCTGAGACCTTTGCTCACTTTGACGCCAGTATCGAGTGGTTATTAAACGAGCCACAGACCGATGAGCAATTGGAAGAAGCTATCTTAGGTATTATTTCAGGTATGGATAAGCCGGGCTCTCCTGCAGGCGAAGCAATCAAAGCCTGCTTTGCAAATCTGCATCATCGTGGTGTTGACTGGCAGCGCAAAATGCGAGCGTCGATATTGGCCGTGACGGTCGCTGATTTGCAGCGCGTTGCCAAGCAATATCTACAAGGTCAAAAGCATGTACGTGCGGTGCTAGCGCCTTACGACAAAGAAGAGGCAGTAAAAGGCCTAGGCTTTGAGGTTTGTAGAATTAAGAGCTAAGACCATTAGGTTTGTTTTTGATTAAAAGTTAAGCACAAAAAAAGCCAAGCATCATGCTTGGCTTTTTGCGGTTAGGTAATTGACTAATATCGCTTTATACTCAAATCTTTGCCAATTTTATCCTGATGAATCGGGAAGTCAGACAATTCATCAAACTGCTTACGATCAGCAAAGTAGCTTTTTAAAGTACGGCGAATGGCTTCAAACGCCAGTGTATCCCATGGGATATCTTCTTCGCTAAACAGTGCACAGTCGAGACTTTCTGAGCCAATACCATACGCGCCATCTTTTAGATCGGCCAGATAGATAGAGTAGATCTGCCCAATATCTGGTAAGTCATAAATGCAGTATAGATGCGGATTCAGTACGATGGCATCAGCTTCTTCGTAGCTCTCGCGTGCTGCGCCTTCAGCCATGGTCTCGCCGTTTTCCATAAAACCTGCAGGTATCGTCCATAGCCCATATTGTGGCTCAATCGCTCGGCGACATAGTAGTACTCTGTCTTCGTGTACGACTAGCGATCCACAGATAACTTTTGGGTTTTCGTAGTGGATATAGTGGCAATTGGGGCATACCAAACGCGGCATATTGTCCGTAGATGGGATTTTTCGTTCTGCTTCATGACCGCATTGGAGGCAATAGCGCATATCAACTACCTTGTTATAAAAGTTATTGTGTATGATGTTTTTTTATAGATTATAAGACCTATATTCTGAAGTGCTGCTGTCATCGTTTCGAGATAAGTTAGATACAAGGACAGTGAGACAGGTACCACAAGCAGTAAACTGAGTAAACCTGACTTAAACGTACCTGACTTATATAAGATCGACTATATAAGATATTATTCTAAAGAGCAGCTATCGTCTTAAGATAGCACATATTATCGACAGACAGAATCACGATAACAGTAACGCATCATTTCGCAGATAGGCTGACTGTTATTGGTCAACAAGGCCGTTATTGAGCATTAATAAGCAATGAATCAGTCACATAAATAGCATGCAGCCACTATTATATTGCGCTAGTCTAGTGAGTGTTCAGTAATTATTGATATCAAAGCCGCTAACAAAACGAGTGACCGAGACAAATAAAAAGATTGTTGGTTTTATTTATTAGTCGCGATTTTAATAATAGAAAATAAGAAAGATGCTGTTGATACCGCTTAATAACGATAAAAATATAGGGCAATTATAATGTTATTCCCACCGGAGGCTGTGAGCTTCGATAACCTGTCAGTTGCTGTACCTACTTTTATTCGTCATCCGACGCTTCGTCAATTAGCCGAGCGAGTGCAACATGAGACATTGAACACGCTGACGAGTCCAGCGATGTACGAGAGTGGCAACACCTCACAAAGTACGCGTATTCTAGACAGCTTATATCAGACACCAATTGCTGATGCATCGATATTGGTTGCGATTACTCATGAGCGCAGACCTAAATTATTATTAACACGGCGCGCCGCCCATATGAACAGCCATGCGGGTGAGGTGTCTTGTGTGGGTGGTAAACATGATCGAGGCGATGGCAGTAACGTCGTCACCGCATTACGTGAAGCCTGTGAAGAAACAGCGCTACCGCCCAATAAAGTCCAGTTGCTTGGTCAGCTACCGATCCAAACGTCCAAAAGCGGTATGAGCGTACGTCCAATCGTAGCACTCATCGCCCCTGGCTTGGTACTCGTACCTGAAGCGGGAGAGATATCACGTATCTTTTGGGCAGATTTAGAGTCGTTAGTCACTCAACCAACGGTAGAATATGAGATTGAGTATAAGATGCAAGAGCAAATGGCTACCATACTGACGCCGAGCTGGCAGGTCGATGGTGAGACAGTATGGGGGCTAACAGGACGGGTAATTGCTAACCTATTAGAAACAGGGTTTGATCGACAGCTAGAATGGTATTACCGCGTAGAAAACAAACGCTGATAAATGTCATCTATTTATAATATAGTCGATGCAATTTAAAAGTAGTACAAGGCAACCGAGTGTAGATGTATATGTAATACTTCAAACGAGGTTAACGCAGTAATGCTTTTATAGTGGAATGACTATGGTCATCTACTTATAATAATCATCGTTCTTTTTAAGCCACCAGTTCATATTGTCTTGGCGCTTGGCACGGAATGCTTCTAGCTTATGAGCAACGGATGCATTATGCTGCCGTGCAGTATCGAGCGCAAAAAGAATCGGTACTGAAGACAACACGCCAAAGCGTATCTTCGATTTTGGTAAGTCCAGCCCATCGCCTATATCATCACCGACCAAAGTCCGAGTGACACTCGCGTTGACCATTTCGACAAAACGTCCACGGCGATTGTCTTCACCCATCAGCTGACGCGGTAAATCATGCAATGCTTTTGCCAGTGGCTGTCCCATCTTAAAGTCTAGCTGCTGTATCGATAGATAGGTATAGAGCCATTCCCAACACGCGGCCTCATCTTTTGGTAAACGATCTAGATCAACGCCCATCCAATAACTGGCAAGGTTCCATAGATGCAGGATACCTTCAGCTTCTTCTGTGCTAATACGTGCGCCCAGCAATCGTAGACCGCGCATAATCAGTAACGAGAACTGCAAGTGGGTGGCAATCATATCGGTTTGATTGATAGGGATGCCCCAATAGTCAGTATTCCAACTACCGTCAGGGTTATGATGTTGCTCGGCATTTGGTATCACGCCTGTAGCAGCACTGCCTTTACCTTTGAGTAAGTTTTGCCGTACCAAAGTATGTATCTGACGTACTTGGATCGATTGGCGCCAGCCCTCAGAACCAATGGCTAACACTTGCTCAATAGGTTTATTTTGATTGCGTGTGCTCACATCAGATGAGGGATGTTCAGACACAGCCAAGATATAGGCATAAGTACGCATCAATCGCGGTAGCGCATCGTGCATCAGTGCACCTGTCTGAATGAGCGGCAGTGATAAGGCAGGAATGCTATAGCCAGCCATCAGAGCAACATTACGCAGTAGCCAAATGAGCATGAGTGGATAGCGCCGATAGGCAACCGCGCCTATTTGAGCAAGCTTTGGGTCGAACCAGTCAGGATGGCTGCTAAATTGCGCAGTGAGCGCGCTAAATGATGGATTGTTTACAAGGTCGTTGTTTATAAGATAATTGCTTGCAGGATTGTTGTTTGGACTATCGCTAAGAATAGTATGCTGTAAGGGCTTCGCAAACTTTATGCTCTGTGCAGCTAACGCGTCTGCAAGCGGATCGCCAATATCATAACCTGCTACTATCTCATCAAGTAGAGCAGGCGAGATCGTAAAGTCTTTTGGTAATAAATAACGTTTAATGCGTTTTAAAACCTGCAAATCGCTATGGTCATCGATAGCAGTGGTGCGTCCGTGGCGCTGATAAGAAGCCAGTAATGGAGGATGGTTATTGCCCGTGGAGGTACTTGCTGTATTGGTGGTTTTCTTATCCATATTATCAAGTACCTTTTTAATTAAACACCCTTATGCTTAAACGCTAGGATAGTATCCGTACTGTGGCTGGGATTTATACTAATTACTGATACGAGCGCATAGATGAATCCAATTGCTTTTGAGTAGATTGGATGCGTCGCTTCGTCTGACGAATCTCATCAGATAAAGATAGCAGCCGAGCACGAGCTTCTTTTTCATTAGCAAAATCTAGCATTTCACCATTTTCTAGCTTATCGAATTCTGATTGATAAGTATTTAAGAGGCGATTATCTTTGTCTAATTGACTGTCTAAGGCGTAATAATCTAGCCCTTTTTGATTAGCCGCTTGCAATGTGTTGGCCATAGTGATTGGGCAAACGTTGTTCAATTGACGACCACGTCTACCGATGTTATAGGCATTATTGATGGTGCAGTATTGTTGCAGACCAAGTTTACGACCGCGCTCCCATGCTTGATAGTCAGGGGCGACGCTGGCTTTGGCACAGGCTTTTGTATGAGATGCTAAGCGGTCTGAATGATAACCTGCTACGCCATCGTTATAGCCGATAGCTTGCCAGTCACCGACGAGACATTCTTGCTTGGAGAGTGTTGCACAGCCTGCTAGCAGATAGATACTACCGAACACAGACAACCCTAATGCCAGTTGACGTACAACGCGGTGTATAGGTCGGTACATGGTTAGCTCCGATAGCTGTGATAACTATGATAACGATAATAACTACGAACACAAATAAATGATGTAATCAATCACATTATGCAGACTTGTCATTAATTGCTAAGTCACTTATAAATATCTCGATAACGCATATATAAATAAAATAGAGCAGCTTATAAGTGGGATCAATATTAAGCAATACCACCATAAGCTACTCTATATCTCAAGGGTATTCATTAATGCGGGCGAGTCAAGTCGACCGATGTACCACTAGCATTGTCTTTTAAGCTCATTTTTAGCATGATGTAACCAGCAATACCAGAGACGATTGAACCCATGATAATACCCAAGCGCTCATCAAACATAGTGGTGTCGCCAGCGAACGCCAAGCCACCAATGAACAAACTCATGGTAAAACCAACACCACACAATAGAGCTGCACCGTAGATTTGCTTATAGTCCATACCTTTTGGCATGGTTGAGATACCAAGCTTAAAGATTAACCAACACATGAACATGACGCCTAACTGCTTACCAATAAACAAACCAGCAGCAATACCTAGCGGCACTGAGTGGAATAGCTCAGCAAAACCTGCGCCTTCGAGCGAGATACCCGAGTTGGCAAAAGCAAAGATTGGCAAAATACCAAAGGCGACGGTATTGTGTAGATCGTGCTCTAGCTCTTCAAGCGGAGAGTGCTCAGGATCAGTACGATCGAACATCGGGATAAACAGTGCTAATACCACACCTGCCAATGTTGCATGGATACCAGACTTGAGTACGGCAATCCACATGATCAGACCGATGAGTAGATATGGCGTGATATTGGTGACGTTACGGCGATTAAGAACATATAAGAACGGCAAACATAAACCAGCTACTGCCAATGACTCTAACGACAACTCACTGGTATAAAACAAAGCGATAATCAGAATCGCACCAATGTCATCGAAGATAGCAATAGAGACCAAAAATACCTTTAAAGAGTTAGGTACACGATTACCTAAGAGACTCAAAATACCGAGTGCAAAGGCAATATCTGTAGCCGCAGGAATGGCCCAACCTTTCCAAAACTCAGGCTCATTGTAGTTAAAGAGCAGATAGACAATCGCTGGCATAATCATGCCACCCAATGCGGCACCTGCTGGCAGTATTATCTGCTTGACGTTGGACAGCTCACCGATGAGTACTTCACGCTTAAGCTCTAATCCAACCAAGAAAAAGAAAACCGCCATCAGACCATCGTTAATCCAGTGATGAGCGTCTTTGGCAATCGCAAACTCACCAATCTGAATGGCGACTGGTGCATGAATAAAACCTTCGTACCAAACATTAAGAGGGGAGTTGGCAATGATCATTGCAGCAACGGCAGCCAATGCTAAGACGATACCGCCCGCTGCCTCAAATTCAAAAAAATGCCTTAATCCTTCGTATTGCCATATTATCCTCATCTCCTAAGTACAATTTACTAAATAATCTCAAATATCCATCAATGTCTGCGCTACCTATAATTTTGAGGTAGCAAATAGACAGAAACAGTTTCTCATACTCTTATCAATATAGACAACAAAATACGTTGAGCCAGTGCCAACGGTCTACTTTTTTATATTCACAATAGCAATATTATAAAGAGGATTTGACGAGCACAATAGTTGTAAGTCGTTACATCTTTTTAATAAGTCGCTATTTTGCTGAGCATATTCGGAATGTTATTAGACAAATTTAGCAGACTTTGTTACGTTTTTGGCTTTTTTTACGGTTTTATCTTTATAATGAGCAGCGCTGTGCGACATGTCATTATTTCTTTTGCTAGCACTGGTAAGCTGTCAGCTTATCGATAACGATATTTTAGCCTTATCTCAGAACTCCTTTTCTCTTCTTATAATATTTTGCAGGTCAGTGTCATGGACTTAACTTTCTCGTTAGAGATTATTTTAATGCTTACTGCGGTGGCCGCATTGGCAGGATTTATTGATGCTATCGCTGGCGGCGGCGGGTTGTTGACTATCCCTGCCATGCTACTGGCCAACATCCCACCAGTATTGACGCTTGGCACCAATAAACTGCAAGCGGCATCAGGCGCACTAGCGGCGTCTATTACTATGATTAGAAAAGGAGTCGTCAAACCGCAACGTATCAAAGTAGCTATCATCGCCGCTTTTATTGGTTCCGTTATCGGTACCATCGCTGTACAGATGTCACCACCTGACTTGCTTGAAAAGGTCATTCCGTTTTTAATCGCGGCTATCGGTATCTATACATTATTTGCCCTAGGCTTGGCGAAGTAGAGGCTGCACCGCGTATCTCAGAGAGCAAATGGCAAAAAGTCGTGGCACCGTTGATTGGTTTTTATGATGGTTATATTGGCCCAGGTACTGGTATGTTTTTTGCGCTTGGCAATGTGGCATTACGTGGTCGTCAAATTATCGAAGCAACAGGTGCGGCTAAAGTGTTGAATTTATCGACCAATATTGGCTCGCTAATTTTCTTTATTTTGGGTGGTAACGTACTGTGGAAAGTGGGGCTAGCGATGATGGTTGGACAAACCATCGGTGCCTATTTTGGCTCACATATGGTAGTTAAAGGCGGTAGCAAATTGATTCGTCCAGTGATTGTACTGGTCTGTCTGGCAATGTTGACCAAGTACGTGTTTGGCTAATTAGTTGTTGATAGAACCGTATCAACCATTATTATTTACTGATTATTGATCATAAAAAACCTCAGCCAATTTGACTGAGGTTTTTTATTTTATGCACTTCTATCTAGCAAGCGTGGTTAGCGGCGACGATCGACATCATCGTATTCACTACCCATGATGCCATCACTAAAGACTTCAGAGAACTCACGCTCATTGTCTTCATCGATATGACCATCAAATACGTCTTTTGCACCAGCGTTAGGATCGTTGTAAATAGCCAGATCCATTTTGCCTTCTGATTTTGCCACGATAGTAGTTACAGCAGCATCACCACCGACGTTTACAGCAGTACGTAACATATCAAGGATACGATCCACACCCAAGATTAGACCGATACCTTCGATTGGTAGACCTACTTGAGCAAATACCATAGACAGCATGATTAGACCAACACCAGGCACACCAGCCGTACCAACAGACGCCAGTACTGACATCAAGATAACGGTTAAGTATTCGGTCACGCCTAAATCAATGCCGTAAATGTTGGCAATAAAGATGGTCGCAGTACCCTGCATGATAGCCGTACCATCCATATTGATGGTAGCACCAAAAGGAACAGTGAACGACGCAACTGAGTTGTTTACACCCATACGCTTAGTAACCGTACGCAAGGTAATAGGAATCGTCGCGTTCGAGCTTGAGGTACTAAAAGCAAAGATCTGTACTTCACGCATTTTTGCCAAGAACGTCTTGATAGACAAGCCTGAAGACACTTTTAGTACAATCATCATGGTGATAAAGAAGTGGAAGGCCAATGACCCGACCAATACCGCGACATAACCAAGTAGTGACCAAATCAAGTCTAAACCTAGCTCTGCCATTGCTTTGGTTAATAGCGCAAATACACCATATGGTGCAAGGTTCATAATGATCGTGACCATCTTTAAGATGACTTCGTTGATTAGCTCTAGGCTCTGCACTAAGCCTTTGGCAGGTTTACCGACCATCAAGATACTGACGCCGATCAAAATAGCAAAGAAGATGATCGATAACATATCGCCATTTGCCATCGCGCTGATGGGGTTCGATGGGATAATGTTAGAGAACACATCAAGTAGAGGCGGCGCTGACGCAGCTTCAAACTCGGCTTCCGTTCCGATATTCATGCCTTTACCGATACCGAATAGTGAGCCAAGACCAATCGCAGTCGCAATAGCGAGTGCAGTGGTTATCATATAAATAATGAACGTTTTGGTACCAATACGTCCAAGTAGGCGAATATCACCAATACCGCATACACCGCAAATCAGTGAGATAAGCACCAAAGGTACGACCAACATTTTTAGCGAGTTGACAAATAGTTTACCAACAATGGCAAGGAAGCCATTGGTGATATAAGTATTAACAAAGCCACCTTCGCCGTTCAATCCTGAGTAGTTTAGAAATAGGCCCAGTCCAATACCGAGCACCATGGCAACAATGATCTTGCCCGTCAGTCCCAAATTCTTCCACATAATTCATATCCTTTGTGTGCATAACAGCTTTATAGTAAGTGTTCAGTAGCCAACATGATTGTACTTATCAGCCTTACTACAAAGCTTGTTATGACTATTAAGTTCCCGTGATTGTCGCTCGATGTCACATTTTCGTGGACAATATAAAAGAATAGCTAAGGGCACTGCAAGATTTTTTTCTGTTTTTATTCTAAATGTACATTCCTCGTTACAACTATGTGCCCATAATATAGTCAATATTTATTCTAAACGGTTTGTTTCCTATATGAAACAAAATATTTATGAAAGAGTTTTTAGGGTAAGCAAATATGTCAAACTATTGATATTGAACCATTGATTTCAAATTATCGAAATGTAAAGAAAAGAATATGATTAATTAAGCTTGAAATTTCCAATAGACCTAAAAAAGCCAGACTATCATTTATAGATAATCCGGCTAATAAAAAGTAAAAATTTTACTATAAAATCTAATAATACTCAGTTTCTAATAGCAATATTAAAAACAAAATAGACTATTAAGCCTTATCGTCTTCTTCGCGTGATGAGGGTGATTGGCGCTCTAAAGGTTTGATATCATTATCACTTACTTCAGTATTGATCTCGTCAGGTGGTGTAATATGACGATTATGATTATTGCCCATACGCTCGTTAAGATGTGATTCAGCATCACGATGGCGATGATCGAGTGCCTCTACTTCAGGCTCTGACTCTTCAAAATCTGTCTGCGAATTTACTTCTTTGATAGTATCTTGCTCACTGACCAACTCTACATCGCCATCACTTTCATAACCATGATTAGGATTGGCATCACCAGTATGATTGTCTGTATTTGCAGTACTGTCTAGATATTTAATAGCTGGTTCGTTAGTGGCTAGCTCATCAACGGCAGCTGCATCGGTATCCACAGCGATACCGTTTTTACTCTGAGCTTGTCTTTTTAGCTGTGCGTAATCAGTCAGTTGATGAACTGCATTTTCAAGCGCATGCGGATTGTCACGTTCTAGCGCTTCCGATAAATGCTCGTCAAACGTATCAGTCAATAATGAATCAAAACGCATGGCGTTATATTGAATCAGCACTTCTGCTTCTTCTTCGGTAATGCCGCCATTTTGACTGGCATGTACCACATGGTCTTCAAAGGTTAGACCTTCAAAGCTGTCTTGATGCTCTGCCTTTTTGAACTTCTGCCACAACGGTTCGATTTCGACCAACGTCTGATAAGCATGCTCCATACGACCAGTTACATCGTCTGCATCTGTGTTGTAATAAACCATGGTTTTCAGATAATCGCGGAACGGGTTGGCTGCAAAGTCATCCATGAAAGTATCACCCAACTGGCGTTTTAACTCATCGCTTGCTGGGGTGAAGATACGTCCACTTGGGAAAGTCACAAAGCTAACCACATTGGCTGCCATACGATTCGGGAAGTTGGCAAAGAATGACAAAAAGGCTTCTTGAATCGTGTACAAGCTGTTTTGTAGCGCAACTTCGGCATGTAAGCGCTCAGACTCTGATTTACTACCATGCTCATAGAATTGCAAAATAGCAGTCGCAATAAATAAATGACTATGGATGTCTGCTAAGCGACCAGAGAGCATCTCTTTACGTTTTAAATCCCCTGCTAGTAGTCCTAAGGCCATGTCAGCAGTTAGGGCAAAGCTCGCACTTAGACGGTTAATATGTTTGTAATAGGGACGGGTAAAGGCATCTGCGAAATTCGGCGCCTTATCGCTACCACCGATGTAACCTGCGACAAAAGCTTTTGCACCACGGTTAAACGTGTAGCCTAAATGCTTAAAGAAAAGGGTATCAAATTTTTCAGTGGCAGCCGCTTTATCTTCGCTCTGTAGTAACTGAAGCTCGTCGAATAAATAAGGATGACAACGCATCGCACCTTGACCAAAGATCATGAGCGAGCGGGTCAAAATGTTGGCGCCTTCGACAGTGATAGAAACAGGAATCGCTTGATAAGGTGTCGCTAAGAAATTGCGTGGACCCATTTGCACAGCACGACCACCGACCACATCCATACCGTCGTTGACGACGCTACGCATGGTTTCAGTCGCATAGTATTTTGCCATGGCCGTCATAACAGATGGCGTGCCACCTTGGTTTAATCCGCAAGTGACCAAATGACGGAACGCTTCTAACATATAAGTGTTACTCGCCATACGGCTAGTAGCGTCCTGTACACCTTCAAACTTACCTACGGATATCTTGAACTGTTCGCGAACTTTGGCGAATGCGCCGACAGATAGGTAAGTCATTTCACTGGCTGATGTCGACAGAGCGGGTAGAGAGATACCTCGACCAACGCCCAAGCACTCCATCAGCATACGCCAGCCGCGACCAGCATTCTCGACACCGCCAATAATATAATCTAGTGGGATAAAGACGTCTTTACCATCGACTGTACCATTCATAAATGGTGAGCCGATTGGATTATGACGTGGTCCTGTTACCACACCTTCGTGATTAGCTGGAACGAGGGCACAGGTAATGCCGTAATCGGTTTTTTCAAGATTGCCAAGCAGACCTTCAGGATCGTGCATTTTGAATGCTAAGCCAACAACAGTAGCGACAGGTGCTAGGGTAATCCAGCGCTTAGAGAAGTTCATGCGCAGGCCAAGCACTTGTTCGCCTTCGTGCATACCGTAACAGACCACACCTGTATCAGGAATCGCGCCTGCATCAGAGCCAGCTTCAGGCCCAGTCAAACCAAAGCAAGGCACTTCATCACCTTTTGCAAGACCTGGCAACCAGCGCTGCTTTTGTTCGTCTGTACCGTAATGCATCAATAGCTCACCAGGGCCGAGCGAGTTGGGAACCATACAGGTTACAGCGGCAGTCGGCGAGCGCGAAGCAATCTTGCTCATTACACGACTTTGCGCATAAGAGCTAAATTCTAAGCCGCCAAATTCTTTTGGAATGATTAAACCTAAGAAACCATTACTTTTGATAAATTGCCATGCTTCAGGTGATAGGTCTTTATCTTTATGCTGAATTTGCCATTCATCAAGCATGGCACATAAAGTTTCTACTTCATTATCGATGAAACTTTGCTCTTCTTCCGAAAGCTGCGGATAAGGATAATTGGCAAAGGTATCCCAGTTTGGCGCACCCATAAACAGCTCTTTTTCCCACCAACTAGTACCCGCATCAAGCGCTTCACGTTCCGTATCACTCATACTCGGCATCGCACCGCCTAGCGCCTTATAAACAGGCTTAGTAATTAACGATTGGCGAAGCGGTGCAACGAGTAAGACCAAGCACAGTAATGCCATTGGTATACCCAAAATGAGCGACCATGGGCTGATAATTGCGGTGACGATAACCGTAATCAGGCGACGATGCTACCGGTGACCCGTGATAAGGACAACAAAAAGATGGCCAAGACCACGGCTAACTGAATGATGACTGCCAAAATAAACAAGCCAATTGCCATGACTATCTCCTTTAAAGTGCTGAATAAAAAAATGCGAAAAATACGTAAATGAAAGAGCTAACTATAATTGTTTTTCGTCTTGCCATTTAGTGTCTTACAAGTAAATCTAATGATTTGTTAATTCATAAATGCTCGGTTTTACGTCTCTTAAGTACTAGTATTAACGCCCTAGTAAGTAATTGACAAATAAATGACAAGAATGGCTACTAATATGAAACAGTTGTCGATAACTATCAAGAGCCAAAATGCTACGCTCTGTCGATGATATGTATCAAACATAATTGTTTGCAGGTTTTCCAAACAGACACGTGGGCTACATAACTAAATATTATCGAAAACTTGCCAAAGAGCTAACCAAAAGGGGCAAGGCAGCTTTCGGCATAAGACAAAGTGTCGTTACGTCCGACGATGATGTGATCGACAAGCGAGATATCTAACAGGTCACAGGCTTTTTTTAATTCATAGGTCAGTAAGTTATCAGCGGTCGATGGCTTGGCATCGGTATGAGGATGATTGTGGGCGATGATAAGTTGGCTAGCAGCATGGCTTAGTGCATGCCGAAGTACGTGCTTGATGCATACCGAGCATGATGAGATGCCACCTGTAAATAATATCTCGAAGTTTAAAAGGTTCAACGCATTATCTAGACAGAGTACCGCAAATACTTCACGGTGCTCGCCGCGCAACTGGGTGCTGATATAGTCTTTGACTGCTTGTGAACGGCCGAGTGCTTGCCCAGTTTTGAGTTGACTGTCCAGATAGCGCGTACCCATCTCAAGTGAGGCTAATATTTGGGCGTACTTTGCAGGGCCCATACCATGACAGGCAAGAACCGTCTTTTGAGGGGCGGCTAATAGCTCGGCTAAGCTACCAAACTGATCAATCAAATGCCGCGCTAATTCAATCGCTGATTGAGACTGAGTACCCGTACGCAAAAATATGGCCAGTATCTCGGCGTCAGACAAATGAGCTGCACCAAATTTTAAAAGTTTTTCGCGTGGCCTGTCATCCTCATGCCAGTCTTTGATCGCCATGGTCACTCCTTGAAAATGGTTGATACTTGTTATCTGAGATAGATACGGAAAATCTTACCCAATTTATCTCATAATTGTTACTATAAGCGCAATTTTATCTTTTCACTTTTTTTGTTGATGCCACGCTTATGTCCAATATTGTGCTTGCTATTACTGGCGGTATCGCCGCTTATAAATCTGCTATATTTGCCCGCTTGTTAGTTAAGGCAGGCTTTGATGTGCGCGTTATCATGACGACAGGTGCACAAGCATTTATCACACCGCTGACTCTACAGGCGTTGACGGGTAACGAGGTGCACGTGTCGTTGCTCGATGAGCAGGCAGAGGCAGGCATGGGGCATATTGAGCTGGCCAAGTGGGCCGACTTAATCGTCATTGCACCTGCTTCAGCCAATACGCTTGCGCGTCTGGCCATGGGTATGGCTGATGATCTATTGACTACAGTGTGCTTGCCACTACAGCGCCTGTCATTATTGCTCCTGCCATGAATCAGCAGATGTGGCACATCCGGCAGTCAACCTAAACGTGCAAACATTGCGCGATATGAATTATCAGATTATCCAGCCAGCTAGCGGTGAGCAAGCGTGCGGTGATGTCGGAGCAGGGCGATTGCCTGAGCCTGAGCAGTTATTGGATGAGGTGTTGCTGTTCATAGCGATGAATACGACGCCGCAATTGTTGGCAGGCAAAAGAGTAGTCATTACCGCAGGTCCAACCGTAGAAGCGATTGACCTGTGCGTTATTTGTCTAATCACTCTTCAGGAAAAATGGGCTTTGCATTGGCGCGCGCTGCGTGGCTGCTGGTGCAGACGTTGTCTTGATCTCTGGTGGTAAAGTGGCATTGCCCACGCCGCTCAATGTCACACGAATCGATGTGCTGTCTGCCGAAGATATGCTGATAGCCGCGCAGCAATGTGTGGAAGGTACGCATAGCAAGCTTCAATTTGTCCTTGAAGATGAGCATGACCATTCTCATGAACACGATCACTCTCATAACCATTCTCACGAGCATCATCATGGCGACTGTGGTTGCGGTGATGATGATGTAAGCGACCATAATGACAATAATGACTCGCTACAGTCTTACGATGACAACCAATTTGTGAAAGCAGATATTTTTATCGCGACCGCCGCCGTGGCAGATTATCGTACGGAAGAAGCTGCACCGCAAAAAATTAAAAAGACACAAGATGCCATGACGCTCAGTTTGGTTAAAAATCCTGATATTCTAGCGACGATTTCTTTGGCACATCCAGAGCTATTTGTCGTTGGTTTTGCAGCAGAGACGCAAGATGTTGAGCGTTATGCCCGTGGTAAATTGGTCGCAAAAGATTTGGATATGATTGCTTGCAATGATGTCTCACGTGCAGATATCGGTTTTGCCAGTGATGACAATGCGATGCAGGTGTTTTTCTCTGAGCACTATGAGCGTGACGCGGTAACACTTGAGAAGACCAGTAAAGATAAAATTGCTGAGCAGTTAGCAGGTATTATCGGCCAAGTAATCAATCAACGTCAAAATGGCTAAAGCCACAGTTTCAAAGCGTGTAGATAGCGTGTAGATATGGATGCTGAGCCTAAAATGGTGTGACCGATATGATGAATATAGCTGGTAACGATAGCACTCAAATGCTAGTGCTGACGGTCATTTTTGCGCTTGCATCACTGCTGCATGGTATTAGCGGACTTGGCGCAACGCTAGTGACGACCACTGCGCTTGCTAGTATGTACCCATTGCAACACGCCATTGTGTTAGTGATTTTTCCCTCGCTAGTCGTTAATGTGATGACCTGGCTAGTAGGCGGTGAACGCACCATTTGGCAAAACCTTATCTACTACGGCAGACACTATTGGTTGCTTGCGCTTACTAGCTTACTAGGTAGCATTTTAGGTGCTAAACTCTTGCTATGGGTCGATAGCGCTTATATTCTCTTATTGTTGGCCGCGGTCATTGCCTTCTACGTTGTGAGTAGCTTACTCGGCAAACAAATCCGTCTACCAAACACCAAGCCTATGTTGATTGCCGTTGGTTTTGGTGCAGGCGTCATCGGCGGCTCGACCAATGCAATGTCGACCATACTGATGATGTATTTATTGTCTGCTAGTGACGATAAAAACACCATCGCCAAAGTCGGTAACATGTGCTATTTCTTAGGAAAGGTTGCTCAAATTATCGTGTTGCGTGAGCCTATCATGGCACTGAGCAGTGGTGAGTGGCAGCTGATTACTTTTTTTGAGTGTGCTGTCTATAGTGACTCTTTTGGTTGGAATCCGTTTGCGTCGCTATTTACCGCAAGCGCATTTTCGTCAGCTTATTTTATTGATTTTAATCGTGCTTGGAATACGTGTGGGTTGGCAAGGCATTACCGCATTGTTATAGCTAAAGATATAAGCCTTTTCAGCGATATCTTATTAGACCAATTCTTCAAAAAAATATCTGCTGTGCCAAACGAAAGGTATTACAATGCGCTTCGACCACGTCTTCGATATCTTCTGAGTAGCCGCCACCCATCACGATAGCGACAGGGATATTGGCGGTTTTTGCTTGCTGCAGAACGTATTCATCACGCGCCTTACATCCTGCTTGTGTCAAACCAAGTTTGCCGAGCTTATCGGTAGCGAGCACGTCGACTGCAGACTGATAAAAAAATCATATCTGGCGCAACCTCAGCGATTAAGCGTGGCAGCGTATCTTCTAATATCTGTAAATACTCAGCATCGCCAGTATCATTGTCTAGCTCAATATCTAAGTCTGATACTTGCTTACGAAACGGGTAGTTCTTTGCACCATGCATGCTAAAAACAAAAACGCGTGGTTCATCTGCCATGATACTGGCGTTGCCATTGCCTTGATGAACATCCAAATCGATAACTAAAATCTTCTGTGCCTGTCCACGATTTAGTAGTAAGTTGCTAGCGATACAAACATCATTGAAGACACAAAACCCTTCTCCATGACCAGCAAAGGAGTGATGAGTACCGCCTGCAACATTCATCGCCACGCCATATTGCTGAGCATATAGCGCGCATTCATACGTTGCATGGGCAATATAACGACCGCGCTCCACCAGCTGCGGGGTCATCTCAAATCCGATCGCACGAGCAGCCTTGCGCGGCAGTGTTTGAGTTTTAAGCTGATACCAGTACTCTGCGGTATGCGTGGTCAAAATCTCATCTTGCTTAAGCGAGCAGGGGCAAAGAAGTTATCTTGGCTGATAGTGCCTTCTGCCAGTAAGCGCTCAGGAATCATAGTGTACTTTTGCATGGGGGAAGCGATGTTTTTCTGGCACGGAATAGCGAAAGACGTCAGAGTAGGCAATTTTTAGCATAAGAATTCTAGCTTAGTATTAATGGTTTTTGGATAGAAAAATAAAGAGATAAGTATCAGCTATCGCGGATTATGGCTTGATTGAACAACCAGTTTATCGAACGAACTGAGCTATTGAACAAACTGAGTCGGCAAAAAGAACGTGCGCGCGTCTGACTGTTGACGTAGCTCGACAAGTAGCGTTTGCATGTCTTCAGCAGGGTCTTGATTATTGACCAAGTTGCCAAATAGCTCGTTGGCAACCGTGGTCATCGCGACCACGCTTTGTAGTAAATGCTCAATAATCTCATTATCTATACCAACTGCTTCGACATCGATAGCATTTTTGTAGCGTATCTCACCATCGTTGACATCCATTTCTAGATTACCGACTAGCATGTCATAGTTGATTTGGGTGATAAGTAGCATCGCAGCGCTTTGATGAGTTTCTGGTATCAAAAATGGCAAGATGCCATAGATGGCCAGTAGTTTGTTTTTTTCTTGCACCCGAAACAGATAGCCACAATTTATTTGCTTATGACGCATTCTCAAGGATAAATGATGTGATTTTTGGCTGTCGTTGGTTTTGGGTCGATAATGCGTGTAGTGCCATTGTTTGTCATTGAAGTATTGTTTTAAACAGTCAACAATGGGCGTGTCACTTTGGTTTTGAGGTTCTGCATTTGCGCTATCGGTTTTAAGTTGAGATGTATTTGCTTGTGCTTGAGCGTTATCCTGTTTGCTGCCCTGATTCGCCTCTAACTCATGAGAGATATCAGAAATATCAGCTGATATATTTTTTGTATTATTAACCTCGCTGTCAGCAAGTAATGCACGCCCTTGCTCGCTTGCACCATCGATGACTGACTGCGGTGCGGAAGCAGTCAATAACCGTTTGATTTTTTTGCCATAAGCTGAGTTTATTGCGTTGACTCATAATAGTATGCTGACAAGTAAGAGTTATAAATTAATCGTGAGTGAATGCCAAGCCTTCCTTAATAGCAGGCTGTGCATAGAACGCTTCTAGCATTTCACGAATATGAGCTGTCAACCAAGGCGTCTCAAGAGCATCGTACACGATAGGCAGTAGAGCCGTACTACATTGCTTCATGGCCGCTTCGTCAATGTGTAAACTCGCCGCAATGGTCGCCATCGTGTCAGCCTGATGGTTGGCATACCAAGTGTTAATGCTTGCCGAGACTAAACTGTGTAGATACGGTGACAGTCGCAGGCGATTATAGCTCTGTTGGATACTGGCTTCGATATGGTCAATGCTACTATTACCGGGCTCATCGCTTAAATAGGTTTGTAGCTCACTGATCGGTTGGTCTTTGATGCGCTCCCAGCCCATAACCATCAGGCGCGCCACCTCTTCGTTTGATAAGTGTTCCTGCGCATTGGCTTCGGCTTTGCGCGTCAAATCTTTGATATTGCGATGCAGGTACGTTTGTAGTTTTTCATCGAGGTTTCTGTTGGTTGCCTTTTCAAAAGAGCTGCGCCCAAGCTTCATCAATTTACCAACGCCACCTGCTTTATCGAGGGTGCTTTCCATAAAGTCGTTGATAGCGTGATAGAGTGTTTGGGTCAACAAATCAGCGAAGGTTTCGTTACCGACCAGTGTGTGAATCAATATGTTACGCTGCTGCTCGTGACTACCGATATAGTTGGCCAGCGTTTCGACTTGGGCATCATCGACCAGCTCAGACAAAGGCACGTTGTCATTGACTGGGTGATAAATAATGGTGTGCAAAATATCACGGATATCGGTACGCATCACCTCAGTCATCGGCTGATTTAACAGCCAGTCTTTCATCAGCTGCTGTAAATGGTCACAGGTAATATATTTGCTTAAGGGCTGCGCACCAAACCATTGCCAAGCTTCCATCGCTAGTGGCTCAGCTTGATTGTGCAACCACTGCTGCATAAAGTTGACTTGAGCATCGATCAAGCTATCTACTGTCAAACGGCTAGCTGATGGCTGTTTTGACAAGTTGGTGTCTGCGTTGTCACTTTTAGTCTCTGCATTAGGCATTTGTGTTTGGCTATCTGGTGAAGTCGGCATAGGTTTTGAAGTCATATTTTAAAGTCGTATTTTTTTTGAGGTCGTACTTTTTGAAGTCAGAGTAATCGACAATTTGTTATACTGTGTGTTTGTAGCGAGCATAGGGTATTATGCCACGAACATTGCCTTTGTTTGTGATGAATATTGACTGCTGCTTGATAAATAACCAGGGGTTTTGATGACGGTTTTGGATACGCCTTTACTTGCACTTGATGAGCTGACGGTTCAGCGCGGTGAGATACCGCTGTGCGAAGGAGTTGCGTTGCAGCTATCTGCTGGTAGTATTTGCCATTTGATTGGGGCAAATGGGACGGGAAAGACCACGTTACTCATGCAATTGGCTGGATTGTTACCTGTTTTGTCAGGTAGAGTTATTTATCAAGGACAATCGTGCCTGCCTATCCAGCCCTTATATGTCTCACACCAGTTGGGCATCCATCCGAATCTGACAGTAGCACAAAACCTAACGTTTCTACTGAACTTATATGGTATTACTCCAAGCGCTGCTGATATTGATAATGCGCTCACATGGGTTGGGCTACAAGGGTTTGAAACGATCAGCTCCAGTCATTTGTCCGCTGGGCAAACGCGGCGCATCACGCTGGCACGATTGTACTTGTTAACTCCTGACGTGACACCGCTCTGGTTACTTGATGAGCCTTTCACGGCGCTGGATGTTGATATGGTGGCACGTATGGAAGAGCGGTTATGCGACTTTGCACAGGCTGGCGGGTCGATACTAATGACCAGCCATCAGGCAGTCTGTGTCGCCAATCAAGTGCTCGATTTGTCAAATTACATGGTATAAGTTTGATTGCTATCAGTACCATCAGTATACGTGCAAGGACAAATAATGACAGACAGTCCAATACAAGTAGGATCAGTAGCAGCATGAATAAAAGCCCAAATGCTATTGTCGCAGTGCCTCGCAGTATTGGCTTCCTGCAGCTGTGGCGCCGTGAATGGCAAGTCAAGCAGCAAGGAGCGGTACAATGGTTGTATCCGTTAGTACTGTTCTTAGTGATTATTACTTTGTTTCCGTTGGCAGTCGGTAGTGAGCCTGCGCTATTGCAGCGTCTGGGCGTATCAGCAGTGTGGATTGCTGCATTGCTGTCACTGGTAATGGGTGTTGATGGATTATTTAAGCCTGCGCTTGATAATGGTACGCTTGCGCAATTGGTCGTGGCCAAAGCGTCACTACCGCTATGGGTGCTGATTAGACTGGTCATTCATTGGATTTTTAGTAGTGGTATTGTGGCAGTGCTTAGCTTGCTTGCCGTGCCGTTATTTCAGCTCAGTTGGTTTGAAGCGTGGATCTTGATGGCTTCTATCGTGACAGGTAGCCCAATGCTTTTGATGTTATCAGCAGTGGCCAGTAGTTTGACGCTATCGTTAAAGAATGGGGCAGTATTAGTGCCTTTGATTGCTTTACCGATGCAGTTGCCAGTCTTGATTTTTGCTACGGGTGCGGTTGATTTATTTGCCTCTGGGCTGAATGGTTTGCCTATCTTAGCTTTATTACTAGCAGGAAGTATTGTTTCTGTCCTAGTTATGCCTTGGGTGATTGCTACCACTTTAAAGATGTCATGGCTCAATTAAACGATTTGCTTGTTGCAATCTTAAAATCCAGATTTCGAAATTTGATTATCTAAACCCAGTTATATAAATCTAGTTATCTAAACCTAGCAATATAAATCTAGTTATCTGAACCTAGTTGTTTGAACCCTATATATTAACATCGTGGTGAAAACTGACAATTTTGCTATAATAGTCAATTGAATACGTAAACAGCTCTTTGTAGATTCTATCCAGTGTTTAACGCCAGCAGGTGAGTTGATAGTGTTGCTTTGATAGACCGCATCATTTATCACCAGTAAGCTGTGTAATAGGTTTCTTCCCATGCCCAACCTGAATAACGTCTCATCCCCTAGCTTGTGGCAGCGCATTTGGCAGGGTTTCTTGACCACTGTGGGTACCAAGCAGTTTTTTCGTATCTTTAGCCCTTGGGTCAAGTGGTTAGCGATATTGGCTAGTCTCTGTTTGCTCATTGGTAGCGTATGGGGCCTTGCTTTTGCGCCGCCTGATTATCTTCAGGGCAATAGCTATCGCATTATATTTATCCATGTGCCAGCGGCCAGTCTTGCCATTTCTATTTACTTTTCCCTTGCAGTTCTAGGGGTAATCTATTTGGTATGGAAGATTAAGACGGCCAGTCTGGTCGCGCAGGCACTTGCTCCGATGGGGTTTTTGCTGTGTGTCATCAGTTTGCTTACAGGCTCTATCTGGGCAAAGCAACATGGGGCACTTACTGGGTGTGGGACGCACGCCTTACGTCAATGCTGATATTAGCGTTTCTATATGCGGGCGTGATGGCACTGTTTGCCGCTTTTGAGCATACGGCCAATCGCGGTAAAGCGGCTGCTATTTTATCTATTGTAGGCGCAGTGAACCTGCCTATTATCAAGTACTCAGTAGAGTGGTGGAATACCTTGCACCAAGGCGCGACCTTTAGCTTGACGGCAGCACCGAAGATGTCGGCAGATATGTGGATGCCTTTACTACTGATGATTATCGGCAGCTATTTACTGGTTGCGACATTAGCGATTTATCGTACCAACACGCTGATTCTATACCGTGATCAAGGCAAAGCGTGGGTTAAAGAATACATTCGTGGTCAACACAAATAACGGCTAGGAAAATACTATGCAGCCTTACTTTTATAGCGTATCTGAGTTTTTCGCCATGGGTAAGCATGGGGTTTTTGTATGGTCGTGCTGGGCGATAACGATCGGCGTGATGTTGGCGTTTATTATCTATAGCCGCAGACAGCGACAGTCACTTATCAAACAGCTGATCATCCAGCAAGCGCGACAAGCACAACGAACGACCAAAACCTCAACGCCTGTAACCAAACAGGCGGAATGAAAAATCATCTTAATATCATGGTTTTAGCGTAAGAAGCCGTATCCTTACACTGACAAAAATATGACCTTATAGGCAGTGATGAGGCTTATTGATTTGTCTGAAAAATGCTACCATATAGCGATTAGAAGAGTACGATTAGAAAGACATTTTTAGAACGTTTTTCTAATGGTAGTTTCTTCAAAATTTTCTATTTTATAGATTGATTATGGTTTATAAAATAGTGACTCATTAATGGGGTAGTGGTATGAATGCAGTTCGTCGGAAAAAACTGACATGGGTTATGTTTACACTGGCAGGTGCGGCAGTGGCAGTTATGTTGGTTATCTATGCCATCGGGCAGCAAACTGACTACTACTTTGATGCAACCGCTATTGCCCAAGGTGAAGCGCCTCAAGACAAACGTATTCGTGCTGGTGGTATGGTGGTTGCAGGTAGTGTGCAGCGTGCAGCAGACAATCCATTAAATGTTGAGTTTGCGATTACTGATTTTCAATCAACCGTGCCAGTGACTTACCAAGGTATCCTGCCAGACTTATTTGCTGAAAACTCAGGTGTCGTAGCCACGGGTAAAATGCAAGGCGATACTTTCGTCGCTGGAGAAGTATTGGCCAAGCATGATGAAAACTATATGCCGCCAGAAGTCGCTAAATCTATGAAAGAAAATAACCGCAGTGGAGCGATACCTTCTTCTGAACAGTATAATCCTGCTGAAAAAAATTCATGAGACCGAAACCCTACAACAGTAACGATTATAAGTTGTCGTACCATATAAAAAAAGCCACCGATTATCGGTGGCTTTTCATTGAGCTTTGTTTCGCTAATCAGTTAATCGTACTTATTAACCTATTAGTCATCCCATACTGGCTATAGTCAGGATGTTCAATTTTACGACCGTCAGAGCTAGCTAGGTTGCCGATTTTTTCTAATTCGTCTGCACTTAACTCAACCTTGATGGCATCTAGATTACCTTGCAGGTGATCAGGGTTAGACGTTTTTGGAATAGCCACACGATGCTTGTCTGATAAGATCCAAGCTAGTGAGATTTGTGCTGGTGTTACGTTGTGCTTATCTGCAATCTCTTTAATTACTTCGTTATCAAATACATCACCACGCGCTAATGGCGAGTAGGCCTCTAATAGAATATGATGATTATTCAAAAAGGTCTGCAATGTGTTTTGCTTAATGAACGGATGAAACTCTACTTGGTTCACGACGATAGGCACATCAGCATATTTCTTGGCTTCAATGATATTAGCAATATTGAAGTTTGAAACACCAATATGGCGCGTTAGACCTTGCTTTTGGAGTTCACACAGCGCAGGAATGGTCTCAGATAACGGCACGCGGTCATCAGGCCAGTGCAATAGCAACAGATCGACATAATCTGTACCCAAATCTTCCAAAGAGCGCTTGGCTGCTGCGACCAGTTTTTCTGGTTCAAACTTCATGTCATCTGGAAAAATCTTGGTAGTCAAAAAGAACTTATCACGAGCCACGCCTGATTGTCTGATGCCTTCGCCAACTTCTTTTTCATTACCGTAAGCTTGAGCGGTATCAATATGCTCATACCCCATTTCTAACGCTTTTTTTAACCACGTCCACGCAATCTTGTCCTGTTGACTGCCAAGTACCTAGCTAGGATGGGGATATTTGCTTGTCCAGCGGTACGAATATTATAGTTTTTAGCACTCATATTATTATCCTTATTATTTGTGTCTTATAGCTTTTCATTAGTTTAAAATGTCATCAATAGTGAGATCTAGCTAGTAAATTACTATTGAGCCTGTCTACTATAAGAAAAACCAAAGGTGAGTGGAAGCGTGAGTGACGGTTTCCTACAAAGGGCAAACAGGCTGTAACGTGATTTTTGATAGTTATTTAATGCACAGTTAGTCTTTTAATAACTGTATCGGAAGATAGCAATTCCAAAATCAAAGACAAAAAAACGCCCATCACTCTAAGTCATGGGCGTTTCTATTAATCATAACACCTAAAAAACTAGGTACTTTGATTTAAAGTCTTATTGAGCAGCAGCTTCTGGAGCGTCAGCGCTTTCAGTTTTAGCAGCAGTGTCCGTATGTGCGCTATGATCAGTACCCCAGATTTTTGGGTACTTGTAGCCAGGGAACGTTTCATGAGCGTACTTTTTGAAAGCTTCTGAGTTATAAGCGTTGGTCACATCTTCAACCCATTTTTTACCAGTATCAGCAGATTTGATCGCTGACCAGTTTACATAAGCAAAGCTTGGCTCTTGGAACAATGCTTCGGTCAATTTGATACCAGAGTCAGTAGCATAGTTACCGTTGATAACTGCGAAGTCAACTTCATCACGTGCGCGTGGTAATTGAGCAGCTTCTAGTTCAACGATTTCGATATCGTATTTGCTGTTATCAGCGATATCAGCTTTTGATGCTGTCAATGGATCGATGTTGTCTTTCAATTTGATCCAGCCAAGATCGTTCATCATAACCAAAGCACGAGCAAAGTTACTAGGATCGTTTGGTGCAGAGACACTCATACCTTTAAATGCAGCATCAAGACTGGTCTTTTTACCTGAGTAAATGCCAAGCGGAGCCGTTGGTACTTGGAATGCTTCTACTAGATCAAGATTGTTTTCTTTTTTGAAATTATCAAGATAAGGCTTGTGCTGGAAAATGTTGATATCCAAATCGCCTTCAGCCAATGCAAGGTTAGGACGGACATAGTCAGTAAAAGCAATCAACTCAACTTCATAACCTTGAGCTTCAAGCGTGCCTTTTACTTGGTTACGAACCATATCAGCAAAATCACCCTCAGTCGTACCGATAACAATTTTGGTATGGTCAGGATCGATATCGCTAGCGGCAGTTTCTGCAGTGGCACCCTCGGTTACTGGCTCTTTAGTCGCTTCTGGCGCTGATGAATTGCTGCAACCGACTAAGACTAGACCTGATACACCAACAGCGGCAAATGCGGTAGCTAACTGACGGCTAATATCTGTTAATTTCATAATATGTCCTTAATAATGAATGGGGTTGAGTAAAACGTTTATCGTCTGAACATTAAAAAAGCAACATTATAAATAGTAATGCTGCTTTTGTTGTAAGAGCTGAGATAAGGGTTAAGTGTTGCCAAAAATAAACCTAGTCGCTCGTAAAGTCAAGTATTCTCTAAAGCGGTTTAACGTTTGTCTAAACGATTGGCGAGCCAGTTACCAGAGGCTTGAATCGAGACGACCATGATAGATAGTACAATTACGATAAAAATCATTACCTCAGTTTGATAGCGATAATAGCCATAACGAATGGCTAGATCACCTAAACCGCCACCACCAATCATACCAGCCGCCGCTGAATAAGAGAGCAAGCTGATACAAAGAATAGTGACTGACAATACTAAACCTGAGCGCGCTTCATTGAGTAATACTTTAATAATGGTAAAAGGTCGTGCACCCATCGATTCGGTGGCTTCGATAATACCGCGCGGCACTTCACGTAAATTTTGCTCGACCAAACGCGCAAAATAAAACGAACCAGCGATAGCAAGTACCAGTGATGCAGCGATCGGTCCGATACCTGTACCAACGATGGCCTTGGTAAACGGACTCATCGCAATCATCAAAATCACGAAAGGGAAGGCACGCATAAAGTTGGTAATACCGCCAAGCACACCGTACAACGTCTTGTTTTGCAAAAACTGTCGATCACTAGACAAAAACAAGAATACGCCAAACAGTCCACCGATGACGATTGCGACCGTGGTGGAAATACCAAGCATCACAAACGTATCAATAAATGCGCTCACGATCTCTTTGCGTAACACAAGTAACTTGTCTATAGAGGCGGATAATTCAGTACCAGTTAACATATCTATTTCTCCTGCCTCATTAGTCCTCGACGACTAGGCCTTTGCCAATCGGGGTGGTTGCTTGAATCAGACCATCTTGCACATCCGCAACTTCTAATAGTTGTCCTTGATGCAATAACGCTGCGCGATCACAAAGTCTACGAATCACACTCATCTCATGGGTCACGATGACGATAGTCACGCCAAGTTGCTCATTGATATCGCGCAGACAAGTCAGCAAACTACGGGTCGTTGCAGGGTCAAGCGCACTGGTTGGCTCATCGGCAACAATACTTTTGGACTAGGGGCAATCGCGCGGGCAATACCCACACGCTGTTTTTGTCCACCTGATAGCTGCGCAGGATAGTGACCAGCACGATCGGTCAAATCAACAATCGCAAGACAATCCATAACGCGCTTATGAATGTCGCGACTTGGATAACCAGAGATTTTTAAGTTAAATGCCACGTTGTCAAAAACCGTTTGATTAGACATCAGATTAAACTGCTGAAAAATCATACCGATATTATGACGAGCAATACGCAGCTCACTGGCAGACAGCGTGGTTAGGTCAGTACCGTCTATCACGACTTGACCCGAATCTGGACGTTCAAGCATGTTGATTAGGCGCAATAAGGTAGATTTACCTGCGCCTGAATAACCCATTAGACCAAAGATTTCGCCTTGTTTGATAGTCAGAGATGTCGGCTCAACAGCGGTAAACCAATGTGGTTTGCCGTCTTTGTCTTTGATTGATCGGTCGCTTAAAAAAACTTTTGGTCACATCGTTTAAGACAATCATGTCATTCATGGAGGGCTCAAAATTTAATAAATTTTTTAATGGTCAAAAACGCGTCATCAGGCCTCTTTCAATATGTAAGAAGCTCGTCAAAACGACAACAGTCAATAACCGTATAATAAGGGGCGGTAATATAGCATATTATCAGGCACTTTGGATATGCACATACGTGTCCGACTTATGATTAATAGCTATTAAGAATAAGCAGTTAAAATGCTAAGTATGAAGGTGACAGCGTGATAGCTATCTATATAATAATGGGAATTGATTACTCGTGATAGTTGTAATGAGGGTCATGATGAATTGGGATGGTTACCAAAAATCTAGTATGACCATTTAGCGTATCTGTAATAATGCGCCCTTGATGAGCGGTAACGATTTGTGAGACTAACGATAACCCTAATCCAGAGCCTTTGTTTTTTTGCTGCAAACGTACAAATGGGCTAAAGACTTCTTCTCGCTTGCCTTCAGGGATACCAGTGCCTTCGTCGATTACAGCCAGCACGGCATATTTTGGTAAAGGACGTTCAGGTTCAGTTTTGGCTTTCTTCATATGCTTAGCAAATAAGCCTTCTTTACGCACGACTGCGCCTGAATTTTCACTGTTTGAGTTGTTAGGTTTGGCGTCATCTTTCGTATTATTTGAGCCGTTATTTTTAGTAGCGGTATCAGTAATAGCTTTAGGTGATTGAGCACTATTCTCGATGAGAGTGCCAGTATTCTCGCCTTCTACACTGCTTATAGAGTTTTTTTGATGCTACTTCAGTCGCGTTAGCATTGTTGATATTATCGGCTTCGTTAGTAGGTTCAGTAGAATCTGGAACTGCTTTCCAAATAACTTTCTTAATTCTGTCAGTTAATTCACTAGTAAAGCTGTAATAGTCAGCAAGTAGTGATGATTCGCCAGTAGCAGGTTGGCGTTTGCTAGCATTGTCTATCAAGCTTTCATCTAAAAGGTCGTCATCAATACTGACTTCATCATTGCTCTCATTGCGAGCAGCTATGTCTTCACCGTTTTTATAGATAGTCGGCGTTGGTAGCTCTACTATTGAGTCAGTTGTTTCTGATTTATTTTTGTCAACTGAACTAGTAGCTTCGTGTTTAGCGGTTTGGTGTTCAATTATTTTGGCATCAGCGTTTTCTTCATAATCGTCAAAATCTAAACTGTTGTAATCGACAAAGCTGCTGCATAGCACTGTTTGTAATAGATAGTCAGGTACAGTTCCAGCTTCTTCTATGCTCTGAACACCGTATAGCAATACCGTAACAGGTGGCTTGCCATGTAGCATAGCGTTGGTAAGTAAGTTACGAATCAAATGAGTCAACATTGATGACTGACCATCTATCACGATGTGCTCACCAATGAGCGTGGCTTCAGGATAATGCTGACGCTCTTGATTTACCAAATCGTATAAATCGAGGTTTTCAACTTGCTGTAAAGCATGTCCCGCATCCAAACGGCTAACCAGTAATATGCTTTCTACTAAATCATTAAGACCTGACAAGTCTCTATTAATGGCTTGTGCCCGTTTATCGAACTTTGCTTTGGTATCAGTTGGCAGCGCACCAGCTAGCATATCCATCATTTCAATCTGTAGACGAATACGTGTAATCGGTGTGCGTAGCTCATGAGAGGCATGTGCCAGTAGCAAATTATTGGCATCAATTAAGTGTTCAATTTTTTTGTGCCGCTTGGTTGAATCCACGTGCTAATGCAGCAATTTCATCGTTACCACGTGCATTTACTCGCACCGTAAAATCACCATCACCCAATTGAGTCATTTGTTGGCTCAACTGGTCAATACGCCATGTCATCGTCCGTGCAATCAACCATAGTACACCTGCCATAATGAGCAAGAGTAGTAGCGTACCAGTGAACAAGTTCAAGGCTGCAGAAAGGACAGGTTTTTTTAGGCGTTAGACGTGATTCATACAGTAAGGTATAACCCGTACTGCTATACACTTGAGCTTGCTTGGTAGGTGATGTATCTGCAAGTGAGGGGAAAACGCGCGAGAATAAAGACGGAGTAGGGGGAAGCTCTAGGGGTAGGTCGCTATTGTCGGTTTGCATGAGCAGTCGACCTTCACTGTCATACAATCCCATTTTCGCTTGCAGTGATTCGTCAAAAATATCAAAGCTTTTCTTAACGACAGCCAGCATAAAACGCGACTGCAAACGATTGTCTTTGCTGATAGAAATATTCAATTCATGCAAGAATGGATCGATCTGACCCAGAATCTGTGTGGCTAATATCTCTGAGCGAATACCAGCGTCTTTGTCATGAACAAGTTGGGTCAACAGCACCATTGCCACAGCAAATAAAGTAAGTGCCAGCATAACGCTGGCAAATAGTTTGGCAAATACGGAACGAAAACCCAATTGCTGCATTAAACGATCTCTATTATTAAACGCTTGTACTGACTCATGGTATAGAGTTTACACCATGAGTCAGCTAATTAGGTATCCTTTACGATTACACCTGATCAGTAGCAAATTGATAGCCGACGCCGCGTACAGTAATAATACGTTTTGGCTGGCGTGGATTGTCTTCAATCAAAGCACGTAGACGCGAAATATGTACATCAATTGCACGGTCAATATTGTCTGAGCTGTCATCATTTGGCATCGCTTGCCAGAGTTGCTCACGATTTAACACCTTGCCAGAATGAGTGGCAAAGTAGTGTAACAACTGAAACTGATGCGTGGTTAGACGTACTGGTTGGTCATCGATAGTGACTTCATGACTATCAGGGAACACACTCAAACGACCAAAGGTTAAGCTGTCTGATTGGCTATCGGCTTGATTTGGTTGTTCATGACGACGAATAACCGCACGGATACGAGCTAAAAGCTCACGTGGCTCGAAAGGCTTGGCAATATAATCGTCAGCACCCATCTCCAGCCCCAACACGCGATCAGTTGTATCGCCTTTTGCGGTCAGCATAATAATAGGTACTTTATTGGTCATGTTGTTCTTGTTGCCACGAATCTTTTGACACACTTGCATACCGTCCATATCAGGTAGCATAAGATCCAATACAACCAAATCAATATCGCGCTCTTTGGTGTCTAATAAGTCGAGACCTTCTTGACCAAGCCCAGCATGATGCACATCATAGTAGTTCATGGTCAAATAATCGCTGATCAGCTCAGCCAAATCTGGATCGTCTTCAATCAATAAAATCTGCTTACTCATGGGGTGTCCTCTAATTGTTATTGTGATTTATAAAAATATAACGTTTCTGGTAATAATGACTGTTGGTAATAATAAACAGTTAAACCTCAGCCTCTATGTTTTCAAATATACAGAATAGTGAATAATTAAATATGAGTCGTATTTCAATACTCGGATAATGCTATATATAGTAGGGTCATATTGCCTAATTATGCTGTTACAAAACAAGAGAAGCTTTGTTAATGTTTCTACGCAATGTAACTGTCAGCATAAGCTATTATGACACAATGACTTTTTTTACCTTTAGAATCAACAGGTAAGTCCGCCAAACAAATCAAGCTATCATTGCTCACACCTGCTATCAAATACTGCTGCGTAGTAGGATCGTATTCAACTACTTCAATAGGTTGGCGCGTTAAACGCTGATCTTGACCTATAATCCAAACATTTGCAGTCAATGGTTGTAGCGGCATATAAGGAGGAGTTTGCAACTCTGTCAGATCAACATCATGTAGCGCGCGCTTAGGTACGATAGTACCGACATCTATTTGACCATAATTGACGCGGCCTGTGACTTTCATATTTGGTAATAATTTATCACGACTAACTTCGTTGTCGATGACATTAACATAGACCAAGAGCTTTTTGGGCTGACTGGTCGATACCAGTTTGCTGACCTGTCCCGTAAACTTGTCTGAGACACCTTCGGCGGTAAAATTGACTGTCTGACCAACGGAAAGCTGTGGTTTTGCTTGTATAGGCAGGGTAGCCATAAAGTGCAGTTTGGTCTCGTCACTGATCTGTAGTAGAGACGTGCGCGCCGCTAACTGTTGTCCTGCATCAGCAGATAAGCTTTCTACTCGACCCGAAAAGCTGGCATGAATGGTAATCGAATTATACTGCATATCTTGTTTAGCAGTATTAACGTCTGCATTCTGACTAGTAGGGATGTTGCTATCAGTATCTATCGCAGATTTTGCTTCTAAATTTTTATCATTGTTAGTCTTTCTTACAACAGCGATATCTGTGTTTGGCGCAGCTTGTACGGAATTAAGCGTATCTTCTGAATTAGTTTTATTAATATCGTTGGATTCTACATTGCCTTGTTCAGGCTTTTTCAAATCTTCAGCTTTGCTAGCCGTGCCCACACGCCTAAAGACTAGCAATGGCGTTCCTTTTTCTACCCATTGACCTTCACTAACCAGTGTCTCTTCTATACGAATCGGATGTACCGCAACAAATGTGGTCTGCTTGATAGGTTCGATATTACCTTGTAACCCGAGACTTGGCTGATACCTTGAAGGTTTGATACTCAAGATATGTTCAGGTGTCATGGTGACACTGTCGCTTGTGATGATAATTGGCGTGTCAGCGGTCTCTGCTTCAGTGTCAGTAACAGTCGGTTCATTTACAGGTGACGGCTGACAAGCAGCGATAAATAGTACGCTGAATAAATAAAAGATTTTTCTTAAATGTTTAGAAGCTGTCATAGCAGTCACCATTGTAATCGTCATATTATTATATAGTGAATTGTAACGCGGTGGAACGACTGTAAAATATTTACTAAGCTTAAGAAAGTTGATGATTCAAATACTAGGAAAAGTTAAAGTTATACCTTTAATAAATAAGAACAGCTATTTGTGATACTAATGAGTTCGAACATAATTTTACTAATTACTGGAAAAGCAATAATAACTGTGCTAAAACAAACACTATAAAATGCATTGATACATTTTTATTACAAATGAAAATTATCCAGTAATATCATTGCCAGTTATATACAATACAAAAATATAATAACGCTACCTTCAATTCAAATTTCAATCTATTTATATGTTAGAAAATGGATTTATAGTTAATTAGAATCGTTGTTATATTTGACTTTTCTATTAGATATTCGCGGGGTAAGTTATCTTATTCAAAGCACTCAAATAACGCTAGATTTTGTAAGATTAATAATAATAAAGTGCGTATAGTACGCTATATTGATACCGCGATTAGTCAGTAGGCATCAATTGCAGAAGATTCGCTGTTATAACAAATTTCAACGCAGACAATGCAAATGTAGGTACTTATATCGATCTGACAAGAGATGATATAAAAGTTTAAAATAGCCAAGAAGATTTTGTATTGTTAGATAGCGTTACGAACAAATAGTCGTTTACAGGACAATGAGAATGGAAAATAATTTTGAAGGTTTAAAAGTAATGGTGATTGATGATTCAAAAACCATTCGCCGTACTGCAGAAACTTTATTACAAAAAGCGGGCTGTGAAGTAGTGACAGCTATCGATGGTTTCGATGCGTTAGCAAAGATTGTAGATAACAATCCAGATATTATTTTTGTCGACATTATGATGCCACGTCTAGATGGATATCAGACTTGTGCGCTGATAAAAAAATAACCCTGATTATGCCAATAAACCGGTAATCATGTTGTCATCTAAAGATGGTCTATTTGATAAGGCGCGTGGTCGTATTGTGGGTTCTGATGAGTATCTGACCAAGCCATTTAGTAAAGATGAGCTTTTTGATGCCATTAATCAGTACCGTTAATCGAATAAATATAGACTTACAGGGAGTGATTGATATTATCGCTCCAGATTATTCAATACTGAATAATTATGATTAAAGAATGGCTACCAGTAAATTTATAAGTGCTATTTTTAATCATTTTATCTGAACCATATATCAATATATCTTCACAGATATTTTAGAACTTAAAGGAACCTCCTATGACTACCGTTCTAGTCATTGACGACTCGCCATCAGAAATGGCGAAATTTCGCGATATGCTTGCCAAAAACAACTTCCAAGTGTTGGAAGCGACCAATGGTGAGCAGGGTTGCCAAATGGCAGCTGAACATTTACCAGATGTAATCCTGATGGATGTGGTAATGCCTGAAATGAATGGTTTTCAAGCCACGCGTAAGATCACCCGCGGTAAAACCACTGCTCATATCCCTGTCATCATGATCAGTACCAAAAACCAAGAGACAGATAGAGTTTGGGGCAAGCGTCAAGGCGCTAAAGAATATATGAACAAACCAGTTGATGAAAGTGGTTTGGTCAATATGATTCGTAAAGTGATGGAGTAACTTGTGGCTTCTAGAGGATTTATCGAGCTTCTGCGTTTAGCAGATTTGGCACGTGCGCGCAAAAGCGGTCGCCGCGGTGGCCAAGAGTTTGATTGGCAAGGTGTGGTATTTGAAATAGGTGGGCAACGCTTAGTTGCCCCTATGGGTCAGGTATCAGAGGTATTATCTATGCCAGAATATACTAGCCTACCTCTAGTAAAGCCGTGGATGCTAGGTATTGCCAACATTCGTGGGCGACTATTACCTTTGACAGATCTGTCGCATTTTTGCAAGTACCTAGTCGCTTGACACAAATGAGCCAACGAAAAGTTATCGTCATTGATTATGACAATAACTTTTCAGGACTGCTGGTGGATCAAGTACTTGGTATCGAACAGTTCACACAAGAACAGTATCGTCCAGAAGCCATAGATCCAGAGTCGCCGTTTGCGCCTTATAACCATGGCAAGTTTTTCAAAAATGACCAAGACTGGTATGTATTTATGCCAAGTTTGCTCGCACAAGATCCTCAGTATTCAGATGCTGCAATATAGCTATTAATTATAAAATACCTGTCTGTTAAGTAACGACAGAGAAATAGCGACTGACATAATAGGGTTCGATGTCAGCATTTATACAGGCTTTGCTAATCATTGTTTAGATAACAATACGATTGTCAAAGTCAGCCACAATTAGACTTTGATGACTGTTTGAAAGGAAGACGCAAGATGAGTGATGTGATAAAAAAACCTGTAGCTGGTATGGCCAAAACATCAGCAGATGGCAAAGACGCTGATAGTACTTGGAAGCTATTGTTAGGATTTTTTGTTCTATTAAGTTTGGCTTGTCTGATTTGGCTAGTTAACTCGCTATCATCGGTAAGTCAGTATTTCGATAGTTTCAATCAATCCGTTATCTTGCCAGCGGCTGTATTTGCAATCGGCGCATTAGGGATTGTGTTTGCTTTGTACCAGCTACTGAAACACCGTGGTGGATCAGAGCGATCACTTATTGAGAAAGAAACCTTGCGTCGTCGCCAAGAAGCAGAAGCTGAGTCTGAGCGAGCGCGTCAAATCCAAGAAGAAAACGAACGTAACCAGATTGCTATTCTACGTCTGCTGGATGAGTTGGGTGATTTGGCAGAGGGTGATTTGACCGTTAATGCGACTGTATCAGAAGATTTTACAGGGGCGATTGCTGATTCAGTCAACTTTGCAATTGACCAATTACGACAGCTGGTACTGGTTATTAACAGCACTGCTGACCGAGTATCGCAATCTTCAGATCAAACGCAGATGAATGCTGTTGAACTGGCCGAAGCTTCTGAACACCAAGCACAAGAAATTGCTGGTGTATCAGCCGCTATTAATGAGATGACTGTCTCGATTGATCAGGTTTCAAACAATGCTGCGGAATCTGCAATGGTTGCCCAGCGTTCAGTTGCTATTTCTCACAATGGAGCAGAAGTTGTACAACGCTCTATTGAGGTATGAACGTTATTCGTGACCAGATTCAAGAAACATCAAAACGTATTAAGCGCCTTGGTGAATCTTCGCAAGAGATTGGTGATATCGTTGGACTAATTAACGATATTGCTGACCAGACCAACGTTTTGGCATTGAACGCCGCTATTCAGGCATCGATGGCAGGGGAAGCGGGCCGAGGCTTCGCGGTTGTTGCTGATGAGGTACAGCGTCTGGCTGAGCGTTCAGCGAACGCTACTAAGCAGATTGAAACATTGGTAAAAACCATTCAGGCCGATACCAACGAAGCAGTTATGTCGATGGAATCAACAACTTCTGAAGTTGTACGCGGTGCGCGCTTAGCGCAAGATGCGGGTGAAGCACTAGAAGAAGTACAGAGCGTTTCTAATACTTTGGCTGATTTGATTCAAAACATCTCAAATGCTGCTTTACAACAGGCTGAGTCTGCTGGTCACATTTCTCACACCATGAACATCATTCAAGATATTACCTCGCAAACTTCTTCTGGAACGATGGCAACAGCCCGTTCTATTGGTGAGCTAAGTGAAATGGCAGCAGCACTACAGGAATCGGTAACGGGCTTTAAGGTATCGAACGACGACGAGCTAGTAGATTATGAAGTGTTAGATACGGAAGCCCCATTGAAAGAAAGCGTTTAGTGATTAGTTATTCTGTTAGAGCAAGATTGGTAGCATTTGATTGTTCTGCGTATTGAATAAAGTTGCTGCTGTAAGAATGATAAGAAGAAGCCGTAATCATAGTAGGTGATTTATCTAGCTTAAATAACGTTAATAAGCCAAATCATCTGCTTAATACAGTTGATCTGACATTGGGTAATACTTTGATGAAAGTCGACAGTTTGGATGTGCAGCGATGGCAGAATTACATAGAGCAAGAGACTGGATTTGTGCTGCCAGACATACAGCTACAGTGGCTGGCCAATGCAATCGACTGTACTGCGATGTCGAACGGATTGAGCGTTCGGCAATTATGGTATCAACTATCGAAAAATGATAGGTTGCGTCAGCAGTTGCTAGATAAAGTACTCATTCATGAGAGTCGCTTCTTTCGACATAGACCCTCTATCGACTTTGTCACAGAGTATGCATTGCAGCATCATAAAGCGGACAACATTGATATTTTGTTTCGTATTTGGAGTGTTGGCTGCGCAAGTGGACAAGAAGCTTGGTCATTGGCCATGAGCTTAGCCGCACAGCGATGTCAAAACTATGAAATATTAGGGACAGACATCAGCGAAGAGGCTATTAAAAGCGCACGACTGGGGCAATACGATAACAGGCAGCAATCTTTAATCCCGCAATCGTGTCAGCCGTTCGTTCAGCCGCTGCCATCTAAGATTACATCAAACAGATCGAAGCCTGACACACCAGAAGCGGCTAATAGTATGCAGGAGAATTGGCAGGTAGCACCTGTATTGCAGCCATATGTCAATTTTTCTGTACACAATATTATTGAACAAAAACCACCCACTACGCATCTTCAGAATGTGATTATTTGCCAAAACATGCTGCTATATTTTCGTAAATTTGATCAGCGTGATATTTTGGCACGGTTATCAGAGCAGTGCGCGTTAGAGGGATATATTATATTGGCTCCAGGTGAGGCGTTGTTCTGGCGTCCTTCAAATATGCGCCGCATTGCGCACCCACAGGTTAATGTGTGGCAAAAAAATTAGTGCCTAAATTAGTGCATAGACGAGTTAGGATAAACCTATGAAAAACCAGCCCAATGACATCGTGACATTTCAGTGGTTGCTACCATTATTCAATCAGCAGTTAACACAGATATCTGACGGTTGGCAATTAGGTGAATCTAGCATCGACCATGAACAGCTGATATCAAGTTATCATCAGGTTAGTAGTGCACTCATCATACTTAAGCATCCCTTATTAGCAAATGTTGCTAGCAAGTTGAGTCAACTCGCAGGATTACAAAGTTGTGACGATTTTTCTATTAAAGAGCGCCGTATAGGTCAGTTCTCTCATCGATTATTACAACGAGAGATTAATCAGTATGCGCGTACAGGAATCTATCATAGAGGTCTAATAAGTAGAGCAATTGATGAGCTGACCCAAGCTTTGTCTCAACGAGATATAGAAACTGACATTCTTGTAAACATTAGTGATATTCAGCATGAATACACGAATGATCATGCGAATAACGAAAATATTATCAGTAGTATTGAAGTGGCCGTGCCTACACAACAAGCTACCGCTAGCTTGACAAGTGAACAGTGTCAGCAGTTGCTACTCGTATGGCGTCAGCAAGTACAAGCATTACTGATCACCAATACAAATCAGTCGTCAGCACTCAGTACCTTAGAAAAAGCTAGCCAGTATCTCAGGCAGACAACACAAGATAGTGGTTTACAAAGACTATGGTGTTTAACCGAATTACTGCTAAGCGATCTGGCCCAAAACGAGAAACCACTTCCTGAGCGTTATGCGCCATTATTAGGTCAGCTTGATCAAGTTATAGAATCTTGTGCCCAATCAAATGAAGTACCTTCAACTATAGTTGTAAGATTGACCACCGCAATCTATGTCGAATTGAGTTATCTAGCGCACAGTAGCAAACGTACTCAGTCTATTTTGGATAAAGTATCTCAAAGTAGCACGACAGCGTCTCGTTTTTTACCGCAATTATTAACTCAGCTCGATGCGCTTATTTTCAAACTGGATGATCCAGATAGCTTGGTAGCTCCTTTACAACATATCAGAGAGCAGCTCAAAAACCGAGGCTGGACTTACTACGTGTCTCAGGTGGAATCCATCCTTGCAGATTTGAAACAGTCTCTTGTATCAGAAACGAGTTTTGCGCAAGAGCAGTGGCAAATTGAACGCAAGCTGCAAGAGCTATACAACGCTATTTATAGTACTGAGCAAACCATTTCTCTTAAGATTGGTGATGCGACCTCTTTCGCTACTATGCCTGAAGTGATAAATAGTAACGAGACAGAATTAACAAGTAAACATGACTCTATTCCTACCGATGATGGCCTACGTGAGCTTCGAATTGCAGTAGAAAAGATAAAGCAAAATTTCAACGATTATATACAACATCAAGATATAGGATTATTACCAGCGTCTACTGAGTTTACCAGTATTGGTCAAGCTTTTGACGATATGGAATTGCCAGAAATTCGTCATACTATGGATGATATCGGTAGTCTATTTACACAGTTAACTACTCGTAATGTCACTACCCCGAGCTGGAGTTTGGTGCAGGCGTTGGCTGAGAGCTTAACGTCTATTGAGCTATTACTTGATTATCTTGCGCAGCAGGTTTTTGATCAGCAGTTGCTCACTTTAGCAAATGAACATACGGCCAGAGCAACACAGCTTCTTGATACTGATATCAATTCACCAGAAACGCTTAACGAGACTGTATTCGCTCAAGAGTCAACTGCGACGAATGTTGTACGTTATGATGATAGTGGTGAAATTAGCCCTGTTATCAATACAGACGATGCAAATGTAGTTGAACAAGATAATGTGAGTCTGTCCAACAGTACTGAAAGTGCTGCACTAAAGCAAGCTCGTGAACACGTGAAGCCTGATAACTTTGAAACAGATGAAGATGTCCACGATATCTTTATTGAAGAAGTGACTGAAATTATTACTGATCTTGAAGATTTTCTTCCTATCTGGGCGCAAGACTCACAAGACCTAACACCATTGACTGAAGTGCGTAGAGGTTTTCACACTCTAAAAGGCTCAGGTCGTATGGTTGGTGCCTTTAGTATCAGCGAGATAGCATGGTCAATCGAAAACCTACTCAATCGTTTATTAGATAAAACATTGCCAGTAACAGATGATGTGGTAAATCTAGTGGTTGATACCACAAAAATTCTACCAGCATTGGTAGCAGATTTTTCAGCCCAGCGACCACCAAGCTTTGACCCTGCGATTACTATTTTACAAAGTAGTAATCTTATGAGCCAGCAGCCGGTCAACACTGGTCTGACGCTAACTGAACTTGCTCCTAAAGAGGTTATGTCAGATGAGGCAGAATTAGAAAAATCGCTACTAGAAATTGATGATGTTGATAACGATTCTAATAACGATAGTACTGAGTTGTTACTGACTCGAATAATAAAGAAGCGAATATCAACGAATATCTCTCTACGTTGGATATTCCAGAGAGTCTTGCACCTTTTATTAAAGAGACTAATCAACTACCAGCTGATGCCGACGATGCAGATCCTGATATCAAAGAGATATTTATAGAAGAGGCCAATGAAGTATTGGTAGAAATTGTGCCATTGTATGAAAGCTGGCAGAAATCACCGAGCGATCTAGAGGACTTGAAAGATATTCGCCGTGGTTTCCATACCTTGAAAGGTTCGGGCCGCATGGTAGGTGCTAAATATACAGCGGAATTGGCATGGTCTATAGAAAACATGCTTAACCGTGTTTTAGATAACAGTGTCGCCATCTCAGCTGATATGCGTCAGTTAATTACAGATGTATTGGCAGCTTATCCTGATATGCTCATAGCATTTGAACAGGGTACTCAAGACTATCCGGCTGTAGTTCCAGTGTGGATTGCGTGTGCTGATGCGTATAGCAAACAGCAGGGTAATGGATTTAGCTATGCTGCGTTATTTGCACAGTCAATAGATAGTTCTATAGATAAGATTGAAAAAAACAATGCCATTGTCTGATACAACTGAGACTGGCAATTTTTATGATGACAATAGTAATGAAGCTATAGACTCTACCTTGCAGACTTTTCATTCGGTCAATGAAAGAATGGCCGAGGCAGCGGTTGTCCTTACCCCTCAAACTGAGGAAGAAAAAGCATTTTGTAAGATATTTATTGATGAAGCAGAAGAGCTGCTTGACTGTATCGAACAGTTTGTCAAAGACAATAGAGAACAGCATCATATAGAAATCACAGATGAAATCGTACGCGCATTTCATACTTTGCGCGGCGCTTCTGGTTCTAGTGCTTTGGCTGCTATCAGCGAAGTCAGTGCGACCATCGAGCATAGCTTGGAGTCATTACAACAACAAGATATAGCATGAATGCTCAGCATTTAGCAGCATTAGCCAGTCAGCCACATTAATAGAGGGTTATCTAAATAATTATAAGCAAAATATAGAGCAGCACGATGTATCAACAGAGGACGATGGTTCGCAGAGTCAGCATGATATAGCGTCATTGCAGGCCATGCTTGGTAAGCAATACGTGGCTAATGACACTACTGTCATGACCAATAAGAAACCGACGATAGAAGAGTTATTAGACAGTAATATTGATACGTTGCTCGATGCTGAGTGGGAATTAGATGATGCGTTGAATCATGCTGAGATAGAGTATATTCAAGGTTATATAGAGCAGCAAGTTTCACAAATAGCTTCTATTATGGAAAAAGCGCAACCATTTCCAAAATTTGTCACAATTTTAGATGAGCTGGGTAATGCGTATCGTTATTTAAGTAATCATATCGATATAGCTCAAAATCAAGACATTCAAGCAGTATTACATGCAGGTCACGCTCAACTGATAGGCTTGTTCGATGCCTTAGCTGGCAGTACTTCTTTAAAGATAGATAAACAAGTCATTGATGATCTACAGAGTATCTATCAAGAAAGGGATGAAAACGAAGACGTTGGTTTTATCGTTAGAGCCGTTCCAGCAACTGAGCTACAGTTTGAAACCATTGACACTGATATCGAGCTATTAGAGATATTTTTAGAAGAAGCACAAGAGCTTGATACTGCACTAGATGAAAGCTTCAATAAATGGCGTGCCGATATCACCAATATCAATGCGCTGAAAGTTCTACAGCGTCATTTGCACACGATTAAAGGTGGTGCACGGATGGCCGGTATCCGTAGTATTGGTGATTTGACTCACGAAGCAGAAAGTGTCTACGAGTCTTTTGTAGAAAACCGAAGAGCGCCAACCGCGCAGTGGCTTGAAATTATGCAAATGGTGCAAGACACGATGTCACTACAAGTGATGCATATTGTGAGTCATAAGAAATCTTTCTTTACTCCAGAGCTGATTGAACAGTTGCGTCAGCTTGAAAAAGCAAAAACGTTACCAGAGGTAGTCGATCTAGTCATACCAGTACCAAAAAATCATTTTGAACCTACAGAGCGTAGCATTGCTGTCAATGTTGTTGACAGTGATAATGAGGCAGTGAGTACTCTAAGTCTGGATAGCATGATTAAGCAATCGTGGGCTAACGGACTCCCTGATCCTGATATATTAGCGGTATTTTTAGAAGAAGCAGAAGAGCTTACCAATCGTAATAAGTATCTGCACTTGTTCTTAAAAGACACGAATAATACCACAGCGTTACAAGCGCTCCAACGTGACTTGCATACCATAAAAGGTGGCGCACGAATGGTCACTGCCTCTGGTATTGCTGACTTGGCTCATGAAATGGAGTCAGTTTATACAGACTTTGTCAGTAATCGACGTCCAGCCACCAAAAAAAGTATTAGAGTTGCTGGTTGCAAGTCATGACTGGCTGGCTGATGCAGTATTTATTCTTCAACAACAAGTTAATCCACCAACGCCTACGTTGTTGATTGAAGCATTGGAGCAGTTTGGTAGAAACCCTGATAGCCTAAAAACGATACCTAAAGAGTCTCTACAAGCCCAGCGTGAAGCAATCTTGATTGCCAAAGAAAACCAAGATTCACAGTATCTTGCAAAAGATATCAGTGAAATGCCGTCTATGCTTAGAGATACTCATGAGGAAGATCAGAGCGCTAGTAGCAATGAGATGATTCGTATCTCAGGTGGTTTGATTGAGCACATGATTAATTTATCTGGTGAGTCAGCGATTAACCGTGCTCGTATCGATATGGGTATCAGTAGTCTAACAAACAGTATTGAAGAGATGGGTACGACAGTACAACGCTTGGCAGATCAGCTACGTCGTATGGAGATCGAGCTAGAAGCACAGATTTTGTCTCAGATAGATGAGGAGCTCATCGATAATGAAGACTTTGACCCTCTAGAGATGGATCAATACTCATCTTTGAATCAGCTATCTAAATCTTTAACAGAGTCAGCCTCGGATTTGGTTGATATTAACCATACATTATTAGAAAAAAACCCGTGATAGTGAAAGCCTACTGCTACAGTTGTCTCGTACCCAGACTGAACTGCAAGATGGTTTGATGAATTCACGTATGGTACCATTTACGCGCTTGACACCACGTCTTGAACGTATCGTACGTCAAACAGCTAACGAGCTTAATAAGTCTGTTGAACTGTCCATCATTAATGCTGATGACGAGATGGATAGAACCATCCTAGAGCGCATTACGTCACCGCTTGAGCATATGTTACGTAATGCTGTCGACCATGGTATTGAAACCACCTCAACCCGTCTGAAGTCAGGCAAAGAGCGTAGTGGCCGTATCACCCTTGAAGTGCATCGTGAAGGTAGTGAGATCGTCATCCAATTAACAGATGACGGGCGAGGCATTGATGTTGAAGCAGTACGTAGCAAAGCCATCTCTCAGGGTCTAATTGATGCAGACGATAATAGTCTATCAGACCTTGATATTATGCAATATATTTTCAACGCTGGATTGAGTACTAGTCAGCAAGTGACTCAGATTTCTGGACGCGGCGTTGGTATGGACGTTGTTATTAGTGAAATTCGTCAACTAGGTGGCTCAGTATCCGTCGTTTCAGAGTTGGGTAAAGGCTCAAGTTTTACGATGCGCCTACCATTGACGGTAGCCGTGTCTGACGCATTGGTTGTTCGTGCTGCAGATCGCTACTATGCGATTCCATTGGTACAGATTGAGCGTGTGGTTCGAGTGAATCCAGAGAAGCTCTATGACTATTATCAATCAAATGATGCCACATTGAATTTTGAAGACACTGAGTATCGAGTACGTTATTTAAATGAGATTTTATCAGGCAATAAGTTGAATGAGTTGGTCGTAAATACCAATACTAGCTTACCGCTTATCATTATTAAAAACCGTACCGGACAGAATATTGCTTTGCAAGTGGATCAGATTGCAGGTTCGCGCATAGAAGTTGTTGTCAAACCTTTAGGTCAACAGTTATCAAATATTCCAGGAGTTTCAGCTGCTACTATCATGGGTGATGGCTCGGTCATGCTCATCTTAGATCTGATTGCTCTTATGCGTAATGCGCAATTGGTCAAGAATATTACGAAAGCTGCTGATGCTAAAAGAGGACGTATAGAATCTAAATCTACCATTTTAGTCGTCGATGACTCCGTGACGGTACGTAAAGTAACCTCACGTTTCTTAGAGCGTCAAGGGTTCAATGTGGCAGTCGCTAAAGATGGTATTGATGCAATTGAGATATTGCAAGATATGACACCAGACATGATATTGCTTGATATCGAAATGCCTCGTATGGACGGCTTCGAGGTCGCCACTCAAGTCCGACATAATAGTCGTCTAAAGCAAATTCCGATTATTATGATAACGTCACGTACTGGCGAAAAGCATCGTGAGCGTGCCTTAGAGATTGGTGTGAATGACTATATGGGTAAACCATTCCAAGAAAAAGAGCTGCTTGATAAAATGCAAAAACTACTAGGTGAAGGGGTCAGCCTGACTAATGAAGGATAATGCACGTGTTTTAGCGCTGCGAAAGAAAAATAGAAACGATATTAAAGTGATGGTGGTGGCAGAAGACCACCGCCAGCGCATGGCTTTTTCAGATACGGTACGTGGTTTCGGCTTTATGCTAGTCGGCTGTGTGTCACGAGCACAGTGGCAGGAGACAGGTGAGCTTTCTAATTCAGCTATCGATATTTGGCTGATAGACAGTGATTATGATGACAGTGTGGCAATAGCGACGGTGGCATCTAAACCAGCAGCAGTACTGGTAGGCTTCAGTCAGGCTCCGTATCTAAACGAATCACAAGAATATGCAAAATGGCAGCGTAAGTTGAAGCGTAAATTTGCTCAACTGCTTGACTTGCCAATATTGGTAGATGCTCCAGCTTACAAGAGTGCTGATACTGACTGGCATTATGTCGTATTTTTGGGTGCTTCTATGGGTGGCCCTAGTGCGGTTAAAGAATTCTTAGATAATGTGCCAGCCACACTGCCAATTTGTATTTTATTGGCGCATCATTTCAATCAGGCCATGATTGGTACGTTGCCCCGCATACTTAACCGTCACAATGACTGGCGCTGTAAGATTATCGCTTCTTCACAGCGGCTACGAGCAGGAGAGTGTCTGATAGTCCCTATTGATAAGCAGGTTGTCTGCGATTCAACAGGTCGCGTGATACTATTGGATCAAGATTGGCATGGTGAATATAAGCCTGCAATTGGGCAGCTGCTCAAAAATACCAGTGATGTTCATGGTAGCGAGCTTATTAATATTATATTTTCAGGTATGGGTAATGATGGCTCTCAGTATCTAGACTTAATCCAAGACAATAACAGTCAATTATGGGCACAAGATCCGAGCTTGAGTGCATGTCCAAGTCAGCCTCAGGCTATCATTGACTCAGGGTATTGCAATTTTGTTGGTAGCCCTACCGATTTAGCAAAAAAACTAACCGATTACATTGGTGAAAAGGCAGCTAGCCATTCACATTAACTTATTGCGAGTGACGTATGACACAAATTTTAAAACATTCGTTTGAGGCTGTGAGTCTGTTGACTACCAACAACGGTATGCTTGACGTCACTATTGTTCCAGCAGTTAACCAGCCGGACTGGATTATTCCAAGTAGCCTAATTTTGAGTGTGGATGAGTTCCAGCAGCAGGTTTCTAAATACGACTGGCAACAACAAGATTTGGCTGTATTTAATTTGCTACTGCAAGATCAAGCTCCAGACAAAATGATTGTTTTGGAAGGTAATACGACTGATCACCGTTTTGCCTTACAGACGGCAGGTGATTTGCGTCAGCTGCAAGCACGAATTTCTGAAGTGAAAGATGTAGAGACACCTGAACAATTTAGTGGTGCTAATATCGAAGGTAGGGAAGAATATTTTGATAAAAATGACGTCTCATCCTACCTATATCAAACAGTGATGATTGATGACGAAATCTACTTAGTGCCAGACTTGGATCAAATTGCCTATCACCTGATTGATTCGGATAGCTAGATTCTTATCGCTATTTAAGGTATTCTCCGTTCTATAAATAGTAAGCCAGTAATGTTAATGACTTCATCTGTTGAAGAGCATTAGCTGGCTTATAAAACTGATTAGAGATAATTCCTGATAAAGGTAGTAGAGTCACTCATGAATAATGCCAACTCGAATGTATCAAAGTGGTCGGTTAGTAGCCGTATTTTTCATTGGATTAGTGCAGCCTTACTGTTAGCCACATGGATAATGATACTGCTATATGAGAATTTAGATAGCAATATGTTTATTGGATACCATAAAGCGTTCGGCGTGAGCTTATTATTCTGGATGATTGCTCGAGTCATCAACCGCGTTTTTACTAAGGCGCCACCACCGTTAGCTATGCCAAAATGGCAAATGCTCGTATCTCAGCTTTCACATTTTGCTCTCTATGCCATACTGATTGCTATGCCAATGGTTGGCTTATTGATGGCAGTATATGGCGGTCGACCAGTCGATATTTTTGGTATTTTTCAGATACCTGTATTCGTGACCCCAGATAGAAGTTTGGCTCGTTTTTACAATAACTTGCATACTGAGATTATCTGGCCAATGATTATTGGTTTTACGGTTTTGCATATAGCAGCCGCGTTATACCATCAGTTTGTCAAAAAAAGACAATCTTATTGCCCGTATGAAATAATCTATAATCGATCAACATCAAAAAGCCCCAAGTATCACACTTGGGGCTTTTTTATTCGTCAATAAAACACGGACTGTTAGAATGCTATTTCTTATGCTCAGGTAAATTAATATTCATTTCTAACACATCTAAGCTGTCTTCAGAACGATGATTAATATTGACATCATCAATCTGCACGCCGTTAACGTATTTGTTCACAACTTCTAAGATTTCACGTTTCATTTTCTCGATACGATCAACCGTTAAGCGATTGTTCAATCTGTTTTCGCTAGCAACGATAACTTTTAAACGCTCAGTTGCTAAATTTGCGCTACCTGCGTTATTGTTGTCGTCAGTACCAAATAGGCTACTCCAAAATCCTTTTTTCTTAGTCATCATTATCCTCCAAACCAGCGCTGTAATAGACTCTTTTTCTTCACGTCAATATGACGTAGTGGACGCTCTTCACCCAAGAAACGGGCGACAATGTCTTCATAACATTGACCAGCAACAGAGTCGGTATAATGAATAACTGGTTCGCCATGGTTGGACGCTTCAAGCACTGAATGGCTCTCAGGAACAACACCAAGTAGTGGAACTTTTAGGATATCATTTGAGATAGTATCAATATCCATCATCTCATTGGCAGCCGCACGTTCAGGATTATAACGAGTGATAATCAAATGCTCGCGAACAGTCCCTTGGTTCTCTTCTACTTTTTTTCGTCTGACTCTGCAGAATACCGATGATTCTATCTGAGTCACGTACTGAAGAGATCTCAGGGTTAGTGACGATAATAGCTTCATCTGCATGGTACATCGCTAGCTGTGCACCGCGCTCAATACCAGCAGGTGAGTCACAAATGATGTAGTCAAACTGTTTAGAGAGTTCAGCCATTACCTCTGATACCCCTTCGTCTGTCAATGCGTCTTTATCACGCGTCTGACTAGCTGGCAGGATATATAGGTTTTCAAGCTGTTTGTCTTTGACAAGTGCTTGCGACAAGCGCGCGTTTCCAGTGATGACATCTACGAAGTCATAAACAATTCTGTTTTCGCAACCCATGATTAAGTCTAGATTACGTAGACCTACATCAAAGTCGATAACAACTGTTTTATAGCCACGTAATGCCAAACCAGCGGCAAAAGAAGCACTTGTCGTGGTTTTACCCACACCGCCTTTACCTGAAGTGATTACAACTATCTTCGCCACAATGGCACACTCCTATGAATCAATGGGATATCTTTTATATAAATAGCAAAATTACATGTTATTTACCTAACATATATACACTATCTTCGAAGCTAGCCTAGCATAAATAAACAAAAATTTATAGCAGCTCGATACTAAAGCAGAAAAACAACCTATTTATCGCTCAATTAGCCTCTTTGCGTGGTATTGGTAGGGTCATAGTCATGCTTTTTGGCTTGTTGAATAGAGCAGCTTAACTACCTTAGTTTTCTATAAAGTCACTTCACCGTGTATTATTTTTAATGGCGTCTTAAGCTTCATCCATCACGGTAAACACTAAGCCTTCGCCTTCTACAAATTTTACTTGCACCGACTTGTCGATAACATGCTCAGGTAAGTTGTCTCGTAAGCAATAGGTTCCTGCTACTGACACCAGTGAAGGATTAAAGACTTGGCAGAATATACGGGCATCTTTATCCCCTGTTGCGCCTGCCACCAAACGCCCTTGTGCACGGCCATATACATGCAAGCTATTGTCAGTAATCGCTTCAGCCCCGCTATTAATACTACTGGTCAAAATCAAGTCGCCGCCAACGTGATTGAGGCTTTGTCCTGAACGCAGCATTTGATCATAGATTAAGCTAGTAATATGCTGGGTACTTACCAATGTCTCGGTTGGCATATTAGATAGTGTCGTTTCAGTAGCAGGTTCGCTCGTGGTAGAAGTATCATCGACGCTATTAGCATTAACTACTTCGGCGTTGTTGTTCTCTACTGCCTTTTGAGTAGGGATGGGGGCTTTTTTACTTGGTAATATACGTTCAATACGCTTACCATCTGCTGGAAATATCGCTAAGCGCTGCTCACGTGCTTGCGCATCCAGCACTCCCGTCACCACGCCAATAGGCTGCAATCCCCATGCCCATAACAGCTCTACCAATGCTGATAAATCCTGCTCAACGTCACTATCAATAAGGATAGGAATATTGCTCGATTTATTACTGAGCGTTTCAGTTAGCTGAGCTTCTATAGCTGCTAAATCGCTTGTACTAAACTGTACGCGTGAAAACGTCAGCATCTTGCCGTAGAAAGCTAGCGCTGGTGCAGTCTGGTTATCGTTAGCTGAAACTGTCATATACAAACCCTTAAAAATAATTCTGTCACGGTATTATGTCTCTTATTACATCATGCTATTAGATAGCTAAACTATAGATTTAGTATATCTTGGTGCTTCCATTGCTGCACTTTTACTTGCGCTTCAAACGCAGTCAAACTGTCATCAATGATACTAGAAATTAAAGTATCTAGCGCTGTATTATTAGTATCTATTTGCGCAATACCGCTAGCAATTTCCATCATTAATATATCCAAGCGCTTAGGGTCTAAAAGTCGCTTGTTCAATGCATTTACGACGTTCTCACCGATATTGTGCCCAACGTGATGTAGCTGTGACTCAATCAGGCTGCCCGCGATAGGTATCATGCGTAGATAGCGGCGCAACTCAGGTGTATTGGCCAACCCTTCTTCAATAGCATTGCCCATCTCGCTCGCCAATATACTGCCGCCACCTGATAAGGCAGTCAGTTCCTGCAGCTTTGGTGCAAGCTCTGTACGCAGTACGGACAATACGGCCGCTTCAATTTTATTTCGATTTTTTTGCAATCGTCGACTCAATGAATGATTTGTGCGTGTCTGAACTGGTTAGTTCTTGTCGAAAGTTTTGTATCGCTGTCAAAATAACGCGATCGGAGAGCTCTTCTAACAGTAGGTCAATGTAGAATTTGATTCGGTTGATCCACGTCTGCGGCAGTACTTGATAGCCAAGCTGATATAGACGTCGTCCAATAACGACCGCTCGCAGCAGTCGTAAAGCACGTAGCTGCGGAAAGCAGCCTAATACTTCGTACCAATGAACGAATGGGAAAAAGAACCAGCGATAATAGACTTTTTTGTTTGATGGCAATCGCCCAGCGCAATAGCAACTCAATAACCAAAAAGATAGTAAAAAAACCTCCAGCAGTGCGTAGAGGATCATGCAACGTTGTTTGATACCAGATAAGTGCGTCGCTCACCGTTAGCCAATTGGCAGCATTACTACTAAAATTGCTCATCAAAATAGCATCGATACTGATCAATAGCAGATCAATACTGATGGCAATAATCATAACGATATCGTAAGTGAGCTTAAAGCGACTCGGCTTTGGATGGTTCGATTTTGGCGGCTCATCATTTATTGGATAAGGAGGCTGACTCAAAACAGATTCGGTAGCTAACGGCGAGCTAGTAGTAGAGGTGGGCACAGTCATACCTTATAAGTAATAAATGGCACAAAAAAATGGGTAAGAGTTCGATATTTACTACTATTTACTATTAAAGTAGACATCGAAAATCTATGAGTTCATGATTAGTCACATTATCAATGAATAAGGCTAAAAAACAACCCATCTTTGATTAAAATTTACTTATGATGCATGGCTGTTTTAACAGTAGCATCATAAGTAAGATATGACTATTGTGACATTTGTACCCGTAACTTTATTGCCCTATAACTTTTTATCTCATTATCGATATTTACTACTTAGTACGCTTGCATAGACTGTGCTTGGTATTTTATAAGGTCTAACAGTCAGCCAGTTTAGTATTACTGAGCATCTTTGTTAGGCATCTTGCGCTTTAGGATTGGTTTCAAAATCTGCCAACATAGTGCTAATTCGTTCATCTTTTTGACGCCACACTTGTTCAACCCAGTCGAACATTTGAGCTTTTGTATCCTCGTCATTTTCGTAGCCACCTTGCTTGATACTTTCGAACAACGCATCTGGTATGTCAATGTACCGCAAGTCAACCCCCAAGCGTTTGATATTACCTTTCCAAAGATCGCCATAGCTTGGTACACCATCAGGATATACGATGGTCATGTCTAATATGCCATCGATATCTTCACCTAGTGCGCTAATAGCCAATGACAATCCGCCTGCACGAGGTTTCAATAAGTGCTTATAAGGCGATTTTTGCTGAGCTTGTTTGGCTTTGGTGAAACGAGTACCTTCCAAATAATTTAATAAGGTAAACGGTTTGTCTTTTAGTAGGGCGCAGGCACGTTTGGCTTCTTCGATGTCCTTGCCTTTTAACGCAGGATTTTTGGCGATGGCTTCTTTTGAGTGTCGGCGCATCATTGGAAAGTCTAAAAAGTAAAAAGCTTGACCAACGATAGGAATGTAAATCAGCTCAAACTTGGTAAAAAAAATCGCGTAAGTGGCAAACGTTTTTCGCCAATATACTGCACGATGCTAGTATCGACCCATGATTGGTGGTTGCTCACTAGCAGGTATTTACCATTGGTATGGATATCGTCCGGTAGGTTGATACGCCAATCTTTGCGAGGCAACATGTTATCGATCAAGGCACTGTTGCTGCTGATCCAGTGAGTAGCAATTTTGATGACGGCTTTGTCTGCAATAGAGGCACCAGTAATGACTTTACCGACGCCCATTAGCCATAAAGGAATACTACCACCGAAGCTATTGGCGGCGATGACACCAGTAGCTGTTGCAAGCGACACAGCTTTGCCCAGTTTAGGCGAACGTTTATGCATTTTTCGAATGGTAGATGTCAATCGCATGCTCAATCCTTTTCAGTCTATCTGATTAATAATAAGCCGTATGTCGCTGAATCTGTCCTAGTCAAGTCAGGAATATTATGAACGTAAAGCTTTAAATCATGACTATTTAAAGCCGACAAATCTAGCGATATAATTTTAGCAGAAACATGTTGTAGTGTACGGTTGTAAACGTGACTAGTGGTAGCAAGGCGCGAAGATTTGACCTATAAAATCATTGAAATATAACCTGCACTTCTCATACATAGGTATGACAAAATATTACACAGAGATAGGTTCTAGTTGCCATAATAATGGGTAGTGTAGATAAGTACTTAAAAAAGATTAACGGACAATCTTTATAAAAAGCACGATTTTTTTAAACTTAAGAGGAAATATTATGCGTAATACTTTAATGATTGCAGCAGTAGCATCAGGTCTAGCACTTAGCGGTTGTACAACAGATCCAAACACTGGACAACAGCGTCTAAACAAAGCTGCTCTGGGTGGTCTAGTTGGTGCAGCAGGTGGTGCAACTATTTCAAAAGCAACAGGCGGCGACAAAACTGGTCGTGATGCAGCTATCGGCGCAGCACTAGGTGCAGGCGTTGGTTACTACATGGAGCGTCAAGCTCGTCAACTTGAGCAGCAAATGGCTGGTACAGGCGTAACTGTTGAGCAAAATCCAACCACTGGTAACATTGATTTGGTTATGCCAGGTAGCATCACGTTCTCATTTGATGATGCAACCCTTAGCTCATCATTCAAGCCAACGCTTGATAAGCTTGCTTCAACGATGAACCAGTACAACCAAAACACAATTACTATCGCTGGTCACACTGATAGCAAAGGTTCAGCATCTTATAACATGGGTCTGTCACGTGATCGTGCTTACTCAGTTGCTAACTACTTGACAGCTCGCGGTGTTGCTTCAAACCGTGTAAACGTTGTTGCTTACGGCGAGTCACGTCCAATCGCAGACAACAACACTGAATATGGCCGTGGTCAAAACCGCCGTGTTGAGTTAACAGTTAACGCACCACAGAGCGTAAACTAATCAATAGCTATAACTAATAAATAGTTATATAACTATTGAGTATGTGCTAGATATTTGAGCACATATATTTCAAAAAGAGTCAGCGATATGCTGGCTCTTTTTTTGTGTTTTCAGTTTGAATAAAATAGTGATGATTGATAGATATAGTTAATATTAAATTAAATATTGATAATGATTATCAATAACACTATAATTTGTCAGTGTTTGCTATTAATGCAATATTAAACGTCTTATCGTGCGCACTGAGAGTCAATGTGCATGGCTAAGATAGCCTGCTGTAACATGGCTTGATTATCAAAATAATTGAGGCTACTTAACCAAAACGAATTTTTTTGCTATATTTCTTGAGGATATGTATGACAATTACCACAGTAACGAGCCGTAAGCTTTTACCAACTACTTTAGCTGTTGCACTTGCAGGATTGTTAATGGTGTCGGGCTGTACAAAGCAAGCCGATGAAGACACCAATGCTGCGACAGAAACGCAAACAGAAGTAGCAAACACAGAGACAGCTGATAATTCAGAGATGACTGCTGCCGAAAAAGCACATATTGATAGATTGATTATCAGTTATGCAAATATGGCACACGCCGCTTATAAAGATTCGTTGGACACGGCCAAAGCGCTACAAACTGCGGTAGAAACTTACGTGGCCACTCCAACACAAGAAAACCTTGATGCTGCAAAGGCTGCCTATAAAGCAGCACGTCAGCCATATTCACAAACTGAGATTTTCCGTTTTGATGAAGGCTTTGTGACTGCTAATGACAAACGTACTATCAACAGCATCGATAGCTGGGAAGGGCAGATCAATGCTTGGCCACTTGATGAAGCGCTGATTGATTATGTTGGTGACGACTATGAAGGCGAATATAACAGCCAAGAGAATATCATCAATAGCGACAGCATTACTGTCGGTAGTATCAAGCAAGATACCAGTACAATCACACCTGAGCTACTCGCAGAAATGAATGAAATCGGTGGTAGTGAAGCCAACGTAACGACTGGCTATCATGCGATTGAGTTTATGCTGTGGGGTCAAGACAACAACGGTGTGAAAGAAGGTGCAGGTAATCGCCCAGTCACTGACTATGCGACTGAAGCCGGACAGTGTACTAGTGGTGAGACCGTCAATGAGGATGCCAGTATCTGTGAGCGCCGTGGTGAGTTCTTAACTGCTGCAACTCAACTATTGGTCGATGATTTGACCGCGATGGAAGCTCAGTGGCAGCCTGATACTGAGAATACCTTACGTAGTGATTTGATAGCGCGCAAATATGACAATGGTCTGCGCCAAATTATGTATCAAATGGGTAGCCTAGCATTAGGTGAGTTGGCTTCTGAGCGTATGCAGGTCGCTTTTGTTACTGGCTCTACTGAAGATGAGCACGAATGCTTTAGTGATTTGACTCATTTGAGCTATGCCAATAATGCACGCGGTATCCAAAACGTCTTTAATGGTAGCTATACAACAGTCGCTGGTAAGACAGTGGGCGGCTACGGTATCAAAGATTATCTAACGGATAACGGCCACACAGAAGCTGCTGATAAGTTGGCTGCTGAGTTCAACAAAGTAGAAGGCGCGTTCAACGTTATCGTTGAAAAAGGCGAAAAAGACGGTATCAAGATTGATCAGATGATTGCAACTGTCGGTCAAGCTAGCCAAGAAGGTATCTCTGCTGAAGAACAAAACGTCCGTCGTGGATGGGTTGAAGCGGGCATCACTAGCTTACAAGAGCTGACGGCCAGTATCGAAAACGCTGCAAAAGCAGTTGGTATCGATAATCTAGACGCAGATGCAGGGTCACAGTTTTAAGAAAAATTTAAGCTAGCGGCACTTATTTAAAAGCCTTTCATTGGCTTTGCGACGTTTTATTAGTCGTTGTAGGTCAGTAACCGCTGTTTATTAGATACTTAGATTAGATATAATACGTGCGTTGTCAGCCACCGTTGGCAACGCATTTTTACGAGCATTAAATAAGCCAATTGGCCGGTGTACCACCCCATTATATGTCGATAAGCAATGATTGTGACGACATATAATGAGATGGTATGACAAAATTTTAATGGTTCTACTCTAGCGCTAAGGCACTGAATTTCTATGAACGCCAATTATGTTAACCCCTCTGATTTTCCTCTTGCTACTCAAATCCTACGACATATACCCTCTAAGCTTGCGCTAATTATCGCGAGTGCAATGGCCATCAGTGCATGTCAACCATCTGATAGCGTTTCTGACGACAATTCTGACCATGTTTCTGCTAACACTTTAGATCAGGCCTCAAGTAATGAAAGCAGCACTGAAAACAGCCAATTGCTATCGTCTGAAAACGCCAAAAATATAGAAACACTGGCAGGCGTGCCGATGCAGCAACTGGTGAGCTTTGACCCTCAAGAGATTAAGCAGGGCGGTGACTCTGGTATTAGTATTAGCAGTGCTGAAAGCTACTCAAAGCCTTCATCAAACCTAGCAGCTTCTCGAAAAGGGTCGTTCTTTATTGGTAATGCGTTTTTCAAACAGCCATGGGTCGTTGCTCCTGCTAGTACTGATAGTCGTGATGGGCTGGGTGCATTATTCAATGTGGCCGCTTGCCAGTCCTGTCATGTCAAAGATGGGCGAGGTCATGCGCCGATGACTGCCGATGACGATGCTGATAGTTTGTTAATTCGTTTGTCTATGCCAGCGACGACTGATGAGCAGCGCCAGCAGCTACAGGATTCGCTAATTGAAAAGGTAGCTCATCCTATGTATGGTGGCCAGCTACAAGATCGCGGTATTCAGGGCGTACCTGCTGAAGCAAGAATCGCAGTGCAGTGGACAGACAAACCAGTTACCTTTGCTGACGGGTATGTCGAGACACTACGTGCGCCAACGTTTAATTTGACCAAACCTGGTTACGGTGCTTTTGACGATGACATGATGGTATCGCCGCGTGTGGCGCTACCAATGATTGGGCTTGGGCTACTAGAGCAAATACCTGACGATGACATTAAAAAACAAGCCAGCGACAGTAGCAATGGTGATATCAGTGGTAAATTTAACTGGGTCATGGATCCGCAAACGGGCAAGCGGGCGCTTGGACGATTTGGGTGGAAAGCTGGTCAAACCAAACTGATTACTCAAAACCAAAGTGCCTTTAACGAAGACATGGGTCTGACGTCCAACATCCGTCCTAACGAGTCATGTATGCCAACGCAGACCGCTTGCCTAAATGCAGCGACAGGTGCTGATGAACAGGGCAATGGTAAATCACCTGTGGAAGTAAATGATGAGGTCGCGAAATTTGTAGAGTTTTATACTCGAAATCTAGCAGTGCCGCATCGCCGTAATGCGGATGATAAGCTCGTACTGGCTGGCAAAAAGCGTTTTTATGACATGGGTTGTCAAAGCTGTCATACGCCAAGATATCAGTTGCCAAAAACCGACGATGATCATCTTGAGCAGCATGGACAAGTGATTTATCCTTACACAGATTTGCTATTGCACGATATGGGCGATGATCTCGCTGATCGTACGATTGCTGGCAAACTGCCACCAAAAGATGCACAAGTTGAGTTTTTAGCCAACTCTTATGAATGGCGTACACCAGCACTTTGGGGCGTGGGGCTTGCGCAGACAGTTGATCCTCAAGCGACGTTTTTGCATGATGGCCGTGCCCGTACGTTGATGGAAGCTGTTTTATGGCATGGCGGAGAAGCCGAAAAGCAAAAGCAACAAGTATTGAAGTTAGACAAACAAGGTCGCGCAGAGCTTAATGCGTTCCTAAAGTCGCTGTAATAAAATCACTGTAATAAAGTCGCTATTATAAGACCAGTATAAAAACGCTATAAATTACTACCTATAACATTACCGAGAAACCTATGAAAATAAACCACGCTTTGGCAATGGCGCTATCTGCATTGAGTGCTGGACTGCTGATCAGTTGTGTCAAACCTGCCGATGACAACAAAGCTGCAGACGTAGACAGCCAAAAAGTTGTGCAAGACAGTGCAGCTACTGACAGCTCAGTAGAAAACAGCAAAGAAAGTACTGAGCAAATCGTAGCAGTAGATATCAGCCTGAGACTGCAAAAACGTACTTGACGCATGTGGCAGACGATATCGTGATTCCCGCGTATGCTGATGCAGCCAAGCAAAGCGATCTGTTGAACGAATTGGCGCAGAAGCATTGTACCCAAGCTCCAGTAAGTGGCGATGAGCTACAAGCATTACGTGCACAGTGGCTAGTATTGGCACAAGCATGGTCAAGTGCTGAGATGGTCAACTTTGGTCCTGCGACTGCTAGTATGAGCAATTTATATATAAACTACTATCCTGACGAGCGCGGACTCGTACACAGTGGCGTGGCTGATTTAATCGCTGCCAATCCAAAACTAACGCCAGAGCAACTTGCTGGTGAGAGCGCGATCGTACAAGGCGTGCCAGGATTAGAAGAGGCCTTGTTTGCCAATGAAAGTTTAGACGCTAGTCAGTGTGCTTACGTGATTAGCGCTAGTAGTGCGTTGAGCACGCGTCTAAAAGACATCGAGAAAAACTGGCAGCAAAACGCGACTGATTTATTGGCGATAGACAAAACAGCAGAGAGCGATAGAGGTCTAAATCAATGGATTAACTCTCTACTGTCATTGATTGAGACCATGAAATCTAATGCCATTGATCAGCCACTCGGTCTAACAGGTAAAGCAAAAGGCCATTTGCCTGCTGCTACTGCTGGTCAAAGCCGCGCTATTATCAATGCTAAGTTAGATACGATTAACAAAGCCATGACTGACCCAGTATTGACGGCTGTTCTTGGTAGCAATGATGAAAACAAAGTTTCGGATAATCTATCGACTGCATTGGCTGACACGACTGCATTATTAGCGCAAATGCCAGAAGATTTATCAAAAGCGAATAAGGATGATCAACAAGCGTTGTACGATCATCTGACTGATGTCACTCGTCTGATTAAGCGCCAGTTAATCCCAGCACTTGGTATCCGTGTGGGCTTTAACAGCACTGATGGCGATTAGACAATGTCTACTATCGAAGCGGGTACAGCAGTGTCAGCAGTCCAGACTCATGACCAGATGAACAGGTCTAATCGGTCTGGGACAACTTCGTCAGCTCATGAGCTTTTGACGACTTCCGTGCTGACAGCAGTGGGTACGGCGGCGCTGGTCGGTATTCACCATCGTTATCGTAAGCAGCAGCATCCAGATGCCAGTCTACAAGATTATGTAGATGGTATTCGTACGCAGTTGCAGGTATTACGAGCTGGTCCTGATTCAACGCCGAAGCTTTCACGCTTACGTTATGCTTGTGAGCAAGCAGCGGCAACCTGGAAGCAGGCTTATCATGCTGTAGACGATGATAAGCATGATGTACCTGACTTTGCTGTCATGCATACGACAACGATGCTGGCACGACCAGTCAGCTGGGTCAGTGGCGTCGCATCACTGCCAAAAGATCAGAACTCATCAACCAAATGAGCATGACTTTGGCGTGGTAGGTATTGATGCCGACAGACAAATCGTTTGGCAAACGACTATGCCTGAGCGTGTCCACGACATCGTTGTTCAGCTCTGCCTGTCAATATATCTCAAGCTCAGCATAGCCATGTGGATCAAAAACGTGATGTCGTCGTCATGGGTCGTCGTCCAAGTGAAAGATTTTGGGTACTCAATACATCAAATGGGCAAGTACAACATGCGATTACAGCTGACGTAAACCGTCACTTTTATGGTCATGCTTGCTACAGTTTAGATGGCAGCTTGCTCTATGTAACCGAGAACGACACAGTGAGTTTGGCAGGTAAAATTGGTATCTATGATGCCCATGATGCTTATCAAAAGGTAGCAGAGTTTGATTCATATGGTATCGGCCCGCATGAGTTAATTATGCATCCTGATAGCGAAACGCTCGTCATTGCAAATGGTGGTATCAAAACCGAGCAGGCCTCACGCGAAGAGCTAAATCTAGATACCATGCGACCCTCACTGGTTTATCTGAATCGTCACGATGGCACACTGCTCGAGCAAGTGACTCCCGAGCATAATCAGATGAGTGTGCGCCACTTAGCCATGCACGATGACGGCATAGTGATGATCGGTATTCAGTTCCAAGGTGAAAAACATATCAATGTACCGTTAGTGCTGACTCATAAACGTGGCGATGCCAGTTTTACACCACTCACTATGCCAAACAATCAATGGCAACGTTTTCACCAATATATCGCTAGCGTGGCGGTAGATAGTGAGCGTAACTTACTGTGTGTGACCACGCCGATTGGTGGCTGTGCGGCGATTTATGATTTGCATACCCGAGAGCTGATTGATGATGTAAGCCTGCCAGATTGTGCAGGGGCTTCAGTGTTAGCCAATTCTAGTGCTTCAATGAGTAAAATTGATAAACATACCGAGCCGACAGGTTTTATCGTTAGTGATGGTCAAGGTCAGTTAACAGCGTTAAGAGTAAATGCTTTACCAGAAATAAAGTTGGACGTAAACGACGTTGAACCTCATGAGCGGATTATCAAAGACAGTCAACTGCATATGATGTCGTTTGACAACCACTTACAAGCACTGTGATACGTGATATTCAATAAGAGCGACAGACGCACAGGCATGGCGATTAATAATGACTATTACTAGAACGACAGTAATAGTCAGCCAAGGAGGTAGAGCATTAGCTTAGACACCAATTTAGATACTGTCAGACAGCAGCTTGCACAGGCAGGCATCAAGCTACATATCAGTAAAAAGCGTGTTAAAAATATCAATTTTCGCTTAAAGCCTCATACGTTGATGGTCTCTGCACCGATGCATGTCAGCGCATCACAAATGTTGCATGCTGTGGCTAAGCGGGTGCTTGGGCTATTGCAAATCACCCGCAGGTATTAGAACAATATAGACGTAGACAGAATACTTCGTCAGACATTTCAGCTGCTAATAATTCAGTTCTATTATGGGGTGCAGAGCAATCATTTACGCTCAGTCCTGATAAAAAAATCACCTATTATCGGCAACAACTCTCCGAAGTCACACCTGCACTATTTGATAAGTGGCAGCCAATCGTTGGCACTTATGCCAATGAAATACGATTAAAAAAATGCACACGCGTTGGGGCAGCTGCAACACGCGCGCAAAACGAATTTGGCTATCAGTCTATCTTCCTGCCTATCCTATTGAATGCACCGAATACGTAATTGTTCATGAGCTGTGCCACTTGCATCATGCCAACCATAGCCGAGCGTTTTGGCAAACGGTTGCAACAGCGATGCCAGATTATTTGCAATGGCATAATACCCTAGCGGGCAAGACAGGGCAGCTGGACTAAACCTATCATCTAAGTATCTAACTATCTAACTAGCCCTAATAAATATCTCGATATCATCTGCGTAACATTCATTATGCTGAGCAACAAGTCCTATTTTTATTATCATTTTTAAAATAAGGACACACCTGGATAAGCCTGATATTATAAGAAATAACGGTACAAATCGTGTCGTTTAATTAACAAGTTTATATACAGGGATGTCATATGGAAAACGTCAACCAGGCGGAGTTTTGGCAACAGCGTTATGAGAAGAACAGCATCGGTTGGGATATGGGGCAGGTATCACCACCGCTCAAAGCTTATATTGACCAGTTACCTGAGAGTGCAAAAAATCAGGCGATACTAGTGCCAGGTGCAGGTAATGCTTATGAAGTGGGCTACTTATATGAGCAAGGTTTTACCAATGTCACGCTGGTTGACTTTGCCCCTGCACCAATTGAAGCATTTGCAGAGCGCTATCCTACTTTCCCCTCTGAGCACTTGATCTGTGCGGATTTTTTTAGCTTGTCAGCTGAGCAGTATCAATTTGATTGGATACTTGAGCAGACGTTTTTTTGTGCGATTAATCCATTGCGACGTGATGAATACGTGCAGCAGATGGCGAGGTTGTTAAAGCCACAAGGTAAGCTGGTTGGATTGTTATTCGACACAGATTTTGGACGGGAAGAGCCACCATTCGGCGGCAGCAAGGAAGAGTACCAACAGCGTTTTCAAAGTTATTTTGATATCGATATTATGCAGCCCAGCTATAATTCACATCCAGCGCGGCAAGGTAGTGAGCTATTTATAAAGCTGCAAGTAAAGTAAGCTCGCGCTTAATATTATCTCGAGCTTGCGTTTCTAACTGCTCATAGTAATGGTCAGTCAGATAGAGTTTGGGATGCGCTAGTAATCCTTGTAACACTGCAGTGCGCCCATCACGGTAGCTGTCATCGGCGACATGCGTATATTCTTTGCGTATCGCCTTTGCATACTGATTGTAGGTAGCCACGGCGCGCCCAACATACTCAAATCCATATCTAACAGATACGCAGTATCGTTATATTTGTCCCTGTCTACCAACATATCTATCTGATGATTAGCGGTCATCATAATGAGAGCGTGAATCTGTTGGCATTGCTTTGTGCTTAGATAAGGGCCCAAAGCATCTATCGCAAACTCTGCACTTTTTAGCTCATTGTCGAAGCGTGTTGGGTCATATATCACATCATGATAGTACAGTGCCAATGCAATGATATGTGGCTTAGCAAGATGGTGCTTAATATTCTCAAGCTGTACCAATAACTGCTCAATATGATTGAGTGTATGATAAGCACGTTGTGGTTCGCCGTAGCGCGTCACGATATCTTGCCAAAGCCTATCTATTTGCTTTGGCGAAATATCGCTGGTCATAGCTGACAAATGCTGTGCAAAGCACTTGCCAAGCTCATCATGCTTATTTGAGACAGTTTTCATATGTCGTTTTGCACTATGACCGTAGTAAAAATGGTTTGGTTATTCTTTGTTAGCCACTGCATCTTTAAATGCTTTATTAAACACCTCACCGAGCAAGCTAACATCATCGACACGCGCATAGTTCAGACGGGTGACAAAGGCAATATGGCGATGCGGCCCGTCTTCAGCCAATGGTATGGCGACGGCATTTTGGTTTTGCAGGTGTAGCTGATCGAGCGCCATTTCAGGTACTAGCGTCGTGCCCATATTGGCAAGCGCCATTTGAATCAAAGTATTTAGACTGGCATCTGAGAAGCTTGATTTCATTTGTGCACGGTCAAAATGACAGACAGACAGCGTCTGGTCGGTTAGGCAATGACCTTCACCAAGTAACATCAGGTTGGCAGTCGCCAGTTCATCAGCATTGATGGTATCAAGCTTGGCATGGATGTCGTCCTTTGGGAACACGGCAAAGAAGTCTTCACTCCAAAACTCAAAACTATGTAGCCCATCTACCGCATAAGGTAGCGCAATAATAGCGGTATCGATATGACCATAGCGTACTTGTTCAAGCAAACGCTCTGTCTGTTGTTCGACGATGGTCATGCGGAATTCTGGATACTGAGCACGCAGCGCAGGCAGTACTTTTGGCAGCAAGTAAGGTGCAATCGTCGGAATGATACCGACAGTCATAGGATAGGCAAGTGGCGTCTGATGGCTATGAGCACGCGTGGTCAAATCGCTGACCTCAGAAAACACTCGCTGCGCCCGTGTGAGGATGTCTTGACCGATAGGGGTAATTAATACCTGCTTGTTATTGCGCTCAAAAATCTGAGTATCTAGCTGTTTTTCTAATTCTGCGATACCCAGACTCAGTGCAGACTGCGAGATATTGCAATCTTCAGCAGCGCGTTTAAAATGACGATGTTTGGCGACGGCTAGGGCAAACTCAAGTTGTCGTAAAGTAATCATAAAACCTCTCTATTAGTGGGTTTTTAATGCAATTTATTATGTTTGGTCAACCTTTATAAGGTAGCAAATTACCAATTAAGCACCAATGATAAAATGTAGAGAGAATAGTTTAACAAGTTTAATAAAACAAAACATCACATTAAAAACTTTTAACTGGATTAACCATAGAATTCGCGTATAGTTTGTCAGGTAGCCCAGAGAGCTAGAGGGCTAATTGAAAAAACCATATAAATAATTTCCAATTCACTTAACTATAGAGGAGCCAACCATGGCGTCTATCATCAATCAAGAAATCCCAGAATTTTCAGCAGATGCGTACGTAAACGGTGAGTTCAAAACTATCACTTCTGACGACGTAAAAGGCGGCTGGGCAATTTTCTTATTCTACCCAGCTGATTTCACGTTTGTTTGCCCAACTGAGCTAGAAGACATGGCCGCTCATTATGACGAGCTAAAAGGCTTGGTGTTGAAGTATACTCAGTATCTACTGATACGCATTTCACGCATAAAGCATGGCATGATTCTTCAGAAGCTATCGGTAAAGTACAATACCCAATGATCGGCGATCCTACTGGTAAAATCACTCGTGGCTTCAACGTCATGATTGAAGAAGCAGGTTTGGCTGAGCGCGGTACATTCTTAGTAGATCCTGATGGCTTGATCCAAGTCGCTGAAATCCATGCTGGCGGTATCGGCCGTAGTGCAAAAGACATGCTACGTAAAGTAAAAGCAGCACAGTATGTTCGTGAAAACGACGGCGAAGTTTGCCCAGCAGCTTGGGAACAAGGCGGCGACACATTGAAGCCAAGTCTTGACCTAGTTGGTAAAATCTAAGTAGACATTTCATACTTAGATAAAAGTAGCGCCGTATCTTAAACATCTGATTTAATGCAGTGCTACAAATAAAGACCCCATTAACATAAGTTGATGGGGTCTTTTTACGTCTTAAGCATAGATATTGTTAGTATTATTTTTTCAGCATATCTCTAAGCATAAACGCAATATTAAGCGCGAGACTGTGCTTTATTTTTATCAATAGTTTTATAAATCTCGTCTTTGAGCTGTAGCTTTCGTCGTTTCATCTGTTCGATTTCTTCGTCGCGACTGGCATGCTTGACCACATCGTTTTCAAGCTTATTAATTTGCCTATCTAGAGTCGTATGCTCGTCAAAGATACTCGCAAAATGCGTGTCCTTTTGTTTTAACTCATCGATAATATCACTGTGATCTTGCCATGTGTCTGTCATTGTCATGTTGTCATCCTTGTTATTTAGTGCAAGCTTAGAATAAGCGTAAGCACGTTATGGTTAAGACGCTTATGATGGTGAGACTTTGGTTGGAAAGGGTAAAAGTTTAATGGTAATAAAGGTAGTTACTTCACGATATTGATAATGCATATTGCTTTCAATACCATTCGATTGTAGCGAAAAAATAGACCATGTACCATCACTATCATTTGTTTGTGTATTTGTATTTAATTATTTAAAGCAATAAACGATTGGTTTTATAAAACATAAAGTTTGAGTTTCTCAGCTTGCCGAAACTCGCTAAACGCTTGATAATAGACACATCAAAGGGCAAGAGCCCACTATATATAACCTTTTATACAAAATTATCAACACCAACTATTTCATATTTAGACGCGTAGCATGACAGCTGCCGTTACATATTCAGTCATAATGAGGAACAAACATGATAGATCAAAATTTATTAGATGCCGTTAAGAGCTATAGCGAAAACATGACACGTCCAATTACCTTTGTATTGGGTAATGGTACGCATGCGAAACGTGCAGAATTGGTAGATTTTTTTGACCAAGATTGCTGGAACGACAGACAAAATCAATTTCGATGCAGAAGCAACTGACGATAGTTTGCCTAGTGCGATTAGTTTTAAAGTAGTCAGTCACATTGATGGCGAATCAAACGATACTGGTATCGTATTCAGCGGTATCCCAGGTGGTCATGAGTTTACGTCATTGATTTTGGCGATTTTGCAAGCGGGTGGTCATACGCTAAAGTTGGATGAAGGTATCCAAAAGTTAGTTAAGCGCTTTAATAAGCCATTACAGTTCCAGACCTACGTGTCATTGTCATGCCATAGCTGCCCAGAAGTCGTTCAGGCATTGAACCAGTTCGCGCTATTAAATGATGGTATCAGCAATGAAATGATCGATGGTGCATTGTTCAAAGAGCAAGTAGAAGCAAATAAAATTCAAGGTGTACCAGCTGTATTTTTGAACGGTAAGCCATTTGCTAACGGCCTAATTGACACTGCTAAATTGATCGGAAAATTGCAAGAGCAATTCCCTGACTTATTGTCAGAAGTAGAAGACGATGCTGAGCAATTAGAGCAGCAAGACGTTACTATCATCGGTGCTGGCCCTGCAGGTGTGGCTGCTGCTATTTATACAGCGCGTAAAGGCTTAAAAGTTACAATGGTCGCTGACCGTATCGGTGGACAGGTAAAAGATACGCAAGACATCGAAAACTTGATTTCAGTACCGCTAACCAATGGTACAGATTTATCGACCAATTTCGTTAAGCACTTGGCTGAGTACAATATCACGCTAAGAGAGCATGTCAGTGTGAAAGATATCGGCGAGACAGAAGAAGAAAACTACAGCATCAACCTAAATACCGGCGAGACGTTTGAAACTCGTAGTATTATCTTGGCGACAGGTGCCCAATGGCGTAAGCTTGGCGTACCAGGCGAGGAAGAAAATATCGGTAAGGGCGTGGCTTTCTGTGCACATTGTGATGGCCCATTCTTCAAGGGTAAAGACATCTCAGTGATCGGCGGTGGTAACTCAGGCGTTGAGGCAGCACTAGATTTGGCAGGTATCGTCAATCACGTTACTGTACTCGAGTTCGCTGATGAATTAAAAGCTGACCAAGTACTGATCAACAAAGCTAAAGAGAAAACCAACATTGAGTTCATTACCGGTGCAGCGACGCAAGAGATCAAAGCGACTGATGGCAAAGTATCGTCTATCGTCTACCAAGATCGCAGCACAGGTGAGACTCATGAGCGTGATTTATCAGGGGTGTTTGTACAGATTGGTTTAGTTCCAAACACTGGATTCATCAAAGGCTTCGTTGATCTAAACCGCTTTGGTGAGATCGAAATCGATGAGCGCTGCCGTACAGATCGTAAAGGTATCTTCGCTTGTGGTGACGTAACCACCGTGCCATTTAAGCAGATTAACATTGCGATGGGTGAAGGTAGTAAAGCGGCACTGTCAGCGTTTGAATACCTAGTCATGCAGTAAGCTGTTCAGTTTAGTTTAAGCATAAAAGGCCACCTCGGTTGAGGTGGCTTTTTGATGTTAGCGTATAAATACTTCTCTATAGAACAAACCTTAATATTTAGGAAATAGCCACTTGCGTGAGCCAATAACGTGATTTCACTCAGAAAATATCAGTATTTACGTTACAAATTCGACATTTGCATTACAAACTCGTGTTGTTGATGCAATAATGTATGCAATAAAACCTATCATAGCGTCATGAACTATAAGGAAAATAGGCATGGAATACATTGAAGCTTTTTTCGCCCTAATCGGGGATCTAACGTGGGGCTGGGCGCTCGTGCCTATGCTAATTATCTTTGGTTTATTATTTACCATCGTAGGTAGGTTCGCTCAGTTTAGATATTTTAAACGTATGTTCCGTGTGTTCAAAACGGATGAGGTAGGAGACGACGGGATTTCTGCCCGTCAGGCGTTGCTCGTTTCTATCGGTGGACGTGTAGGCGGCGGTAACATTGCTGGCGTTGCGGTTGCCATCTCCTTAGGAGGACCGGGAGCGGTATTCTGGATGTGGGTTGTGGCCTTAATTGGCATGATGACCAGCATTGTGGAATGTAGCTTAGCCCAGCTTTATAAGCGTAGAGATAATGATGGTAACTTTCGCGGTGGCCCTGCGACCTATATTTTACATGGGTTAGGTAAAGACTATCGCTGGCTCGCCGTCATCTATGCGATCTCGCTACTACTGTCTTTTTCTATCGGGTTTGTGGCGTTCCAGGGCAACACGGTAGCAGGCTCAGCGCTTGAAAGCTTTGGGATTGATCGCTGGATAACGGGTGTGGTTCTGGTGATTGCAGGCGGATTCATTGTCTTTGGCGGTATTCAGCGCATTGCAAAAGTAGCCGACGTTGTCATTCCTGTTATGGCATTAATCTATATCAGTATGGCACTTATTATTATTGCATTTAACTTTACAGAACTGCCTGCACTGATGGTAATGATTGTCAAAAATGCTTTTGGCATTGAGTCTGTCGTGGGCGGTGGTATTGGTGTGGCAATTGAGCAAGGTATGAAGCGTGGTTTATTCTCTAATGAAGCGGGTCTAGGTTCTGCGCCTAATATTGCTGCCACTGCTTACGCTACTCACCCTGTTAGTCAAGGTATCTCACAGTCATTATCTGTGTTTATTGATACGATAATCGTATGTAGTGCCACCGCATTTATGATTTTACTGAGCGGCGTGTATCAACCAGGTGCGGAAGTCGATGGTATTGTATTGGCACAGCAGGCGTTAACGACCCAGCTTGGGGATTGGGCACAGTATATTCTCACCATATCGATATTGCTATTTGCCCTAAGCTCTATTATGTATAACTATTATATGGGTGAAAATGCCATTAATTTCTTGGTCAAAAAGAATATCAAAATGGCGACTCTAGTTTTGCGAGTTGTTGTGATTGCGGTATTATTCTTGGGTGCAGTGGCTCCTGCGGCAACCGCAGTGTTCTTCTTTGCGGATCCGTTGATGGGTGTGCTAGCGCTAGCAAACTTATTGGCCTTGATAATGTTATTTCCACGAGCCAAGCGTCTACTTGACGACTTTGCAAGTCAGTTAAAATCAGGGATTAAAGAGCCGTTGTTTGATGCACAAGAGTATGAAAAATTAGATCTCGATCTGAGCGCATGGGGCAAAAAAGCGGTAAAAGAAGCGTTAGATCAAAAACAGTAGTACTCGTACGCTTTATTTCTCATGAAAGAAAAACCACTTTAGCTAAGCAGAAGTGGTTTTTTATGTAAGATATTATTTATGCCTAAAATGAATGGTTATTCGCCAATACGCCAGCTATCGACATGATCTCGCCTGCTTCATCTTCTTCAATAATACGAGTCTCTGTCAGTGCTGATTGTTGCCACGCTTGTATGTGTGGATGATTTAGCATGGTTTGGCAATACTGCTTGGTCAGTGGCTGCAAAGTAATATTGGATGCATCAGCATAAGTCTGTAATCGCAGCACCACTGGAGCAAAAAAACACATCAGCTACTGTGAAATCTTCGAATAAGAAACTGTCTGCTGAGCGATTTTTTTAAACAATCGGCAAAGATGTCTTCGATACGAGCGATATCTACTAAGCAAGCACTACTTGGTTGTATCTTAGCCGTTGCTCGTATATTCATCGGCATCTCGTTACGAATACCTGTCAATCCTGAATGCATCTCAGCCACGATGCTTTGGCAATAGGCGCTATTTATTCTACTTTGATTGCTATTTCGTTTTTCAGCGTTAGATTTATCAATACCTGTCCAAATATCAATATCCGTAAAGTACTCATTAACATGCATTGCAATCGCTAAGGTGTCCCAAACGGTTACTTTATTATCTTTTTCACCATAGACTAAAATAGGCACTTTACCCGTTGGCGAATGCGCTTCGAGCGTTGGACGTGCTGATGGATGAAACAACTCAATAAGTTGCTCATCAAAATCAATATCAAATGCTTTGAGCAACAGCCACGCTCGTAGCGACCACGATGAGTAGTTTTTATTGCCAATAATTAATAACGGTTTTTCCATCATAGAGTCCTATTAAGCGATAACAGTAGCATTTTATTATGTACTCAATGTTGAGTATTGACCAGTCTATAAACTGAGCTATATTTCTATCATTTAAATCCTATTCCAAAAAAACGCCCATCCAATGTTTGGAAGGGCGCTTATTTAGACGGACAATTATTGAGAAGGGCGCTTTTTGTTTCTCGTACTTACTACAATCAGTTCTTGTTTTTAATTAGGAAAATAACAGGCAGCGCAACGACATACATCAGCACACCGTACAAAGCAGCAGGCAGCGCGATAACAGGCAGTGTGCTCACCCCCATAATGATAGGGGCTAAGGTAATAGCCGTCGTGCTATTTTGGATACTGGTTTCTATCGAGATGGTTTTGGTATCAAACCAGCTGAGCTTTAGGACTCTAGAGATCAAGATACTAATAGCGAATAAAATAGCAATGATAAAGATTAGCTCTAAACCAATTTGAGTGAACTGTGATTGTAGTAGTTGCCAGTTAGAGGCAATAGCAGCAAAGACAATTAGTACAAAAAACACGCTGGCCAAGCCGTTTAGAAGACTACTACGACGTACCATAAAGTCCGTAAATTTGTGGCGAGCAAGCATACCAAGAGATACGGGCAATGTGGTCAATAAGAACATGACTAGGCCAATCTTTATCGCGCTAATAGAGTTCGCCTGATCTTTCATAAAATGATCAAAAGCCAACGTAATTAAGATAGGCAATGTAATGACCGATAGTATGCTGACCACACCAGTCAACGCGATAGAGAGCGCGACATTTCCTTTGGCATAGTAGGTCAGCATGTTGCTAGTGACGCCGCCGGGGCAAAAACTAATCAGCATAATTCCAAAAGCAATGGCTGGTGGCGGAGCCGTTACTAACACGACTGCTAACGCAACCAACGGTACCAACACAACTTGATTGATTAAACCAATAAAGAACGCTTTTGGATATTTGGCAATGACCTTAAAATCACTCAGTTTTAGCCCTGCTCCTAGAGTGAACATAATGTAGGCAAGGGCTAGTGGCAGTAATGCTAGCGCGGTATTATTCATCAAACATTCCTTGTAAAACTAAAATGCCATATCAAGATGGCGTTTTGAAAGTACATAGCAGCGGGGCAACCTTGTCACCATGCAGCCGCTCACATTCCATGTGTTTAGGTATTTAATTGTCTAACTATTTAGGTGTCTCAACTACTAAGCTAGCTCATGCATATCAAATGATAATAGCGGTATTACGCTCGTATAGTAACCCACTTGTCGTGACTATTGAGGTTGGTCGAGGTTGTTGGAAGCTATCGAGAAGTGATCGGGCTGTGATAGGTAGTGATTGGGTTGTTTGTGGCTAATGACACTTTGAACATAATGATACGCACAATAAAAAGCCCACAAGATTCTGTGGGCTAAATACGCTAACTGTCTAGTTTGTTCATGCGGTACTAGTCATCTAACAAATCCATTTGCTTGGCGGCTTCATAGATACCGTTTGAGCGGTTACCCGTGCGGCAAAAAAATTAGCATTGGCTGCTCAGCTTGATTAAAGAAATCTGCAAACGTTTCGACGTGAGTTTGATTCAGCTCATTACCTGCAAAAGAAATCTCTTTATAAGCAAGTCCAGCTTCTTTGGCTGCTGCTTCGATTTCGGCACTGGTTGGCTGATTTGGCTCTTCACCATCAGGACGGTTATTAATAATGGTTTTGAAACCATTTTCGGCAATCATAGGCACTTGGTCAGGCGTGATTTGTCCGGTAAAGCTAACTTCATGGCTCATAAGAGCTCCTTTTTTTTATTGGTGTTGTTGGGTTTATAAAACATGGTAGTTCGAGCTACGATCGTTGTTATAACAGGCCTTGCATCAATGCGCTTTGGTATAGTAGCTTGGCACGTGTCCCAGTACCGCAAAACATTAATATAGGCTTGGGCATTGAGTGATAGAAATCGGCAAACTGCTCGACCGTCAGCATACTTAAGCGCTCATCATCAAACGGCAGATGCTGATACGCTAGGTTCGCCTGTTCAGTAGCCGTTGCCAAATCGCAGCTATTAGGCTGTGTTTCAATCTCGGCATCTGGGCGAATATTAAGCACTGAGCGATAACCAAGCTCAGCAATCTTAACGCATTGGCTTGGGTATATTTGCTTATAAATCGTTAAATCATCGGTCATAAAGTAGGTTCAGTTATATTTGTTAAAGTATATTTATTATTGAGGGTTGGGCTAAGAATATCAAAGGGCTATAAACCAGCATTCTTTAGGCTGATTTCTAGGTTAATTGATTCCCTATTTAGTGCGTCTAGCATAACACAGCGCTATCATAGCGATATTATGTTGTAGGCGAGAATAGTAATTGAGGTTGAGTGAAATTAATGTCGCAGCTATTTTATTGTGGTTACACTATAGATTATTTTAACGCATCAACAGCATCTAAGGTACTTAGATAGACCTGCCCTGATAGCTCGCTAATCAATGGTGTATGACCGATGATGTCCATCACAGGACCCTTGATAAAGCTAAAATGTAAGCGCTTGTTCTGTAGCGCTAACTCGTAATTTAAAGTGCAAAGCATTTCTTGAGCAGTCAGATCTATATGATTGACGGCGGCCATAATCAAGATGATTTCATTGGCATCGGGATATTGCTGCATGGCATTGAGGATGCGTCGATGTACAGATTCACTATTACCAAAAAACAAACTCTCATCGATACGCAACATCAATAAGTTGTCAAAAGTTACGACGTCATGGCGATTGATATTACGAAAATGCCCTGTACCGCCCAATTGCCCAACGACAGCCACGTGTGGCTTACTTGACTGCCAGATGAGACTGGCAAATGACACCATGAGACCAATGACCAGCCCCGTGTTTAGACCAAATATAAGCACACCGACGAACGCGGCCAAAAAGCTAGCACCATCTAGCGATCACGCTGCCATGCAGATTTCAACGTCGCAATATCTATCAGCCGATGATAGAGGCCATGATAGTTGCGCCAGTAGTGCATAGGGTAGTGGGGCAAGTACATTGCTAAAGGCTATAAGCGCGGCAATCATTACCAGTACGGTGACGAGACTGGCTAGTGGAGTCTTCGCGCCGGAGTCGGCATTGATAGCCGTACGCGAAAAACCACCAGCAACCGCAAAACTTTGGAACAGTCCACCAGACAGGTTGGCCAGCCCAAGTCCAGTCAGTTCACGATTGGCATCAAAGCTCTCACCACGCAAACGAGCATAGGTGCTGGCAACTGAACTGCTCGACACAAATACGATCAGTGACATCAATCCTGCGGTCGGCAAGAGCTTCAGCGCTTCTTGTAGATCAGAGATATGCGGTAACGTAAAGCTCGGCAGCCCCTGTGGAATACGACCGATGGTCGCGACACCATATGTGCTCCAATGCAGTGCCATACTGAGTACGATGGCGATGCCAAGTAAAATAAGCGGGAATAAGCGCTCTGCCCATTTGGCATACGACGATGATAGCCACGTCTGCCATATCCATTCACTTGCATAGCGATTGGCAACCAATAGCGCGAATGCGGTCACACCGATAGCTAAGGTCAATGGGTGCAGCTGGCTGGCATAGCGCTGCATGGTAGATAGATACCCAATCAAACTATTGCCAGTGACTGGAATGTCGGTCAGATATTTGAGCTGACTGACAAATATAAGTACCGCTGCACCGCTTACAAATCCTGCAGACACCCCGCGACTGATAAACTGCATGATCCAGCCAAGTTTTAACCTGCCTGCTATCCACAGCAGTGCACCTACCATCAGTGCCAATAGGCTGGCCATCAGTGCGTACTGTTCAGTGCCTTGTTCAGCATAAGGCAGTAGACCACTGGCGGTCATGATAGCGGTAATGGCAACAGGTCCTACGGCTTGCACGTTGCTAGAGCCGAGCCACGCATAAACGAGGACAGGTACGATCGCTGCATATAGGCCATAGACAGGCGGCAGTCCTGCAAGCACGGCGTAACCGAGGCTCTGCGGTATGACCAACACGCCCACCACTATGCCTGCGACGAGATCGGTCGGCAACGCTGAGAGCTGGTATTTACGCAGCCAAGCTGGAATCAGACGAGCGACGATAGAGGACATATCAATCACCACAGTAGATAGTATAAATAATTAGGCGAGAACGGCTTTATTCTGCTTTCGCACAAAAACGTTGATACAGTAGATCGAGTACAGCTAGCGCATCCTCGCTTGCGATACTATAGTAAATTTGCTTACCTTCGCGGCGTGTGGCGACCAGCTCGTCTTTACGCAATATACCCAATTGCTGCGATAAGCTCGGCTGTCCAACCCCGACCAAATCTTCAAGCTCACCGACACAATATTCACCTTGGGTCAATTGACAAAGAAGAAGTAGGCGATCAGGGTGCGATAGCGACTTTAATAGTTGGCTGGCTTGTAGCGATGCTTGCTGCATTTGCTTGGCAAGATCGGCAGGTACTAAATCTGCAGTATCAGATGACCCATCGTCAGTGGTGCTGCGAGTAGGTGTACCTTCGGCTGAAATAGAAGTAGTCAGAACAAATTCCTTACATTAGAGGGTAACAAATACCATGATGTTTTGAACAATATATAGTTGATTATCAATGATATCACGCCACATAGCAAGTTATCACTAATTACATTATATAAATTGATAAATTGTATGGTGGTTGTTATATTGGTGGCATCAGATAAGTCGTAGGAACGCATTATATACGACTGAATATCATACTTAAGGGTTAATTAAACATAAAAATCCCTATGACCAAAATATGTATAAATAACTTATGTATAAATAATTAAAGAGGCCGCCATGCAAGTTCATTCTTTTTTAGATAGCGATACAGAAACCTATACCCACGTACTTGCTGATACTGAACAAAAGTTATGCGCCGTTGTCGATCCTGTATTGAACTTCGATGCTAAGTCAGGCAGAACCAATACCAGTAGTGTCGATGAAGTGATTGAGTTTGTACGTAAGCAGGATTTGGCACTCAAGTACATTATCGAGACCCATGCGCATGCAGATCATTTGTCAGCGGCCATTCATGTAAAAGAAAGCCTTGGCGGACAGTTAGTCATCGGTCAGCATATCACCGAAGTACAAAAAAATCTTTAAGCAAATTTTTAACTTTGACACCAGTTTCCGCACTGATGCCAGCCAGTTTGATATTTTGACAGACGAAGGCGAGACCTTAGAGCTTGGCAACATTACTATCACTGCGATGTATGTACCCGGTCATACACGTGCCGATATGGCCTATCTAGCCGCTGATGATGAGAAAACAGTGGTATTCGTTGGGGATACGTTGTTTGCGCCTGATGTCGGTACAGCACGCTGCGATTTCCCTGGCGGCGATGCCCAAACGCTTTATCAGTCTATTCAAAAGCTGCTAGCACTTCCTGAGGATACCGTCATGTATCTGTGTCATGATTATCCAAGCAAAGGTCGTCAGCATTGTCCAACGACGACAGTAGCCGCGCAAAAATTAGAAAATATCCACGTCAAAGACAGTATAAACGAAGCAGAGTTTGTACAGATGCGTGAGCGCCGTGATGCGACTCTAGATATGCCTCGCCTTATCATTCCTGCTGTACAAATCAATATCGATGCAGGACATTTCCCAGAGCCAGAAGACAATGGTACGCGCTATCTAAAGGTACCGATCAATGTCCTTGGTGGATAAGTTAAACAGGTTAATAACTGAAGATCATTACCTGAGGCAGCTCTACGTAAGTATCGTATGATCAATATCTATAAGAATGCTAACCTATAGACTGTCCATTTTTAGATGCTATGTATGACCAACTGCAAGCGCTAAGGGCGGCAATAACTGGAGAGAGCAATGAACCCTTACGAGCGCTATGTGTTGCCAAAGATGATAGATGTTGCTTGTAGTACGGGTAATGTGATGAAAGCGCGTTCCAAAATTGTTCCGAAAGCGCTCGGCAAGGTGTTGGAGATTGGCATTGGCAGCGGTTTGAATTTACAGTTTTATGATGCTAATAAAGTCTCTTCTATCATCGGTGTGGATCCAGCGGCTCAAATGCAGTCGCTAGCTCGTGAGCGTGCAGCTGGCATTGGCATTCCGGTTGAAATGGTAGCCGTCGATGTACAAGGTATCCATGCTGATACGGATCAATTTGATACGATTGTGATGACTTTTACCTTGTGCAGTATTGATGATCCAGTAGCGGCGCTTCGAGAAATGGCGCGCGTGCTAAAACCTAGCGGTCGCTTACTATTTTGTGAGCATGGCGTAGCGCCAGATTCCTCTGTTGAGCGTTGGCAGCATCGGCTGACGCCTTTTTGGAAACCTATAGCAGGTGGGTGTCATTTAGCTCGAGATATTCCGGCGCTTATCAGAGAAGGTGGGTTTGCTATTGACGAGTTGAGCGAAGCGTATTTGCCCGGCCCAAGACCAATGAGCTATGTGTATAGCGGTGTGGCACAGCAACTGGCATAAAGGATAAGCCCAATTAACTATGCTAAAATTATTTACCAATCAACGCGACGACGACTATAACTACCGCAAGCAACGTAAATAGCTTTTATATAAAATGGTTCATGAACAGTATTTGAAACAACAAAATAATTAGAATAGGGATTAAATAATGAGTGAGCAAAGTTTTCATCTAGTATGCCCACATTGCCAAGCAACCAACCGTGTGCCTGCTGCACGATTAAGCGCTGCGCCAAAATGCGGTAAATGTGGTCAGCAATTATTGACTGCTAGTCCGCATGAGCTAAATGCGCAAACAGCCAATAAGGTTATCCAAAAGAACGATGTGCTGACTATCGTGGATTTTTGGGCGAGCTGGTGTCAGCCTTGCATCATGATGGCGCCAGAGTTCAAGAGCGCTGCTAGACAATTGCCACAGGTGGTCTTCGCTAAGGTACAAACGGATAAATACGAGCAGGCAGCCGCTCCTTACAATATTCGCAGCTTACCAACGATGGTTGCTTTAGAAATGGTAAGGAAGTCGCACGTCAATCAGGCGCGCTACCAAGTCATCAAATCATCCAGTGGGTGCAAAGCTTGCAGTCGTAGTACTAGTTATATAAGACTGCTTATCATCCAAGCTATTTATCCACGTGCTCATGTTTTCTTATAAAAAACCGTCGCTATTATAAAAAAAGCCAATATGTGATATACATATTGGCTATTTACGTCTTTATCAAGTATAGATAAAACTAGAACTCACTCTCTGGGATAGAATATGTTTGCATGTTACCATTTGAAACTTTGTACAAAGTCATTGTTATTTCACTGAACCTAGAACCATAAGCATCTTCATATTCTTGTACCAGCATAGGCTCGGATTTAGATATATATCCTTGCTCAAGATCTTTATAACGTACGTCATAATTCCCAGCACTAATATTACGAATATTAAGTCCACCACCTCCCTGAATATAGAAGTAACGTACAGCTTGAGGTTGCAAGCTATCTAGATAGTAAAGTTTGCCAAAGACAGCCTCAGAATTTTGACTATTATCGATAGTGAGAACAGATGCACCATCGTTGTTCAATTGCGGGTAACCAGTACATAGCCAGCTGAAGATGGATAAAGTTCACCATTCGGGGCATGGGTTTTGTAACTTGTACTTAGTTCTTGGCTCAAATTATTATAAACAGGAAGACTTTCTGAAGAATCAGATATGGGAGGATAGTTTTCATAATCATCATATTCCGCAGCAGCCTCACTTAGCTCTCTTGCAGCGTCCCCAATTTCTCTTTGTGCTTCAGCTAAATCGTCTGCTGCATTATAGGAGTCAGAATCATAAATATATGTGAATAACATACTCATTAAGAACAGTAATATAGCGATATAGAATAAATATTTAAGAATTTTTATAACTATAGGTATAGTTTGAGCTAAAAAAATTACTTAGATATATTTTCGCATTACTAATAGATAAGGAATCTGGAATATTGATTACAACTACTTTATTTCGTCTCTCCCGATTTTTTGAATTATTATCTGCTTTGTTAGAGTAATCTCGTTCGATATTATCATTATACATATGCTCGTATCGACAAAGTAACTCATCATACTTACTACGCTCTACAGGATCAGACAATACAGCATATGATTCATTAAACTGTTGCATGATACGGTCTGCATCTGGATGGTTACTCTTATCTGGATGATATTTTTGAGATAGTGATTTAAAAGCGGCTCGTATCACCTCTGGAGAAGCATTCTTAGATACCATCAAGATATCATAGTGGGTAGGAAAGCTATTCATAGTTATATGATCTTATTAAATTAATACTATCCAATATGTTTAAGAAATTACTCACCATAAATCTTGATGCCATTGGCAAAGCTACAACGTTGAATGCGCGCTGACTGGACAATTGCATCACGCTCACCATAGAGACGCGATAATTTTGCATCACGTGCTTTGGTATTGTTGCTCTTGCCTAGACCAAAGCTGATATTCGGCGAGATACCCCAGCGTCCTGCAGAGACACCAACACCGACGCCTGATGCCGATAGTAGATTGCTCATTGCGAGCCGCTTCGACATAGCGGTTGACGCGAGTGTACTCTTGGCCAAGTGCTTGACAATTATAATTTTGATAAGTACTTGGTGGTACATATTGTGGGGTGATGTTACCAGTAGAGGCACAGCCTGAGAGCGCAAAAATGCCAGCTAGTAGTGTCGCTGTCGTAAACGTTTTCATAATGGCTCCAGTAGGCTAAGTGATTGTATTTATATCTATTTAAGATAGCAAAAATAGCGCAATTAAGATATTGAAAATCTATCGACGATGAAAAATTTTCGCATCGTATCATCAAAATATCGACAGCTTTCTAAAACGGTTGCTTATTAAAACAGAAAATCGCTTATTAAAATAAGTTTGCTGGTTTGGCAAAGGCCAGTATTACGATACCAATATAAGCAACGGCAGCGATAAGAATACCTGTTTTTCTTTGTACAGGTGTCGCATCAACCTTAAACGCTTTGATACTTGAGCTAATAGCAGCGATCAGTAAGATGATTTTGGCGAACACCCACTGTACAGGAGCGTTGGCACCCATCAATTGCATTAGCATCATCGCCCCTGACAGGATAAGCAGGGCATAGATAATATGCGTGGCTATTTTGACCACACGTGGTGCGCGGCGGTCTGCGCTGAGTACCAAGTAGCTTTGATATAAAAATAGCGCAACAGTCAGCGCTGCCATCAGCATATGTAGATGTTTCATTGAATATTGCTCCCTCTAAAACTGCAGTATATAGGCTAAGTTAGAATGGTTAGTTGCGATGCAAACATAATCATCTATTTGTTTTGACCAGCACATAATGGACTCGCAGGGCTTTGACCTTGCCATTCTGTCGGAGTATAGGCATGAATAGCAAGAGCATGCACTTGGCCGCCTTGCGAAGTGAGTAAAGGCGTGACTAAGCCGTATATTAGCTGATGCCGCCCGACCAGTCTTTTGCCTTCAAATGCATCGCTAACGATAGTGAGCTTGAAGTGGCTTTCTTTACCTTCAAAGTAACCGGCATGCGACATCGACTCATTGATCAGTTCAATGTGCTGCGGCGCAAGCGCTTGTAATTCGGCATGAAGTGCGTCGGCAGTAGGTGTGGTACTCATAACAATCCTTCAATGTATTTTGTGCAATTTGATTGGGCAATCTGCAAATAATATTTATCGGCATTATAACAGACACGGTAAGTGGTATAGAGTGCGATTGCCAAATCGCCTAATTGCAAACACTGCTGATTACAATGCTTATCAACTGCAATGCTTATCAACTGCAATGCTTGTCGATTATAAAACCTACCATGTCTGGCTATAACTAAAAAAAGCAAAGCACAACGCTTTGGCTGTACTTTGCTTCTATGATATCTAAACATGCACTGCTAAAACCTAAAAGTCGCTAATTAGCTACTTATTAGCGACGCGACTGTTGATATAGAGGCGTAACTTTTGGCATCAATGACTGTAACTCTGCGATACGGCTACTGCTTGTTGGGTGAGTGCTGAGGAATTGTGGTGGCTCACCTTGGCTTGCTTTTTGCATTTTTTTGCCACAGGGTAACAGCCGCCTGAGGGTTATAACCTGCACGTGCCATCAGCTCAAGACCGATCTGATCGGCTTCGCTTTCTTGAGTGCGACTGTGGGGTAGCTCAAGCCTAAATTACCAGCAGTACCTGCTAGCTCAGCCTGTCCTTGTGATAGGCCGAATATACTGGCAGCCAGACCGATACCAGTTTGGGTTGCATACTCGCGTGATAGACGCTCGCGTGAATGCTCACGCAATGCATGAGAGATTTCATGACCCATGATAGCAGCAATCTCATCATCAGTAAGGTTCAAACGATCGATGATGCCTGAATAAAACATGATCTTACCACCCGGCACCACAAATGCATTTAGATCGTTAGACTTAATGGTGTGTACTTCCCATTGCCACTTGGCTGCATCTGCGCGATAGACGCCAACTTGACCAACCAAACGGTTCGCAATATTTTTTTAAGCGGTTTAGCTGAGCGGTGTTGGTATCTAGCACACCTTTTGATTTTGCGTCTTGTATTGTTTTGGCATAGCTTTGGGCAGATAGCGCCAATACTTGCTCACTAGACACTAATAGCAACTGCTGACGATCAACACCAACCGCGCCAGTACTGGTCGTACTGGTACAGCCAGTCAAGGTCAGGGCTGACAACGAAGCGGCCATTACCGTCGTACTCAATAACTTCTTCATAAAAATATCCTCTCTATAAGATGGAAAAACATAAAGCCAAACAAGTTAAAAAACAGTGCAGCAGATGAGGGAGCCGTGTTTATTAATCTTTTAGTAGTGCTTATTCATCTGCTTAAACAGTAAAAGTCTACCTTAACTGCCATTGGACATAAGTATAATAATGTTAACCAACTAAAACCAAGATAGGAAAAGTAACAATAAAGCGTATGATTGTAAGTGCGATATCTTTTTATTAGAGTAAGAATAGTGAGTTTTTCTTTTATCGATTGTCTTATGACCGTTATAAAGCTAAGAGAAGTGAATCCCAGACTTAAAGTTCTATAATCAATGTGAAATATTTTTAATTTAATTAAAATTAATTCCTGTTTTTAAATCAATTGCTTATGTTGATTTGCCCTGTAAAAAGGGCATTTGGCTAAAAATATTAGAAATAAATTCTAAAAAAAGGTATTGACACCCACAGAATATTTGCTAAAATAGCCAGCCTATCGAGACGGAGTAGTTGTTAACAACGCTACGGATTGATACTAAGCGGGAATAGCTCAGTGGTAGAGCATAACCTTGCCAAGGTTGGGGTCGAGAGTTCGAATCTCTTTTCCCGCTCCAAATATGGCTTGAAAAAGCGCAAAAAGCCTCACTTCACAGTGAGGCTTTTTTTTATGTGTAAAATCTGTTCTAAGTCAGCTAATAGCGGAAATATAGAAAGCAAAAACTAGAGCTAACTATAAGTAGGACAGAGGTTATCAACATTTAATATTGAAAAATAGATGCGCACCCCGAATACCTGAGCAAACTAAACCTATAGCAACATAAGGGTATCC
>NZ_BAWH01000012.1 GCF_000586435.1 Psychrobacter sp. JCM 18901
AGTAGATAAAGAAATCTGTATTTCTTTCAATGGGTTATAAAATTGAGGTTGTTTATTTTCTTAAATACTAGTGTGCAATATTATTTAGCTCATCAATTTTTAATGAAGATGAGCTTATTTGTTCCTCATAACTGGACTTATTCATCCTATCATTCTTGAGTATTTTCCTTAAACAAATTATCTCTTATATTTTTGAATGTTGATATTCATATAATTACCACTATATAGGAGCTAAGTTATTCGGGGTTATATGACGCTTTCAATATACTGTTCTATATAGTGCAGTATATAACATTACCTTTAATAATAAGATATGGCTCTTATAAATTAGTCGCCGCGCAATCCCTTGATATCTAGTGTTGAGAGACGGTTTTTGCTATAATAGGTATTTTGCTGCATTACTTATATATGTTAGCTGTTATATTACTTCTATAGCGAAATGCATTTTGCTGCAATGCTATTGCTTAACTGGCTTTAAGCCTTATATCAGTTCTAGTATATATAGTCATAGTAACACTCTAGGTAATGCATCCCTTTCACAACATATCACGATGATTAGATATAATTGATGTGGTCTCACGGTTATATGATTGATGGTTGCAATCATCACTGCCAACGGACCCAATAATAGGCGAATAGATTATGGTAGCGATTACTTTACCCGATGGTAGTGTAAAAGACTTTGAAGGTCATACAACAGTCATGGAAGTGGCGCAAAGTATTGGGACAGGACTCGCTAAAGCGACGGTTGCTGGACGTGTAAATGGTCATCTAGTAGATGCACATGATCCTATCGTTGCTGATGCCAATGTTGAAATCGTAACGCCAAAAGACGACGACGGTGTTGATATTATCCGTCACTCATGTGCTCATCTATTAGGTCATGCTGTTAAGCAGCTATACCTGATGTGAAGATGGTCATTGGTCCTGTCATTGATGATGGTTTTTATTACGATATCTTTAGTGAAACGCCATTTACGCCTGAGCATATGGAAGCGATTGAAAAACGCATGATGGAGCTGATCAAGCAAGATTATGACGTTATTAAAAAAATGACGCCACGTGCCGAAGCGATTGAGATATTTAAATCACGTAACGAAGACTATAAGTTAAAACTTATTAATGATATGCCAGGTGAAGAAGCGTTTGGCTTGTATCATCACCAAGAATACGTCGATATGTGCCGTGGTCCGCATGTGCCAAACACGCGCTTTTTGAAAGTATTTAAACTGACCAAAATGTCAGGTGCTTATTGGCGCGGTGATGCCAAAAACGAGCAGTTGCAGCGTATCTATGGTACTGCGTGGGCTGATAAGAAACAGTTGAAAGCTTATATCCAGCGTATTGAAGAAGCAGAAAAACGTGACCATCGCAAAATTGGTAAAGCGCTGAACCTATTTCATATGCAAGAGCAAGCGCCAGGTATGGTGTTCTGGCATGCTAATGGTTGGACGATTTATCAAGTACTTGAGCAATATATGCGCAAAGTACAATACGATAATGGCTACGAGGAGATTAAAACACCTCAAATTGTTGATCGCAGCTTGTGGGAGCGTTCAGGACATTGGGGCAACTATGCGACCAATATGTTCACGACTTCTAGTGAAAACCGTGATTATGCGGTAAAACCGATGAACTGCCCTTGTCACGTGCAAGTGTTTAACCAAGGCTTAAAGTCTTACCGTGACTTGCCATTGCGTATGGCTGAATTTGGTTCTTGTCATCGTAATGAGCCATCTGGTTCTCTACATGGTTTGATGCGCGTACGTGGTTTTACTCAAGATGATGCGCATATCTTCTGTACGCAGGCACAAATTCAACAAGAAGTCGCTGACTTTATTAAGCTAACGCTTGCTGTCTATGAAGACTTCGGTTTTGACAATATTATTATGAAGCTCTCTACCCGTCCTGAAAAACGTGTTGGTAGTGATGAGTCTTGGGACTTTGCAGAAAAAGCGCTAGCAGATGCGCTTGATAGCTCAGGACTAGACTGGGATTACTTACCTGGCGAAGGTGCATTTTATGGTCCAAAGATTGAGTTCAGTCTAAAGGATTCTTTAGGACGTATTTGGCAGTGCGGTACCATTCAGGTTGATCCAAATATGCCTGAGCGTCTCGATGCTGAGTTCGTCAATGAGCAAAACGATCGTGAAGTACCTATTATGTTGCACCGTGCAATCTTAGGTTCATTTGAACGTTTCATCGGTATTTTGATCGAAAACTATGCTGGTTGGATGCCAGTATGGCTAGCACCGCAGCAAGTTGTGGTCATGAATATCACCGATAAGCAAGCTGATGCATGTGAAAACGTGGTTAGCGAGCTCAAAAATGCAGGTTTGCGCGCTATTAGCGACTTGCGTAACGAAAAGATTGGATTTAAGATACGAGAGAAAACATTAGAACGTATTCCCTATATGCTAGTATTAGGGGATAAAGAAGTCGAATCGGGCAGTGTTAACGTCCGAACTCGCGAAGGTGAGAACCTTGGCGTGATGAGTGTTTCTGAATTTATTACATTAGTACAGACCGCTGTCAGTAAAAAAGGCCGACAGACCCCAAAAACAGATGAGGAGTAATACCTATTAAACAGTCCAACCGTTTGAACATCAACGAAGATATCAATGTCAAAGAAGTCCGTCTCGTTAAAGAAGATGGCGAGCAAATGGGCGTGGTTGATATCGCAACCGCGATGAAAGCGGCACGTGATGAAAATCTAGATTTGGTTGAATTAGTTCCTGAAGCTAAGCCGCCAGTATGTAAGATCATGGATTATAAGCATTTCCTCTATGATCAAAAGCAAAAGGCTAAAGAAGCTAAGAAAAACCAAAAGCAGACTCAGCTTAAAGAGATGAAGCTACGTCCTAGTACCGAAGAGGCCGATTATCAGGTTAAACTGAGAAAAATCGTGAGCTTCTTGGAAGATCAAGACAAAGTTAAAATTAGCATCCGTTTCCGCGGACGTGAAATGGCGCACCAAGATATCGGTCGCAAACAACTTGATCGTATCATTGAAGATACTGCTGATATCTCAAACGTCGAACAGTACCCTAAGATGGAAGGTCGTCAGATGGGTATGCTGCTTGGACCCACTAAGAAAAAGTAATCTGTCTATTGGATTGCTTTGAGTGGTGGCTGTTAGTCTATATAGCTATTTATAACTCTAACCATCAATATGCTGCGGGATATTGATGGTTTTTTATTATTTGGACTCAAAAACTGCTGTAATGAACATAGCTATGCTGAACATAAATAGCCTAGCATCATTGACTGACGCTATTTTACAAAATCTACCTTCTCAACTTTCTGATTACACGGTAATCTAAAGATCTAGTTATATTTACTAGTCAGTATTTAGCAGTAACTAGTGATTATTTGATAGAAGCTAGTATGAGCTAAAGATAATTTATAAGTGTAAAAAAGCTAAGTGTATAAATAAAAACAATGTACATCACGACTGTCAGAGTCGTTGACAAAAAACACTTCCCTTCTCCGATATCAGAGGATATTTCATGCAAGAATTGACGCCACCAGAAAACGCTACAACTCCCAGTATCTCTCTAACAGCACCTGAACCTGTCAAAGAAATACAAAAAAAGTGAAGCAGATCAGATGGTCAAATTGGATGAAAGCCAAATTCCTGAGCTCGATGCCAAGGTTGATGCTTTTGTTGATCATGTGATTACCAACTCTGTGCATAGCGATGAGTTTCGACAGAACGTGCAGTCTATTCATAATCTAGGTACAAAAGAGATTCGCGAGTCTGCACAAGTATCTAACCGAATGTTAGATTTGCCCGCAAAAAGTCTTAATGACAGTTTATTCGACAACTCTCCTATTGCTAAATCGCTAACGGAACTACGCGGGATTGTCGAAGACTTAGATCCGAGCAAAAAAAGAGCTGACCAGCTCACGTAAGCTATTCGGTCTGATACCATTCGGTAATAAAGTACAAGATTATTTCCGCCAATATGAATCAGCACAATCACATATCAATGCGGTCGTTACCAGTCTCTATAATGGTAAAGATGAATTGCTCAAAGACAATGCGATGATTGAGCAAGAAAAAGTCAATATGTGGGAGCTGATGCAGTCTATTCGCCAATATGTCTACGTTGGCAAAAAGATTGATGAACAGCTAGAACAAAAAGTTTATGCGATAGAAGCAACAGATCCAGAAAAAGCTCGCATTATTAAAGAAGAGATGTTGTTTTATGTCCGTCAAAAAAACACTGACTTTTTAACTCAGTTAGCAGTGAATGTACAAGGCTATTTGGCGCTTGATACCATTCGCCGCAATAACTTAGAGCTGATTAAAGGGGTCGATCGTGCAACCACGACTACTGTGTCTGCATTACGCACGGCTGTTGTCGTCGCCCAAGCAATGACCAATCAAAAACTGGTACTAGATCAAATCACAGCATTGAACAAGACCACCAGTAGCTTGATTGAGTCAACCTCGGCAATGCTCAAGCGTCAGTCAGGTGAGATTCACGAACAAGCGACTAGCAGTAGTATTGAGCTTGATAAACTGCAAAATGCCTTCAATAATGTCTATGACACTATGGATATGATTAGCAATTATAAAATTGAAGCGCTAGAGAATATGAAGCAAACGGTCAATACACTGACCACTGAAGTAGATAAAGCACAAAAATACTTGGATAAATCAAATCAGACTACGGTATTAGAAGTCTCAAAAGAGTTGGATAGTAAAAAGATCACTAATCAATCAAGTAGTGTCGATATTGATATTTGATTTATCCCTATAGCGGTCGCCAGAAAACTGACTGCTTCCTGCTACCGAATACACATAAGACAATTGACGCAAGATATTGCAACGTCGTTCGTGTTAAGATAGCCACTATTAATAATTTTAAAAATAGATACGGTAATTTATGAGTTGGAATGATCCAAACGCCTCAAGTGAGGCAAAAAAATATGACAACCCGATTCCTAGTCGTGAGCTGATACTCAGCACGATTAATGAGCATGGGGAAGTCACGCATCAACAATTGGCAAAAGCCTTTAACATTGATGATCCTGATCAGTTTGATGCTTTGGGCAATCGCCTAAAAGCAATGGCGCGTGATGGCCAAGTGAATCGTGATGGTCGTCCTTATCGCTATCGTACAGTGACTAAGCAAGATATCGTCTCAGGTACAGTTTCTGCCCATCCAAAAGGTTTTGGTTTTGTAGTGCTAAGTGATATGCCAGATTTGTTTTTACATGAAAAACAAATGCGTTGGGTATTCAATGGCGATACAGTAGCAGCCGTCGGCACTTCGACAGACAATCGTGGACGTACCGAAGGGCGTATCGTTGATGTTGTCGAACGTCGTCAAAACAACTTTATCGGTACACTTGCTCGTGATGAAGACGGTTATTGTGTTGAGCTTGGTAGCCCAAACAATCATCAACCGATTACGGTTACTGATGACAATGTTCAGGCGCTAAATATCAAGCAAGGCGCTCCTGTTAAAGTCGATATCATTGACTGGCCAAACCAGCATGAATTTGCCACTGGTAAAATCACTGAAGTGCTGTCTGATGACAATGATCGTGAATTGATTATTGAGACTACCCTGCTCAACTATGATATTCCATCAGATTTTAGCGAAGCTGCGCTTAAACAAGCTGATGACTATCAAGAGCCAACTGAGAAAGACATAAAAGGTCGTACAGATATACGTCATCTACCGCTTGTCACTATCGATGGTGAAGATGCTCGTGACTTTGATGATGCTGTATTTGCTGAAAAGCGCTCTGGTGGTAACTACCGTGTCGTGGTTGCGATTGCAGATGTCAGCTATTATGTGACACCGAATTCACCACTTGATCAAGATGCCTATGAGCGTGGTACTTCAGTATACTTCCCGCATCGTGTGATTCCGATGCTACCTGAAGTGTTATCTAACGGTCTATGTTCATTGAACCCTAATCTAGATCGCTTATGTATGGTTGCTGATATCAAGATATCGCGCGCCGGTAAAGTGACTGGCTATGAGTTCTATCCGTCAGTGATGCACTCACAAGCCCGTCTCACCTATAATCAAGTAAACGATTATCTTGTGAACCCGAATGACAAGAGATTACCTAAATCACTGACAGGTAATAAAGACGTTAAAAAAATCTGTTGATACGTTACATCAGTTGTATGAGCTACTGCTTAAAAAGCGTGAAGAACGTCATGCAATGGAATTTGAAACAGTTGAAACGTATATCAAGTTTAACGAGAAAGGCGGAATCGAAGCGATTTTACCACGCACTCGTGGCGACTCTCAGAAGCTAATCGAAGAATGTATGCTGCTTGCCAATACTTGTGCGGCAAACTTTGCGCTTAAGCATGAGTTACCAGTTTTATATCGTAACCATGATAAGCCTGATAATGAGAAGTCGATGCGTATTCATGAATATGCGAAAAACTTTGGCTTACCATTTCCAGAAGAGAACCCGACTCAAGCGGACTATCAGCGCATTATTGAAGCGACTAAAGATAGACCAGATGCCATCAGTATTCATAGCATGCTGCTGCGTTCAATGATGCAAGCAAACTATGCACCTGACAATATTGGTCACTTTGGCTTAGCATATGACGAATATAGCCACTTTACCTCGCCGATTCGCCGTTATCCAGATTTGATGCTGCATCGCGCGATTAAGGCAAAAGTTACCAACAGCCCACAGCCTGTTATGGACTTTTCTCTTGAAGGTGCTGGTACACAAACGTCAGATACAGAACGCCGTGCAGAAAAAGCATCACGTTATGTAGAGTCTTGGCTCAAGTGTCACTATATGACCGATCATGTCGGTGAAGAGTTCGAAGGCGTTGTGACTACGGTTACTAGCTTTGGTCTATTCGTCACATTAACTGACTTATATATCGATGGTTTGGTTCATATCTCAAACGTTGGCGATGACTTCTTTGTCTACGATGAGCAGCAACAGCAGCTTATCGGTAAAGATAAAGGCACACTATTTGGATTGGGCGATTCGGTTAAAGTGAAGGTTGCGGGTGTCAACATGGACCTGTTACAAATTGATTTTGATTTGAAGGCTAAATTGCAATCTAGTGCAATGAACCAAAGCAAAAAAGGTCAACCGAAGAAAGAGCAGCCTAAGAAAGCCCCAGCGAAAAGAAGCAGTAACCGCAGAGGCGCTGCCAAAAAAAGCTAAGTTTAGACTGATACTTAGATACTGATGTTGTAATACAATAAAAAAGGCTAACGCAATCGTTAGCCTTTTTTTATGCTGTGTACTTTTCAATCATCAACGATATAGCTATTTATTGTGCCTATTGCGCATCGTCTAATTGGTCTACACGGTCTTGTTCGGCTTGCTGTGCTTGGTCAATTTTACTGGTAGCACTATCTACGATCGCTTTCGGCTGTTGACTAAGGGGCTGGCTAGTAATATCTGTATTAGAAGTAGCTACTGTAGAATCAGGCTGTTCAGCCGCTACACTACTGGTTGCAATCTCTCTGTTTTGTTCGCGACTATTACCATTGATAATGTTAAAGCCGAGTAATGCCACAATACCAATTACTGCAAAGATAATAACGTGTTTCATTTCCATAAAAAGCCCCGTATTTGAATAACCACCAAATATAGATTCTGTTGCACTTTTTATGCCTAAATTTTATTTAACGTCTAGTACCTATTCTTGCGGGCTATTATTATTCAATAAATCGGTCTCATCTGAGCTTTGAGCAATCTCTTGCTCGACTTTTTCCATCAGCTTGTCGTCAGGACGGGCATCGAGAACTTCATTCGCACTGCGACCTTGCAAAATGGTCTTGGCTCGGGCTTGGCTTGTTTTTTATCTTGGTCATCCGTATGACTCTCGCTGACCTGATTTGTTTCAGCAGGTTTAGGAATCGTCGGAGTAATCGTTATATCAGATTGAACATTATTAGCATTGCTGACACTGTTTTGCATGTGCTCAAAGGCTTTTTCTAACTTGTTGTTAAAGCGCAGACGATAGATAGGCTCAGGTAAGCTAAAGCCTTTATCTTCTAGTGCATGCTTGGTCTCACGAATGGCGATACTGCGTGCTTTGGCAAAGTCAGTCTCTGATTGGTCTACCCAAACCTGAAATTCCAAAACAATATTAGAATCGCCCACATTGGTAATAACCGCAATCGCCTTTGGTTCATTCAACACAAACGCCAGCGTATGTATCGCATCCAATCCGACTTTGATTGCTGCTAATGGATCATCATTGGCATCAACGCCCAATTCAAAAGTAAATCGGCGCTCAGGATTTTTGGTATAGTTTAGAATCGTACCTTTAAAGACTTCAGCATTTGGAATACGCAGCTGATTGCCATCTAGCGTCATTAATATCGTCGCACGTGACGTCAGACGAACCACAATCCCCTCTTGACCATTAATCACTACTTGATCACGTGCACGAAAGGGCTGACGGATACTGAGCATTAAAGAAGCAATATAGTTTTCGATAGTGTCTTTGACCGCAAAACCAACAGCGATACCAATGACACCAGCACCGCCGAGCAACGTGCCCAATACCGTTTCTGCACCGATCAAGCTCAGTGCCAGAATAAGACCAAAAATAATAAAGATAACTTTAATGGTCTGCGACAATAGCTCAGCGACAAAAGGATTAGGCGTGAGGCGCTGCCACATTTTTTTGCGTCTAGATAACCAACTACCAAACCATGTCACGAGTGCAAATATGACAATACCAACCAGCAATAAAGGCAGCGCCTTCACTAGGTTTTCCAATTGCGCTTTTAGGCCCTGATAAACTGTCGAGACGTTTTCTTGAACATCTAGTGTGCGGTTTATATTGTCATCAACCGTCACGACGTCTGTCAAACGGTTGGTCAAATTGATGCTTGCTGCGCCTTTTTTTCGTTGGCAGTTTCTCCCGACAAGGTGACGACACCTTGAGTAACACTGACAGTGACGGCTTGTAATCCTTCTATCTCAGAAAAGATTCCATTGATTCGCTGACGGATGTCGTTGTCTTTTTGGAGGGTGGGTGTGGTTTCAATTTGACCATTGTTGGTACTTTCACCATTGATTGCGGGTGGTGGGGCAGGAGTCGGTGTGGAAATATTGGTTTCTGACGTGTCATCATCTGCTGTAGCTGTACTGTCAGGTATTGCGTCCTCTACACCCAATGCCGCTGAGATACTAGAAATTTCTTCACTGGCAGCATGCGCTGAGAACGCAAAAAGGATGCTTAGTAGCAACACCATTTGACCCCACGCTTTTATAGAACTGCGTATTATTGGACTGTCAATGTAAGTGGCCATAAGCATCCTTTATTTTTTACGGATTTTTCTCGCTTAGCTGATTGCTGATAATTAGCTGTCTGATTTTAACCGACTAATTTTTGATTTATTTAGCTATCTAAGTAAAGCTGCGCTTCGCTCAAGTTCAATGTGCCTTCATAGATAGCGCGACCGGTAATGATACCTTCGATACAGTCATCGTAAGGCTTTAGCAGCTCAATATCTTTCATATCGGTAACGCCACCTGATGCAATCACAGGTAGTCCGCCTTCACGCGCCAAATTAACGGTTTGTTCAACGTTAACGCCTTGCATCATGCCATCGCGGGCGATATCAGTATAAACGATTGATGACACGCCTACATCTGCAAAGCGCTTAGCAAGCTCGGTCGCTTTGGTATCTGTCACGTTTGCCCAGCCATGAGTGGCTACCATACCGTCTTTGGCATCGATACCGACGATGATATGCCCTGCAAATTCGCGGCAAGCTTCCGCGACAAAATCAGGATCTTCAACGGCTTTTGTACCGATAATGATATACGTCAAACCTGCGGTAATATACTGCTCGATAGTGTTCATATTACGTACACCGCCACCCAGCTGAATAGGCAGGTTCGGGTAGCTTTGGTGATATCATTGACCACTTGTCTATGTACTGGCACGCCATCAAAAGCACCATTCAAATCGACCAAATGTAAGCGACGCGCGCCTTCATCTACAACGCGCGGCCATAGCAACTGGGTCATCAGAGAATACCGTATCATCTTCCATACGGCCTTGTTTTAAACGTACACACTTACCATCCTTTAAATCAATAGCCGGGATAATGACAGGCACAGCACACATATAGCATTCCTTATAAAGCACAAGATTGGCAATAAATTTAGTAAATTAAAATTTTGAGAATGAAACGTTATCGAAGCGTCAAATAACGAGAGAAAACGCTGCTTAAAAGTAGCATAAATTATGGACAGATCGAAAACCAAGACATCGCTAAGTTAGCAATCTGTTTGAATATAAATAAGAAAGACAGAAACTAGACAATCATAACCATAAGTTTAGTACGTAGAATCACTACCAACAATCGTTAAATTCTATTACTGACTGGCAATTTTAGGTCAATTTAGCGTATAATCCTAGGTAAATTTTTATTTGTTTCTATGTGATAGTAAACATGTGTTACGCTTTTTGTTGAGTTGTTACAACTCACTAATACAGCATGGTGATCAGGATGGATCGAGCAATCGCTCAATACGCCAATAAAATATTGGCTAAAAAAATTGCTAAAAAGGACTATCTGAAAAAAAATCTCAACCAATAGTCTCTAAACCATCGATTCTGCGGTATTTAACCTTAATTAGATGTCTTGCAAGCCCCTATCACTAGCTAACTATATTAAAACCGTTACGATTAAAACTATAGCAGCTTATAATAAGTGAAGTTTGCTTATCAGTTGCTTAGCTAGTTTGTCTTTTAACCAGTATATCATCTACCTTAATAGATCGTTATTTGGCCACACTCTTATTCTATCGAATACTTTTAGACGGTATTAGTGAGCGAGAGATGGTCAAACATACTGGTGTTACAAGTTTTAAATTTCAATGAAACGTGTGATAAAGCCATTTGTATTTAAACCAGTCTCTTTTAGCCATGTGCTGTAGTGATTGATTTCGATGAAGCGGTTTTAGCATACACCTTGGTAGCCAGTCGCCACTTTGGTAATTCGAATAAGACATTAACGTGTTGTTAAGGAGTCTAAGGTCAGCGTTAATACTCTTACTAGTAGTTATGATCATGTATTGTCTTCACAGAGCTTTCATCCCTATTTCACTATAAAGGAAATAGACGATTGAAGGCTTTGTTGAGTGATACAAATGTTCATGCTACCGATATACCAAACAGGACGTCTGGTATCGTTTTAGACTATGGACTAAGTTTTCGCTTATGATTACCATCAAAAAAGGTTTGGATTTGCCCATCACTGGTGAACCCTCCCGCGAGATATCTGAGCACCAACCGACACATGTAGCACTTGTTGGCTATGATTATGTGGGTATGAAGCCCACTATGAATGTCAAAGAAGGTGACATTGTAGCCAAAGGTCAGCCCGTTTATGAAGACAAAAAAACGTGTTGGCGTGATCTACACTGCTCCTGCTGCCGGTAAGGTCGTCGCTGTTAAACGTGGCGAACGTCGAGTGTTTGAGAGTCTTGTGATTGCGGTCGACCCAAATGGTGAAGAAGTAGACTTTGAGCGCTATGACTCACAGCAGCTTGCTGACCTAGACTCTGAAGTCGTTGAAACCCAACTGATTGCCTCTGGCGAATGGACGGCGTTCCGTACGCGTCCTTATAGCCGCGCACCCGAAATCGGCGCTCGTCCACATGCCATCTTTGTCACAGCAATGGATACCAATCCACTTGCCTTTGACCCGATGCTTGTGATCAATGAGCAGCTACAAGCGTTCAATGATGGACTTGCTGTATTATCTACGCTTAGTCCAAAGACCTTTGTCTGCCATCATGGCGATACCCAACTGACGCCAGTTGCAAAGACTGCAGCGAATAACGTCACTGAGTATCATGGTTTTGCTGGTAAGCATCCAGCTGGTCTTGCTGGTACGCACATTCACTTTTTGCATCCTATCAGCCGCGGTGTGACCGTATGGACGATTGGTTATCAAGACGTGATTGCCATCGGTAAATTGTTCACGACAGGCCGTCTATATACGCGCCGCATGGTGAGCTTGGCAGGTCCTGCTGTCACCAACCCGCATTTGGTTATGACTGAGCGCGGTGCTGATATCACTGCATTGACCAAAGGTAAGTTGGCTGCTGGCGAGAACCGTATCATTTCAGGTTCAGTATTGTCTGGTCGCAAAGTGTTTGAAAACATCGCCTATCTGGGTCGTTTTCACAATCAGATCAGCGTATTGACTGAAGGTCGTGAGCGTCCTGCGTTCCATTTCTTTACTCCAGGTAAAAACCGCTTCTCAAAACTGCCTATCTATATTTCGCAGTTCTTTGGTGGCAAAAAGTACAACTTTACTACGACAAGTAACGGCTCACCACGAGCGATGGTACCAATCGGTGTCTATGAAGAAGTCATGCCACAAGATTACCTACCAACTCAATTACTACGTGCATTGATCGTCGAAGACATCATTAGTGCCGTAGATTTGGGTGTGCTTGAACTGGACGAAGAAGATTTGGCACTATGCACCTTTGTATCTCCTGGCAAATATGAATTCGGTGATATTTTGCGTGATAACTTAACGCGCATTGAGCTGGAGGCTAACCACGATGAAATTTTTACACAATATGTTCGATCGTATGGAGCCATCTTTCACCAAAGGCGGCAAACACGAAAAGTACTACGCTATTTTTGAGATGTTTGATACGTTCTTACGTCAACCAAGCTCAACCACTTATGCGTCATCACATGTACGTGACGGGATTGATCTAAAACGTATTATGATTACCGTATGGCTATGTACCTTCCCAGCGATGTTTTGGGGTATGTACAACATTGGTCATCAAGCACTAACCGCTATCGCTCAGCTTGGCTTGCAGCCTGAAGGCTGGCGTACTGTGATCACTAGCATGGCAGGCTATAACCCAGATAGTATCTGGGCAAGTTTCGTGTATGGTGCGATGCAGTTTTTGCCTATTTATATCGTGACGTTTGCGGTAGGTATTCTCTGTGAGATTATCTTTGCTGTCGTCCGTGGACACGAAGTTAACGAAGGTTTCTTTGTGACTTCAGTTCTATTTGCATTATGTCTACCACCTGATATTCCTTTATGGCAAGTTGCTCTAGGTATTATCTTCGGTGTAGTCGTCGCAAAAGAAGTGTTCGGTGGTACTGGTAAAAACTTCCTTAACCCTGCCCTATCGGGTCGTGCATTCTTATACTTTGCTTATCCAGCCTATATGTCTGGTGACTCAGTATGGACAGCAGTAGATGGTTTCTCAGGCGCGACACCACTTGGCCTTGCAGCACTTGGTGTGGTTCCTCAGGACTTCGTCGACGTCTATGGTAATGCCATCACGTGGAGTGATGCATTCTTAGGTAACATGCAAGGTAGTATCGGTGAAGTATCGACGCTAGCTATCCTAATGGGCGCTGCAGTGTTGCTATGGACGCGTATCGCTTCTTGGCGCATTATGGCAGGTTGTGTGGTCGGTCTGATTGCGACGTCTCTTGTATTCAACATGATTGGCTCTGAAGACAACATGATGATGAGCTTGCCGTTCTACTGGCACTTAGTTATCGGTGGCTTTGCTTTCGGTGCTGTATTTATGGCAACCGATCCAGTATCAGCTGCACATACAAACAAAGGCCGCTGGGCTTACGGTATCTTGATTGGTTTTATGACCGTATTGATTCGCGTCATCAATCCTGCTTTCCCAGAAGGCATCATGTTGGCCATTCTATTCGCCAACTTATTTGCTCCATTGTTTGATTACTTTGTGACTCAAGCAAATATCAAACGCCAAACCGCTCGGAGGGTTCGCTATGTCCAAGCCCAAAAGTAATAACGCGAAAACCATCAGTGTGGCTTTGACGCTATGCTTGGTGTGTTCAGTGTTGGTCTCAGCAGTGGCTGTTGGTCTAAAGCCTGCGCAAGTCGAAAACGCACGTTTAGATCGCAACAAAAACATCTTAGTCGCGGCTGATATGTATGACGCTGAGTCTGATACAGCAGATGATGTTGCCGAACGTTTTAAAGATTTTGAAGTAAAAATCATTGATTTAAACGAAGGTACTTATCTCGATGACGATGCGCTAAAAACTGCTGGCATCCCTGATCGTAATGCTTATGACGCCAGTCAAGCGACAAAAAAACCAAGCTCTAAGTGAAGACTTGGGTGACAACGATCCTGCTGGTATTGGTCGTAAGCCAAAATATGCCAAGGTCTATGTCAAAAATGATGACGCCGGTCAACCAGAAACGGTTGTATTGCCAATTCAGGGCTACGGTCTATGGGGCACTATCTATGGTTTCTTAACGCTCGAAAGTGATATGAACACTATCAAAGGTATCAGTTTCTACGAGCATAAAGAAACCCCAGGTCTTGGCGCTCGTATCGAAGAGCCAGAGTGGCGTGCAAAGTGGAGCGGTATCGAGTCTTATGACGAGAATGGTAACGTTGCCACTGGTGTAACCAAAGCTGGTAACCCAAAAGAGAACTGGGTTGATGGCATCAGCGGTGCAACATTGACTAGCCGCGGCGTCAGCAACATGATTCAGTTTTGGTTAGGTGAGCAAGGTTATAAGCCTTATCTAGATACGCTACGCGAAAAGAGCGGCCAAACGGTTGAAGGTGCAGACACGCAAGCAAATCAATCAAAGCCGGCAGCTCAACCTAAAACCGAATTGGCAGCCAAGCTACCAGTAGCAAATGGCAAGGAGGCATAACATGGCTGACACTAAAAGCATTTTAACCACGCCTATCTTTGATAATAACCCTATTGCCCTACAGATCCTTGGTATCTGTTCGGCATTGGCTGTCACCACCAGCATGGCTAACGCTATGGTCATGTGTGTGGCATTGACCTTGGTAACGGCATTTTCAAGCTTCTTTATCTCGATTATCCGTAAGCAGATTCCATCAAGCATTCGTATCATCGTACAGATGACGATTATTGCTTCGTTGGTTATCTTGGTTGATCAGGTACTAAAAGCAGTGGCTTATGACGTCAGTAAAGGTTTGTCAGTTTTCGTTGGTCTGATTATCACTAACTGTATCGTTATGGGCCGTGCTGAAGCATTTGCTATGAGCAACCCACCAGTCCCAAGCTTTTTAGATGGTATTGGTAACGGTCTTGGTTACTCAGCAGTATTACTATTCGTTGCAACTATCCGTGAGCTATTGGGTGCTGGTACTTGGTTCGGTATTACGATTCTACAGCCAGTCACTGATGGCGGTTGGTACATACCAAACGGTCTATTACTGTTACCACCATCAGCGTTCTTTATCATTGGTTTGTTCATCGCTGTTGTCCGTATCTGGAAACCAGAACAAGTTGAAGAAGCTGAGTTTGTAATGAAGCCGCAGTCTAAAGGCATGGCACATGGAGGCGGTCACTAATGGGACATTATGTTAGTTTATTTATAACCTCAGTCTTTATTGAGAACATGGCGCTTGCCTATTTCTTAGGCATGTGTACTTTTTTGGCCGTATCCAAAAAAGTCTCTACAGCGATTGGTCTAGGTGTTGCAGTTGTTGTCGTGATGGCAATTACCGTTCCACTAAATAATTTACTATTCCAGTTCATCCTAAAAGATGGTGCGCTGGCATGGGCAGGTTTCCCTGATATCGACTTGAGCTTCTTAGGATTGCTAAGTTATATCGGTTTGATTGCAGCCACCGTACAGATCCTAGAGATGTTTTTGGACAAGTTTGTACCGAGTCTATATAACGCGCTTGGGGTATTCTTACCATTAATCACTGTAAACTGTGCCATCTTGGGTGGTGTACTGTTTATGGTTGAGCGTGACTATAACTTTGGTGAATCTGTTGTCTATGGTGTGGGTGCAGGCTTCGGTTGGGCACTTGCTATTACAGCATTGGCGGGTATCCGTGAAAAGCTAAAATACTCAGATATTCCAGCACCGCTACGTGGTCTTGGTATTACTTTTATCACGGTTGGTCTTATGTCGCTCGGCTTTATGTCGTTCGGTGGTATGTCCATCTAAACCGCTAAGCTCAAAGCTTTCATTAGCTATTTGACTTATTTAATTCATTTATTCGGTAGAGGTTTGGGTACAGCATAGATTATGCCCCCACACCCCTACCCCATAGATTAAGGATACCTACCATGGATTACGCTACGGCGATTGGTGGCGTTGCTATGTTTACCTTGATCATCATGGGCCTCGTCGCTATTATTTTGGCGGCACGCTCAAGACTGGTCAGTTCAGGCGATGTCACTATCCATATTAATGATAATCCCGATAATGATGTGGTGACACCAGCTGGCGGCAAACTACTACAAACGCTAGCGGGCGAAGGTATATTTTTATCTTCAGCTTGTGGTGGTGGTGGTACTTGTGCGCAGTGTCGTTGCCGCGTTATTGAAGGTGGTGGTTCTATTTTGCCCACCGAAGAAGGCTACTTTACTCAAGGTGAAATCCGCAATCACATGCGCTTAGCTTGTCAGGTAGCTGTTAAGCAAGACATGAAAATTGAGATTGATCCTGAGTTCTTTGATGTACAGAAATGGGAATGTGAAGTTATTTCTAACGATAACGTTGCCACTTTCATTAAAGAGCTGGTACTAAAAATTCCAGAAGGCGAAGAAGTAAACTTCCGCGCTGGTGGTTATGTACAGTTGGAAGCGCCACCGCATGAAGTGCACTACAAAGACTTTGTGGTTGATGAAGAATATAGAGAAGACTGGGAAAAATTCGGTATCTTCAACTATGTCTCAAAAGTTGATGAGCCTGTTATCCGTGCTTACTCAATGGCCAACTATCCTGAAGAGAAAGGCTCATCAAATTTAACATCCGTATCGCAAGTCCACCGCCACGTGGTCCTGACGGTATACCACCAGGCAAAATGTCTTCATGGGTATTTAGCTTAGTACCTGGTGACAAAGTGACAGTTTCAGGTCCTTATGGTGAGTTCTTTGCCAAGAAGACCGAAGCTGAAATGATTTTTGTTGGTGGTGGTGCTGGTATGGCCCCAATGCGCTCGCATATCTTTGATCAGCTCAAACGCTTGAACACTGATCGTAAGATTAGCTTCTGGTATGGTGCTCGTTCTATTCGTGAGATGTTCTACGTTGAAGACTATGATCAGCTAGAAGAAGAGTTCGATAACTTTGAGTGGCATGTTGCACTGTCTGACCCATTACCAGAAGATAACTGGGAAGGTCCAACAGGCTTTATCCATAACGTATTGCTCGAAAACTATCTGAAAGATCATCCAAACCCAGAAGACTGTGAATACTACATGTGTGGGCCACCGATGATGAACGCTGCCGTAATCGACATGCTACACAGCATGGGCGTGGAAGACGAAAACATCATGCTTGATGATTTCGGTGGTTAAGTTAGAGACTTAATCTGACAGCACAAATCTAAGAATAAAAAAAGAGTCTCAATTGAGGCTCTTTTTTGTGCGATTTTTACACATAGTAGTGCCTTTGCAGGCTACAAATCTAGCTAGTAGAGTCGCTTTATTATCCTATATTATGGACTATCTAAACTTTGAGAAAGGACTCTTATGAAAACGAAATACAAAGATTTGACCATTTGGATTACTGGTGCTTCTAGCGGTATTGGACAAGCATTAGCCGTTGCCTTCGCCAAGCGCGGAGCTAGAATTATTCTAAGTGGACGTGACAGTGATAAGTTAGATGCGGTCAAAAGCAGCTGCAAACGTGCTAACAAGCATATCGTCGTTCCTTTTGATATCAGTGATGCCAATCAAGCCAAAGAAGCTTATGACACTGCTAAAGCTCAGGCGGGGAAAATCGACTGGCTCATCAATAACGCTGGTATCAGTCAACGTTCGCTCATCATGGACACGGCTGAAGAAGTTGAGCGTCAAATCATGGAAATAGATTACTTTGCTCAGACGCGCCTTACTAGACTGGTATTGCCTGACATGATTGCACAAGGTGGCGGTAAAGTTGTGATGATATCCAGTGTCGCAGGTTTGCTCGGCACCCAATATCGCGGTGCTTACGGCGCAGCCAAAGCAGCGCTGCATATGTGGGCAAACAGCTTGCGTGCTGAGTTACATGATCAAGGTATCGAAGTAGCCACGATATTCCCCGGGTTTATTCAGACTAATATCTCTATCAATGCGTTGACTGGCGACGGTAGCGCACAAGGTACGATGGATGAGGCAACCAATAATGGTCTGACTGCGACTGAGTTTGCCAAACAAGTCGTGAAGGCGCTCACCAAGGGAGAGGAATATATTATCGTCGCTGGTCGCAAAGAAAAGCTAGCCACACGAGTCAACCGCGTCTCTCCGCCAAAACTCTATAAGCTCATACGTGAGTCACAAGTAAAATAATCCGCTCAACCGAACGAATTGTCGCTGAATGGTGCCTTCATTAGTATTTTTGGGTTCAAGGGGTGTAAAATAAGCGTGGCTTGTTTTACACCCTACTCATTTCTACGCCATACCGAAAATATTATGAAAAACACTATATCCAGCTTATCTTCCAAAAAACCTCCGCACCTTACCTTAGCAGGCGTCATCAGCTTGCTAGTATTTTAGGTCTCAGCGCTTGCCAGCAAACCCCAGACTATAACTATCTGATCGGTGAGACGATGGGAACGAGCTATCATATTAGCTATCAGTTGCCTGATGATGCGGACGAAGCTGCCATACAAGCTGCGGTAGACGAGCGCCTAAAACAAATTAACGATAGCATGTCTACTTATCAAAACGACTCAACGATATCTACATTCAATCGTTTGGGCAAAGACAAACCTATCACTATCGATGCTGATTTTAGTCGTGTGCTAGATGTCTCGCAAATTGTCTATCAGCAATCAGGCGGTGCTTTTGACCCTACCGTTATGCCACTCGTAAACACCTGGGGCTTTGGAAGTACCATGACGGTCGAGCGTTTACAAAGTCCACCGACCGCAGTAGAGATTGCTCAAGCCAAAGCATTGGTCGATTTTGAGAGCATCATAAAGAAAGACGACACCATCTATAAGACCAAAGACGGCGTTGGTTTAGATTTTTCTGCCGTTGCCAAAGGCTATGGCGTCGATGTCATCGCTGATGTGTTGAGAGATGATTACCAGATTCGTAACTATATGGTTGAGATCGGCGGTGAAATTGCCACCTCTGGTGTGAACAACCAGCAGCAGCCATGGCAAATTGCGATTGACGCTCCTATTGAAGGCAGCACGGTCAGCGAACGCCAAACCGTATCTGCTATTCGCCAGCCCAAGAATACGGCTAGTCAAATGCATTTAGCGACCTCTGGCAACTATCGTAACTCTGTCATATTCGATGGCAAACGCTATAGCCATACTATCGATCCGACAACGGGCAACCCTATTGCAGGCGGCGCACCTTCAGTCACTGTCGCAGCTGATTCGGTTGCATTAGCGGATGCGTGGGCAACTGCCCTTACCGCGATGCCTTATCACAAAGCACTAGACCTCGCTAAAACGCAAAATCTGGCGGCCATGTTTGTGGTACTAGCTGACGATGTAAAGGCAAAAGGTTCTAATGATATGTCCAACGAAGCTGCTGACGATGATATTGACGACTGGCAGGTGGTACAGACACCAGCGATGAAAGCGTTACGTGCTGATAAAAAGCTTTAAACGTTCTCCAAGCTCTAGATGGCACACTCTAAAAGCCACTGGTAAGTGATAGATGTGAAACAAGAGAATACGTTAACGCTCAACGAGCCGCACTAAAATTTGCTATACTATTATACAGTTGTTATTAACGGTGCTTAGCTGCCATAAACTTAGGTAACACCACTAATAACTGCCCTATTTTTTTAAAATGAGGTTTCCTCTATGCTTAGCCAACTGCTTCCTATGCTTGCCATTACTTTCACCGTATTTGTCCTATTCTTCATTTTTATGGGCATCGGTTATATGGTCAAAAAAAAGCCGCTTAGAGGATCTTGTGGCGGTGTTGCCAAATTGATGGGCGATGAAAATTGCTCGTTTTGTGGTAATGATCCCAATAAGTGCGATTCACTAATCGCTGAACAGCAAGAGAATGCATTGAGAGCTGCTCAATTGGGTAAATCGGTTTAATAGCCTATTGGTTACCATACGCTGGTAGCATTTACCTGACATATGTTCTTATAATAGCGTCAAGTCATTCAAAAGTGACTTGGCGCTATTTTTATTGTGCGATAAGACTATTTATTTAAGATTACTAATTATCGCCATCTCTTATTATCACTGTTCTATAGCCGTAACTCGAAGTAACCACACATACATTTTGACTAAGCTGCCTGCCAATTCAGCAAAGTCAGTTCAGTAGATTGTATGTCTTACGCGCTACATATATTTTTCGGTCTAACTTACGATATCGATTACCGTTTAGGTACGTGTCTGGGTAAATGCTCTCTGGTGTTATTTTATAAGCCGCAGTTTTTTGGCGCTGTTTAATAACGTGTTCTTTTTCGCTGTCATCGTTGTGCTGCTATGTCTACCTCGTCCAATCTATCTGCTTCATCCAACCTGCCTCCTCACGCTTTACCTTTTGGTTGGTTCTGTGTGCCATGATTCTGCTAGCCACCAATATGCGTGCACCTATCGTCGCACTAGGTTCTATCGCCCCAGTGGTAAAGGACGCGCTTGATATCTCTGAGTTTCAGATAGGCTGGCTAGGAGCAGTGCCTATGCTGAGCTTTGCCGTTGGTGCGCTGATTTCCCCAGCAATTGGTAAGCGATTCGGGCTAGAAAACACACTGATTGCATGATTGGGCTATTGACGGTAGGGATGATTATCCGTACCGCTATCCCGACGTGGAGTGGGTTTTTAATTGGTACTTTATTGCTTACCCTCGCTATCGGCTTTGCTAATACTTTGGCAGCACCTGTCATTAAGCAGCGTACCCCGCAACATATTCCGCTGATTACAGGGTTATTTAGTCTGACGATGACCACGGCAGCAGGTATCGTTGCAGGCGTCGTATTACCGTTATCTGAGCAAGTAGGTTGGCAGTGGGCATTAGGCGGTTGGACAATACTGGGCGTATTTGCCTTTGTCATTTGGCTGTTCTTACGTGTGCGTTTGGGTTCATCTAACCATCAAGCGGTTATCCCTGCGGCCTTAGGTTCTTCTGAGATCTCTATGTGGCGAACCACCTTTGCGTGGCAGATTGCTATTTTTATGGGATTACAGTCATTATTGTTTTATACCGTCGCCAGTTTTTTACCATCGATTTGGGTTAGTAAAGGACTATCTGCCGTCAGTGCTGGACAAATGGGCTCTGTATTTCAGTTTATGGCACCGGTTTCTATATTAAGTTTAACTTGGCTAGTCAATCGTGGCCGCCCTATTCAAGCGCTGGCGGTATTTGCTGCTGTGCTAAATGTCGTTGGCATATTAGGCGTCAGTTATCTATCGACTGACTTGGCATGGCTATGGTCAGGCATGATGGGCATGGGCTGTTCAGCAATTTTTACCTTGAGCATGATGCTGTTCTCGATGCGTACTTATACGACCAATCAAGCCAGTGAGCTGTCTGGTATGGCTCAAGCAGTGGGTTATGTCATTGCGTTTTTTTGGCCCATTGGGCACAGGCTGGCTCCATGAAACAACGGGCAGTTGGAGTGTGCCACTTTTTATTATGCTGATACTGATGATTGTCAACGTCGTGATTGCTTGGCTTGTTAGTCGTCCAGTGATGGTCGATGGCAAATATATTTGATTGCTATCAGCCTTTGTTATTCATAAGGCCATAATTGCTAACACGCAATAAAGCGGCTTTAAATTAACCTTAGGGCAATATAGGTCACTGTCTTATTTTGCTATAGTCAGTTCAATATAACTTAGATACTTAATATAAGCTGGATACTCAATATAATCTGGATAAAAGGAAGGTGATTGACAGTACTACCAATAGTAGACTGAGCGAGCCTGACGACTCATCCGACTGATACCGTATCTGATTTAGATAGGATTTGACTATACCTTGGTTTGATTGCATATAGGACATAACACCCATGATGAATTTCCCTTCTCGTTTTGCTCAGCGCTTGCCTGCTATCGCCATGCTCGCAGCTGCAATGGCTATCAGTGGCTGTCAGAAAGATGCTGAAACGACATCTGCTGATGATACGCAGAGTACCAGTACTGAAGCGACTAACAGTCAAGCTAGCACTGCTTCAGTAGCCACTGAAACCGCAGCAACAACTGATCAACAGGTCAAATCCTCATCACTTACTATTTTAGCGCTTGGTGACTCACTGACAGAAGGTCTGGGAGTGGACAAAGACGACAACTATCCTGCTCAGTTAGAAGATCGTCTGCAAGAGATGGGCTACGCTAATGCCAAGGTTATTAACTCAGGCTTGAGCGGTGAAACCAGTACTGGGTTGGTCAATCGACTGGACTGGGTGTCGCAAACCAAACCCGACATCACCATATTGACTATTGGTGCTAACGACGCCATACGTGGTATCGATGTAGCGACAATTGAAGCCAATATTCGTACTGCGGTTAAACATCTGCAAGACAATGGCAGTGTCGTCATCTTGGGCGGTATGTCGATCTATGACAATCTAGGCAGTGAATACGTTGCGGCATTCTCAGACATTTATCCTCGTATTGCGAAAGACATGAACCTGACGCTTATTCCGTTTTTCTTAGAGGGCGTCGGCGGTGACCGAGAGCTTAACCAAGCAGATGCGATTCATCCAACCAAAGAAGGCTATGAGATTATCGTTAATAACAATATTCTGCCCATTTTAGAGCCGAAGTTAGAAGAGCTAAAAGAGTTAAAAACAGCCGATACCGATAACACAGCTACGACTGCTCAAAACAATACGACAAAAAAATAAGACAAACGAGACTACTTAACAAGACCATTAAACGAGACACTGTAATGACATTATCATCTTCGACTGCCACAGCAACGCCACAAGCAGACGCTAAGACACAAGCACTACTGACCGCCTCACAGTTAAATAAAACCGTACAAGTCGGTGAGCAAAAGCTGTCCATCATCAAAGACGTGGATATCTATGTTAATGCTGGCGAGTTTGTGGTCATTATGGGCAAATCAGGCTCGGGTAAATCTACTCTGTTAGGGTTACTCGCAGCATTAGACTATCCCGATAGCGGTACGGTGTCGCTGGCAGGTCAAATGCTTAGCAGTCTTGACGAAGATGCTCTGGCGGTGATACGTCAACAGGATATGGGCTTTGTCTTTCAGTCGTTTCATCTACTGCCCACACTGACCGTCGCCGAAAATATCGCCTTTCCACTTGATATTGCCAGAGTCCAAACCCATCACAGGTAGACGAGCTGATAGATGCGGTCGACTTAGGTCATAGACGTAACAGCTTACCCAATCAATTATCAGGTGGTGAGCAGCAGCGTACAGCGGTGGCGCGAGCACTGGTATCGCACCCAAAAATTGTATTCGCTGATGAGCCAACGGGTAACTTGGATGAGCAAAACGCCGATCAAGTCATGCAGCTGCTATTGGATTTACGCCAACAGGTTGGCTCGGCACTGGTGGTCGTAACTCATGATCCTGCACTTGCCGAGATGGCAGATCGCGTCATCACCATGCATGACGGCCGCATTGTACCTACATGAATAACTGGATTGTATCTTAATGAATAGTAAGCCTACAGACAATAAATCGACTGATACAAAAAAAGACTGCTACCAGTATGCATCAAGAGTCCAGTTATCCTAGCGGCATCCTTAATCAACTATTTACCCGTACCCTAGGTTTTCAAACACTAGGCTCGCAAGCACTTAGCCGTAGCTGGTGGCAGCGCTGGGTATATCCCGTGCTGTTTCTACTGACCTTGACCTTGTCGCTTGCAACCTACCTGACCCTCGACTCGGTGCAGCAGTCTGTCGATAGCTATATTAATGACAATCAGCGCGCACTCGTTGGTGGGGATCTAATCCTAAACAGTAAGCAAGACTGGCCAAGCGAAGTATTGTCACAGGTAGAAACTATCCCTAATACACAGACGGTGTATGACTATCAGTTTAGCGCCATGCTGGTCAATGATGAGCAAACCTTGCTTGCCAGCGTCAAAGCCGTCTCGCCGTCGTATCCCCTATACGGTACAGCGGAGCTTGCCTCAGGACAGCCGCTGTGGGATCAGCTAACATCTGACAGTGTGATCGTCGCGCCAGAAGTGCTCAGTAGTCTACAGGCCGATATCGGCGACCGTATCACCATTGGCGATGCGCAGTTTACGATCAGTGATGTACTGACCAAAGAGCCTGACCGTCCGCTGACTACCTTTGGTTTTGGTGGGCGTGTGTTGATGAAACAAGATGCACTTCCGTCAACCAACCTGTTGGGTCAACGTAGCCGCATAAACTATCGTATCGAGATGGCAGGCGATCCAGAGCTGATAACCACGCAGCGTGAACAGCTTACAGATATCCTGACCAATTATCCTGATATCGAGCTCTCTGACGCAGAGTCTGCAGATACCTCGGTCTCGCGTATCTCTGATAATGTTCTAATGTTCTTAAAACTGCTAGTCATCGCGGTGTTGCTACTATCTGCGGTCGCCATGTATGGCGTCATTAGTGCGTTTGTCAGCAAGCAGCAGTCCAATAACGCCATTCGATTGGCGCTCGGCGAGCCACTTGGCTCACTCAAACGCAGCTACTATCAGCTGCTTATCATCACGACCGTCATTGCTTGTGTCGCAGCGGTTGCCCTTAGTCTGGGCTTACTTAAAATCGGTCAGCCGTATCTGGTGGCTATCTTGCCTGCCGATGTCGGTCTAGCCATCAATCCAATCAGTGCCATCAAAACCATTGTGATTGCCTTAGCCCTGACGCTACTGATTGCGCAGCGTGGTCTAAGCGCGCTTAGCACGACCAAACCCGCTACCCTACTCAATCAAGGAGCGAATACGCAAACACAAAATTTGCCTTGGTATAGACGCGTACCGTTACTATGGTATGGCTTGGTGCTGGCAGGGCTGTATGCCTTCTTTGCCTATGAAGTGGGCTCACTGTCATTAGGAGCGCAGTTATTGGGCGGCTTGATTGGCTTTGTGGCGATATTTTGGTTATTAGCCCGTGGGTGGCTCTGGCTGCTTAACAAATTGGCAAGCAATACCAAGGTCAGTTGGATGCAGCGTATCGCCATTCATAACCTTGCGCGTAAAGGCAACCAATCAGCGTTATTCTTTGTCACCTTATCGCTATCGGTGGCGGTGCTGACGCTCATTACGACGCTCAATCACAGTATCAATGCGCAGTTTATCAATGCCTATCCTGAAGACGCGCCCAATCTGTTTTTGCTCGACGTGCAGAGCGATCAGCATGATGATATTGATGCGATCATTGAGGCGCCTGTCACTTATTATCCCGTCATTCGTGCCCGTGTGGAGACGGCCAATGATGTGGCGGCAAAAGATATCGAGCCTGCTGATGGGTTTGATGATCCCACGCGTGTCTTTAACTTGAGCTATGCCGATACGGTCATGGAGACCGAATACATCACTGAATCGCTCACAGACGACGCGCTATACACCCCTATCGATGCGACAAATGAGCAAATCAAACCATTGTCTATCTTGGACACTGCTGCAGGTATGCTCAATGTCGGAATGGGCGATCAGGTGCGTTTTAACATTCAAGGTATCGAAATCATCGGGCAAATTACCAGTATTCGCACACGCTATGAGCGTGGCCCAAGTCCGTATTTCTATTTCTTATTTGAGCCGTCCGTGCTGTCCGCTGCCCCACAGATTCAATTTGCTACTGCGCACGTGTCAGAAAGTGCCATTCCAGAACTACAAGGCAAACTGGTACGCGAGTTCCCTGCGGTAACCACAATCGATGGGACTGCTATTGCGAAGCAAATCCAAGAGCTGGTGGTACAAATGAGCCGCTTAGTCTATGTGTTCACCTTGCTTGCCCTGCTCACTGGAGTCATGGTGCTGATCAGCTCGCTGCTGTCTACCTCGCAAGATCGTATGAAAGACAGCGCGTCATTTAGACTGCTCGGTATGCAAAAGCGTGACTTGTATATGCTCAATATTTTAGAGTTGGGTGTGCTTGGTATTAGCGCGGCGACCTTTGCCGTTGTGATCGCCAGCGTTGGTGCATGGGCAGCAATCACTAAGTGGTTTAATTTACAATTTAGTGTGCCGTGGACGAGCTTGGCCATTGGCGGTGCGGCGTTAATCGTATTGCTGTTTGCCATTGCTATTATTTATGTGAGATTGGTGATTGGACGCGGGATTATGGCAAGGGTCAGGGCAATGATTTAGGCGTATACAATTTTAGCTTTGCAAAGAAAAACCCCTTAATTGGGGTTTTTCAATAAACATAAGCTTAATTAGGAGAAGAAAATGTTACAACAAAAATTGTTTGAGCGTTATATGAGTATTTCCGAAGAGCATAAGGATTTTTTAGATAAATCTTTATCTTATGAAGGCTTAGCAAAACTACTTTTGGGAAGTGTACCCGATGAATACGAACAAGCACCTAATAAAATACTGATTGTTGGTAGAGAAACTAGAGATTGGTTAGAAAGTTGGAGTGATCTCCAATATAATGAAGATGGAATCAAGCGGTTAATGGCTAAAAGTAAAAGTTTTATAGGCAATCAATTAGAAGATGAGAAAAAAAATACTCAAGGAAAATTATTCTTTAATTTTGTGCGTGATATTGCAAACAAGAGCGGTAAAAACGGTATCTTATGGGCTAATATCTATGCCTTTGACTATAAGGGTGGGCATATTAATCACATAAAAGATAAGGAAATGATAAAAGAGATAGAAACTATTTCTAAAAAGATTATTGTCGCTCAAATTGAGGTGCTAAATCCTGACATCGTCATATTCGCTACAGGTAATCAGGGCATTGATGCAAGACGTAGATACTTTCCAAATTCAGAGTTGAGAGAATGTACAGCTATTGAGGGCTATCCCTCAAAGGATTTATGGTCTTTCAAATTACCTAAGTATGAAGCACAATGTTACCGCATACATCACCCTAGCTCATTCCGTAGGGAGAAAAAGCACGCAAGAAAAAAAATTGATTAACTTATTGCCAAGTCTGTAAGTACATTGAAGCGAGTCATCATTTATTAACTTTGTGCTGGTTCTATAGGATACATTACGCTGATATAAGCATAGTCTAATGTATTCGTCAGCGCCATTCCATGTAAGAACATGTCAGAATCATCAACTTTCCGCTCAACCGTTTTTACGATTTCACTAAACTGTTCTAGACTTGTAGATTCAATTGAATGAGCATACAGCAGTAAATTTTTAACATTTCTTATCGGTAATTTATCTATAAACTCATCTACTTCTTGTTTATTTTGCTTGGTAAGGTCGTCTGACAAATAGAGTTTTGATTCAGCATATTGAGTATATGGACATTCATCAAACAAACTGATTACGTCATTTAGATCCATAGCAGTATAGCTACCATGTACACTTAACATAGCTTGGAGCTGATGCACAATCCTATCAACTTGCTCAACATTACAACAAATCGTACCGTCTATGACATTATTAGCTGCCATAAATTTATCACTAGTTTGTATGCCAATTAATAAATCTGCACCTGTCTGTTGTTTTAATACACCAAGGTCTTTTTTAACCCACTCGCCATCAACCAAAAAGAAAGCACAGCAACAAGATACGCTGAAGTCATCTTCGGGATGGTATATCTTAAATTGTGTGCTAAGTTTCCAGTTATTGATAGTATCATCTGATATGGAATACTTTGAGCTTGCCGGTTTGATGGGTTTAGTTTTGAAATTAACTTCATTAATTGAATGTTGGACGCTATTCATTGTCACTCCTTTTATAATCTAAAACTGAATGAACGGTTTTCTTATGAGATTGAAAATAACAATATCACGTTACCTGATAAAATATTTTAGAGGTTGCTACAAATTGTTTAGCATTCAAACACCGATATGTATAGAGCCACCTGATTACTTATATAATTGACATACCATTTGCTATACTAGCCCAACTTTATCGGTTAAATACCCACTTATAACACCCTCCCAAACAGCATGGTAGCCTTATGAAATTCTCAAAGTTCGGTCAAAAATTTACCCAACCCACTGGCATCTCACAATTGATGGATGATCTGGCGATGCGCTAAAAAGCGATCAGCCAGTCAACATGCTGGGCGGTGGTAACCCTGCCAAAATTGATGCCGTCAATGAGCTGTTTTTAGAAACTTATAAGGTGCTAGGTGTTGATAACGATACAGGCGTACCCAACAGTAGCGCGATTACTAGCATGGCGAATTACTCTAATCCGCAAGGTGATGCAGGCTTTATCGATGCGTTGGTTGGCTTCTTTAACCGTCATTATGATTGGAACCTCACCTCAGAAAACATCGCCCTGACCAATGGCTCACAGAATGCGTTTTTCTATCTGTTTAATCTGTTTGGCGGTGCTTTCGTTGATGAAAACAGTCAAGATGAGAATAGCGAGTCTGTCGACAAGTCCATTCTACTGCCACTGACCCCTGAGTATATTGGCTATAGTGATGTGCATGTGGAAGGTCAGCATTTCACCGCCGTATTACCGCATATCGATGAAGTGACGCATGATGGCGAGGAAGGCTTCTTTAAATATCGTGTGGATTTTGAGGCGTTAGAGAACTTGCCAGCGCTAAAAGAAGGTCGTATCGGCGCGATTTGCTGCTCACGCCCGACCAATCCAACGGGCAATGTGCTCACCGATGACGAAATGGCGCATTTGGCCGAGATTGCCAAACGCTATGACATTCCACTGATCATCGATAACGCCTACGGTATGCCCTTCCCCAATATCATCTACTCTGACGCGCACCTGAATTGGGATAACAATACGATTCTGTGCTTTAGCCTGTCGAAGATTGGTTTGCCTGGTATGCGTACGGGTATTATTGTTGCCGATGCCAAAGTAATTGAAGCGGTCAGCGCAATGAATGCGGTGGTGAACCTTGCACCGACACGCTTTGGTGCAGCGATTGCCACGCCATTGGTAGAAAACGATCGTATTAAGCAATTATCTGATAACGACATCAAGCCGTTTTATCAAAAGCAGTCGACCCTTGCTGTGAAACTATTAAAAGAAGCCTTGGGCGATTATCCGTTGGTCATTCATAAGCCTGAAGGCGCGATTTTCTTATGGTTATGGTTTAAAGACTTGCCGATTAGCACGCTGGATCTATACGAGCGCCTAAAAGAAAAAGGTACGCTTATTGTGCCAAGTGAGTACTTCTTCCCTGGTGTCGATGTTAGCGATTATCAGCATGCGCACGAATGTATCCGTATGAGTATCGCCGCGGATGAGCAGACACTGACTGATGGTATCAAAGCGATTGGTGAAGTCGTACGTGAGTTGTATGATGAAGCCAAAAAATAAATGAGCTACTAAAACTATAAATTCAAATAGCAAAATGAAAAAACGGACTTTAATAGTCCGTTTTTTATGGCGCTTGGTCAATGAAGTCGATTTATTGGTTGGTCGAAATATAGTCGTCCACTTATTCAGTGCAAAGAGCACATACGGTAGCATACAAGTATTGATCAAATCACGGATACTCGCGAGTATCTGCTCACGGCTTAAGCCTGTCAAGCCAAGCGCTTCAATCGTATCTCGATTGTCCAAATACTCACCCAACAGCGCAATGCAAGTCACGACAATCAGAGCAATAAATGACCGAATACCTTGGCTTTTGATAATAGGTCGCAGCGCAACCAGACACAGCAGATAAACACCGACACCGACATAGATATGTAAGGCATCTTTGGCAAGGCCCGTTGTTTCCACAACATTCATTTTAAAGGCAGTAAAATCCACTGAGATATTCCAGATATAAGCGAGTAGAAAATAACTGAGCGTATCACTAAACCATGATGGCTAAGCTATAGTAGCTAAAGGATAGCAGCTACAAGCAGCTACAAAGTGATGGCTGAGCATAAAAAAGGCAGATTATACAATTGATAATCTACCTTCTACTAAATTAAATATTCACTTCACGTTTATCAACTACTTACACATTCCACTCTACGAAGTTCTTGAGCAGTTGCAAGCCAGCGGTGTGGCTCTTTTCTGGATGGAACTGGGTGGCAAATAGATTGTCTTGGATCACACTGGCACAGAACGGTTGACCATAGTCACATACCGCCGCTACTTGTGAGCTATCAGCAGGTTCACAGTAATAACTATGCACAAAGTAAAAATGTGCATTGTCTTCAATACCGTGCCAGAGCGGATGGTCAACATCCATACCGCTAATGGTATTCCAGCCCATATGCGGTACTTTTATCGTCGCACCCTGCTTGTCTTTCCACGTAGGGTCAAACGCTTCTACAGTGCCGTTTAAGATGCCTAGCAGTCCGTGCCACCATTTTCAGCTGACTGCTCAAACAACGCCTGCATGCCCACACAGATGGCCATAACGGGCTTGTTAAACACTGCATGGCGTATGACGTCATCAATGCCTGCATCACACATGCCAGCGATACAGTCACGCATCGCACCCACACCAGGGAAGACGATTTTATCAGCCGCTGCCACGACTTTTGGATCATTGGTGATAGAGACTTCTGCCCCGACTACCGATAGGGCTTTGCTAGCAGAGTGCAGGTTGCCCATACCATAATCTAATAGTGCTACTTTAGTCATCGATTGGTTCTCGTTTTCAAATATTTTGACTACTGTACTATTTATATTATTGACCATTTATATTGTTGGCTATTACTAAGGTGTAGATAAGGTTTTGCTACAAGGAAGTCAAGCGCAGGCTGTACAACTAGTACGCCAAGCTTGACTGGCCCTTTTGAGTAATCTTGTAGAACAGCCTTAAATGCGCCTTAGAAAGCTTCTTTGGTCGATGGCAAGGTGTTCAATGCACGCTCATCGTACTCACAAGCCATACGTAACGCACGAGCAAAAGCTTTAAAGGTTGATTCGATCTGGTGATGGCTGTTTTTACCTTTAAGATTATCTAAGTGCACCGTCATCCATGAGTGATTGACGAACCCGTAAAAGAACTCACTAAATAAATCTACATCGAAACGGCCGACGTGCGAACGTGTAAAAGGAATGTCCATATGCAAACCAGGACGCCCCGACAGATCGACGACAGCACGGGTCAATGACTCATCTAGCGGCGCATAAAAGTGCCCATAACGACGAATACCTTTTTTGTCACCCAATGCTTTGTTAAATGCTTGACCAAGGGTAATACCAGTGTCTTCTACGCTATGATGGTCATCAATAAACGTATCACCTGTACATTTGATGTCTAAGTCAAATAAACCGTGACGCTTGATTTGATCAATCATATGATCCAAAAATGGTACACCAGTGTCTACCACACCTTTACCTGTACCATCCAGATTAACGGTACAGGTGATTTGCGTTTCGGCAGTTATACGCTCAACGGTCGCGATACGTTCAGGACGACCATATAGGTTTACGTTTTTTGACTCAGTTTGCTCAGGTGTGGCAGCAGTCGTCGTTGCATTGGCTGTCATGGCTACTCTCTATCAGTTTTTATCAGTGAAAAGCGGTCAATAAATAAGGCAAAAACCTGCCCAAAATGTTTTACTAGTGTCTGTGTCAGACCTTGGCAAAAAAATGTATTAGAAAATGATATATACAAAAGATATCAACATATTAGGGTTGATACATACTAAATATTATATAGCCTCATCATAGCAAACCCTAACATTTACTGCCACGACCAAGCGGTAAACCACGCACAAAATCACGTCATTCTGCTAAAATAGTGTGTTCAGTATTATCAATCATGACTTGCGCTGACTTCGAAGACCCTTATTTACGGCACTACACGCTATGACATCGTGCTGTCTCATATTGCTAATTTATACTATAGAAACCCTCTATTTATAGGAACTGCTATGCCTTTAGAAGCGATCGCCATTAATAGTTTGGATGCGCCACTTATCAAAAAAACCTGCTCGCGACAATGAGCTAGCAGAGCGTTTGCAGGCGTTGTACGATAGCGATGATGCACAGCCTGACGGTCTCGAGGTATTAAATATCGTTGAGCAAGGGTTTAAACGTGGACAGTATCTCTATGTCGGTATGTTCAATGATAAGCCTATCGCTGCGGTCGCCTGCTTTGATGATGGGCAGACCAATGCTAAACGCCTACAATATCTCACGGTGCATCCAGAGAACCGTAAACGTGCTATCGATGCCAAGTTTATTAAACTGGTCTATGATTGCGAAGTTAGAAAAGGCGTACGTGAATTTGTCCCTGCTGACGCTGATATTCACCGTATCATGAGTGAGTACGAACTGTTGCGTGTAAAAGACTAAACCGAGCGCTAAAATGGTTAATTTTGCCAATATCTAATTATTTATCGTCTTTTATCAGATATAATGCAAAAACAGCTTGACAGAAGCGCGTATATTTAGTTTAATAGCGACCTCAACGAAGACGGCTCGATAGCTCAGTAGGTAGAGCAACGGATTGAAAATCCGTGTGTCGGCAGTTCGATCCTGCCTCGAGCCACCATTCGTTAATAGAATTCTAAAAAGCCCTGAACAGCAATGTTCGGGGCTTTTTTTATGTTTAAATTTTACCGTATTCTTTAGCGTTCATTCTATTCATGCGTTGCTTTGATTTGTAGAGCCGACCACTATTCGTACAACCGACCACGCAGTAGTAAATTACAGCGCTCACGCGAATCCAAGTCGTATATAGTTGCGCGGTAATCAATGCCGTGACGCCCCTCAAAAAATATCACTCGGTCGCCTACTGCCAAAAAACAAGACGTGCGCGCATCGTAGATAAAGCCATCTATCACAAATGCTAAATCGCGATCTATCTCGCGTACCGTATACGTCTCACCTTGCGGAATCAAACGTTCAAACCACGCGCTGTGGGCAGCCGTAGTAGCTAGTATGCTTGTCGTTAGCAATAGCCACGCTACCAGTATGTTTTTGGTCAATCGCAAACGGCTCAGCTCATTTACACTTATTTTATTTCTCAACATAGTATCTCTCGTGGCATTGCACTCATCATATTTGTAGCCTTCATACGTCCCACAGCTGACTTTACCATAACCATTTCTACTTAACGCTCTTGATGTTAAATACCTACTGTCACGGTTGCATAACATTTTTGTGCTTTTTTTCTAAACAGCTTGGCTAAGTATACTCAATAACCATATACGAATAGATAAAAATAATAGGTCATAGATATGAGAGAGTTTGATTACGACTTGGATTATAAGAGTTTGGATTTGCGCGCTCAGCCTGAGTTGTACCGTGTCGGTCGCGGTGAGCAAGGCGTATTACTGGTAGAGCCTTATAAGTCTGAGATTTTACCCCATTGGCGTTTTGCGACTCCCGACATCGCCCGCGAAAGTAGTGAAGCTATCTATCAGATGTTTTTAGATTACTTGGCTGATGATGACTTCGTCGGCGCAGATATGGCGCGCAAGTTTATCCAAATGGGCTATACCCGTGCTCGTCGCTATGCCAATCATAAAGGTGGTAAAAAATATAAAGGCGCAGTACTGATGATAAAAAAAAGGTCAAAGCGGCGCCCATGGCCGCGAAGAGTTGCCACGACAAGAGGAAGACCCAGTCAAGGCGGAGTCCGCACGAATCTTTAAAGTGAAATGGGATGAATGCCGTGAGAACGAAGATTATTTAAGAATGAAAAAAGAGCATCGTGAACGCTATAAAGATGTCGAATAGTTGCTAGTGCTCAAGACATTAAGCACAACAGGTAACTAAATTGACTGGCCTCAGAACGCTACTGTGCTAAGGTATGGCCAATATAATAAATATAACGATTTTCAATAGTGAGGAATAATGAATAAGCAGCTTTTAATTTTTGATTTTGATGGAACACTTATTGATAGCGTACCCGATTTGGCCGACGCCACCAACGCCATGCTAACCACATTGGGCAAAGACACCCATCCTATCGAGACAATACGCAATTGGATAGGAAATGGCTCACGCCTGCTCGTAGAGCGCGCTTTGGTTGGTAAAGTGGAAGTAGCAGATGGCGAGCTAACGGTCGAGGAAGCCGATCACGCAGAGCAAATATTTTTTGAGGCTTATAAAAACCTCAGTGGTAGCAAAACCGTTGCCTATCCAGATGTCGATGACGGACTAAAACAACTGCACGCAGCTGGCTATACGCTTGCTTTAGTCACCAATAAGCCCATTCGATTTGTACCGAAGATATTGCACTCATTTGGCTGGCAAGATTTGTTTAGTGAAGTGATGGGCGGCGACAGTTTATCTGTCAAAAAACCAGATCCAGCGCCCCTACTGCATGTCTGTGAGACTCTCAATGTCAGTGTTGATCAGGCAGTGATGATTGGCGACTCTAGGAACGATATGTTGGCTGGACAGAACGCCAATATGGACACGCTCGGTCTGTCTTATGGTTATAACTACGGCCAAGATATTCGCGAATTAAATCCGACCGAAGCATTTGACCATTTCGCGGACTTGGTCGCTTGGGTTATGAAAGATAGAGTTTAGTCTATAAAAAAACCTATCAAATCATCATGATGTAACTTGCTCAAACATAGATTACGCTTTGCTGCGATAGCTCAGCGCCTCAGATACGTGGGCGCTGTTGATATCGGTACTATTAGCCAAATCCGCGATTGTACGCGCTACTCGTAATACTCGGTGGTAGCCACGTGCTGATAAATTCAGACGCTGCTGAGCAAGTTGCAATAACTGCTTTTCATTGTCGCCTAACTGGATATACTCATCGATTTCGCTAGGGCTAAGCTCATTATTAACCTTTTGCTGACGCTGCATTTGATGCTGATGCGCGACCACTACGCGAGCCCGTACTTGCTTGGAGGTTTCACCTACCTGACTATTCTGCAGATCGGCAATCGGTAACGCAGGCACGGTGATATGCAAATCAATACGATCTAAGAGAGGACCAGATAACTTATCTTGATAGCGTTTGATCTGCTCAGGTCGACAGCGACAACGTCCTGATGTATCGCCATCATAGCCACATGGGCAAGGGTTCATCGCGGCAACCAGTTGAAAATTCGCCGGGAAGGTCATCTGAGAGTTAGCGCGGCTAATAGTGATTTGTTTGGCTTCTAGCGGCTGACGCAATACTTCCAGCACGCTTCGATCAAACTCAGGTAACTCATCTAAAAACAACACGCCTTTATTAGCTAGCGTAATTTCACCTGGTTTTGGCCGTGAGCCACCACCGACTAGTGCCACAGCTGATATCGTATGATGCACTTGTCTGAATGGCCGCGTCCCATAGTCATAATCGCTGTCTGCCACCGAATAGGTACTGGCAACTTCTAGCGCATCCTCATCACTCAAGTCTGGCAATATCGTCGGCAAACGTGAGGCCATGAGCGTTTTGCCAGAACCCGGTGGCCCTGTAAATAACAATGAATGACCACCAGCGGCGGCAATCTCTAACGCGCGTCTGGCATGATGCTGTCCTTTGACATCAGCTAAATCCACTTGATAGCCAACATGCTGCTGTGCAGGACTTGGCTGTACCACGGCTAAACTCTCATAGCTTGCACTTGGGTCAACGAGCGACTGCAGATGGTCGCAAACTGCTTTTAGACTCTGAGCAGCTAGTATCGTTACGCCATCAACGCGGCTGGCCTCATGACCATTATCAATCGGTACGATCAGTTGCGGTGTCATCGGCGGCGAGGTATCTGAATTATTTTGCTCTTGGTCACTCGCTGCTACCTGAGACAACGCTATTGCCAATTTCTCAGCTTTGATTGCCCGTGCGACTGCCAAACTACCAGTTACTTGTCGCAATTGACCATTGAGCGCTAATTCGCCAATAAATTCAAATCCTGATAGCACCTCTGGCTCAAGCTGTCCGCTTGCTGCCAGTATACCAATAGCAATTGGTAAGTCTAAACGCGCGCCATCTTTAGGTAGATCAGCAGGGGCTAAATTGATCGTGAGGCGGCGATTAGGAAACTGGAAACCTGAATTGAGAATGGCGGAGCGCACCCTGTCTTTACTCTCACGCACGGCGGCCTCAGGTAGCCCAACGATGGTCAATGCAGGCAGTCCTTGCGATAGATGCACCTCAATGATGACCTTGGGAGCATGCAGACCAACCACCGAACGGGTATAGACTTGGGCAAACGACATCAGCATCTTCCTAATACAGAGTGTCATTGATAATAAAGTATTATTTATCAACGCGCAAACGTCGTGTTTTATTGCTGGTGTAGAGAGAATCATCAAAACCTCAGCGTCGTTCTGAGGTTTTTTTATGTATAAATAACGCTCTACTTCAATAATTAAGAATACTCACCGACCACCCCACTGCTAACAAGGATTTGTTATACTATCTATTATACATTTAGCGATACATACTGCTGCCAATGATGTATTCGAATCTTATTATTAATCGTTGATACAAGCGAAAAATAAACACCAAATCCGAAATCATTGATCATATAAAAATCAGCAGTATCTAGAGTAAAAACGAGGAATATCGCATGACAGACTATTTAGAACAGAACACTCAGCAGCCCTACAACCGTGCGGAAGAGCCGCCCACGACTGTGCGCCCTGTTATGCAACCTGACAACCTTATGCCAGTACACGCGGCAGCATTACTAGCAAGCAGCTACCAGCATTTGATGAGGCAATCATCAATAAGTACAATCGCTCAGGGCCACGTTATACCTCTTATCCGACTGCTTTAGAGTTCGCGCCAATACCAGATAACCTTGAAACAAACAGCTTTGAAGATATTGGTCTTGAGACAAAAATCCTGCAAAATCGTGAAGCGCGTGCTCCCTTATCATTATATTTTCACATACCGTTTTGCCGCCACCTTTGCTACTACTGTGCTTGCAACAAGATCATTACCAAAAAAAATAGCGATTCTGGCGATTACTTACAGTATTTGATTGCTGAAATTACCCATAAACGCCGCTTGTTATCTACGCCAGAAGGCAGCGACAAACCATTAGTCAAACAGCTACATTTGGGTGGTGGTACACCAACGTTTTTGCGTGACGAAGAGATGGTGCAGTTGTGGGAGTTTTTACAAGCTCAGTTTGAGTTTTTGCCAGAAGATGAAGGTGACTATTCTATCGAAATTGACCCTCGCGAACTGAGTAAAAACACTCTAAAGATATTGCGTAATCTCGGTTTCAATCGTATCAGCTTAGGTGTGCAGGACTTGGATGAAACGGTGCAAATTGCCGTTAATCGTGTGCATTCAGCAGAGCTTATTGAAAGCGTGATAACAGAAGCACGTGAGCTTGGTTTTCGCTCTATCAATATTGATTTGATTTATGGTTTACCGCATCAAACGCCTGATACGTTGGACAAAACCGTAAATCGTATCATCGAGATGTCGCCAGATCGCCTGTCGGTCTTTAACTATGCGCATTTGCCTGAGCGATTTAAAGCCCAGCGTCAGATAAAAGATGAATATTTGCCTAGCCCAATTGCCAAACTGACGATGCTCGGCAGTACTGTTAACACATTGACCGAAGCTGGCTATCAATATATCGGTATCGATCATTTTGCCAAACCTGATGATGAATTGGCTGTCGCACAGCGTGAAGGCAAATTACATCGTAATTTTCAGGGTTACACCATCATGGGTGACTGTGACTTATTAGGTTTTGGTGTCTCATCAATCAGTCAGATTTCTAATGCCAATACACGCTATATTTTGCAAAACGATACTGATCTACAGAGCTATCAAGCCAAGATTGATATGGCGAAAATCAATCCGACTGTCATGCCTGCGGTAAAGTATATAAAAACCTCTATCAAAGACCGCTTGCGTGAGTACGTCATCATGAACCTACTATGTCATGACTATCTCGATTTTAAAGATGTGAATCAAAAATTTGGTATCGATGCCATCACCTACTTTATTAATGAGATTCAGCAGTTGGGCGCTATGCAAGACGACAGACTGATTGATATGGATGCAGCAGGTATTCGCGTCTTACCTAGAGGTCGCTTGCTTGGTCGCAACGTCGCTATGGTATTTGATGAATACTTGGACAAGAAACATCAAAACCGCTTTTCAAAAGTTATCTAAGCTAGCGAAACTTTAGTCCAATTAATACACATAAAAAAAAGACCTCAAGCGAGGTCTTTTTTAATATTGCTATGACTTTTTACACTTTTAATTTATCACCGACCATACCTTTTACAGTGCTTAAGATATCTGCTGGTAATACCACCATTTTGGAGTTATCAGATTCAGCCAACTCTCGTATCGCTTTGATATACTGTTCACCCAGCAAGTATACGATCGGCATCTCTTCCTCGCCCATCGCACTAGTAATCAAACGAATCGACTCTTCAGAACCTCTGGCTAGTACCACCTGCGCTTCAGCATCACGGCGTGAAGCTTCCAAGCGACCATCCGCTTCTAAGATAGCAGCTTGCTTTTGACCATCAGCACGGGTCACGGTCGCACGGCGCAAACGTTCTGCTGCTGCCTGCTCTTCCATGGATGCTTGCATGGTCTGCGAAGGATTAATATCTTGAATCTCTACTGTCTTAAGGGTAATACCCCAATCCGCAATATCTTCTGAAATTGCATGTTTTAGCTTGGTTTTGATCTCGTCGCGACTAGACAATGCGCTATCAAGATCCATCTCACCAATGATCGAACGTAGCGATGTTTGCACCAGATTACGGATACCGTATTCATAATCTTCAATACCATAGACCGCTTTATCAGGACGCACGATATTAATATAAGCGACAGCGTTTGCAATGATAACGACGTTGTCACGAGTAATGACTTCTTGTGACGGAATATCGAGTACGATGTCTTTGGTCGTTACCTTATAAGCCACATCATCTACATAAGGGATGATGAGGTTGAGTCCAGGCTCTAGCGTTTGGCTATATTTGCCCAGTCTCTGCACTACCCATTTATAACCTTGCGGTACAATACGTACGCCTTTAAACACGGTGAATACCACCAGTGCAATCAATACCACCATGACAATACTAAAGCTTTCCATAACTCATCCCTTATTATTATACCTGCATACTTTTATGCATCGCTGCCTGCGCTTTTGTACTGCTCACAATCAGCTCGTTACCCACGATATCCGTCACTACCACTCTATCGCCGATTGCCACCTGCTCCCCTCTCGTACGGCACATCCATTCAGCCGCACCAACGATAGGAACACTAAATCTAACTGTGCCAGCTTTATCTAGCTGCGGTGACACGATAATCATCCCCACCTCACCGACTATGACACTACCGCCTAGCCCAGCTTTGGTACGATCTACTGACAACGGTTTGATAAACTTGAACCAAGCCAGTAAGAACACAGAAGAGAGCACTAACCAGACGATAATCTGAATAGAAACAGAAATAGGTAGCAGCCATGATAGCGCTGCAACGATGATGGCAGCGGCGCCAAACCACAAACTGGCAAACGTCGGTACAAACATCTCAACAATTAATAATAAGAAGCCTAATACTAACCAATGCCAAGGTTCAATCATCCAAAGTATCTCCATCCTTGCCACCATTCCTATCTTTATCAATCCAGTTTTTAATGTAGCACATTTTTAAGGATAACAACGCTTTAACGATAATGATATATTACTTATTGGATGCTTATAAATTACTAACTTAAAGGCCTTAACATAAATTTTAAGCGAAAAAAAACGACCACTTAAAGTGATCGTTTCTTTATTATAGCTGTTTGCTAAAAGCTTGTTTTCTAAATAATTAGAATTTTAGCTGTGCGCCAACAGTCATAAGGTCTGCATCGCTACCTAGCATGTCGTATTCAGCTTCGACACTGAAATCAGAGTTTACTGCGTAACCAAGACCTACACCACCAGCGATGTTAGTATCGTCGTCTGAGAAATCAGAAGCACCAGCAAAATTAGTATTGTTAGCTTCTACTTCAGTTTTTGCAACACCTAGCTTACCTTTTGCGTATAAGCCGCTGTTTGGGAATGCATAACGGTAAGTACCATAAGCGCCGTATGTTTTAGCATCGATGTCGCCGCCTCTATAGTCAGCATCATCTGAACCTACGTATTCTGCTTCAATACCGAAGTTAGGATCAAAGTTATAACCAGCAGTTACACCGTATGCAGTTGGGTCATCAGCACCATCGATATCTAGATCGAACTGACCAACTTTAGCAGCAACGTATGGCTGACCTGTGTAGCCATTGCCATAGTTAACAGCGGCTTGTGCGCCTACAGAAAGTAAAGAACCAGTTGCTAGTGCAAGTATTGTTTTTTTGTAGAGTTTTCATTATTAGCTCCTTGAAAGAAATTTGGACAAACAAGTTATTTATTTATATTGGCCTTGTGGCCCTATCGCCTTGTCTGCTAACGATGAATACATAGTAACAAACTATTTCAGACACTCTGTCAGTGTTTAATGGTACGAAAGTTAAGATTTGAAAGCGTTTATCAGTGTGTGGGTTACAAAGGCTTAGATATGAAACCTTTTGTTACATCCACTCAGTTTATGCAATAATCCGTACTCATTTCACAGTTTTCTTGCTAGATAGATCGGCTAAATATGGCTGATATAACAATAATTAGAGAGAAAAAAATGCAAAATTCTATCACTGAGCGCTTACAAACTGCACTTGCAGACTTAAAAGCAAAGCAGCAGTACCGCCAATTACCAAACTTGCAGCACGATGGAAGATATGTGATTAGCAATAGTAAAGCTCTGCTTAATATTGCGAGTAATGATTATCTTGGCTTAGGCGGCGATACTGAGCTACAAGCTGAATTTCTAGCTCAAGTGGGACAGCTATCTACTACACACACTCCTAAAATGAGTGCCACTTCCTCACGCCTACTGACAGGCAACGATATACAGTTAGAAGCTCTAGAAGAGGAACTGCAAAGCTGGTATCAAAGCGCCATAGAAAAACAGAGTTTAACCGATTCAAAGTCAGTGTTGATCTTAAACAGTGGCTATCACGCCAACCTAGGTATCTTGCCAGCATTGACAGCTTTACCAGTCAAAACACTCATTTTGGCTGACAAGCTAGTACATGCCAGCATTATCGATGGTATGCGCCTGAGCCAAAGCAAACTTGTTACCTATCGTCGTTACCGTCATAACGATTACGAGCATTTAGCCAAATTTATTGAACAAGCAGACGAGACGGTTGAACGCATCATTATTGTCACCGAGAGTATATTTAGTATGGATGGTGACCGTGCTGACTTACTTCAGTTAATACAACTCAAATCCAGAGATGCTCGTATTGAGCTGTATGTCGATGAAGCACATGCTGTTGGAGTGCTTGGCGATACAGGTCTAGGGTTGGCGGAAGAAACGCATACTTTGGCCGATATTGACTACTTGGTGGGTACCTTTGGTAAAGCATTTGCTTCGATGGGTGCTTATATAATGTGTGATGAAGTCGTCAAACAATGGCTAATTAATGCCATGCGTCCGCTGATTTTTAGTACCGCACTCCCTCCGATAAACCATGCATGGACACGATTTATTTTAGCAAAAATGCCGACCTTAACTGACCAACGTGTGCATCTAGCACAGTTATCTACCACGCTTAGTCAAGCCATTGACCCACGGCACCGTGTATCGCCAACCTTGCAAGAGATACATTACCAATCCCCTATCGTTCCTTATATATTGGGCGATAATGCGAGTACCCTTGCCAAAGCACAACAGCTACAAGCCGCTGGTTTTTATGCATTACCTATCAGGCCGCCTACTGTGCCTACTAATACTGCTCGCATTCGCTTAGTTATGAATGCCAAACTGACTAACGAAGACTGCGAGCGACTAATACAGCAGTTGTAATTTTATCGTTTGATACAGAATTTACTCCTAATATTGATAGATAACTGGCGTACTTGGATATAATGAAGCTATGACAACACTCGACACAGCCGATGATCTTAGTGTTAGAAAACAAACCATCGCTCGCCACTTTGCCAATGCAAGCGACTATGATCAGCATGCCAATATTCAGCAGACCGTTTGTCAGTATTTATTAGACAGTATTGCTCATACCAAGCAAAGCAGTGTGTTAGAAGTGGGTGCCGGTACAGGTCAAATGACGCGCCTACTCGCTGATCATATCCAAGGCCAGTACTGGCTCATTAATGAGTTATGTACTGAGCAGACTGCTACATTGCAATCAATACTGCCAACTGCTGAGATCATTATCGGTGATGCTGAAACCATAGATTTAGCAGAAAATCATAGCTTAATAGTCAGTGCTAATGCCGTGCAATGGTTTGATAGTCCGTTGAGTTTCGTCACGCAATCAGCGCAGCGTTTACAATCTGGAGGCCAGCTAGTCTTTAGTACTTTTACGCCAAATAACTTTTTGCAAATTAAGACTCTCACGGGTCAAGGACTTTACTATCCAGATATTAATGAATGGCAATTGGCATTAGATAGTGCTGGCTTTGAGAATATCAAACTCTCAATTCAGCGCTTTGATTTACCATTTCCAACCCCCTACGCTATCTTGAAGCATATGAAACTCACTGGCGTATCGACCAATCAAACGCAAATACAATCAGACGATACTCAAACCTTTATATGGACAAAATCCCGTCTACAGCAATTTGAGTCAGACTATTGGCAACATTTTTCAAGAAAGGATGAAACAGGACAGCTCGTGGTTAATTTAACCTATGAAGTTCTCATAGTAAGCGCGTTTAAACCATAAGCACGCATCTTATCAAGAAAAACAATAGCTAGCAGAAACAGTAGCCGATAGGAAAAACAGCCATAAAAAAAACGCACCCCAAAGGATGCGTTTTTAATTTAACTAGTTAATAGCCGTATTATTTTTTGTCTTCGTCTACTTCAGTGAACTCAGCATCAACGACGTCGTCATCAGCTTTGTTGCTACCAGCATCGTCTGCACCTTGTTGGAACTGGCTAGGATCCATACCTTCTGCACCAGCGCCGCTATCAGCATAGATTTTTTTGGCTGATTGGCAAGAATGCATTGTCTAATGCTTCAAGCTTAGCTTTGATTTCATCATGGTCATCTTCTTTCGCTGCTGCTTCAAGCTCAGTGATCGCAGATTCTACTGTTGATTTTTCTTCATCAGTGACTTTATCTTCTGCTTCTTTTAGCGCTTTTTGTACAGCATGAATACGACCATCTGCTTCGTTACGAACTTGCGCTAGGTTAGCGAATTTCTCATCTTCAGCAGCATTGGCTTCTGCATCGCGAACCATTTGTTCGACTTCTTCGTCCGACAAACCAGAATCCGCTTTGATTTGGATACTTTGTGCTTTACCAGTACCTTTATCGGTTGCAGAGATGTTCATGATACCATCAGCATTGATGTCAAAAGACACTTCGATTTGTGGCAGACCACGTGGTGCTGGTGGGATATCCGTCAAGTCAAAACGACCAAGCATTTTGTTTTGGTTAGCGATTTTACGCTCACCTTGATATACCTGAATCGTTACTGCTGGTTGGTTATCTTCAGCTGTTGAGAATACCTGTGATTTCTTAGTAGGAATCATGGTGTTCTTCTCGATAACTGGCGTCATGACACCGCCCATAGTTTCGATACCTAGAGTCAATGGCGTTACATCAAGTAGCAATACGTCAGTTTTGTCACCAGACAATACGGCACCTTGAATCGCTGCACCAGCTGCAACTGCTTCATCAGGGTTCACGTCTTTACGTGGCTCTTGACCGAAGAAGTCTTGTACTTTTTGCTGTACTAGTGGCATACGAGTCTGACCACCAACCAAGATTACATCGTTGATGTCGCCAATTTTTAGGCCAGCATCTTCAAGTGCAGTCTTACAAGGACCCATTGTACGTTGTACTAATTCTTCAGTTAGGCTCTCTAGTTTCGAGCGGCTGATAGTAACAACCAAATGCTTAGGACCACTGCTATCAGCAGTGATATATGGCAAGTTTACTTCAGTGCTTTGTGCACTTGATAGCTCAATCTTCGCTTTTTCTGCCGCTTCTTTTAGACGCTGCATCGCAAGAGAGTCACCTTTTAGGTTAACGTCTTGCTCTTTTTTTGAATTCAGCAACTAAGAAATCAATCAATGCTGAGTCAAAGTCTTCACCACCTAGAAAAGTATCACCGTTGGTCGCTAGTACTTCGAACTGTTGCTCGCCGTCTACGTCTGCGATTTCGATGATTGAGATATCGAAAGTACCACCGCCCAAGTCATATACAGCAACAGTGCTATCGCCTTGCTTCTTGTCCATACCATAAGCAAGTGCAGCAGCAGTTGGCTCATTGATGATACGTTTTACATCAAGACCAGCGATTTTACCCGCATCTTTAGTTGCTTGACGCTGTGAATCATTGAAGTAAGCAGGTACAGTTACAACTGCTTCAGTCACGCTCTCACCAAGATAGTCTTCTGCTGTTTTCTTCATTTTTTTCAAGATTTCAGCAGAAACCTGTGGTGGCGCAAGCTTTTTACCGTTGATTTCTACCCATGCATCGCCGTTGTCTGCTTTAGCGATTTTGTAAGGAACCATGCCGATATCTTTTTGCACGACTTTGTCATCAAAACGACGACCGATCAAACGCTTAATCGCAAACAAAGTGTTGCTTGGATTAGTTACTGCTTGACGCTTGGCTGACTGACCAACAAGCGTTTCGTCATCTTTATAAGCGACGATCGATGGTGTTGTACGCGTACCTTCAGCATTTTCGATGACTTTAACTTTGTCACCTTCCATTACTGCTACACACGAGTTAGTAGTACCTAAATCAATACCAATTACTTTACCCATAATCAATTGCTCCTAATTTGTTTTTAACTATAAATACTTATTTATCCAGACCGTAGTCGGTCACTTGTTGCTATATATCGGTTTACCCGTCGTATTTTTCAAGGCAATAATCACGCAAAAACTATGTTTCATGTCATTTTTCGTGAAAAACCTTCATATTAGTAGGGTTTAGCCCTAAAAATATTACTGACCAACACGAACCATGGCCGGACGCAATAGACGACCGTTTAGGCTATAGCCTTTTTGTAAGACCGTACCAACTGTATCTGCCGCTGCTTCTGGATCAATACCCACTGCTTCATGGAAGTCAGCGTTAAATTTTTCGCCTTGTGGATCGACCACTTCTACGCCGTTTTTGGTCAATACCGCAACCAATGCTTTGTGCGTTAATTGCACACCCTCAGCGACTGGATCATTGGCATCGGCATTTTCGATAGCGCGCTCTAAGTTGTCAACGATGTCTAACAATTCTTTAGCAAATTTCTGTAGTGCAAACTTTTTGCTCTTATCCGCTTCTTGCTCCATGCGTTTTTGCGCATTGTAAGCTTCAGCATTAGCACGTGCAGTACCTTCTTTGGCTTGTTTTACTTCGCCTTCTAGCTCAGCAATACGCGCTTTGAAAGTATCAAGGTTGATTTCGTTTTCGATAGTCGTTTCTTCACCTGAATTATTCTGTGGATCAAACTCTTTCATGGTTTCTTCTAAGATACTGTCATTGTGATCAATATTCTCATGTGCCACATTTTGGTCAAGATTTTCGTGGTTCGGGTTTTGCTCGCTCATGATAGCTCCTTGGAATTTCAATAATGAAGATTAAGAGACAGCACAGTAGACCGAATAATTATTGATCCTACTATGCCATTATTAAATACTCGATGTTTCTAACTCATTGTTTTTTTAATACGCTTCAATAGCTGCTTGATAAAGGTGATAAGGACAAATTTCAAGCCTAGAGCAAAGGAATTTTTACCATTTATGACAAATATTCGTGAAGTGTCATTAATACGATGCGTCAAACATTTTTGTTCCATGTCAATAAATCTCAATATTTACTCACAAAAAGAACAAAAAAACCGCTATTTATTCCCATTGCTTTACGCTTATTAATCAAGCTATTACCAAACGATACGCTATTACTCTGCTGTCTATTTTATCATTGCTATAAATATTATCGCCCACACTCAAATGCACGCTAAAAATCATTTATGAGAGCTGTTATGTCTAATTCAAAAAAATTTATCTATCAATACTTTGCTTAATAAAGCATTGATGACATTACATCTAGCGTCAAAAGAACATCCAGCGTCAAAAGAGCTATCGAACCAAGATGTAGAAGCGTATGACTCATTAGAAAAACGTCTGAGCGTTAAAGAGAAAATACTCGCTTATAACCCTGTGGCAAACTACCAGCCGCACACATTGCACTACGCAATGAAAAGTCTCGGCTACTTACCAGACCCTATTTTAGAAGGGGTGATTGGTTACCTTAAAGGTCCCAACTCAAAACAGTATCTGCATGCAAACGCTCACCTGCGTCTTATCCTTGCAGTAAATAGCTACCTCAAAACACCGTTAGAACTAACTCCCATGCCGGAATTGCGTGAGAGATTTACTGCTGATGCGGTAGCCATGCAATCACCTAGAGTATGGCAACAAGCCAATACGACTATGCTAAGTAATATAAAGCCCTTCACTAAAAAAAGTGATTCACCTGTTAGCTGGAAAGATGAAACGATTGCCAATGCTGATGATGGCGACATGACTGTCCGTTGTTATAAAGCAGGCGGCAAAAAATCTAGTTTTAGAAGAAAACGTATCCATAATCCCGATGAAACAGTCATGCTGTTCTTTCATGGTGGCGGGTTCTGCATTGGTGATGTCGATACACATCATGAATTCTGTCATGCGGTCTGTGAGCAGACTGGTTGGTCTGTGGTTAGTGTCGATTATCGCTTAGCGCCTGAATGTCCTGCTCCCGCAGCCTTAAAAGACTGTATCACTGCGTATGCTTGGTTAGTTGATCACTGTCACACATTGGGCGCGTTACCTTCTCGTATAGTCTTGGCAGGTGATAGCGCAGGTGGTGGTCTATCAACTTTAATTGCGCAGCAGCTGACCGCACCGAGCAAAAGCGCATGGGCAGACTTAGGGATAGATGGACAGAAAATGTTTAATCTATTAGAAAAACTACCCGAACCTCTAGCGCAGATGCCTTTGTATCCAGTCACTGATATTGAGACAGATTATCCAAGTTGGGAGCTATATGGTGAGGGTCTACTATTAGATCATGCTGATGTAGCAGTATTTGATGCTGCTTGCCTAGAGAATAGCCCACTGCCTCGCCTACATATATTGAACTCACCTATGCTCGGTGATAATAGTAAAGTTTGCCCAACTTACATCGTAGCTTCCGAGCTCGATGTATTACGTGATGAGGCATTTGCTTATGCAAAGCAGCTGAGAGGTTACGGCGTTGCGACAAAGACCTATACTGTGCTTGGTGCACCGCATGGCTTTATTCACTTTATGAGTGTTCACCAAGGTCTTGGACAAGAGACAAACAATATCATTCATGGGTTTAGTAGCTTTGTACGTGAGATCATCAGTACCCAATCCCAGTTAGCTGCATAGACCGTTAGTTAGTTAGTTAGTTAGCCAGCTAATTATTGATTTGTATAACTAACTAATTTGTATTGCCAGATAGTGTAATTAACCAAATTTCTGAGCGCGAGCCCAATCGAAAGGGAATGCCCCAAAAACCATAACCAGAGGATACGACGAAGTGTCCTTTACCCATCTGCTCATAGCCATAGCCCAATCTATTAATAGCATTCACGATGAAATTAGCGGGGAATACTTGACCGTTGTGAGTATGTCCCGAGACTTGTAAATCTATAGGTAATTGACTGTGATTATCTATATCACTCGGTCTATGATCTAACAATATCACTGGCTGCGACGTATCTACTTGCGCAAGCAGAACAGTAGTCGCTACACGTTGACGTTTATGGTTATCAAAACGTCCAACTAGCCATACTGGTTGACCCTCGTGCTCGATACAGAGCACCTCATCGTTTAACAACTGTATACCTGCATTTTGCAGCGCTTCGCTAATAGGTCGCTCATGACCATACAAATCATGATTACCCAATGTCGCATAGACACCACGTGGTAGACTACTGCACAATTCTGCTAAGTTCTGCTCCATATGATAATCATTAAAGGCATCTGTATTATCATCCATGATATCCCCTGGCATCAGCAGCATATCTGCACCAGAGCGAATCATAAGTTGATGCAATCTATCTATAGCTTTTACACCAAATAATCGCCCTATGTGCAAGTCACTAGCGACTGCAATGCGTAATGGCTTGGTCAAAGGCTTATCTATATTAATAGTCAGCTTGCGTATGACAGGCGCATAGGCGCTATATACTGAATGAATAAATAGTCCTATAAATAGGAATAGCGCTAGTACTCTTAGCCCTATAGCCATCTCATTCGATTGGTGCAACGTACTGTCTGATAAAGAAATTACTAGTAGATACCCTCCGTAGAGTAGACTCACTGCCAACGCCGTCAGTATCATAAAATGCATGATCAGCATCCAGCCACTAACCCAGCGATAACTGTTGGCAAATGCTCTTTTTACGCTCAATGCTAATAGGCCATTAGTAATAATAAATACACTCGCCCATATCATTGTCTGTAATGCTGGCGTCATCCAAGCTGGAGCCACCACTGTATACTTAATACTGTACCTAAGCTAAATAACTGTAATAGCAGAAAGATAGTGAAGAAAAATGCGTAACGCATGGACTGCCCTTAGACATAAATACGGTTAGATAAGCGATTATCAGAAAACAAGTTCCAATGTTTCACATGAAACATCTGTAATACAGCTACTTTTGGTTTTCTAATGCTTGCTGCAGAGTTGAGTGTTTAAACGAATAACCTGTATCCAATAGCGCTTGTGGCAGCACCTTTTGACCATCGATAAGCAGTGTCGACATTTCGCCGAACATCAGCTTGAGCAAAAACTCTGGTAAAGTAAAAAACGTGGGGCGATGTAGCCATGAGCAAGTGCTTTGGTAAAAGTATGATTGGTCACAGGATTCGGAGCAGTAAGGTTATATACGACTGCATCTCTATTATTTACGGTACTGTTTGCAGTCTTGATAGTACTGTCACTAATAGGTGTATTATCTTGGGCTAAGCTATTGAGGTGATTGACATCTGAGTCGCTAGTAAGTTTAAGCTGCTGCTCGATAATAAAGATGACTGCATTGACCCAATCTTCACGGCTGATCCAGCTCATTACTTGTTGTCCATCACCCAACTGCCCTCCGACACCAAATTTAAATGGTAGCAACAATTTAGCCACCATTCCGCCTTCAGGGTGAATAACCACACCTGTTCTGACAATAGCTACAGGAACAGCATGGTTGGTTGCTTTAAGTGCTAGTTGTTCCCATTCATCACATAATGTATGAGCAAAATCCGTCTCATAATCGCTATTTTCAGTCAGTGGCTTGTCGCCCTGCGTGCCATACCAACCGATTGCTGAGCCGCTTACCAGTAACTTGGGTTTTATACTAGCACGTGCGATAAAATCCAATATTGACTGAGTAGGTTTGATACGGCTCGCCATCAACTGTTCTTTTCGCTCATCGCTCCAACGAGAGTCAGCAATCCCAGCACCTGCCAAATTCAATATGACATCAAAGCTCATATCAGAATTCGCAAGTTCATCATAAGTAATCATATTGATATCATCGGGATGTGGTTGACTGCTATCACGAGTTAGCCAAGTAATCGTTACGTCGTTATTTTTCGCGCGAGACCGTGCCATTAGCTCTCGACTAAAAGCACTTCCCAAAAACCCTGAACCGCCACTAATCAAAACATTCATACCCTACTCCCTATATGCCTCAAATATCACCACTATGACTTATCTTTGAGTTACTTATTGCTGAAGTACTTATCGTTCAATAAAAACTAGACTGTTATAACCATCGTCTACTTTTTTTGTGGTTTTTATCAAAACGACTTTTACATGCTTTTGGTAAAGGAAGGTGAGGAATGAAAGGTTTACGAGGTCAAACATTGCACTTTGATAATTACTGTCAAAGATAGAAGTTTTTTTTATTAAAAAAAGTATCTTAATTTTTTTGGCTAATATTGCAGACTTTGTTTAGGTTTAGGTAATGCGGACATACCCACAATCAAAGCACTTATACCTCCTACTAAGCTAATCGCCAACCATGTACGAGCATCTTGACCAATAAAAAAATGTGGCATTAATAGAAAAACCAACAAAAAAAACTCTTACCCACCATCTTTTGGACTTATATGTTTGTTTGGAAGCAAGCCATATACCGCACAATAGTGTAGGCATTCCAATAAGAAATACACCTGCAATAAGGTAAAAAGGTATGGCTACAGCGTATGCCAGACCTATATCCTTATTCCACATTATCAGCGATACTAAAATAGGGAATAAGATCAACTGATATAGCGTACCTAAAGTTAAAAATAAAAATATCACCATTTTTTTTGGATAGTGGCTGTTGTTATCTAACATTAGTTTTAACTCATAAGTTGGTCAATTTGTGAATGGAAATAATATAGCTGTTATAACCCGTTTCGAACTTTCTTGACCATCCAAACGCATCATAATATTTCAGAAATAGTTTGATCAGCTCTTTATTTAATGGCTCAGCCTACGTCTTCAACATTTTCTTTTAATACTGGTAAAGCTGACATACCTGCTAATACGGCACTTACTCCTCCAGTTAACTGATAGAGAACCATATCACCAAACCAAATTTAGAAAATATAAACCAAACAAAAAAATAAAGCATTAATAAGAACTCCCATAAAAAAACGTTCTTATCCACCACCCATCTTGTATGTATATTTCTTTATACGAATGCCACTTTCCCATCATTAATGTAGTTGGCATCGCAAACAAGCCACCTGCAATAAGATAAACTGGAAAAAAACAGTATGAACAATAGACCTATGCTGTTATCTGAGCTAAGAAGTGTCGCTATCCATGGAAAGATAATGAGCTCATACAGCGCACCTACGAATAAAAATAACTTAGTAACCTTCATTTTTGGATATTCAGCCAAACTTTCGTTCAAACTATGACTTGGCTGATTTAATTTATTTTTCATATGACCGCCTAAATCCTATTCAGGGCTACCGTCAGTATGTGATAAACAGTATTTGTGCCAGAACTACTGTAAAAATGTAGCTCATACAATAGAAAACATGTTGAGTAAGGCAAACAGGTAGCAAAAAAAACGTCTACATCTTTCTTGTCCACTAACGAATAACCAACCTGTCGTTGCGTCACGAATCTGGCTAGGTAAGGTATAACCTAAAGTATCACCCTGCAAATAACCAATTTGCTCTTCGAAATAAGCATAGGCGGCTTCAAAGGTGCTAGCAGGCGTTTGTCCTGATCGGTTGCAGCTTGTAGAAACCAATAGACCAAATGGATTCTGCTCACTGACCATCTGCTGGCAAAGCTGACGAACTGTAGGATGCGAGATAACTCGAACAGCAATAGTCTGATGCTGACCGGTAATCCAAGTGGCACAGTGCTTGCAAGCGGCTGAGGAATCGGTAATAACCAAGTATGTGCTTGGCGATTGTGCTGTTCATCTCTACTATCGTCTGTCTGCCAGCTATCAATAACCTGCTGGCGCTGAACATCATCTAAAGAGGCTAGTAAGGGGGGTAAGCGAGACACACTATCAGTAACGACTATCATGCCTTTGGCTTGTGGACGTTGTTTGATATCCAAGATACGCTGAACAGCTGCTTGGTCATAAGGGTCGCAACCAATACCCCAAACGCTTTCTGTAGGATACGCGAGCAGTTGCCCTTCTTTTAGCCACTTAGCAGCTTGGATAGCAGAATCAGTAATAAGAGGTGTAGGTTGGCTCATGACTTAAATGGTTCGTAGAAGTAAATTCTAATAATACCACAAGAGGGATATTGTCTAGGAGAGTCTATAATTAAGTGCTATCTATGCCAGTGTCTAATACGGAACATTTACGATACTTTACACGCGTAAATATCGTCCACCTTGTTCGCTGATAAGACCCATTAACTCAAGCTCCATTAGCTGTCCGATCAACTGCGGCGGTGTAAGCTTGGTTGCACTAATAAGCGCATCTAAATCTTGCCCATGCCAGTCAAGCTGCTTATAGATTGCAGTTAAATGCTCAGGCACAACGACTGTACTGCGCGCAGGCTTTATTTCAGAAGATGGTTGCTGGCTAGTAGATTTGATTGAGTTTTTTTCTATCTCAAACGCATCGGAAGTCTGAGTGATATTCGAGTGATTACTATTAGAGTTGGTAGCGTTCGCTGTTCTATAAGCGCCTTTATCATAATCAAGCTGACCATTGACGTCTTCTAGTACTTGCTGCGGATGATAAATCAAGGTCGCACCTTCACGTATCAAATGATGGCAACCCTCTGCATTACTATTATCAATATGACTGGGAATAGCAAAGACCTGTTTACCTTGTTCAGACGTGAGACGTGCTGTTATAAGCGAGCCGCTTTTGATGGTCGCTTCCGTTACAATGGTCGCGAGACTCAGCCCAGCTACCAAACGATTGCGACGCGGAAAAGTATGTTTATGTGGCTGCGTATGCGGTAGTAGCTCACTAATAATGCAGCCACCTTGCTCGATAATTTGAGTAAATAACTGATCTCGATGATTGGGATAGTTCACATCGATCCCTGTACCCATGACACCAACCGTCCGTCCCTGATAGTCAGGGTCTGCTTGTGCTAGCGCGCCTAAATGTGCGCGTTTATCTACACCCATAGCCAGACCGCTAGTCACGATATAACCTGCTTGCGCTAAGTACTGTGCCATATCAAACGTGATTTTTTTGCGCATGCGCGGTGGGTTTGCGGCTACCTACTATAGCGATTTGTGCTTGATGTAGGCGCGCGCTATTCCCACGATAAAACAATAATGGCGGCGGGTCGTATATTTGTGAGAGTTGAGCAGGATAATCGGCGTCATCAGCGAATAGCAAACCATAGCGCCCCTCTATCAATGCTTGCTGAATCTTATCGATATTGGCGAGTGTTTGCTCTGGCTGATCATGACGTTTGAGATGGGTGTGGTGAATACCGAGCTGCTTCCATGCCTCTACTTTGGCTTGCCAAGCAAGCTGCGGATAACCGAAAGAAGTGATCAATTTGTGATAAGCAGATAATGATGCATTCACCTCGTACCACAGCGCTAGGATAGCGCGCTGATCGTCGGATAAAGAAGAGGTGACTGCCGTCATTGTCATCTGTCTCGTATAGGCAAACTTAGATTAGTATTTAGTTTAATATATTGCTTAATAGAGCCTTATAGCTATTTATAAATAAGGGGGTGGTAACAGCTGATCGCCAATATTAAGTGGTAACTCAGAGTCAAGTACGTAAGCATAACTGATGTGGTCAAAGCTATTAAAAACCATCACCATACCACTTGGCTCATTTGGTAGACGTACAGGCGTGTCGTTGTCTTTAGTATCACGTACCAAAGGCCCTTTTTGATAAACCGTCAGCACATCACCTGGTTTAGCACCTTGTAAGCTACCCAAATTGATGGCAACCACACTACCCTTCGCAGCCGAGCTGATAGAGTCCATCACACGTACGATCATACCACCGCGACTGACACTTGCAGGCGTTGGATAAAAGACAGGAGGAATAGCGTTATCTAACTCTACGAATACGCGATCCCCTTCACGCACTTCTTTGCCATAGCTATCGATAAGCTGCAAGCTAGTCACACCATTGCTTTCTGTAGAAGTTGCTAGTCCTGTCGCTACCTGCGTAACTTCTAAGCCGATCACTTCTTGCGTTTTGGGGTCTACATATAGCTCACCCTCACGGTAAACGCCGTAACGCTGGCCTACGATAAGCGGTACGCCTTTAGCATAGACCTTATCACCGCGCGCAGTAATTAAGTTACGGTTTTTAGAAGCTAAAATATAAGGTGTGGTATTAAAGTCTTGAGGATTCACGATAAGCGTTTTATCAAGCCAATGCTGAATAGCTGACCACGGAATAGGAGGAATACTATTGGCCGTCGAGGTAATCGCGACCGTACTCGTACTTACATTTCCAGTAAGTTGCTTTTCAACGCCAGCACAGCCTTCACCAGTATCAACGCCAATCAGTGTTTTTCCTTGAATCACACAAAGGATAAGAACGTCATTAGGGTAAATAAGGTTTGGATTTTTGATTTGCTTATTGGTTGCCCAAATTTCTTTCCAGCGCCATGGGCTGTCTAGGTAGCGACCTGAGATATCCCATAAGGTATCGCCTTTTTTTGACGATATAACGATTGGGCGCATCAGCTTTGATAGTTGGCGGCGGATTGTTAGCTTGAGCCGTGCTCATCAACATGGCACTACTAAACGTCGTCATTAACAGTGCTTTTGCTATCTTTTTTAAGCTCATCTTCATCGTTATATCCACAATATGTACCACTGTGATCGACACAAAGAACCGTACTTAATTTATCACTGCAAAAACCTCTAAGATTAATAAAAGTTTAATTATATCAGTAACTTGTTAATAAAATTCTCATGGCGATTATAGGGTAACTGTTCAGTGTAATTGGCTAGAATAATTCCTAAAAAAGCGCCTAGCACAATGATGACTTGCTGACGCCGTTTCTAATATTACAATTATATCTACCATAACACAATCATAAACACTTTATTACAATGGTGTAACTTTTACGTGGATATTTTTCCTTGCTGATGATAACCCTAAAGACCGTAGTTACTTAAGCAGGATTCGGTGCGACATGTTGGCGGATTTGTTCAGCAACCAGTTCAGCCTTGTTATCCAGTACCACTACGTGCTGTGATAAATCTTCTAACCCTTCAGTATGCGCTGGACGAGCGATATCTATCTGACCAATAGCTTCAACAATAGTGTCCGCAAACTTAACGGGTAATGCTGTCTCTGCACAAACGATGATTTCGCCATCCAGCTGTAGCTCTTTAGCGACTTTAATGCCGTCTGCAGTATGTGGATCAACCAATTCACTATGCTGTTCATAGAGCGCTTTGATAGTCTGCAAGCGGTCGCTATGAGTAGATTTACCAGCAGCAAATCCATAACGCGTATTAACCGCTTCCATCAAGTCAGATAAGTCAAAGCCCCGACCTGATTTTACGCCGTCAAATAACTCATGAACACGTGCGCTGTCTTTTTCTAATAGTAAATAAACAAAACGCTCAAAGTTAGATGCCTTTGAAATATCCATCGACGGACTAGAGGTAACATAAGTTTTTTCAGTTGGACGTGGCTGATAAGCGCCTTGATTAAAGAAGTCATTCAAAACGTCATTTTCATTGGTTGCAACAATCAGACGGTCAATTGGTAATCCCATTTCGCGGGCAATGTGTCCAGCACAGATATTACCGAAGTTGCCTGATGGTACGCTAAAGCTGACTTTTTTTTATCGTTACTCGTCGTGACCGCAAAGTAAGCTTTAAAGTAGTAAACAATCTGCGCTAGGATACGACCCCAGTTGATAGAGTTTACCGTGCCTAAATTATAAGCTGCCTTGAACTCAGCATCTTGCTGTAGCGCTTTAACGATGTCCTGACAGTCATCAAACATCCCATTGATAGCGATATTGTGAATATTAGCATCCGTCAAACTATACATCTGCGCACGTTGGAATTCACTCATTTTGCCATGTGGAGATAGCATAAAGACTTCGATATTTTCTTTGCCACGCAATGCATACTCTGCTGCACTACCCGTGTCACCACTGGTTGCACCAATGATCGTAATACGTGCATCTTTTTTTCTTAAGCACATACTCAAAAGCATTGCCCAAAAACTGCATGGCAACATCTTTAAATGCCAATGTCGGACCGTTTGATAATCCTAGAATATATAAGTTATCTTCAAGCTTGCGGACAGGAACAATCTCGTCAGAGCCAAACACATCAGCAGTGTAAGTACGCTCAATGATATCTTGCAAATCAGCCACAGGAATATCAGTGGCAAAACGCTGCATAATAGCCATCGCAAGCTGTGGATAGCTAAGCGTACGCCATTCATCAAGCGTTGCACTATCAATGTTTGGATAATGCTCAGGCAACATCAAACCACCATCTGGGGCAAGACCCATCAAAAGCACATCACTAAAATCCATCGGCGCTGTCTGACCACGGGTACTGATATATTTCATTAGATTGTCCTGTCTACAATAATGTTATTCAATAATTAAAACGGTTTATTCAGCAGTTTTTTGTAGCAATGCATAATAAAAACCATCGCCACTCGCGCTATCGATTGGCAAGCACTGACGACCGATTGCTTGTTCGATACCCCAACTGCAATCGTCAGTAAACTCAATCACTACTGCATCATTATGATGAGTGATAAAGTCCTGCATTTGCTCGACGTTCTCTTGCTTTAAGATAGAACATGTCACATACAACAGATAACCACCAACCTTGAGTTGTGGCCATAGATTATGCAAGATGTCTGCTTGTAGCAGCGCCGTTTGCTCGATGTCTTCTTCAGTACGCAAGATGCTGATATCTGGATGACGGCGAATCACGCCAGTCGCAGTACAAGGAGAATCTAATAATATCGCATCAAATACCGGCTCATTTGTCGCCGCCTTTTTATTCTTGCCATGCTGCCATCTGGTTGCATCTGCACAGACAATATTCAATGCGATGCTGTTATTTGCTTGCTGCAAATCATGCTGACTTAGATTTAAACGCTGTAAATTCTCGCGAATACGCTCGATACGTGGTGCTTCATTATCGATAGCCGTTACCTTGATATCAGTAATCGCAGGTGACGTTTCAGCATCGTCTTGTTTCACGTGAAACAACGATGATTCATCGTTAGCGCTTATAAGCTCTAACCAATGAGCAAGCTTGCCACCAGGTGCCGCACAAGCATCTAGAATATGTATCTCATTATTCGTATTTTCCGTATCAGATTCTTCAGCACTGAGCTTAGCCATTAATGCTTTATTGATAATCGGTGCAGCTAACTGAGCATGCATATCTTGAACGCTAGCTGTTCCTAAAGCAAAATCAGGCAAAGCGTTAACGGCAGTGCTTTGATGTAGTCTAAGACCTTTGGTTGATAGCGTGGTGGAAGTGGCAGACCCTGATGAGTTTGCTACCTTAAAACCAGTCGTTAGCTCAACGATATCTGCATCAATTTCTGCGCCATCCAATGCATGCTGATAATCCTCTACCGAAGTAACCGCCGAATTCACTCGTAAAAACATCGGGGCTGGTTGGCGCAAGCCTTGTGTCAGCTCATCATACTGTTCGCTCCAATCTTGTTTAAGCTGATAAGCGAGCCAATTCGGTAGACTATGCTTTTTATCGCATTTCTTACGGAATTTGCTTGGATTCTTGGCGACTTTACGCAAAATAGCATTCACCAAACCAGTCGAATGAGCGAACTCAATTTCTTTGGCTGCTTCAACGGTTTCATGAATGGCAGCATGGTCAGCCACTTCTAAATATAGCAACTGTACTAAGCCGACTTGAATGGTGGTACGCACTTCAACTTCGTCGACAGGGTTGTCTGCTAAGCTATCGAGCAAACGTGCCAGCGCATGCCATTGACGCAATGTCGTGAGCAGTAATGCATGAGCAAAGCCTTTATCGCCATCGTGCAGACTATTCAGTAACGGATCAAGGAGCTTGAGAGCGACTGACCATTTTGAATAGCCAGTAAGGTACGAATCACACGCACGCGTACGCTGCCATTCATAATAAGATTGCTTGATGGTTTGAGCTTATTGTTTCTAGGCGCAGTACTGTTTTGTCTCATTAAATTTCATTTCCTTGACGTATGATCGATAGCGTCTTGTGCAAGTAGGTTAAATATAAGTAACGTTATTTTGTTTCTGACGTAAATTGATCGCCGTCATTTAATTGGTTGCCATGGCAAACTTGTTCAGCAGTCATCGGCTTACCACCCGCAAACTGTAAATGAGTAATGGCTAAAGTAGTGGCCGACGACTCGGTATCATTATCCTTACCACAAGCGACTAAGATCGCTTTTCGTCCGACACTGATAACCGTTCCAGCAGGTTTATTCGTTTGCTGCGATGTATTTACAGGTAAGCTAGCCAGTACTTTAACGCGCTGCCCTGCTAGGAAAGTATAAGCACCCGGCCATGGTGTCAGCCCACGAATTTGGCGTTCAATAGCGGCAGCAGGCTGCGACCAATCAACTTCGCCTTCGGTTTTGACCAGCTTTTCAGCGTAGTTGGCTTGACTATCATCTTGAGCGATAGCTTGAGCTTGATAAGCAGCTAAGTCTTTTAGCACCGTACTAATAGCTGTCGCACCAAGTGCAGCCATCTTATCATGTAGGCTAGCAGCGGTATCATCAGAGGCAATACTTTCGCTGACTTTATAAAGCATATCACCCGTATCAAGACCTTTGTCCATCTGCATAATAGTAATACCGGTCTCATCGTCTCCGGCCAAGAGTGCACGATGGATAGGTGCAGCACCGCGCCAGCGTGGTAACAGTGAAGCGTGAATATTCAAGCAACCATGAGTAGCGTCTCTAATACACCGATAGGTAGGATCAACCCGTAAGCGGCAACAATCATCACATCTGGTTGATAGGTGCGCAGAGTTTGCCTAGCAGCTAGACCTTCTGCACTAGACTTTTTAAAAGTGACTGGCTGCTCTACAGCGATATCATGTGTCAATGCAACTTCTTTTACCGCAGAGGCTGACAGTTTTTGACCACGACCTGCTTTACGATCGGGCTGGGTGTAAACAGCAACTATCTCTATATTCAGCGCTTCTTGCTGCTTAATTAACGACTCAAGGCTAATAGCAGCAAATTCAGGCGTACCCGCAAATACTACCCTTAATCGGTTAGTAGTTGGGTTATCATGGTCAGTAAGCGAGTTGGATGTATCAAAGGTAGGAGCAGTTGTAGTCATAATCATGCATTATATAAGGTTTATTTGTTCATTATAGGTGAGTTTACGGCGCAGTGCCATGATTGTAATGACCTCAGTTCATGATAACCAATGACATTATTTGCCTTTATAATATCAAGGACATCGAACGTTCTATTTATATTTTTTTACAAAACAATTTGGTGTTAATAACCACTCTCTGTAAACAGTAGCCGTTATTCTGCTATAAATAGAAGGTAACACTAAAAATTTTAGACAATTCAACTGTCGTATAATTCACCTACTATATGTAGAAACTTCGTTTTTATTTCACTATATTCTTTCGTGTCGAGATAGGGCCACGCTTTCATGCAACAGTTTCAGTCCTTACAGCGCTTATTGATTTTTTTATGCCTTGTCTCTCACGGTTATGTTACTGCTGTACTATGTCACAATGTTTGATGGGATAAGAAAACATAGTGAGCAACATAGCATAGATACTTTTTATGCCCTACAGCACAGTATTATTGAGCATGCAGCGCATGTAGATAGTGAAATAAAAAGAATCTTAGAGCAACCTACTTTTGACCACCTTAGCTATCAGCTGATTTTAATGATGCCTTCTGGGCAGACCTATATTCATCATAACACTCGTCCTAATGAATCTGCTTTTTCTACCGTTGCTTTCCCTACCATCGGTACATCAGCTTCTAGCAGCAGCGACCATAGCTCTTATACCGTCAATAGCAATGAACTAACAGGAATCATTAATCTAAAAAGCGGACATCAGATTTATATCGTACTACGCCACGAACCTTTTGTTGTTGACTGGATATCTTACCGTTATTGGCTCCCTTTGATGGTCGCTATCGTACTGTTCTTCATGGCATTGCTCTATATGCTTAATCGTCGTACTAACTGGGAGCAATTACTGGTTTATACGGATAGTTTGAGTAGCCGCGCAAAAGAATCTTATACGCCGCCACCGTTTTTACAAAAGAAATCTACTACCGAGTTCATGCTGTTAGGTCATGCGCTAAGTCGCGTCAGCTACCAACTACATAATGACTATCGGCGTATCAAAACACTGTCTCATCGTTTAGAACGCTTGGTTGATCAGGCACCCTTACCGATGTTGATGAGTATACGACATGGTCAAATTAGTTTCTATAATCAGCGTTTTGAGCAAGTATTTACCCCTCCTACACAGAGTGAACAGAGCTATGAGCTGACTGATTTCGTTGAAGGGAAAGACGAGGCCACTCAAATACTGTTAAAAACCATCTCAAGTCTACGCGTTACTCGCACACTCATGGTTTATGGCTTGGAAAACAAACAAGCCTACCAACTACACGTAACACCATGGTTTGGCGAACATGGGCAAGTTCACGGTTTTACTGTGATTTTTAATAATGTTGATGAAATTTTCCATCAATCTGAACAACTACAGCTGCACAACCAACAACTGCAATTACAAATTGATGAATCAAACGAAGCCCAAGCATTTATAGGTCGTAAGTTAAGGTTACCACTAGAGAAAATAATTGATTCGTTGGAACCCATCGACCCTTCAACATTGACGGCTCAAGGCAAAAAAACTCTAAATACATTGATTACAACCAGTCAAAGCATGTTGACTGTGCTCAATGAGACGCTAGCAACAGAGGAAGTTGAAGTCAGAAAAACACGTTTGAGTATAGAAACGGTTGATATTTACAAGGTAAGCAAAGAGGTTAGCAATTTAGTCACAAAAGAAATAAGACAACAAGGGTTAGAATTGATCTATTTCTTTGCGCCGGACTGTCCTCGTTACATCGAAACTGATTACATTCGACTGCACCATATCCTATTAAATCTGTTGAAAAACGCTATTAGCTTTACAACATCAGGCTATGTCGCGCTCACTGTTGATCGTGTATCTGAAGATAAAGCAACGCGAATAAGTAATCAGGATTTAACTCCTAACAATGACACGACAGTGCCTGCGCAGACATCTTATTGGATTCGATTTAGCGTAAAAGACACTGGAGTAACTATTACTCCTGAGAGACAAAATCAATTAGTCAATATCTTGAATCAAAGCAATCATAACTTAGTTGAAGACAGTAATATTGGCTTGAGTGATGCCAATAGCTTTGCTCAGTTACTCGGCGGTTTTATCGAACTAAGTAATACGGTGGATAAAGAAACGATATTTAGCCTCTACCTTCCTTATCCTCATACCACTTATCAATCGGTATATCATCGTTGTTCGCAGCTGCCCCATATTCACCTTATCGCTATCATCAATCAGCCTCTAGTTGCTGAACATTTACAACGTTTGTGCGAGTACTTAACGATATCCGTGACTATCTACAGCACTTTAGATAGAGCCACTGTACAGCAGCTAAAAAAATAAATTAAAACAAGATGAGCAAACCATCATTCCTGTCTTGTTATTAGATTATGAATACAGCGAATCCATCACCTTATCAGCTCATGCGAGCAACAAGTATAGCGAGCAACAAGAAGTGTTAAACGACCTAGTCGCTACGCCTTCACTACCAAAGATATTACTTAGCATGAAACTTGAAAGGCATATACCCTCTATTTTACTAGGCCAATATGATGGATTTTTGACCAAACCCTTGGACGCAAGTTTATTACTGTCTGAACTGCTACGTTTAACCTTGTTTGCAAGGAAAACGCTAAACATACTGGTCAAACATCAATATGACAGCAGTCTATCTTTTGTAGAAGATACACCTAAGAAAGAAATCTTGTCTCCACTGATTTTGGTCGTAGAAGACAGTCCTACTAACCAAAAGATAGCCTGTAAGATGTTAAGTAAGCTTGGTTATCGTAGTATTGTCGCAGAAGATGGACAGCAAGCACTCGAGAAACTCAAAAGCCAACGTGAAGAAATTTCTTTGATTTTGATGGACTGCCGAATGCCCATTATGGATGGCTTACAAGCCACACAAGTGATTCGCTCGCAAGGTGATAAAATACCAATTGTGGCGCTAACTGCGAATAATACAGAAGAAGATCGCGAGGCTTGTATACAAGTAGGTATGGACGAGTTTTTATCCAAACCCATTAGTAAGAAAGACTTAGAATCCGTTTTGCAGAGTTTTATACAATAAATCTCTAGTGCAAATAAAAAATACCCTATAAATATCACTTAATCAAAGTAATATCGATAGGGTCGAAAACTTGGTGCGAGGATGATATTTCGGTAAGCTTAATTGTTATTTCATAAATCCATTATCGGCTAAAAATGCTTCTGTGATTTGGTTTTGCGGGTTTGACGCATTCATACCGTCAGATTGAGATTTATTTAATAGACGCTCTAGATAACGGGCAACGATATCTACTTCAATATTTACTTTGTTGCCTACTAACCAATGCTTAGCGATATTTGTCACTTGAGCAGTATGCGGAATGATATTTAGAGAAACAATATTGTCACGCACTAAATTGGTCGTCAGACTAATACCATCTACTGTGATAGAGCCTTTGGTCGCTGTATAGTGCGCCAGCTCTTGCGGTATCTCAATCTCTATATAAATAGAACGAGCATCTTGTTGTAATTTGCTAACGACCCCTACTCCATCTACATGACCAGCGACGATATGACCACCAAAACGAGTCGTCGGTAGCATGGCCTTTTCTAGATTGACCGTATGACCTGCTTTTAACCCTTCTAATGCTGTCCTAGCAATCGTTTCACGTGAGACATCAACAGAGTAGTAATTACTTCCGAGCTCCACCACGGTTAAACAAATACCATTTGATGCAATAGAATCGCCTAGCTTCACGTCACTGAAATCTAAGTCATCAGACTCTACTGTCAAACGTATATCACCGCCTGTGGCCTGCATAGATTTAACTTTTCCAACGCTTTCTATAATTCCAGTAAACATATTACCCTCATCTCATTACTGTATGGCCTTCATAGGCGAATATTTTAGTTTATCAAATCAGCTATAAATTCTTTATCACAACTTATTCAAATAATTGACAGTGAAACATCGTTAGACTTGACCTTTAATAGGATAGATTGTGGATAAGTAGAGATAAATCAATAGAGATATAGCTAGAAGTCGCTATAAAAACATAGTTATCCACAACAAATGTAAATTTCTCATGGTACGTACTCATCTAGAAAATAAATCATAAGCTATTGATTTAAAGTAACATTTATTAAAACACTTAAGATAGACACCTCTCATCTGTTTCATATGAAACAAAGTTATGCACAGTTCCATGTGAAACACGTAAACCAATAACTAATTTATCCACATTTTGGGCTTATTATCAAAACTCATGGACAACATACTTATTTGAAAAATATTTATAAAGGTAATAAGGTTAATTTGAGATCTGGACCAAGCTGCTGATGACTTTCTATATCAAACCGTAACTGCTGAGCAAGGAACATAGGATTGAAATCAACCATTGGACGAGCTTCATCACCAAGTAAGCAAGGTGCTTGATATACGATTAACTCATCTACCAACTGTTGACTCAAAAAACTACCTGCAACGCTAGCACCTGCTTCCACCAACACATCATAGCATTGATGCTCCTTAACCAGTTTCGCCAACAACGCCGGCAAATCATCTTCATACCAATAAATAGTATCTGGATGCCGACACAGCTGATGATCAGACTGTAGGCTGTGCTTTAAACGCTGACGCCTATCAAGTATGACTATTTTAGGATTAGGTATTTTCTCAGGCGGTACGTCTAGTTGTCTTGAGCGCACATTGAGCTGTGGGTTATCAGTTATTACGGTTTCACTACCTGTAATAATCGCACCACTTTGTGCTCGTAGTTTTTGTACATCCTCGCGAGCAGCTGTCGAGGTAATCCACTTAGATTCGCCAGATGCCATCGCTGTACGGCCGTCTAAACTGGTCGCTATTTTCAATCTTACATAGGGCATCTGAGTGCGCATGGCTTTTAGAAAACCACGGTTTAGTGCCTCTGCCTGCTCTGTCAGGACACCGACTGTTACCTCAATGCCAGCTTGCTCTAATAGTTTCACACCGCGACCTGCGACCTGCGGATTTGGATCCAGACCTGCAATCACAACACGTTTCACATTCGCGGCAACAAGCGCCACCGCACATGGCGGCGTACGTCCCGTATGACTACATGGCTCTAATGTAACGTAAGCAGTTGCCCCTGCTGCCTGTGTACCAGCCTCTTTAAGTGCAAACACTTCTGCATGTGGCTCACCAGCTTTAGGGTGAAACCCTTGACCAACAATCTGCTCTGCCTGAACAATAACGCAGCCCACTGCAGGATTGGGTCTAGTAGTATACAAACCGCGCTTCGCTTGTTCGATAGCAAGCATCATAAAGTAGCGGTCTTGTGCATCTTGAGCATGGCTTTGAATAGACATAAGGCTAGGCTTAATAAATGATTGAGGGTTCTATATAAGAAAATAAAGTTCGAAATCTGATTGGTAATTCTGATAAGTGATTAGGATTCACTCATCAACTAGAGCTTACTTAAAAGCTTACTTCGCTTATTTTTCATTTGGACGAATATTGGCAATTTCTTGATGAAATGCATCGATATCTTGAAAGTCGCGATACACGCTAGCAAAGCGTACATAGGCGACATCATCCAAAGTTTTAAGCTCACTCATGATGATTTCACCCAAGACTTTACTACTGATTTCTCGCTCACCCATCTGCCTAACACGCTTTTCGATACGACTAATCATCGCCTCCTGTTCATCGATAGTGATAGGACGCTTTTGTAAAGGTAGTAAAATAGAACGGCGCAGCTTTTCATTGTCGTAAGGTTCAATCTTGTTGCTCGATTTGATAATCCTTGGCATGACCACTTCTACCATCTCAAAAGTCGTGAAACGTTCTTGGCAGCTGTTACATGAACGGCGTCGACGCACTTGTGCCCCTTCCGCAGCCAGACGTGAGTCAATAACTTTGGTCTCTGACGCATTACAGTACGGACAGTGCATAACATTTCCTTATTTTACGATTGAGAATAAGAGTAGTGTTTTCAAGATAGCTAATTTATCAAATAATAAAGAACACCGTTTATCCGTTATTTACCAATACAAAAGCTACCAAATATTTTACCCAATAAGTCATCGGCACTGAACTCACCTGTTATTTCACCCAAGCTCTGCTGTGCCTGACGTAAGCTATCAGCAACCAACTCACCTGCTTCAAATACGGTTAATTGTTCATGAGCTTCTGCCAAGAAATTAGCAGTTCGTCTAAGCGCGTCGAGATGTCTGGTACGAGCAATTAAGCTATTCTCTGGTGGATGGAAGCCTACTTTCTCACATAGCGCTTCAACCAAATTATCGATACCAGTGCCTGTTTCACATGAAACATTAACTTGCTGATAGCCTCTATTCTTGATTTCAGCTTGGGTCATAGCAGCACTTTTTTTCTTTATCATTATCGCTTAATAAGTCGCTTTTATTAGCAATGATTAGTAAGCGTTTAGCTTCTGGCAATTCACCAAATAACTGTTCAGCAAGCTGTAACGGTGTGCTTTCTTCTTCAACATCGCGAGTCACATCATAGACCATCAGTAGCATATCAGCCTGCGTGATGGCAGTACGGGCACGCTCGATTCCGATACGTTCCACAGTGTCTTCTGTCTCACGTAGGCCTGCTGTGTCAGTCAGGTGTAGCGTCAAACCATTGAGCACAACGGTCTCTTGCAGCGTATCACGTGTAGTACCGGCGACATCAGTCACGATAGCACGCTCTTGCCCTGCAAGGCGGTTGAGCAAGCTAGATTTACCTGCGTTTGGCCTACCTGCTAGCACGACATGGATACCGTCACGCAAAAGCTGACCTTGCTTTGCCGTTGCTAAGACTTGTTGTATCTTATCTTGCGTTTGTTCAAGTTTACTTTGTATGACGCCATCAGACAAAAAATCGACGTCTTCTTCATCAGGGAAATCAATCGCAGCTTCAACATGTAAACGAAGGTGAATTAACTGTTCTAATAACTGGTTAATCTTCTGTGAGAACTCACCGCTCAGAGAGCGAATCGCACTACTGGCCGCGGCGGCACTGGTCGCATCAATCGCATCAGCTATCGCTTCTGCCTGCACTAAGTCCAACTTGTCATTATCAAAGGCACGATAAGAGAACTCTCCTGCACTCGCTTGCTTGGCACCTAGCTCAAAAACTCGTGCAAGCAACTGGTTTTGCAAAATAACACCGCCATGCCCTTGCAGCTCAATCACATCTTCACCTGTGAATGAATACGGACCTTTAAAGAACAATACCAATCCCTCATCAATGACAGTGCCATCAGCTTGATAAAAACGACAAAAGCTAGCCATTCGCGGCGTAAAAGCAGACTTACCTGTTAGAGCACATGCCATGTCGTAGGCACGACTGCCTGATAGACGTATGACACCCACACCCCCTCGCCCAAGCGGTGTTGCAATCGCAGCAATTGTGGCCAATCCAGATGTATTAGACTTTTCAGAAGAATTAGGTACGGCTAATGCTGTCTCTAAGGAATCCACAATGACTCTCGATATTTAAAAACTCCATTATAGACGTCTGGACTCATACTGACAAAGCAAACTTTGAAAGGTAGCCGCATCAGATATATTTTCGTTTTAATATTTATAAACTGTGGATAATGTTGATAAGCTATGGATAACATTTACCACTTATCCACCACCTATAAAAAAAACCACCGCTTGCGCGATGGTTTTTGGTGTTTTTGACAAAGAACTAATTAATCGACCACTTTTACCGTACGACGCTTCTGCTCTTCATCAACTTTTTTATTGACGATATATTGCTGAGTCATACTAAATAAGTTGTTGACTGTCCAATATAAAACCAAACCTGCTGGGAAGAATAGCATGAACGCAGTAAAGATAATCGGCAAGAACTTCATGACTTTTGCTTGCATTGGATCTGCTGGCTGCGGGTTCAACTGCTGCTGCACAAACATCGACGCACCCATTAGCAATGGTAAGATAAACCATGGGTCCATCGCTGACAGATCTTGAATCCACAAAATCCATGGTGCATGACGCAGCTCAACACTCTCTACCAATACCCAATATAAAGCTAAGAAAATCGGCATCTGCATCAAGATTGGTAGACAACCCGCCATCGGATTGACTTTTTCTTCTTTGTATATCGCCATCATCTCTTGTGACATTTTCATACGATCATCGCCATGCTCTTCTTTGAGCACTTTGAGTCTCGGCGCAATGGCACGCATTTTAGCCATCGAGTAGTAGCTCTTATTAGAGAACCACATCAAGGCAATTTTTACTAAGATAGTCAGTAAAATAATTGACCAACCCCAGTTACCAACAACCTTATGCACACCTTCCAAGATAGCAAACAAGACCTTTGATATTGGCCACAGCAGACCATAATCAACTGTTTTGTTAAGGCCTACCGCAACGTCTTTTAGCTCAGACTGAACTTTTGGACCTGCATATAGTGTTGCATTTAAAGTAACTTGTTTGTTTGGTGCTACATTTACTGGTTGGCTATTGAAGCCGATAAAGTAATCACTACCTGTTTCACGAGTAAAGAATTTGCCAGTGAAGTTTTCAGGTGTCCAAGCAGATACGAAGTAATGTTGTACGATACCAACCCAGCCTTTATCGCTAGTGGTCGTCAACTCGCCGTCACTAAAGTCACCAAATTTCAGCTTATTATAAGGATCATCTGGTGTGCCCCAAGCGCCGCCTAAATAAGTCGCCATGCTCAGCGCGCCTTTATCAGACATGCCAGGATCTTTACTATCATCACGCTTTAACTGTGCAAACATCTGACCTTGCCAAGCATTGGTAGAGGCGTTTTGAATCTGATAACTAATATCGATTGGATATTTATTTTCAGTGAAAGTAAAAGTCTTGGTGATCGTCACGCCGTCTTTTTTGTAAGTAAGCGGCACTGACAACGTTTGCTGTCCATCTTCCATCACATAATTGTTAGCAGTATGGCTATAAGTCGCTCTACCTTCTGCTGTATCAATACCGTTCTGACCAATAAGTCCAGATTGAGCCAAATACACACGGTTACTGTTGTTTTCTAACAATACGAAAGGCTTATCGCTATCGAGCGTTGCGTCATACTGCTTGAGCGCAGCATAAACAATATCACCACCTTCTGGATTGATTTTTATATCATAGCGATCAGTTGTTACCGTGATTAGACCAGCGTTTTTCGCAGGAGTCGCTGTCACAGCACTATTATCCACAGGTAATGTCTGTACCGGGATATCACCTGCTGCACCAGTAGTAGAAGGAATGTCAGCACCTACCGAACTCGTAGTTTCTGGCACCGCATCTACAGCTGGAGCATCGGCATAATCATCTCGCCATGCCAAAATCAGCAGATAAGCGGTAATTAGCATCGCAATGATGATCATCACCCGAAATATCTTTTGCATAAACCTTTCCTAGATTAAAAAAATTAGGGAATGAAAAATTAGGGCATGTGTCATGACTGACCTACACAGCTGTCCTGTCACATTGCAACTGTATCAGTAGTCATTTACATAAAATGTGCATCATTTTACTAAAAATCTGTCTCAAATGATACTAAGAGTGTGGATAACTTGTGGGTAACTCAAAGGAGTAGCTATCTGAGACTAAAGAGGTCGACTTTATGTTGATTTCATCAAATAATTAAGCTGTGAAACATAGCTAGTAATGTCTCGATAGACACCCAAACCCTGAAGGTTGATATTTAGTACATCACTAAAAGATATATATTGATAACTATAAGAAGCTAAGGGTAAGGGTACAAAGTCTATACCGTGCCCACCTAAAGGGTGACACCTACTAAGACGTTTTAATAACAACCACCCACCCTTACGAGCGCCATGCCATGTTAAAGCTTGTTTGCCATAATTTGAGCATGTTGGATAATAGCGACAACGTGCAGGTATTATAGGGCTAATTATTTTTTTTGATAAAAAATAATTAAATTAAAAAATATTTTATAAATAACTTTATTTTTATATTTATTTCTAAATAAAAAATTCATTTTATTTTTTTTCTATTTTTTTTAAAAATATTAATTATTTGATTTTTTTAATTCTTTATTATCTATATCTTTAATAGATTTTTTTAACAATAAAAACAATATCTTTATTTTCCATCTTAAAAGCTTTGGTACGGAACTCTTCACGCACATATCTTTTGATTAGATTACGAGCGACAGCAGTAGGTACTTTACGCTTGGTAATAGCCATACCGACTCGCGGCTGTGCATGCTCGTTGGCACGTACAAAAGCCATTAAATGACTCTGATGAATCTTGCGCTCAGGTGCGTCAAATACCTCACGGAAGGCTGCAGGGGTAAGCAGGCGTTGCTGTTTAGTGAAACTAGCTGCAGGTGTATCTGATAGAGTATTGGACATAGTACAACCTAGTAGAATAACGGTAGAAGAAATGATAACAAATTATAGAGACAAAAAAAGCGCCGATGCGGGCGCTTTTAATATATGGCTAAGTGTCAGTTGTGATGATTGACTATCGCAATCTATAAACAATAAGAACACAACAAGCACTATTAGCCATGCTTATCGCAATCTACTGATTATACAGTAAGGCGATGACGTCCTTTAGCGCGGCGACGAGCTAAGACCTGACGGCCTTTTTTTTAGTTGCCATACGAGCACGGAAACCGTGAGTACGTTTACGCTTGATCACGCTTGGTTGGAATGTACGTTTCATAACTCACCTATCAAAATAATGGACTAAATTCGTAATAACGGAGGATTATACCATTCAGTATAGTTTTGGTCAATAAACTAATTTGCTTTGTCCCCAAATAGAAAATAACTCATATGAACCTAGTAAAAATATTTCCTTAGAAACATATTTCTAGTTAACCAAATTCTATATTTATATATTCTATAAATTCCAAAGTTATCCACAGCTAGACTCGAGTACTATAATAATAATTAATTAATATAAGTATAGTATTGTTATTATTGGGACCATGATTATCTGTGGCTAAGTCTATTTTCCTTTTTATTATCAATTTACTAGGTTATGGGTAAGCCTGTGGATAAACTGTGGGTTAAATATGGATAACTAACTTATGAAAGTTATGCACAAAACTGTCCACAGTCTTATCCACAAAAAACAAGGTTTTATCCACAGGGTATCTGTGTTAAATTGGGCGCTACTTGATATACACCTTCGTATAGGATATCAGTACGAACTCTTTGGTTAGTTGTTACGTGTAATATCGAGGCTTAGGTAGCAATTTATATTGCTAAAAAAATAACTATTATTTCAGATTACAAGGTCAGTACTTTTCATGATAGACACAGCAAATATTTGGGATAAATGTCTAAACGATTTGCGTTATAACGTCAAAGACAACGTATTTACTATGTGGCTGAGACCTCTGTCAGCTCATCAAGAGGCGCAAACTTTGATCATTCTTGCTCCCAATGATTATTTTGTGACGTATATCAAGAAGAATCATCTTCAGGATATTCAGCAGTTAGTGACCAAACACAGTCAAGGTAGTATTGAAGAGGTCGTCGTACGTGTTGATAATGCTAGCCGCAATGCAGAAGATAACAGTCAATCAGGTTCTTTATTTGTAGAAGACGAGGTCTCCCCTACCCCATCCGAACATAAATTTGAATCTATTCATCATAACAACGCAAAAGCAGATATCGACGCGAACATGCGTCATAATGAGCCAGTTGAGTCTGCTGATACAAAATCATTAAGCTATCTGAACCCCGACTTTACTTTTGAAACCTTTGTTACAGGTAAATCCAATAACTTGGCTTACAAGGCTTGTTATGAGCTTGGTAAGCGCCAATCAAAAAATCGTCACAATCCTTTATTTATATACGGCCCTTCTGGCTTGGGGAAAACGCATTTAATGCACTCTGTAGCTCATCGCTATTTAAAAAATAATCAAAGTTTTTATTATTTCACTTCTGAAAAATTTATAAATCAATTAGTTTATTCCTTAAGAATAATAAAATAGAAGATTTTAAAAAGAAAATAAAAAAAAGTAGATTTATTAATTGTAGATGATATTCATGTATTGGCAGGAAAGACTAAAAGTAGTAATGAGTTTCTAACATTATTTGCAGATTTTACTAGTGGTGATAAACAGTTAATTTTGGCCTCTGATCGACATCCCTCCCAAATGACGGAATTTGATGAACGATTTAGATCACGGTTTTCTTGGGGGTTAACAGTCGCTGTTGATCCTCCTGAAATTGATACTCGAGTACAAATTCTGCAGAAAAAAGCAGCCTCCTACGGGATGGTATTACCAAAGGAATGTGCGCTATTCATTGCACAAAATGTGGTATCTAATGTCAGACGTTTAGAAGGTGCCTTAAATCAGGTATTTGCCAATGCTAACTTAACAGGGGCACAGATTACCCTTGAGATGGTGCAATACGCACTAAAAGATATCGTTGCGATGCGTGTGCAGGCAGTAAATATGGATAATATCCGTAAGATAGTTGCTGAGTACTATGATGTCACGGTCAAAGATATTATGGGGCGTAAACGTACGCGTAGTATTGCAAGACCACGTCAAATAGCGATGGCTTTGTCGCGTGAATTAACAGGCGATAGCTTCCCTGAAATTGGTCAGTCGTTCGGTGGACGCGACCATACGACGGTGATGCACGCTTGCGATAAAGTAAATGAGTTAAGAGCAGTAGATCCTGCATTTGATAAGGATTATAAAACCCTAGCTCTGATGTTACAGGCAGGATAAAAGCGCTAGATATCGTTGTATTCTAGTAGATACAGATGGTTTATAATATCGAAAATATAAGTCCACAGATGCTTTGTAGATTATCGTCAGCAGACAAGGTATTATTGAGTCATTACGATAAATTTTTATAAAAGAATCATTCAAATAAGAGTAACTAAGCATGCAATTATCGATCAATCGAGAATCGTTACTAAAAGCTATCAACTTGATCGCCAAAGCCGCTGATAAACGCCACAATATGGTTATATTGGGTAATATCAAGCTACAGCTATCAGATTCTGAGCTTATCTTAACAGCGTCAGATTTAGAGGTAGAGCTGACATCGACATTGAAATTGCCTGCTGGTGCTTGTGTAGAAGCAGGTACAACGACGCTTCCTGCAACCAAGCTAAAAGATATTTGTAAATCGCTACCTGCCCAAGCGCAAGTTAATCTAGCAACTCAAGCAAATGAGCGTTGCTTATTAACTAGTGGTAAGAGTCGTTTTACATTAGGGACACTACCAAGCGAAGACTATCCGAGCTTGGGTAACCCTGAAAATATCACCCCTCTGACTATTAGCCGTAATCGTCTTACAGATTTGATTCACAAAACACAGTTTGCAATGGCGATTCAAGATGTACGCTACTATTTAACAGGTATGTTGTTTGACGTTTCACAGCAGCAACTGACAACGGTAGCAACAGACGGTCATAGATTGGCATTAGCCGTAGTGTTATCAATGTAAGCGCAGATCTCAATATGCAAGCTATCTTGCCGCGTAAGGCAGTGATTGAGCTTGAGCGTTTAGCTTCTGAGCTTGGTAAAATGTTGGGTGATCAAGACAACGCAGTTACCCTAAGTTTTGGCCGAGAGTTTTTACAAGTAAGTTTACCATTTGGTGATGTAGATAGTACAGGGCAGGTCAGTCAAGATCTAATGGTAACATTTACCGCGCGTTTGATTGATGGTAAGTTCCCTGATTATCGCCGTGTGATGCCGAGCAATACTGATAAGCTGGCTTTATTCAGTCAGGAAAAAAATGACGGACGTGTTACGCCGCGTTGCCATTTTGAGTAATGAAAAATCTCGTGGTGTGGTCTTTAATTTTGCTAGCGATGGTATGGTCGAAGTACGTGCTAATAATGCTGAGCAGGATGAAGCAGTCGAGATGATACAAGCTAAGTATCAAGGTGAGCCAATGGAGTTGTCATTTAATGCTGCTTATCTGCAAGATGTATTAGGCGTCATCCAAGGCGATTTGCAAATGCATATGAGTCAATCGAATGCCTCTGTATTGGTCAATCAACTAAATGATGAATTCCATCAGTATGTCATTATGCCAATGCGTATATAGTGAGTTTTTCTTTGGAAATAAACAAAATTGAATAGAACTAGTATGTTTCAAAGGGTTTTGTTTTCAATACTCAGTATTTATTTTTAATAAACTTTTGACTGCTAAATAAGTAGGCTTTAATGGGCGGCTATCGATACTATGATTGAACGTCTACAAATATCCCATCTTAGAAACCTTACTCAAATTAGTTTAGAGCCTGCTGCCTGCAACATCATTATCGGTGCAAATGGCAGTGGTAAAACCTCGTTGCTTGAAGCTATATTCTTGTTATCAAGAGGTAAGAGCTTTCGTCATCACCAGCCTAAACGTTATATCCAACATCATCAAAATAACACGACTGTTCATGCTAAGCTCAATGATAGTCGTACTTTAGCTATTCAAAAGCAAGCAAATGCTACGACTATCCTACGTCTCAATCAAACCACTGTTTACAATCAGAGTATCTTAACAGAGCAGCTACCTACGTTACTGATAGATCCATCGACGATGGATATGTTGGAGCAGGGAAGTGCGAGCCGTCGACAGCTGCTAGATTGGTTAGTGTTTCACATGAAACAAGGGTTTCATCCACAATGGATGGCTTATCAACGCTCCTAAAACAGCGCAATAGTTTACTAAAAAGCACACGTCACTTAACTCAGGTACAGCTTGCTGAGCTGAAATCTTGGGATAAGGGACTGAGTAACCATGCTGCTTTGATTCATCATTATCGCGAGCAAGTATTTACTGAATGGAAGCCTTATTTTGCCAAGAGTATCGTACAGCTATTGCCTTCTTACGCTGAGCAACTGAGCCTGAGCTATAACGCTGGTTATGACACCAGTGTTGCGCTAGATGTGCAGCTTAATGAGCGGTTAGAGCAGGATTTGCAACTGGGATATACCCGTATAGGCAATCATCGTGCTGATATTCATGTGCATTGGCGTTCTGATGAGTCTATAAGCGATCAAACGACAGATGCCAGAACAGCAGCTTCAGCACATGATGTTCAAACCAAACTACCAACTTTGAAAGAGCAGGCAGCAAACGTATTGTCTCGCGGTGAAAAGAAACTGCTTATTACCGCACTGCGCCTATCGCAACTACCACTGTTGCTAAACGATGGAGAGCGCAGTGACTCACTCAATGATGATTTGTCATCGAGAGCGACGCCTGTTGTGCTCCTAGATGATATAACTGCAGAATTGGATAATAGAGCTATAGGAATACTGCTATCGACCCTAGCTAAACTCCCTTGCCAAATATTTATGACCAGTCTGAAAGACGATATTTTACCTTTAGTTAATGAACTTTGGTCACAACCAAATGTGTTTCACGTGAAACAAGGTAGGATATCACTTACTGATTAATATCTTATTTTTAATTCATACTCCTGATGATTACCTATCTACTTTCACCTCTCATTATTCATTACACTAGCCACTACTATTTATCCTAACAGTTACTATGTTAAGACGACCTTGCTCAGACCGTAAAACTCTCAGTAAACAGTGACTTAGAAGCAAAAAAATGTTAAAATAACCCTTTATTTTTGTCCTGTGCTCAGCAATTTATCTGATAGCATCATAGAAAAGATTTCTATTTTTCAATTATCTATAAGTATTTGATAACTATGTATTTTATTTATTTCAATAGTTTTAATAACGGTTAGAAAAACAAAGACTATTACTAATAAGTAATTTGCTAATTTTATCTCTGTGCGGCCTTTTTTTGAGGCTAACGGTAGTTAGTAGTTTAGCTGCTCATATGCACTCTAGATTATGAATAATAGACGTTAATTTTAAGATGCCATTATGTAGCGGACTTTTTATAAGTGCGCTAATCATAAATGGCTGATTATGGCTAGATTAAGGAATGTACATGAGTGATTCATTACCTATTGACCACGAGCAATTGATAGACGACAGTGCTACTGAAGCGGCTGTGCCTACTGTAGTTTCAGAGGTGTTACCTTCTGATTATAGTTCTAAAGATATTCGCGTATTGCGTGGGTTAGAGGCCGTACGTGTGCGTCCTGGTATGTATATCGGTGATACCGATGATGGCACAGGCTTGCATCATATGGTCTTTGAGGTAGTGGATAACTCTATCGATGAGGCGCTTGCTGGTCACTGTGATCAGATTGATATCGTTATTCACGAAGATGAATCTGTCAGTGTGATGGATAACGGACGCGGTGTGCCTGTTGATATCCATCCAGAAGAGGGTGTATCAGCGGCTCAGGTTATTATGACTGTCTTGCATGCAGGCGGTAAGTTCGATGACAATAGTTATAAAGTGTCAGGCGGTCTGCACGGTGTGGGTGTATCAGTAGTTAACGCGCTGTCTCAAAAACTTGAGATGAATATCTGGCGCGAAGGATATCATTATCATCAGACTTATACTGATGGTGTACCTGATAACGATATCCAACAGATGGAAGCAACCGATCAAACAGGTACACAAATACGCTTTTATCCTAGCAGTGACGTGTTCACTGGTACGATCTTTGAGTACGATATCTTGGCAAAACGCTTACGTGAGCTATCATTTTTGAACTCTGGTGTGCGTATTGTTTTGACTGATGAGCGTATTGACAAGCGTCATGAGTTTGAGCATAAAGGTGGCTTGCTAGAGTTTGTTAGTTACATCAATGCTGGTAAAGACGGTATCAATGAAGTATTCCATTTTACCAGTCAGCAAGATGACGGTATCAGCGTAGAAGTCGCGCTACAGTGGACAGATACATATAACGAAAAAGTATTGTGCTTCACCAACAATATTCCGCAAAAAGATGGTGGTACTCACTTATCTGGTTTCCGTTCAGCATTGACACGTGGCTTAAATAGCTATATGGATCGCGAGAACTTGTTTAAGAAGGAAAAAGTAGCCGCAACGGGTGATGATGCTCGTGAAGGTTTAACGGCAATCGTCTCTGTTAAAGTACCAGATCCAAAATTCTCAAGTCAGACCAAAGACAAGCTAGTATCAAGCGAAGTGAAATCTGCTGTTGAATCAGCGATGCATGACAAGTTCAATGACTATCTGTTAGAGAATCCAAGTGCAGGTAAAGCCATTGCTAACAAGATTATCGATGCAGCGCGTGCACGTGATGCAGCACGTAAAGCACGTGAAATGACACGTCGCAAGACCACTTTGGATATTGCAGGTCTGCCTGGTAAGTTAGCCGATTGCCAAGAAAAAGATCCAGTATTATCTGAGCTATACATTGTGGAGGGTGACTCTGCAGGTGGTTCAGCCAAACAAGGCCGTAGCCGTAAAACCCAAGCTATTTTGCCATTGAAAGGTAAGATTCTAAACGTTGAGCGTGCTCGTTTTGACAAAATGTTATCTTCTGCGGAAGTAGGCAACCTGATTACTGCATTGGGCTGTGGCATTGGCCCTGACGAATATAATCCTGACAAAGTACGCTATCATAAAATCATCATCATGACCGATGCCGATGTTGATGGATCGCACATTCGTACGTTGCTATTGACGTTCTTCTTCCGTCAAACACCTGAGTTGATCGAGCGTGGTTATGTATATATCGCTCAGCCGCCGCTATACAAAGTGAAAAAAAGGCCGTCAAGAGTTATACCTAAAAGATGACGAAGCGCTTAAAGCGTATCTATTGTCTTCAACAATTGACAATACCAAGCTGCATATCAGTGCTGATGCGCCTGCGATTACTGGTCAAGCGCTTGAGACACTGCTTAATGACTATAACCAGACGCAGTTGATCAAAGCGCGTTTGCAGATTCGCTTCCCAGCGGTAATTTTGGACGCATTGACGCATACGCCAAAACTTAGCACTGACATGACTTATGATGAGTCTGCCATGCAGGATTGGAAAGTAGCGATGCAGACTAAGCTTGATCACTTCGGTAGCGATCTAAGCCCTGAGATTGAATTGGTTAATATCCACGCGCCGCAGCCAAAAAATATGGACGCAGCCGCAGCAGATCTATTGGGTATGACGCCAGTAGTAGGTACTGAGGAAGGCGAAGCGTCAGATAGTGAGGCTTTATCTACCAAGCTCAGTGGCTGCCACGCGTCACGGTATACGTGCATCAACTGGCACACCATTATCTGTTAGATGCCAGCTTTATCAACTCGGGTGAGTATAGCAAGTTGCTGCGTTTATCAAATGAATGGAATACGTTGCTTGAAAGCGATGCCTTTATCCGCCGTGAAGCGTCTGCGGGCACAACGAAAGATATCCCAGTGCGTGACTTCGATTACCTCTGGCAACAAATGATGCTCGATGCGCGTCGTGGTCTAGCTATCCAGCGTTATAAAGGGCTAGGCGAGATGAACGCCGATCAGCTATGGGATACGACGATGGATCCTGAAAACCGTCGTATGCTACGCGTTACCATCGAAGATGCTATTGCCGCTGACCATATGTTTACTTGCTTGATGGGTGATCACGTTGAACCGCGTCGTATCTTCATTGAAGAAAATGCACTAACAGTATCGAACTTAGATATCTAAATTTGAAACTGGTTACTGACAATTTATAAAAATACCGCTTTGATATTCAAGGCGGTATTTTTGTTTCACGTGAAACTCATTTGTTAGCGTTTCTATTACCTAATAATTATAATTTGTGGGAATCAAATGGTTGAAGTAATTTTACTCGCTATTGCTTTAGCGATGGATGCGTTTGCAGTGTCGATAGGGTTGGGTGCTAAGGCTCAAAAATACAGTCATCAATATGTACTGCGCTTGGCTATTTATGCTGCGCTTTACTTTGGTATCGCTCAGGGGATAATGCCTCTTATTGGATACTTATTAGGTGCGGCAATGTTGGGTTGGCTGGCCGCTGCTGCACCTTGGATTGGCGGTACTATATTGATTGCTCTAGGTGGGAAAATGCTTTATGAAGTGTTTACTGCTGATGAGTCAGATACTGACAGTGATGATCTGGACGTCAATGATGATGCTATTAACACTGATGGTGATACAGTAACAGCCACGAGTAAGCATGGACATATCAATCACCGCACTATGTTTACGTTAGCGGTTGCAACTAGTATTGATGCAATGGCAGCAGGGTTTACGCTGAATTTATTGGCACTGAATGCGTGGTTAGCTTGCTTAATTATCGCTGTAGTAACTGCTATATTTGGCTGGATCGGGGTCTATTTGGGACGTCGCTCAGGCACATGGCTAGAGGATAAAGCTGAAGCATTGGGCGGTATCGTGCTTATTGCAATTGGTCTAAAAGTGATGTTTTTTTAGCTAATTTATTTAGATTCTTACTGAGTACTCATAAAAAGCACCACTTTGAATATCAAAGTGGTGCTTTTTTGTTTCACGTGAAACTCGAGTTAGTAATTTTGCTTGATGATTACTCTTCGTCAGTGTCAAAGCGCCAAGCTAGTACGCGAGTGCTTTTCTGACCTTGGCTCATCTCGATGATACGCATTTGAGCGACGTTTAGCTGCTTTAATAACAATTGCAATGGCTTAACGTTTTCAGATTTTGATACTAAGGTTGTGAACCAACCAACGTGTTCTGCAAAGCTCTGGCTTTCTTTTGCCATTTTAGTCAAGAACGCAATTTCGCCACCTTCACTCCATAGCTCTTTGTGCTGACCGCCAAAGTTCAGGTTTTGCGCAGCGTTGCCTGATTTGGTTGAACTGCGGCTGATTTGCTCGCTTTCATTCTTACCACGATGGCGCTGCAAGTTATGTTGCTTTCGGCTATTGGCTTCCATCGCTTCTTCTAATGAAGCATGAAACGGAGGGTTACAAACCACGACATCAAAATAGTCTTGACGACCAATGATGTTTTTAAAGATAAATTTAGGCTCAGGCTGCAGCTTTACTTTGACCGCACTCTTTAGTTTTGGGTTGGCTTCACAAATCAGCGCTGCGGTATTGACCGAGATAGGGTCAATGTCACTTGCTGTAAAGCGCCAGCCATAGCTCTGACTACCAACGATAGGGTAGATAGCACTGGCACCAGTACCGATATCAAGGGCGTGAATTTCTTTGCCTGTTGGCGGTGTATTATCAGCATTTACGTGAGTGGTTTGCGCCAGTAAATCCGCGATATAGTGAATATAATCGGCACGTCCAGGAATCGGCGGACATAGATAGCCTTCAGGAATGTCCCAAAATTTAACCCCGTAATAGTTCGCCAACAGTGCTTTATTCAGCACGCGAACAGCCTGATGATCCGAGAAGTTAATCGTCGACTCACCTTTAGGATTGGTAATGGTGTGGTCAGCAAGCTCAGGTAAAGCTCGAGTCAATACCGCAAAGTCGTAACGACCTTGGTGCGGGTTGCGTGGGTGCAGCTGACCGAGTTTTTTGGCGGTCGCCGGCGATCTGTTTCTGTGTTTACTATTTGCAGGGTTACGGGTCATGGGCTTACTTGTCATAATGTCAGGCTACGATATATGGATATAAGTAACCAGTGTAGCAGATTTCGCAGGTTGCTAATTGTTTATCCGCGCTTTATCGGTCGCTTATCGGTGACGCAATATCAAGTTAAGCCCTAATACGATCATCGCAGTACCCAATACACGGTCGATCCAATGCTCAAATCTTTGGAAGCGTCGATGTACCGCAGGGATAGAAAGTAGCATGACGACCGTACTAAACCACGCCATCTGTAACACCATCATCCATACACCATAAATAGCCAATTGCCAAAGCGGTATGTCAGGCGACAATACAAGAGTAAAAATAGCTACAAAATAGACAGGCGCTTTTGGATTAAAAACATTACAAAGGAATCCGCGACGCAACGTAGTAAAGGTAGATTCGCCATTACTAGGCGATTTTTCGATAGTGGTTTCTTTGGTTGTAGGTGGGGTCTGGCTAGTAAGCGCATCTTGCGAAGTGTGAGTGCTTGAACCTACTTGTGAATCTGCTTTTTCTAAAGCATGTGTTTTTTTCTAAAAGATGAGCTGTTTCTAAATCTGCTGGTTTTTTAGGTTTAGCTTGGATACCTTGCCAACCTAAATAAATCAGATAGCCGCCACCCAACCATTTGATAGTAGTCAATAATGGCTGTGAATGAGCAATGACAGTCGCCAGTCCTAATACAGAATAGATAATATGGACGGCAAGACCCAAGGTAATACCGAGACTACAAATCAAACCTGTGCGTCGGCCTTTTGCTAATGTCTGCTGCGAGACTAAGACAAAATCAGGGCCAGGTGAGGCCGCAGCCAATAGATGTACGCTAGTGATGAGTAAAAAAACCGTGCCAAAATTCCATAAAATACTCTGAACCATATTTAGACCTGCAACATAGTTGCACTTATCGTAAATGAGGTCAACTTTTATCGATTTTTGCACTATGCGAGTCATCTCTATTGCTTGTGTTATAGAACAAGGGTGTCTATATTAAAGGTGACTTCTCACTCAATCTCTACCGATAAATTATTGAGATTCGACTATATAACCACTCATTATATGCCAATGATTACTTTAACAAGGATGGAACCATGACTACGGATAGTAACGCCACAGAGAACCGCATCACTTATAACACGCAAGGCCATGTTTGCCTTGTCGGGCTAAATCGTGCCAATAAACGCAACGCCTTTGACAGTCATATGATTGGTCAGTTATCTGACGCGATGACACGCTACGAGCAAGATGACAATTTACGCTGTGCGCTGATATTTGCGCATGGTGATCATTTTACTGCTGGGCTGGATTTGGTAGAGCTACAAGACAAGCTAAACGATGGTGTGTTTGAGTTTAATGACGATCAAATCGATCCATGGGGCATCAGTGGAAAGCTGCGTACCAAACCCGTGGTCGTCGCGGTGAAAGGTACTTGCTTCACTGTGGCTATCGAGCTGATGCTAAACAGTGATGTGGTCATCGCTAGTGATAACTGTAACTTTGCACAAATGGAAGTACAGCGCGGCATCATGCCATTTGGTGGGGCAACGGTACGCTTTGTCGCAGCGGCAGGCTGGCAAAAAGCCATGCCGTATCTGCTTACTGGTAAAGCATTTGATGCGCAAACGGCAGATAGACTGAATCTGGTCAGTGAAGTGGTAGCAAACGGCACTGAATATGAGCGTGCATTGACGCTGGCACAAGAGATCTGTAAAGCTGCGCCTTTGGGTGTGAGAGGGGCATTGTCTTCAGCACAAGATGCCAGCCGTAATGGTGCAGCAACGGCATTGGCCAATATCCATAGCTATCTGCCGCCGCTGTTTCATTCAGAAGATGCAAAAGAAGGTGTAATGGCGATGGTTGAGAGACGTGAGGCTGAGTTTAAGGGGCGTTAATACTAGTATGGTTTAAGAGTGTTTCTCATACGCAAAAGATAAAAGGACGATATGTGCACTTACCTTTTAAACTTCCGTAAAAATCCTATTTAATCAAACATACCAACCAAAAAAAACCTCGCAATTGCGAGGTTTTTTTCATTTTATCGAGTATTACTGACTTATCTAGCATGGCTGGTTATAGCTATACCAGTGTTATTGGCTCAACTATAATTATTTAGCTTTTTGGTAGTAATCAACCATCATCGTACCTAAAGTGCCGTTATCATCGATCGTGACGATTCTGACTGTACCTGATTGTGCTGCGGTACTCGACTGCACTTGTCCAGCGTTACCTAGGACGACTTGATTGTCTTTAGACGCCTTTGCCTCATTACCGATAGCGATACTGTTCATGCCGCCTGCCATAGATTTATTACCAACCGCGACTGAAGTTGCGCCTTGTGCCATAGCTGCTTCACCGACAGCGGTAGAGCGCATACCGCTTGCATTGGCTAGATGACCAAACGCTTGTGCGCGTTCAGCAGTGGCTTTTGACTGCCAACCGATAGACGTTGAGCCTAGACCAGCGGCATTGGCTTCACCGCCAACGGCAGTGGCTGAGTTGAGACCTGCATTGGCTTTATTACCGACAGCAACCGTATCATTATTGCCACCTGCCATAGCTGCTTCACCGACAGCGGTAGAGCGTACACCGCTCGCATTGGCTAGATGACCAAAAGCTTGCGCACGTTCGGCAGTGGCTTTTGATTGCCAACCGATAGAGGTTGAGCCTAGACCAGCAGCGTTGGCTTGACCGCCAACGGCAGTAGCTGAGTTTAGACCTGCATTGGCCTGACTACCGATGGCAACGGTATCATTGGTGCCGCTAGTTGTGGCAGCGTTGCCGAGAGTGATGGCGGTGCTGCTAGCTGAGTTTGCAGTCTGATGGTCAGTTCCTGTTGCCATAGCAGTGCAAGAAGCAGTTGCGGCAATGGCAAAGGTGAGCGCACTAATCTTTAGTACTGATTTCGGTAAAAAGTCCATTTTCATTCTTCATTCCTTTTTGTTAGCCTTGATGGCTTATTAGATAGTTTGGGTAGATGTTGATAGATTATAATCATGGCGACATCAGCGCACTTTGGCATAAATAACTTTATGATAGATAGAGTCTGAAACCTTAATGTAGCATTAATTTTTAATCATTATTAAAATAATGTTCACTTTATATCTTTGAAGGTTATTTAAGCCGATAAATGGATAATTAAGGTCTAAAAACACTTTAATTTTTTTGTGTAAAATTGAATGCGCCTTAATCTACTAGAGCGGATAGCGTAGCGTATATTGATAATACAATGCATATATTGCGCTGTATTTTTGACGTTCCAAACCATTATTATTCCAAATAAGAAGAGTACCAATGCAATATAACTTTGATGAAATAATCGACAGACGCGATACCGGCTCACTCAAGTGGCACTATAGCGATGACACAATTGCGCTATGGGTGGCGGACATGGATTTTAAGGCTGCCGCACCGATATTAAGCGCGGTTGAGCAAGTCGTGCAGCATAGCATCTTGGGTTATACCAAGCCTACTGATGCCTTATACAACTCGATTATTAACTGGCATGGCAGTCGTTATGACTTGCAGTTAGAGAAGCAAAATATCTTGTTTTCCCCTGGTGTCGTGCCAAGCCTAGCGCTGATGATGAATGTCTTTACCAAGGTAGGCGAGGCGGTAATGGTCAACGATCCTATTTATACACCCTTTATGAGCAAGGTTGAGCAAAATGGTCGCAAGCTTGTACTCTCTGCATTAAAGGAAGTCGAAGGTAAATATCATCTGGAATTAGCTGATATCGAAGCCAAGATAATCGAGCATGAGGTTAAGCTTTATCTACTGTGCAATCCGCACAATCCTGGCGGGCGTGTATGGACGAGGGACGAACTAAAAACGCTACTGGCCATTTGCAAAAAGCACAACGTGGCGATTGTTAGTGACGAGATTCATCAAGATTTGACCTTGACTGGTCATACATTTACGCCATTTCTGACGCTGACAGAAGGCTATGAGCACAACGTAGTCAGCCTGACTTCGATGACCAAAACCTTTAACATCGCTGGTATCAAAGGCTCGATGATATTTGCTAAAGATAAGGCGCTAATCAAAAAAATCAGTCAGCAGCAGCAATTAAATGATGAGTACGAGCTGAACCTATTTGCGTATACAGCCATGCGTAGTGCTTACGAGCACGGCGGTGAATGGCTAGAGCAGGCGCTTAGTTATATCGAAGCCAACATTAAATTGACGGTGCAGTTTTTAAATGAGCATTTGCCTGATATTAAAATCATGCGCCCAGAAGCATCGTACCTAATTTGGCTAGATTGTTCAGCATATAGTCAAGACGATCAGATGCTCTATGATGCGCTTACAGCTGCTAAAGTTGAGCTAAACGCTGGCATTAAATATGGCGAGGAAGGACATTTAAAGATGCGTTTGAATGTGGCTTGTCCTAAAGAAATATTGATAGAAGGGTTGAATCGCATTCATGCAGCGTTGGGTGATATTACGTAGTAAACCTAGTAAATGGCTGATGAATAGAGAAGAAGATAGTTTGCTCGTAATTGGGTTTGCTATCTACTCTTTGCTTATTTTTGTCATTACTTAGAGAGTAATTATATAAATTGAGGGTATGCGCGAATAATAATCGTGAATAATTAACCATCTAATAGCCAATAGAGGGCGTAAACTTGTTAAAATAGGGCACCAATTTATCTATTGATGGATATCGATTTATGACCACTGCTGCTGCCACTCCTGCAATCAAAGAAGATCGCATTTTAATCCTCGATTTTGGCTCGCAATATAGCCAGTTAATCGCTCGCCGTGTGCGCGATTCTGGGGTGTTTTGTGAGATGTTCCCTTATGATATCGACACTCAGCGCATCATCGATTTTGGCGCAAAAGGCGTCATCTTGTCAGGTGGCCCTGAGAGCGTCCACGCAGAAAACAGCCCACGTATCAACGATGCCGTGTTTGATCTAGGCGTGCCAGTACTAGGTATCTGCTACGGTATGCAAGCGATGGCAGATCGTTTCGGCGGGCAAGTTCATGCCAGTGATATTCATGAGTTTGGTGCGGCGACTATCGAAGTAAATGGTCACTCGCAGCTGACTGACGGTATCGAAGACAGCAAGACTGACGGCGAGGCTGCCAAGCTAAATGTTTGGATGAGTCATGGTGACAAGGTCATTGAAGTACCTGAAGGCTTTGACATCATCGCTAGCACGCCAAGCTGTCCGATCGCGATTATGGCCAATGATGACAAGCAATACTACGGCCTACAGTTCCACCCAGAAGTGACGCATACGCTACAAGGTCAAGCGCTGCTTGGTCGTTTCGTTCATCAAATCTGTGAATGTGCAGGTGAGTGGACGCCAGACAATATCGCTGATATGCGTATCGCACAGTTAAAAGAGCAAATCGGTGACAAGCAAGTATTGCTAGGTCTATCGGGCGGTGTTGATAGTTCAGTCGTTGCCGCGTTATTGCACAAAGCAATCGGCAATCAGCTGACTTGTGTGTTCGTCGATAACGGTCTATTGCGTCTGCATGAAGGTGACCAAGTCATGCAAATCTTTGCAGAAAACATGGGTGTAAAAGTCATCCGTGTTGATGCTGAAGATTTGTTCTTAGATGCGCTAGCGGGCGAGTCTGATCCAGAGAAAAAACGTAAAATCATCGGCAAAACCTTCATTGACGTATTCGCTGATAGCGCGCGTCAAGTGAGCGAGCAGAGCGATGGTAAAGTTGTTGAATTCTTAGCACAGGGTACGATTTACCCAGACGTGATCGAATCTGCTAAGTCGCATCAAGGCAAAGCACACGTCATTAAGAGCCATCATAACGTAGGCGGTTTGCCAGATGATTTGGCATTTAAGCTGATTGAGCCATTACGTGATTTGTTCAAAGATGAAGTACGTAAGCTTGGTATTACCTTGGGTCTACCAGCCAAAATGATCTATCGTCATCCGTTCCCAGGTCCAGGTTTGGGCGTGCGTATCCTTGGCGAAGTCAAAAAGGAATATGCGGATATTCTGCGTTTGGCTGATGCGATCTTTATGCAAGAGCTTGAGCGTTCAGGCTGGTATGACAAGACGGCACAAGCATTTGCCGTATTCCAACCAATAAAATCTGTCGGTGTGGTCGGCGATGGTCGCCGATATGCATGGGTAATCGCGCTACGTGCGGTTGAAACCGTAGACTTTATGACGGCTCGCTTTGCGCATCTGCCGTATGATTTGATCGAGACGGTATCGAACCGCATCATGAATGAAATCGCTGAAGTATCACGCGTGACTTATGATGTATCGAGCAAGCCACCTGCAACGATTGAGTGGGAATAAATCGTTTAAGTATTCTAAAAGGTAACGGTGTTAACCTCGCTAGATGTACAACCACGTACTATCTGCGCTCGGTTGCCTTGTTACCATCTTAGACTACGTAACTTATCTAAATAGCGTTTTAACTCAAATTTTTTTGAATTGATATACAGCTTGTTATAAATAAAAAAAGCACTCAACATGGTTGGGTGTTTTTTTGGTTTTGAAGTTAAGCGTTTCACTCATTAATTTTTGCTTCGATAGCAGCAACTTCGTTTATCAACTGACTATTAAATTCTAAATAATTTAAAGAGTAGTGTGCTCTTCGATGACAGGTAGGACACAACGCGATAACATTTTGAGGTAAATCTGCCCCACCGTCTGCCAACCTAGTTAAGTGGTGTACTTCAAGGTAAGGTCCAGATTTAGTTTTAAATGGAGCTATCTCATTACATCCTTCACATATACCATTAGCTCTTCTCTTGCATAAAATTTAATTGCCACACTACGGTTTTGGATAGACTGGATTTTCTCTTGTGTACTTGCTTGGGTTGGCGTTGCACTCAAGGCAATCTCTCGTAATTTCTGTAATGAATGGCCTTTACTAGGCTTAGTAATGTACATAGCTTTGGGAGATTCAACTATCTCGGAAGTTAGAGCTTGAGCTGCATCAATATTTTGAGTATTAACTATATCTAAATGAAAAACGATAGCTTCACGAAGATAGCCATTTCTATCTGGCCGCTCTTCAATATGGTGAAAAACATAATTACATGTTCCTAAAAACCGTACAAAACCTCGTGATGTATATTCAAAAAGTAAAATTTCTTTATTGTTTTTTTGATGATCGTGAATAGCTAAATTACCTTTAGACATTTTCATGTCACCTTCTTGTCCTTCACCTGTGTATTTAAAGGTACCATTAGGATCAAAACTATCAATATATCCATACTCGCTACCAGAATCACCTGTAAATATAAATACATATGGATGAGCGGCAGGAGTAGCTATACCTCCATATTGCTGACCCTTATATCTACCGTGTATATCAGCACGCCTATTATAAATTTTTCCTATCTCAAACAATTTAACTTCCTTATTGTTAATATTCCATAAAACCAATATAGTAAACTTAAGTTTGTTAAAGTCAATTAAAAAAGCGGTGCTCTTTCAGATAAAGAGCACCGCTACTGTTTATAATATTTGTTCTGAAGAAAACTATCCCTTCACATTCACCACATAACGCCCAACCACTTTGCTCGACATAAAGCGATCTAGGTATTCTGGCGTTTGCTCTAACGTAATCTCTTCACCATAGCTCTCAAGATTAGGCAGCTTCATATCGGTGGCAACACGTTTCCAAATGGCTTCTTTATCAGCCAGTGGAATATAAACCGAGTCGATACCCAATAATGATACTGCTCTAGTGATGAATGGCATGACCGTCATGGAAAACTCAGCGCCGCCTGCTAGACCACAACTGGTCACCGCGCCGCCTGCTTTGGTTTGTTTAAGCAAGTTAGATAGGTAGTCGCCGCCGATGGTATCAATAGCATTTGCCCATAGCTCACGGCCGACAGGTTTATTACCGATTTCATTGATGGTATCGCGATGACGCACTTCGCTTGCGCCCACTGCTTTTAGATGCTCGCTTTGCTCTGGCTTACCTGAGAATGCAATCACTTCATAGCCGAGCTGCTTTAAGATAGCGATACTGATCGTACCTACGCCGCCTGTTGCACCAGTCACAGCGACTGGGCCATCACTGGGTTTTGCACCCATTTTCTCTAACTTTTGCACACTCAGTGCTGCGGTTAGGCCGCCGGTACCATAGGTCATCGCTTCTTTTAGCGTCAGCGTCTCTGGGCACGCCAGCGCCCAATCTGCTGGTATAGAGATCATTTGACCGAGACCACCATCTGTGTCCATACCGAGATCATAGCCGAATACCAATACTTCTTGTCCTGCGCTAAATGTGCCTGATTTATCACTGACGACCACGCCAGCTGCGTCGATACCTGGGGTATGCGGGTACTGTTTGGTGATTCGTTTATTACCAGTGGCTGACATTGCGTCTTTAAAGTTTAACGATGAATAATGCACTTCGATGAGCAAGTCATTTTCCGGCAAGTCACTGACTTTGCGCTCTTGAATGCTTTTTTTGAATTCGCCATCACTGGTTTCTTCGACTACTAAAGCTTTGAAAGTTGTATCGTTTGACATGGTTATATCCTTATTAAATATTATTATTCGGGTTGATGAGTAATTGCTTATGTATATGTCTGCATTAGAATTACCATAACAACAGTACGGTTAAAATAAAAAAGCCCATAGTATTATCTAACGAGTAATACAAATGGACTTTTCATATTTATGATGCCTTCAATGACAATCAATGCAAGATTAGAGTACCACTTAAGGTTTTAGGATAACTTTACCTTTTTTGCTTGATTGTACTTTTCCAGAGACGGCAGTTGTGATGTCGTCCAGACTATAAATGGCTTCGATAGGGAGTTTTAGATCGCCATTCGAAGCGCGCTCTAGTAACTCATCGATTAGACGTTGTTTGTTATCGAGATCCATTTCTTGGCTGGTTTTGCTGCCCCAAAACCTTTTACAACGGCTTGCTTAAAGATCAAGCTGCCAGCGTCTAGTGCCATTGGCTTGCCTGACATGATACCAAATGAGACCAGCGTGCCTTTGCTGCCAAGTAATGATAGTAGCTCGTTGCTCGACTCACCACCGACTGAATCGACAGCTGCTGTGATCTTATCATCACCAATGATAGCGCGAACTTGGTCTTTCCAGTCATTATCAGCGGTGACGACATTGTTTTTGATACTGAGCGAGGTCAGCTCTTCTATCGCATCTTTACTACGTACGAGATTGATCGTATTCACACCGCGTGCTGCTGCGAGCATCGCAAGCGTTTTACCCACTGCGCCGTTTGCCGCGTTATGAATAATCCATTGACCTTTATCTACTTCCAAAAATTCTAATAGCATTAGGGCAGATAGCGGCATAGCGATCAGCTGGGCAGCCAACTCGTCTTCGATGCTATCAGGCATGTTAAATACCATGCTGGCAGGAGCGACAAAATACTCTGCCCACGTCTCATGCACACTAGCGCACGCCACACGTTGGCCGACGCTTAGATCTGTGACGTCATCACCCACGGCATCGATAATACCTAGCGCTTCACTACCACCGATGGCTGGCATCTCAGGCTTATAGCCATATTGACCACTTACCGTTAGCAAGTCATGGTTGTGTATAGGGGAGAGGATGGTTTTGATGCGGACTTCGTTGGCAGCTGGCTGCGGCATGGGGCTGTCGCCAACGCTCAATACGTTGGAGGGTTTGCCAAAGCTGTTATGAATAGCACTACGCATGATGATTTCCTTTGTTTATTTTTAATAATCGTATTCTAGTTATTTGATTGTCTATCAGTGATGGACACTCGAAAAAAAGCGTGCAATCAGCTAACAACAGTAGCAACTTTGATGGATTGTTATCAGTACTTTTTTTGGTTAAGTAACGTTGTTGCTTACTGATGAGGACATTGCACAATCATGGCAAATTTAAGATAGCGATATTATTGGGTATCATGCTGTAGTGCGCAGGAATATTTAATAAAACTCTATCCTGCTCAGTACATGCTCTTGTATTAGATAGGCGCAGATGTACGCACTTGGCCACGCAAAAATAAAAGCCAGTCCCCAAGAATGCATCAACTCCATAAAAAAAGCCATCAACGTAGCCTACTTTTACCAATAATAGCGCTGACGAGATAATAAGCGACATCATCATCGCCATCAGACCTGTAAAGATAAGGCGATAGAGTTTGCGACGAATGCGTATTCTGATAGTGGGGAAGTTGGTCATAGTATTTGGTGTCCTACAGGATGATAGCAATTAATGACGCTCAGCCTATGATGCTGGCGTATGGCACAAATATAATTATGCGGTAATAAATAAGCGTAACTGACAAGATAGTTGGCTACGAGGGCACATGATACGCTTCGAAAATGAGTAGGTAAAATCGTTATTATTAATGGTAGGGTTTGCGATATGTTATTAATATGATTATTGTCTTTAAAGCAGCATTTTAAAGCTTTTGAAGAGATTATTTCTAAAACGGATATCTCTAAAAATAGCGCGTTCTCAACAGTCGATTTTGCTACGATAACTTACTATAACTAAGAACAAAAACCACTAGGGGTATAGTATGGCAGTTCAAGAGCAACGAGGGTCTCAACAAAAAACATTAGGAATCATCGGAGGTATGAGCTGGGAGAGTACCGAGAGCTATTATCGTCTGATTAATGAAGGTGTCAAGCATCAGCTTGGCGGACTACATTCAGCAGATTTGTTGATTCATAGTGTGGATTTTGCGTTGATTAATGCGTTACAGGAGCAAGGCAGATGGGACGAGCTAGGCGTGATAATGGCTAGCAGCGCTCAGCGTCTACAAGCAGCTGGCGTACAAGGAATCATGATTGCCTCTAACACGATGCACAAACTGGTCGATGACGTGCGCTCCGCCACAGACTTGCCATTGACTCATATCGCTGATGCGACTACTGATGCTATCAAAAAACAAAATCTCACCAAAATAGCCCTGCTTGGTACTCAGTTTACGATGACTCAAGATTTCTATAAGCAGCGTCTGATTGATGCGGGTTTACAAGTATTGATACCAGAAGATGAGGCAAGAGCAGAAGTACATCGCATTATCAAAAAAGAGCTGTGTGTCGGTGAGTTTAAAGACAGCTCACGAGCGTATTATCGTCAAGTGATTAAAGATTTGGCAGCGCAAGGGGCAGAGGGTGTGATCTTGGGCTGCACAGAGATTGGTTTACTTATTAAACAGGCTGATAGCCCTATACCTGTATTTGATACCACAGCTATTCATGCAGCTGCGGCGGTAGATTTTTTATTAGAGTAGTGCGAACTGATAAAAATATTTAAGCCTATAACGTTTTTATCAGTCGCTCAAGCAGTTCAAGCGTGCTTTCTTGTTTGACCAAAGTTACCCCTTGTCCTGCCCATAAAGATTGATGTTCTGCATCCATATTTTTAGAGGCATGAGCTCGCATAGATTTGGACATGGCATTTAATTGTGGGTAGGGCGGTAGCTCATCAGCGCTTTCAAATTGAGCAAAATCACGCAGATAATCGTTTAATAAACCACGAGCGAGCTTACCTGAAAATAATCGAGTTAAGCGTGTCTCTGAGCTGCGTCTGCTGTGACTGGCATCGAGTAAGGCTTGCTTATAAGTATCATTGATACCGCATTGGTCGGTGGTCAAAAACGCCGTCCCCATTTGTGCAAGCTCAGCACCTGCCGCTTGTATTGCCTTAATATCCTGTCCTGTCATAATGCCACCTGCTGCAATCAAAGGAATATCAGTACAGGCACGGGTTTGGGCAATCAAAGTCAATAATCCCAATGGATCGCTTTCACTTTGCGGTAACCAACCACCGCGATGTCCACCCGCTTCAACCCCTTGTACACATACCGCATCTGCGCCAATTTCGCTCCATGCTTTCGCTTCTAGTGGATGATTGGCGGTACCGATGACGCGTGTGCCGAAACTTTGCAGACGCTGAACTTGCTCAGCACTGATAATGCCAAAGGTAAAACTGGCAACGGGAACGGGATTGTCATAGAGCACTTGTAGCTGCTCTGCGAAGCTCTGCGCTGGGCGTTCAGGTAGTGCAATTTCGATATTATTGTCTTGGTAGTACTCACTCAGCCAAGCGGGAATTTCGGTATCAAAGGTCGTAGATTCTTGCTCAGACAATACCATGAGATTGATCATAAACGGACGGTCGGTGAGCGATTTAATGGTATCAATTTGGCTGGTCAAAACATTTGGCGCAGTCATGCCAGATCCTAATGAGCCCAGTCCACCAAAGTTACTGACCGTCGCTGCCAGTTCAGGTGTGGTTGCTCCTGCCATTGGCGCTTGGACGATAGGGTAGGTTAAGTTTAGAGTATCAAGTAAGATCATGACGGGTAGCCTTTTATTAAGGTGTTTGCATGACTTACTTTAACAGAGCTGAGCGAACAGTACGTAAGATAGTGTTTATTTAGTTGCTAAATAAGGTGGTGGGTTTTGACTACGGAATTGTAGTTAAATTATTTGACTATAAAACTGTAGTTAAAGTTTATTAATACATATACTTGAGATTACTAAATATCTAGCCAAAGAAAGTTGAATTAAATGAAAAAAAATTCTAGACTCTTGTGGAATAATATTAGGCTAAGTGCAATAATTATGGTAAGTCCGTATTTTTAACTTAAAAGTCCTATGATTCAAAAATTCAAATGATATGAGAAAGAATATGAAGAATAATGATTTTCTAGATGAACCTACTGAAGATTTAATAAAGCAGTATATAGATAAATTCGAATTAGATGAAAGGTACAAGTATGGAGATAGTGCAATAATAAAACTGTTCGAAGCATTTCCAAATAACACTTCTCTTGAAGATATTATTTTAAAGGTCAGTGTGATTAATGAGCTATATAGCACTAGCATTTATAGTGTTTTCAAGGTGGCTCAGCATATATTAGAATGTGATGTCGATGAAAACATAAAGGCAGGAAATCCGGAGCTTGTACATCAAATCGCTACTGGACATAACATTCGTACTAAAAAGAATAATAAAGAAATCAATTTTTATTCTTTTGCTACTAAGTATTGCAATTGGCATAACCAAATAGATTATTCTATATATGACAGCTTCGTAGAAAAGACACTCATCGCCTACAAGGAAAGAGATAGTTTTTCAGACTTTAAGAAGAAAGATTTAAAGAGTTTTAAAAAAATTTCACCAAGTGATTTTAGATTTTATTACGTATTATAATCTTAACGGAAAAAAATGCGAAAGATATTGATAAGTTCTTATGGATATATGGAAAAGAGAAGTTCCCACCTAGTTATAAAAATAATTAAATAGGTTCTAACGGCTTCTCTACCACTCAGTTTTAATTCTTTGTAAGATATAGTCAGTTCAATATAATTTCGATACAAGGAAACCGAGCGCAAGTTATACATTAGTATGCTTAGCGAGGATGACGATGTAGCGGATTTATATAGACTTGACTATATTAATTCTTACTAAGATTTTCAAAAAAAAGATCAGTATCCAAGCCACCAAAACGATGACTA
>NZ_BAWH01000011.1 GCF_000586435.1 Psychrobacter sp. JCM 18901
TTTGAATAGGATTTGCTCTTGCGCTGCATAAAATTGGCATGCAATTTTTGCGGTGCTCAGGTCAAGAATTCAAACTTTCCTACAAATCAGTTTGATGTGATACTATTTATTCACTTCTAGAATCTACTATTTGTCATTTATTTTGGAGCATATTATGGGCGTTTCACTCTACTATACTGCTGAACGTTCTACTCTCTTGACTCAACAGGAGCAAGAAAAGATCGCGTCAATAGTCGATGAATATAATGAAAATTTCGAGCATGCAGATGATGCAGAGACTTTCGATCTCTATGCATATGATGATAGTGAGTCAGAGGTAATACTAGCAGGAGCTACGAAGTTGCCTGCTAGTATGGATGTAGGAGATCTTATGTATACCCTAGAGCATTGGCTACAGTGTCTGACCGAGATTCGCCTTACGGTAACTGATGCAGAATGGCATGTGCATCTAGATGATAACGATGCTATATGTAGATGATAAATGGCAGATGGAAGAATAACGCTTTATCATTATTATCTGTATAACTGCCTAGAGCAGCTTCTATAAGCTCATAAAATATTTATACAAAAAAAGCTCTCAACTGGATAACAGGCTGAGAGCTTTTTTATGAGAAATTATTTTAGTCTACTTACTTTTTACTACTATCTATATAGACAATTCAAGTATTAGAAATATATCTGTAATATGAATATATCCTTTATAATATGCTCAAAATGATTTGACTTCTATCATTATAGCTGCTAATTTTAAACTGTATTTTTATTACAGGTGTGTAAAAAAATATATCTAAACCTTGTAGACAATTTAATCTAGGATGAATCAAATTGTCTGCTCGTAACACATTACTCCTATTCTCATAATTATCAAAAGGAATTGATAATGAAGTTAGCTCCTCTTTTTTCAATTGGTGCTTTAGCCGCTATTAGTCTTCTTGGCTGTTCTAACCAATCTGCTGATACGACTGATGGCTCATCAGCGACTTCTCAAGAAACTACCGTACTACGGTTTTCACATTTTTGGCCAGCAACCTCATCTATCAGTAAAGAAGTCTTCGAGCCTTGGGCAAAACAGATAGAAACAGATTCTAATGGTCGTCTAAAAGTGGAGCTTTATCCATCAGCGGGTCTTGCTAAAGCAGACGTTACTTATGAATCTGCTGCTAAAGGTACGATCGATATCGGTTCACAAGCGCATGGTTATACCAACGGTCGCTTTCCTTTGACTCAGATTACTGAACTTCCAGGTTTATCAAATTCAGCAACTCAAATGGGCTGTATGCTACAGACCTTATATGATGACGGTACTTTAGCAGGTGAATACGAAGACTCACATTTATTATTTATGTACGGGGCTGGACCTGGAGCGCTTCATACAACTGATAAGCTAATTCGAACACCTGAAGACATGAAAGGTATGCGTATTCGCCGTCCTTCAGCTGTTGCTGGTGATATTATTGAAAGCGCTGGTGCCTCGCCAGTAGGTTTACCTGCTAATGATATGTATACCTCGTTACAGCGCGGCGTTGTTGATGGTTTGAGTTTCCCTTGGGAGGCAGTAACAGCGTTTAAAATTGATGAGATTACCAAGTATCATACCAATATTCCTTTCTATAGTTCAGCGCTTATGGTCACGATGAATAAGGACAAATATGACAACTTACCTGATGATCTAAAACAAGTTTTGGATAAAAACTCAGGGATGGCATTAGCTAATAAGGTCGGTGAAGTGTTTGATAAACATGACCAAATGGCAATTCAAGCTGCTAAAGATAAAGGTGATGAAATTATCGAAATTCCTGATCCATTAAATGATCCAGACTGGAAAGGGCCACTTGAAAGAGGAACACAAAAATATCTAAAGGATGTTAATGCTTTGGGTTTGGATGCTGATAGTGTCTATGAAAAAGCAAAAGCTGCCAGTGCTGCCTGTAAGGTTTAACCTATTGGAGGTGTCACATGGCATTTTTAGTCAAGCTCAGCGTCTTAATCTCTAGATTATGCCAGTTCATTGGTGGGATCAGTCTCATTATCATCGTCCTAACCACCATGCTCGACGTCAGCGCGCGCTACATATTCAAACTCACAGGCGGTGAGTTTGGCTTTACCGTCAAAGGCAGTGTAGAGATTGTCTCCTACTTCATGCTATTTGCATTACTCGCTGCCTTTGCTGCTTTTGTCGAACGCTCACAAATCATCGTAGATGTCTTTACCCAGAAGATGCCCCAGTCTATCAAAGGCTACATGATGGGCGTCTTTATGCTTGGCTTCTTTGCCATCGGCATCGTCTTTGCATGGGGACTCTATGAGAGCGCCATCGACGCCATGGAGTTTGGCAAAGTCACCCAAGATCTTCGAATATCTATGATGCCTATCTATATGGTTAGTGCATTCTTAAGCATCCTACTAGCCATTCGCTCATTGATCGAATCCATCAACATCTTTAAGACAGGCGAATTCTTTGACGCCGAGGAGACAGGCGCATGAGTCCAGAAATTATCGGTGCGATTGGCCTAGTGGTCATGATCCTGCTTGTTGTCCTACGCGTACCTGTGGCACTTGCCATGTTAGGTGTGGGTCTAGTAGGTTTTGGTGCGGTTACCGCGCCTAGTGGTGCTCTGCAAATGCTTAAAGACATCCCAGTCGATGTCTTAGCAAAGTATGACTTTAGTGCCATTCCTTTGTTTATTCTGATGGGCGTGTTTGCTACTCACTCTGGCATGGCAGGTAAACTCTTTGAAGCTACCCGAACTATATTTGGTGGGGTAAGGGGAAGTCTTGGTATTGCTGGTATCGGTTCGTCCGGTATCTTTGCCTCTATCTCAGGATCATCACTTGCTACTGCCTCCACCATGACCAAAGTGGCCTTACCGCAAATGGAGAAGTACGGCTATCAACCAGGCTTTGCCTGCGGTATCTTAGCCGCTGGCGGTACGCTTGGTATTATGATTCCGCCCAGTATTGCTCTACTGGTCTATGCCATTTTAACCCAGCAGTCAGTTGGTGACATGTTCATCGCGGGTTTCTTACCCGGTATGCTCGGTATGGTGATGTACTCACTCACGGTCATGGTGATGGTACGCTGGAAACCGCATCTAGCAAAACGTGGTGAGAAAACCACGTGGAAAGCCAAGCTACTGTCACTGACTGGTCTGATACCGTTTAGCTTTATCTTTATTGTGATTATTGCTGGTATCTTCTTTGGGTTATTTACCCCAACAGAAGGGGCCGCAGTAGGGGCGTTTGTCTCTTGGGCTTATGCCTTTGCTAAAGGCATGCGCTTAGATGGTCTTAAGCAGTCATTGATTGAGACACTAGCGCTCTCTGCAGTGGTGTTCTTTATGCTACTGGGTGCAGAGGCATTGGGGTATTTTATCTCAGTCTCACGCCTGTCTTATACCTTGGCATCTTGGATTGGTGGGTTGGCAGTCAGTCCAATGATTGTCCTAATCTGTATTCTATTCATGTATTTCCTATTAGGACTGTTCATGGATGCCTTAGCGATGCTGGTAATTACCATTCCCGTGGTATATCCAATCATTCTAGCGTTAGGGTTTGATCCGGTCTGGTTTGGCATCATTGCGGTATTAACGGTGGAGCTTGGTTTGATTACGCCGCCGATGGGGATGAATATCTTCGTGATTAAGGCGATGGCGCCGCACATTAAGCTGAGTGATATGTTCCGCGGGGTGGCACCATTCATTGTCTCTGATGTGATTCGTTTGGTTATCTTGGTGATGTTCCCTGCCATCTCTTTGGTGTTGTTGGGATAAGCTGAATATAAACCATAGCTTATAAAGTTATTGTATGAAGCCATATTGCTAATAAAGCAGTGTGGCTTTTTTATTGGCTGATATTTTGACTAAGAATTAAGAGAGGGATATTTTACAAACTCACAATCCATGACGCTGCATGGTGATAACTTTTCTTAGTGTTATAAAGGCCTGTGAATGTAGTAAACTGGTTTTCATTCATTTTCCTATATAACTTTATAAGTAGAGATAGTCATGGCTGTCGATTTTAGTAATACGCTTATCGTCGCAATTTCTGCGACGGCACTTTTTGATTTGACTGAATCGGAAAACTATTTGCTAGAGCTGCTAGAGCAACGACCTATAAGTGCTATAAAAGAGTTTAGGGAGTACATGACCGAGCGTGAAAATAACCCCTTGAATATTGGTGCAGGTTATCCGCTAATTAAAGCGTTACTAAACCTAAATAAGTATTCTGATAATAGCGATGAACAAGATTCAGACATTGAAACACCATTGGTCGAAGTCGTTATCGTCTCAAAAAGTAGTCCAGACACTGGTATTCAGGTACTTAATGCAATTTTAGAACATGGTATTAATATCTCCCGTTCTGCTTTTGTTTCAGGTAGCCCTGTTGCGCCTTATATCAAAGACTTCAACGTTGATCTGTTCTTGACCACCAATCGCGAGGATGCCCAGCAAGTTGCGGATGCCAATATCTGCGCCTGTGCCATACTAGACGCTACGCCTGTGAATACTTATGAGTTAGATACTGAGCAGCTGCGTATTGCCTTTGATGGGGATGCGGTGCTTTTTGATGATTCCGGTGAACTGCTATACAAACAAAAAGGGCTACGAGCCTTTCATGATCGTGAAGTACAAATGCGTGATTTGCCGATTGAAAAAGGCCCTTATGCTGAATTGTTGATTAAATTATCAAATCTGCAGGAGCGCCTACCTGCTGGTCTAAAATACTCACCAATAAAAATTGCGCTGGTGACCGCGCGCAATGCACCAGCTGACTTGCGTGCTATTAAGACACTACGAGAGTGGGGCGTTAATGTTGATATGGCGTTTTTTTGGGAGGACTAGAGAAAACAGCGGTACTCAGAACATTTGCGCCGCATATCTTCTTTGATGATTCAATCAAGCATATCGATGCGGCACGTCGCTTTATTCCTACGGCCTTGGTTCCGTATCATTCGACGTCATTATTGCATGGTGACAACTATCTCACTGCTGATGAGGATGCATCATTGTTATCATTCAAACCTGCTGTGCACCCACTATTTGCTGTAAACCATTAAGTAGGTATAAAAAAATCTAGGCAATAATAATAGGATGGTATATGAATTGGCAGCAGTTGCTTAACTTGATTTTCGTACGGATAAAGCAGGTCATTGGACTGTATGCTTTTGTGCTTATACCGATGTGGGGCATGTTTTTTCTAAATGAAGTGGCCTTATTTGGTATGTGGAATATCTTTGGTATCGTGCCGCGTGCTTTAGATGTGGGTAGTATGATAGGGGTATTTGCTTCGTGGACCATGCATGGCAATTTGTCGCATTTGACTGGCAATACAGTGACGCTATTACAGATTTTGTTTTTGTTTGGACTGTTTGAGAAGAATGCTTATCGCACGGTAATTAAACTGGTGGTCGCCTCAGGACTGGTTACTTGGGTTATCGGGTCGCCATCTTCCATCCATATCGGCGCATCAGGGCTTTGTTTTGCAATGTTAGGTTATATGATAGGCGGGGCTATATTTGCGCGGCGTTGGGGTTATCTGCTTGCTTGTATTGTTATGGGAACTGGCTATTGGCTGACCATTAAGCAAGGATTGATGCCGCAACAAGGTATCTCATTTGCGGCACATTTTGGTGGCTTGTGCGCTGGGCTACTCCTAGGAGCTAATTCAAAGCATACTTATTCAGCCGCTTCTCAACGCTATTAAAAGCAACTGGATGTCAGTATTTAATGAACCAGCATAATCATAACCGTACTAAGCGTTATTGGATCAGACGCTTGCATCAGTACAGATTTTGATAAATAAAGGGTCATCTGTAGTTAGCTCTCGCCATGCAGTGGTCTGTTTAACATGTTCATCCACCGTCAGCGTGCTACCTTTTTCTGGTATCACGTAGTCTGCTCGGGCAGGTGTAGTGCAATCTATTACCTGTAAAATCTTCTGCACGCTTCTGCGTCTTTCAAACAAATACAAATTAACTAAATGCATATCTGGATTGTCAGCATGCATGCTAGCATTGCCCGTATCTGCCGCAATAAAGCGCAAGACTTGTGGTTTAACATAAGACCATGGGCGAAACCATTCCGTGCTTTCTGCTGTTTTGACAACTTCTACGCCTTCTGGCAGATCTCGCACTTGTTGACCATACCAGCTGTATTCCTGGTTTATCTGAAATGCAAACATCCCAATAGCAGCAAATAAGGGAATCAGCCATTTAGGTGCACGTTTGCCTGCCAGTTTGCTGAGGTGAGTTATGATAAGTGCTAGTCCAGCCATACCAAATGCGGCAGCGATGGTAGCGATAAACTCAAAAAGCATAAAATATTCCTTAATGCGTTAGATGTGTCTAATTGAACCTCTTAGATAAAGTAAAAATCTAAAATTTAGTTATTATAGCTATAGGATAAAAAAATCACCCACAAGCAGCTACTGCCTGTGAGTGATATATAGTAACAGAAGATATATCCTCAGTTGTGAGCTTAGTGGTCGACCGCACCGCCAGCGCCACGTGGAGAACGTACGCTCTCAACTAGCTCTTGAATATGTGCTGGTGGTGGCGCAGTAGCATAAGATACAGCGAATGCTACGATGAAGTTAAGCAATGCACCAACTGCACCAAATGATAGTGGTGAGATACCAAATAACCAGTACTCTTCAGTATCAGGGAAGTTCGCTGTACCACTGATGAAGAACCAACCTTTGAACATAAAGATATAGACAAGAACGACTATTAAACCAGTCAACATACCTGCAATAGCGCCAAGATTGTTGATGCGTTTAGAGAAAATACCCATCATTAACACAGGGAACAATGAAGAGGCAGCAATACCGAAGGCCAGTGCTACGACCTGTGCGGCAAACCCTGGCGGATTCATACCTAAGTAAGTTGCTACTACAATCGCCACACCCATAGTGATACGAGCATATTTTAGCTCTTGTTTATCAGTGATATTTGGGTTTAAGTTACGTTTGATCAAGTCATGACTGATGGCTGATGAAATTGCGAGCAGTAGGCCTGCAGCGGTTGATAGTGCTGCTGCCAAACCACCTGCAGCAATCAGACCAATAACCCATGGTGGAAGCTGTGCAATTTCTGGATTCGCTAGAACTAAGATATCAGCGTTAACATCAAGCTCGTTACCTGCCCATCCAGCGTTAGCAAAACGACCATCAAGCTCTGCATCATGTGCAATACGAGCGGTTTCTACCGCTGCAGTTGCTGCAGCAACATCGCCACCGTCAGTTTGAGCAGTATTGAGGGCGATCTGAGCAGCACCTAACCCACTATCACTGTACAACTGAATACGACCATCATTGTTTAGATCGTTATACTTGATAAGACCTGTTTCTTCCCATGTCATCATCCAGTCTGGACGTTGATCATATTCTAGAGGCGCTTCTGCAACCCCTTGTGGGTAAACGGTGTCAATTAGGTTTAGACGAGCCATAGCACCTACTGCTGGAGCAGTAAAGTATAGTAGCGAGATAAATACCAGTGTCCAACCTGCTGTCCAACGTGCATCAGCCACTTTAGGTACAGTGAAAAAAACGAATGATAACGTGTGGTAGACCTGCTGTACCGATCATTAGCGTCAAGGTAAATAGCACCATGTTTAGCTTGTTAGGAACATCAGCCGTATAAGAGGCAAATCCTAAGTCAGTCACAACTTGGTTAAGCTTAGTCAAAATAGGGACACCTGACTCGACATGGTTTGAAAACAAACCAAGGCCTGGAATCGGGTTACCGGTCAACTCAAGTGAAATAAAGACAGCAGGAATAGTATAGGCAATCATCAGAACCACATACTGTGCAACCTGCGTATAGGTAATCCCTTTCATACCACCAAGTACGGCATAGAAGAAGACAACAATAGCCGCAATGATAAGACCAGTACTACTCTCAACTTCTAAGAAGCGCGAGAATGCAACACCAGCACCGGTCATCTGACCGATAACGTAAGTGGTCGATGCGGTAATCAAACAGACCACAGCAATCATAGCAGCCGTTTTTGAGTAAAAACGATCGCCGATAAAATCAGGAACCGTGAACTTACCGAACTTACGTAAATAAGGCGCTAAAAGCATCGCTAGCAGAACGTAACCGCCAGTCCAACCCATCAAATAGGTAGAAGCGCCATAACCACTAGCAGCAATAAGACCTGCCATTGAGATAAATGACGCCGCACTCATCCAGTCAGCAGCTGTTGCCATACCGTTAACGACCGGATGGACACCACCACCAGCAACATAAAATTCACTGGTTGAACCAGCACGAGCCCAAATCGCGATACCGAAATAGAGAGCGAAGGATAGACCCACAAAAATAAGATTAATTACAAATTGACTCATGGGGCTATTCCTCGTCTACGCCATATTGTTTGTCTAACTTATTCATACGCCAAGCGTAAAAGAAAATTAGGATGATAAATATACCAATGGATCCTTGCTGAGCAAACCAAAAGCCCAGATCAGTACCACCGATTTTGATACCAGCTAACAATGGACGAAACAAGATACCAAAGCCATATGAGCATAGCGCCCAAACAACCAAGCTGCCGAGAATGAGACGAATATTGCGCGCCAATATCCAGATGGATCGTTGTGGTTTTCCATAGGACAACTCCTTTTGTCTTACCTAAAAAATATCAACCATATAAAAAGAACTGCGATTATTTCTTACCACGAAAAGTATAAAAAATAGTCAGGTACTGCTTTATATAGTGAAAACGATGATGCGTGATAGTACGTTTAATGCTCGGTAATTCTCTACTTCAAATAAAAGTAGTTAACTATTTAAGCATCGTATTGACCTAAACCATCGAATGGCAAAAATAACGTTTCTTGAGGAAGACAGAAGGGTGGACTATCCAGTGTCTTTTTAACAATCTCGTCTTCCTGACAAGAGTTTAATCTTTTTAACACGCTAACCTGTTGTGCTTCTTGTACTGATTAATAGCTTCGATAACCATAAAACAGTATAAACGGATATAGAATTTATATTAGCACGGTTTAATAAAGATAATTGCAAACTACTACGCATAAATAATAAGTAAATTACTAAAAATTAGTTTGCTAAATATTTATTAAAGAACCTAACGTTACGGCAACCGAGTAATTTATACGATTAAATTATCACTTAATCTATTCTATATAAGATGAAACATAAGCATTATTTATTTTAAAAATAACTATATAAAGTCGATAAGTAAACGTGATGGTCGCATGTCGCTCAATATCTATATCATGCACGTGTCTTTTTGGTATCAGGTATTTTGCACAGAGGCTTATATAGTCCATGGCAATCAAAATATGATATCGATATGAAATTTAAGTAACGCGTATAAAGAATGAATAAGGAGCCATATGAACGAAGATAGTAGGTTGGTTTAATAACATCGTAAATTATGGTGTCGGTATTATCTGGGGTAACAACGATTGGCTGATTGCTAGTAACCCTTGGTATGGATTACTGATGTTCTTACTAATTGGTGCGGGTCTTTACTTCACCGTCGTGACACGTTTTATTCAGTTTCGTCATTTTGGTCATATGTGGAAGTTGCTACGCGTGTCCAACCAAGGACGCAAAGATGGTGGTATTAGCTCATTTGAAGCATTGATGACGTCGCTGGCCGCGCGTGTTGGTACTGGTAACTTGGCAGGTGTGGCAATTGCCATCTATTTGGGTGGACCAGGTGCTGTATTCTGGATGTGGATGACGGCACTGGTCGGTATGTCGACCAGCTTTATCGAGTCAACCTTAGCACAGGCATATAAAGTACCGCACAACGATAATGTGTACCGCGGTGGCCCTGCTTATTACATCGAAAAAGGTCTAGGCAAGCGCTGGCTTGCCGTGTTTTTCTCATTATGTTTGTTAGTGGCCTTTGGTTTGGCATTTAATGGCGTACAATCAATACCATCGCTCAAGCGACCAACGAAGCCTTTGGTGTGCCAACGTGGATGACAGGTTTGGTATTGGTAGTACTGGTAGCGCCAGTGGTATTCGGTGGTTTACGCTCAGTAGCTCGTATCGCGGGTAAAATCGTACCAGTGATGGCTATCTTGTACATCTTGCTAGCGCTATTCATTATCGTGACTAACTTCAGTCAATTCCCAGCAGCGATCGCGTTGATTGTAAAATCAGCATTTGGCTTTGAGCAGGCAGCAGGCGGTGTCATCGGTTATGGTATTGCACAGGCGATGATTAATGGTATCAAACGCGGCTTGTTCTCTAACGAAGCAGGTATGGGTTCAGCACCGAATGCTGCAGCAACGGCAAAGAGTCATCCTGATCACCCAGCAGTACAAGGTTTTATGCAGATGCTAGGTGTATTCATGGATACTCTTATCATTTGTACCGCGACGGCATCGATTATTATCTTGTCTGGCGTGGTTGATCCTAATGTCGAGCAAGAAGGTATTCAGTTAACTCAGCTAGCCTTATCACAGTATGTTGGTGACCTAGGTGTTGTGTTTGTGGCGATTGCGATTTTCTTCTTCTCATTTACGTCTATCATCGCCAACTACAGCTACGGTGAGTCAAATCTTGAATTTATCTCTGGTGCCAAAAATGCCAAAGTAATGATTATGGTTTTCCGCTTCCTAGTGTTAGGTATGGTATTTATCGGCTCTGTTGCTAGTTTACCTGCTATATGGAACTTCGCTGACTTGTCTATGGGTCTGATGGCCTTAGTCAACTTAGTGGCTATCTTGCTGTTGTCTCCTGTAGCGCTAAGAATACTACGTGACTATGAGCGTCAGGTAAAAGAGGGTAAAACAGGCGATCAGATAAAGTTTGATCCTGATAACTTTGTAAAACTCAGAGATGAAGCCAACCGTGATGCTTGGACAGACTAAGCAGTATTGATTGGTAAACATAGCTTGTTCTCAGCACTAAAAAAAACCGCCCGACTCTTATGCAGAGAAGGGCGGTTTTTGTTGAAGTAAAGTTTTAATGATATTAACTGTACCAGCTCAAATCAGAATTATCCTGATTTACATGTTTGGGTAGTTAGGACCACCGCCACCTTCTGGCGTTACCCAAGTGATGTTCTGTGAAGGGTCTTTGATATCACAGGTCTTACAATGCACGCAGTTCTGCGCATTGATGACAAACTTAGCACCTTCAGCGTCTTTGACCACTTCATACACACCAGCTGGGCAGTATAAACGTGCAGGCTCAGCATACAACGGTAAGTTGATTGAAATAGGTACCGTCGGATCAGTAAGTTTTAGATGCGTTGGCTGATCTTCTGCATGGTTGGTGTTAGAGATAAATACCGACGACAATTTATCAAATACCAACTTACCATCAGGCTTAAGATAGGTTGGTTGATAAGCATGATTAGCACGCTCCAACTGATCGTAATCTGGGATATTGTCATGCAAAGTGAATGGCATTTTACCTTTTAGCAAGTTGTGCTCGATAAAGGTGAAAGCGCCGCCCATGAACAGACCCATACGGTGAATCGCCGGTGAGAAGTTGCGCGACTCATAGTTATCTTGATACAACCATGACTCTTTGTACATTGTGCTATAAGCAACCACTTCATCATGCTGACGTTCAGCTTGCAACGCCTCAAAGATAGCTTCGGCTGCGAGCATGCCTGACTTCATCGAGGTATGTGTGCCTTTGATTTTTGCTGGGTTTAAGAAACCAGCATCATCACCTACCAATACGCCACCTGGGAAGGTGAACTTCGGTAGTGAGTTTAGACCACCTTTGGTCAACGCACGTGCGCCGTAAGAAATACGCTTACCGCCTTCTAGAACGTTTTTGATAACAGGGTGCGTTTTCAAGCGCTGCATTTCATCGAATGGAGACACGTAAGGGTTGTGGTAAGACAAATCAGCCACAAGACCAAAGCTTACTTGGTTGTTTTCATCAAAGTATAACCACCAGCCGCCAGTAGAGCCAGTTTCAGTCAATGGCCAGCCAAGACCATGCATGACAACACCTTGCTCATGCTTTTCAGGCTCAACTTCCCATAGCTCTTTTAGACCGATACCGTAATGCTGAGGATCAGAATCTTTATCTAGATCAAAACGGCTGATTAAGCGTTTGCCTAAATGCCCACGGCTACCCTCAGCAAAAATAGTGTATTTAGCAAGGAGCTCATAACCAGGCTCAAAACTTGGCTTGGCTTCACCATTGGCCGCCACACCCATATCACCCGTTAATACACCTCTGACCGAACCGTCGTCGTTGTATAAGATGTCATCAGCAGGGAAGCCTGGGAACATCATGACTTCAAGCTCTTCTGCCTGTACGGCTAACCAACGAACGACATTACCTAGCGAGACAATATAGTTGCCATCGTTGTGCATCGGACCTGGAATCAAAGAGTCAGGCACTTTAGTTGAGCGTGTGGCAGAGTTTAGATAATAGAAACGATCTTCTGTCGCTGGCACGTTAAGCGGTGCGCCTTTTTCTTTCCAGTCAGGGATTAGCTCATTTAGAGCGCGTGGCTCGATGACTGCACCAGACAACGTATGGGCACCAAACTCAGAGCCTTTTTCGACCACACAAACCATAAACTCATCATTACCAGCTTCAATAGCGAGCTGGCGCAAACGAATGGCAGCAGACAGACCTGCAGGTCCACCACCAACGATGATGACATCGAACTCCATTGATTCGCGTTCGACTTCAGGTTCCGCGGCAACTGGCGCTACGACTGGTTCTGCTTTATCTAGCGTTGCAGTCTCTGTCGCTACTGGTGCGTCAGCATTCACAGTATTACCATCGATAACTGGCGTTTGATTGTCTTGCTCTTGCATACCTACTCCTAAACTTTTAGTGGCTTATCTCAGGGCATCATTAGCTTAACAACTGAATAATAGACTTGCGGCGCTAACGTCACTCAGACATATGGCTGCCCGATAAAACTGTCTTTGCGGCATCAATTGACCCGTCATGGTTAATACCAATTTATCTAAGGATATCAACACATAACGTAAGATGTGTCGTCAATACAACACCCACTTGACCATTTCAATAAAAAAAATCGTTACTCATTATAAAAGAAAAGTCCTACAAACACGATACGCATTTATGAGTATCGATGCTAAGGTAATGTTAAGAAAATGAGGTTGTTATAACGATAAAGTTTCATCATACCTGAAACTAAAATTTATAGTAATAATAGATAAGCCAAACTTTGAATACTAAATAAAGGGATTAATAATGAATAACGATAATAATAGTGTTGAAGACAGCCATGAAAAACTGACTAAAGCCCCAACCAGTAAGCCTTCTAGCCTAGATGACTTAGATAATTTGGATGTACTAAGCCAGTATATTAAGTCTGCTAAAGGGACTCGCGAAGGGCGTGCGATACCACCGCTTGAAAAATGGCATCCTGAAGATATTGCTGATATGGATTTGACTATCAAGGCAAACGGAGAGTGGTGGCATGAAGGCGGGCAAATGACCCGTGAGTCATTGGTCAGCTTGTTTGCCACAATACTATGGAAAGAAGAAAATAATGGCATTACTGAGTACTTCCTCAAGACCCCTGTACAGAAAATCCGTATCCAAGTAGAAGATGCACCACTGCTTATCAATGATGTTGGTATTGTCCACGAAGATGATATGAGTTGGTTGGAGTTTACAACGACGACAGGAGATGTGGTTCGCTTAGACGATGAGCATCCGATCGTATTAAAGGCGTATAATTCTAATAAGAGCGATTCTAATGACAGCGACTTTAACAACAGTGACTTTAGTGAAAGCGACTTTAATAACAGTGATAAAGCGAATCAATTGAGTACCGCTGACGATGTTGCAGATTCTCAGGAATTAGCGTCTACAGAACAGGTACGCCCTTACATGATGGTTAGAAATGGCTTAACCGCGCTTATCGGTCGCAATACTTTTTATCACCTGACTGAAATTGGAGCGTTATCAGAAGAAAATGGCAAGACGATATTGACGCTACAGAGTGGTGGCCAGTCTTATTCATTATCGATGCCTACTGATTAGGTATTATGTTTATCTCTTAATTGCTGTATGCCGATGAGTGCTATAATTTTATAATGTCGCCTGATTCTATTGGTCTGAAAAATTCCTATCGTATAAAGGTAGTTGATAGATAGCTGACGTAGAGTAACGCCACACACGCAATATACATATAGCGCATTTAACTGGGTAATGAGATTGATGAATAATATGATAATGGCATTAGCATAAAGATGGATATCAAAAACCAGACAGTCGGAAAGCTCAGACCGTGTGTCGATATATCTGTTGACCAAAGTCCCAAAGCTATTGATCTAGTAGATGTCAATAAACATGCTAGTAACACAGTTGTAAGCGATAAAAAAAACGTAGCGCGCCCATTGGCGTGTTTGACTCTGGTGTTGGCGGTTTGTCTGTTTATTTGCATTTAGCACAGCAGCTGCCTACTGAGCGTTATGTATATTACGCCGATACGCTAAATGTACCTTATGGCAATCGTGATAGCGGAGATATTGAAACGCTAACGCTAAAGGCGGTAGAGTGGTTACATAAGCAAGGCTGTAAGCTAATAGTTATTGCTTGTAACAGCGCCTCAGCATATGCGCTAGATACTGCCCGACGCTGCTATCCACATATACCTATTGTGGGTCTTGTTCCTGCATTGAAGCCTGCGGTATTGGCGAGTAAAAGTGGTCATGTAGCGGTGCTAGCAACCAAAGCGACTTTGAATGGCACCTTATTAAATGATGTTATTGTCAATTTTGCTAAACCTAATAATACAGTAGTCACTAAGTATTTTGATCGCAACTGGTACCTTGGGTAGAAGCAGGTATGTCAGAACAAGACGAGACAGCCGAAAGATTACGTCAACAGGTACGAATATTTGCTAATGAAGGTGTCGATCAGTTAGTGCTGGGGTGTACGCATTATCCATTTTTTTAAGACATTCTTGTTAGATGAGATTACACAGCAGCAGTTATCAATACAAGTCATTGATTCTGGTCAAGCGATTGCTGAACGGGTTAAACAGCTATTGATTGCAAACAACTTGTCTGCATCATTGATGAGTGAAAAACGAGAAAATCTGTCACAAAAAACCAGTAATAAAAATACCATTACTAGGCCGCCATTAACTTTTCACGCCACTAAATATAGTGATAGACTATGCGCTTTAGTTGAGCGCTTACTCGGTACAGAAATGGCATTGCAATACTACTCTTACTAGTTATTATCAAAGCTAGTGATATCAATACACTGTATGCAACGCTGACTCAGTTAAAATAAATTGAGTGCATCTTTTCAAGCTAAGAGTATGCTAGGCTGAGCAAGACAAGATTTTTGTGTTCTATTTTACATCCTATCCTTTTTATGTCACGACCTACGCTTAGAGGTAATTGTGCCGAATCGTCGCTATCATATTCATATTATATGCGCTGACAATGACCAGTTGTTGGTTCTAGACAGCTTAGCGATATTTTTTTCAGGCACGCGCATTTCTGACCTACGATGTTTCTAGTAAATTATCTAAAGCCTCTTTTTATGGGCGCCAATGTATTGACTCTTGTGATTACGCAGTTATGATCGTTGGCGACAGCTACGGAACTGTACAGAAAAACGGTGTTAGCCAGATGCATTTGAGTTATCTAAATGCTAAAGCGAAGCTTAAGCCGCTAATTGTTCTGGTTAAAAACCACTCTCCAGACGCTGTTATCAGTCGACAACTCCAAGAGTTCATTAAATTAGTCACCAGGCAAGATAATCAGCTACATTACTATGATACGGAAGAAGATATCGAGCCATTACTAGTACAGGCTCATTATAATGCAGTCGCCAATAATAAAATGGTAGGTGGCTGGGTCAGAGCGAATGACGAAGAGAGTACGACTAGTAAAAAGGTCGTGTATGAGAAGCCAGTCGATATATTGCCTAGTACTACCGAGGTAGAGAAAAACAGTCCTGATGACGAAGACTTTATAGCGGACAAGGTTAGTGAGCCAATTGAGTTAACGGATTTTTTTGAGATTCAATATAGTGCTCAGGCTTATGAGGGCGGTAATCTAACGGACGTGACCCGATCACTAACCCTCTCGTGGCACGAGATACTCATGACACTCATGAGAATACCGTCTACTTTTTCGAGCTATGGCTTGCAAAATGCCATCAATCGTTTGATTACCGCTAAAGCGGAAGTAGACATCAAAAAAGAGATGCCAAACGTTCATGCTGTCTCACGCTGCCAAATCTCTCAAGCTGATATCAATAATTTGCAACGTCAGCTAGTCGGTGCAAATTGGATACAACTGATGACTTATGGTACGCGTGTATCACAAGAGCTTTGGAAGCTTACCTTCTACGCAAAAAACCTACTGCAAAATCATACCTCAAGTACAAATAAACAAGACGAGTAATTATTTGCTAGCGTACTCAATAATAGCCATCTAAAACGTCCATTTTGGCATCACGACTACGTTTTGTAATACAAAGCATACGTGCAATGCTTGTGAATATTCCTCAGACCCGTAATAATGAAGTCAGTCAGTCAGTCAGTCAGTCAGTCAGTCAGTCAGTCAGTCAGTCAGTTAGCTATGCTAACAACGTTAGCTGTTTGAGAATGATAAGTATAATATTAATAATTAGGGAGAGCGTACGATGAGCAATGCTAAAAATGACGAGTTAAAAAAAAGAGATTGATGGTCTAGAAAAGTCTATGCATGATGCTGATCAGTTTCATACGTTAGAAGAGCAAGTAGCAGATATGAAACGTCGCGGTATAGATCCTAGCAAGGCCTACAAAGATTTAGACAGTAAAGCCGAAGATGAAGATTGGGGCGATGCGACTTGGAAAGAGAACGGTAAGTGGGAGCCAAAAACGGCAGCCGATTTAGACGACAAAGCTCGTGAAAATTGGAATGGCGACAATGGTCAGCCTAAGCCGCCACCTATTGTCTAGACAGGTATTTTGAGTCAATTAGATAAGTTCTATTAGGCGTGTCTTCATTTCAAAAATGGTGGTAAAAATGAGATAAATTGCCGTCAAACAAGAAAAATAGCGCAGATAATATCGGGATATTAACCAGCTATTTGACGATGTTTGGCAAGATTTAGCCATTTTTAGCCCATTTAGATGACTATCGGGTGAATTGAAGACACGCCCTAATCACTATCTATAAATAAAAAAAGCCACGCTATCGTTAGCGTGGCTTTTTTGATGCATTTAAATAGCATCACTTATCTTACTACTATGAACCTTGGTCTATACGAACAAGCTTGATAGTGCCATCGACATCAGTAACGCGGCGATAACGTGTATTGCCAGAAGTTGAGGAGCTCACTGATGGCTGAGATGAATAGCTATTAGGAGCAGTCGTTTGCTGCTGAATTAATTGCCCCATGCGATCGGCGGGTGCAGGATTCAGGGGTTGGCTGTTTGCAGGCTGGCCGTATTGAGTTTGACTCGGTGCTGCATTACCAACGATGGCGCGATAGAATTTTTGACCTGCGCGTCCGTCAGCTGGGAAAATACCGCGACTAGTCTGGTATTGCTGGATAGCAGTACGAGTATTGTCTCCGATGATGCCATCTACACCGCCGATATCATAACCTGCGTTTAACAACGCTTGCTGAATGTCTTTGGCCTGCTGGCGGCTGATACCAGGATCGTCTGTCGGCCACGCAGTGATAAAGTCTGTTTTGCTGCTGTCTTCGCGAGTGATTAGATCTGATAAGTGTGCGATAGCCAGTGCGTAGTTTTCTGAGGCGTTATAAGAGTAGAAAGTATCGAAGTTTTTACCCACCAAGAAAGCAGGGCCTTCCATACCAGCGGGTAATAATAAGCCTGCACTGCTCAAGTCATACGGTAACGGACTGCCATTAGCCAATGTCAGACCTTGGTCGCGCCAGTGGCTTATTGACTTTTTGTCTTTACGATTCGAAGCGGCCCAAAATCCATCAGGTAGTTTGACTTCATAGCCCCAAGGCTCACCAGTACGATAGCCGCGATTGTCCAAGAAGTTTGCGGTAGAAGCGAGTGCATCAGGTACGCTATTGACCAAATCACGACGTCCATCACCATCGAAATCTACTGCCAATTCTAAGAAAGTACTCGGCATAAACTGTGTCTGTCCAAAAGCGCCTGCCCATGATCCTGTCATATCATTTGGTGCGATATCACCGTTTTGCACGATTTTTAGCGCATTGGCGTACTCACCTTGAAAGTAGCTCTGACGACGGTCAAAACAAGATAAGGTCGCTAAAGACTCAAATAATGGTTTTTTTACCTAGTGTTTGACCAAAGTTAGATTCTACGCCCCAAACACCGAGCACGTGCTCAGCTTTTACGCCATAACGCGATTCGATTTGACGTAGTGTAGAGCCCATTGACGCTTGGCTCGGATACCGTCCTCGACACGTTCTTTGTCTACCAATGCTGATAAATAGTCCCAGACGTCTTTTTGAAACTCTGGTTGATAATTCAGTGACTGAATGACACTAGGATCAGGCTGGCTTGGGCGATAGTTATTAAAGGTATAGCCATCAACACCGCTAAACTTGCTAGAATTTTTTAGATTGTCCAAGCACTGCTGAAACTCACTATTGGATAAATCAGGTGCTGGCGGCTGCGCGGCTTGAGCAGTGGTAGCAAGGCTGATGCCGACAGCAACACTAAGCAGCGACAAAGTAGAAAAAGGAGTCAAACGCATGAAAATATCCTATAAACGTTAAAATAGTTATCGAAAGGCAAAAAATGATATTAACGTAGAGTAACCAATCTAAACAGTAAAGAAAAGCTGTCGAAGTACCAAGGTTATAAATGGTTACGATAAATTGACGCTGCCGTGAGATTAGAAGAGGATTTCATAAAGCTGAAAGTGCAAAGCGTCAGACAGTATTTCAACTCGAGGACTATCTTTAGGAGGTGGAACCTGTTTATTTGGCTAGCACACTATCTAGCTCTTCTATAAAGCTATGAATACGCGCGGCATTTTTGCCCAAATCGCTCTGTCCAACTCGTGACTTACTGCGGATATCAACCCAGCGCTCGCTATCGTTATCAATCACACGAATGATCACATCATCTTTAAAGCCAAACCAAACAGTCGTCTCTGTTGCTTCGATGATGCCTTTATCCACATCAGTATTTACAAGCTCCCATCCTAAATTTTCTATGGCTTGTTTGGCTGCTTCAACCACTTCAGACTTCGATTGAGCGTAGGTCAATGTCTGCAAATCAGGGTAGGCAGTACGTTGTTGTTCAGCTACTTCTGCGCCTGTGTACTCTACGGGATTCGGTGCATCTGCACGTAGTGGTGCAATCGCGACAAACTCAGGCGGATTCACTAAATCGGTAGAAATATCGTGAATAGGCGGTACATTTTTGGCCGTATTCATCATGCCGAGCGGGACAGCAATTGCAGCGACAGCAAGTACGGCTGAGGCTAATGCGCTCCCAATACTGGCTGTATTGCGTTTAAATAATAGCTGTATAGCCAACAATACCAATGCTGCGATACCAGCAAATAACCCAAATTTAAACCCCGTAAATGCAGTGCCTAATTCTACAACGCCAAACTTATACAATGGGCCTGCCAGAGCGACTAGCAAAATAGCAATTACACTCATTAGACCGACTATCATTTTCATTCAATTTCTCCGTTGCGATTTAGCAGCTTATTGAAGGTTACATGAGTTTTTATTTATTGCTCAATAGCCAAACATGTTCTGTGACGGTGATATCAGGTGCAGAGCCTATAGAGGAAGGCTTATTCGCTAGCTCACAGATTTGATAGTGAGCGCTATAATACTGCTCTAGTTGGTTGGCATTAATAGAGAAGGGTGGTCCATTCTTTTTACGCTGATCGTAATTTAGCGTGAGTAAAAGCTGCGGTGTTATTTCATTGTTAGCACCATCAGCTTTACTGGTATCGCTACTAAGTTTCCGCACTTGCTCACTATATCTCACACGCATATCGGCTGGCAGGGCGATTAATGCCGCTTTATCATATACTGCATCAATAGAGCCAACATCTTCAAAAGTCAGTGCAAAAATATCAGCGACCCATAAAGTGATGGTCTGTCCCGACAACTGGCCTTGATAGTATCTAATCGCTGGATTGTCTGCCTGTTGATAGACGGTAGGTTCGATGTTTTGCTCAGCAAAAAAACTCTTGTACGGCTGTTTCGACCAACTCAACGCCCACCACGTCATAGCCTTGCGTCGCTAGCCAAACCATATCGATAGATTTGCCACAAAGCGGAACAAAAATTCGGCTACCCGCAGTTAGATTGAGGCGATTAAAGTACTCAGTCAGCAATGGATTGACCGTAGATTGATTGAATCCAATGCGACCTTCTTGCCAACGTTTTTTGCCAAAATTCAGGGTTCATGCTGTGATCCTCTATCTGCAAGTTTTTATATATAGATTTAGCATTAGTAATATTGATTGGTCATGTCAAAGGTATAAATAGTAAAAAGCCAAACACCTATAGTATAGGTGTTTGGCTGGTATCTAACATTAGGCTAAGAACAATTTTGAATAAACAATGTCTTATTCAATTCAGCTAACCATATATTTGCTAAATTCTTTGCGCAGTTTAGCGAGCTTTGGTGGTATTGCAAAGTTGCAGTAAGCCTGTCCTGGGTTTCTGTTGAAGAAATCTTGATGTGAGTCTTCTGCTTGATAGAATTCAACGGCAGGATGTACTTCCGTCACCACGTTGACATCCATATCACGTAATTTGTTAATAGTACGGTCAACGGTCGGTTTTTGACTGTCTTCGGTGTAAAAGACCACGCTGCGATACTGACTACCGACGTCATTGCCTTGACGGTCCATCGTAGTGGGATCATGCGTGGCAAAGAAGACATCGAGTATTACCTCTAACGGAACGATAGACTCATCAAATTCGACTTTGATGACTTCGACATGGCCAGTTGTACCACTACAGACAGCTTCATAATTGGCAGAGACAGCATCGCCGCCCATGTAGCCTGAGACGACAGATTGCACACCTTTTACCGATAAAAATACAGACTCGGTGCACCAGAAGCAGCCGCCACCTAATACGATCGTTTGCATAATTTTTTTTCCTATTATTATAAATATGGGTCAAGCGCTATATTTGGTAGTGATGCTCTCGTTTTTCAATGCTTCTTTCAAACGTCTCATTACCCTTGGCACTATTTATTCAGCTTAGCAGGCAAGCCAAAGGCGATAAGTAACAAACAGTAATGTTATAATGGGCTTTTGCTATCTTACTTCTTTATCAACTGATAATGACAAGCAAAAACTACCAAGCAAAATTCACCAAGTAATTCTTAATTTCAGTTCTATTCTAAAAACGAGTCGTCCCATGAGCCAATCCCAGCCTGCTATCAAACATGACACCTTATTTGATAAACCGTTTACCACGCCACTGGATAAGGCCGCACGCTTTTCATTTGATGAGCAAGTGGTGGCTTGTTTTCCTGACATGATTCGCCGCAGTGTACCCGGTTATGGACAGGTACTAGCGATGCTACCCATATTTGCCCGTCGTCATTGTAAGTATCGCCAGCAGAGCGATAGTGGTCAACGCGTTAGTCGTGTTTATGACTTGGGCTGTTCATTGGGTGCCGCCAGTATGACGCTAGCGGGTGAGTTCGACCCACAAGACTTACAGATTAAAGCAATTGATATTTCGCCCGCGATGACGACCGAGGCGACCACGCTACTGAGTGAGAATTATCCTAAGCATGACATCGAAGTGATCACAGCAGATATCCGCGATATTGAGCTTGAGCCGTGCGATATGGTGATTTTGAACTTGACGTTACAATTTTTGCCAGCTGCTGATAGAGTCGCGGTATTAGAGAAGATTTATGCGGCATTAAGTGAAGGCGGCATATTGGTACTGACTGAAAAAAACCCATGCGTTTGATGAGCAATATGATGCGTGGTTGGTGGAGCGTTATTACGACTTCAAACGTGCCAATGGTTATACCGAGATGGAAATCAGTGGCAAGCGTAATGCGTTAGAAAATGTCCTCATTACTGACACGTTAGATGAGCATCATGCACGATTAGATCAGGTTGGTTTTGCGCGTCATCTGACGTGGTTTCAGTTTTTGAATTTTGTCTCTATTGTGGCGTTTAAATAGGATTTACTTTGGGAGCGAACAAGGTGTTCATATGATTCCGTCTATAGTTGAACAAAATATTCATCAAGTGTTAATAAAAAAATGAGCGTACAATCATTTGAGCAATGGTTATATGAAGATGATGTATTAGAGTCTAGCAACCCTGATTTGTATCTTGAACTGATTTCATTTAATTATAGTTCTGAAGATAATTTTTATTACCGTTTTTATGATAGTTTTGCGCAATACGTCCATTTTTATAAATTTGAAGCTGATCGCATAAAAGGGTATTTAAACTCAATTATTGATAGAGATGGAAATTGTAGTAATGCGATTTGGGTGATGTATGAGTTATATTGTAAGGGTTATGGTTTTCTCGGCAAGCTAGGAATTATATACGGGTTCTGCCTAGTAGACTACGAAACTTCGGAATCTAACCATAATATAGATACTATCTTAGATAAGTTGTATCCCGAGATTATTGATGATGCTAAAAATGTACGGAACTGGTTAGAAGAAGGCAAAGTTGTTTTCAAAAGTCAGGACAATGGTTATGGTGTTTTTGAATACGACGATCTTCGTAGTGAAACGGAAATTCTGCAAGGAAATGCGTAGTTCACGAATTTCAAAGAGTTTACATATTAAAACTTATCTTTCTTTATTTTAACCCTTTTAATTTTATTCATTTGAATATTAATCAATACGGTAACCTGCTTTTATGCTCAACGACACTATCATTAACGCCGAACGCGAACTATATCTAACCCTGCTAGAGCTGGCACAGCAGCAGCCAAGCGCTTATGAATGGCTCAAGCAATTACCAACGTGGCTAGGTGATATAAAAGACAAAGCCAACTATGCGCATGCTCCTGCCTACCAAGCGTCAGTTGCTCGTTTGCCAAACTTAGCTGTCAATCATGTCGATCTAAACAGTGACACCTTGACGATTGAGGCAGATCTAAATGAATCTCAACGCAAACAAACAACAGCACTATTAAAGCAGTTGATGCCGTGGCGTAAAGGCCCATTTCAGATTGGCGGTCAAATCGGCGATGATGAGTCAGGTATTAAGATTGATACCGAGTGGCACAGTGATTGGAAATGGAAACGTGTTGCGCCGCATTTAAGTAGGTTAGACGGTCGCCGCGTATTGGATGTAGGCGGTGGCTCTGGTTATCACGGCTGGCGCATGGCAGGGGCTGGCGCGGATACCGTTATTATTATTGATCCGTCATGTTTGTTTTATCATCAATTTATGGCGATTCGTCACTTTGTTGGTGCCGCAGACGCTCATACTCATGATCATTATACAGGCCGTTACCATACGCATTATATTCCTGTACCGCTTGAAGCGTTACCTGAGCACAGTCAGCTGTTTGATACCGTATTTAGCATGGGCGTACTTTATCATCGTCAGTCACCGTTTGAGCATTTACAACAGCTTAAAGGACAGTTAGTCAAAGGTGGTGAGCTGGTACTTGAGACGCTGGTGATTGAAGGTGATGCCAATACTGTACTGGTACCGCACGACCGCTACGCGCAGATGAATAACGTCTATTTCTTACCATCGGTGGCAGCATTAATTGGCTGGTTAGAGAAAGCAGGGTTTTCAGATGTGCGCTGCGTCGATGTAGCAGTCACCTCGACTGAGGAACAACGACAAACCGAGTGGATGACCTATCATTCGTTAGCAGACTTCTTAGATCCTAATGATTCGACTAAGACCGTCGAAGGGTATCCTGCTCCCATGCGTGCGACTCTGATTGCCAAAAAGTAGCATTGATGGTGGTAACTAACATAAGGAAAGCACTATGAAGACATTGAAGACATCAAAGACTTTGATTGTAGCTACTACCAGCTTGCTATCGCTACCTGCTATGGCAGGTTATGGAACTGTATCCGAAGGTTGGGGCTTTGTACAAGACGACTGGCAAGTGGTTTGTGATAATACGCGCACTTGTCGAGCTGCTGGATACGCTAGTGAAGCACTCATAGATGAGCCTGCCTCAATATTGTTCACAGCATTGCCAAAAGTAGCTCTACCAAAAGCGCAAATTCAGTTTATATCAGAATTGCCGCTAGACGACCTTAAGCCTGCTGAGCTTTGGCTAAACAACAAAAACTATGGTGTGCTGCAACCTAATAAAGAAGACAGTCTACTATATGACCTGTCAGCCAAGCAGACTCAAGCACTGCTTGATCATGCTCGTATAGCGACCAAGATAGAAATTAGAGCGGGCGACAACCACTGGCAGATCAGCGATAAAGGCATGTCAGCCGTATTGCTTAAACTAGACGATGTGCAAGGTCGGTAGGGACGCCGATAGCATTGGTTAGTAAGAACCACCCAAATCGTCAACGTCCTAAAGCAGCTCTACCAAAACCAATCATTCAAAAAGCATTTGCGTATTCAGCAAAAGACAACAAAACACTTGCTCCATCAAAGCTAGCGTATTTTCAGAAAAATATTGATAACTGGGTCGATATTAATGCCGAGCAGCTTATAGGTCCAAGGACGCGATGGGCGACTGTGAGCTGATTAACCCAAAAACTGAGACATATCAGCGGATGTCAGAGTATGGCTCTACGATGCTTGGTTGGGACTTTATACCGATTGATGATAGCTATACGTTAGCCGCGCATACTTGCTGGCTAGGTGCTTACAATTCTAGTAACGGCTATTGGCTCATTGATAATGCAAAACCTAGCAAACCTACGCTTATCACGACAGCAGGAAATGATTATTTTGATGGTGAGATTTCCGCTACTCACAAAGACCGAGGTATCGGTGACTGCTGGAATCGTACTGCATGGATATGGAATGGTGAAACGTTTGCTAAGAGCGAAGAGTCTAGTACGGGAATGTGCCGAGGTTTTGCTGGTGGAGCGTGGGACCTACCAACGTATGTGAGTCAGGTCATAGAGAATAATGCTAAGGCTCAATAGCTTATTTGATTTAGAAGACTTTGATTTAAAAGGCTTTGATTTAAATGACTGACACCTTATAAAGCGCAGCAGTCATAGGCTGTATATTACGTTTTTAGTTTTGCTACTTATGTCCTAAGCGATATCAAAGAATAATGATGAAAATGGCTAATTAGATTAACCATTTTTTTGAAAGCGACTTCCATGACTATCTTAAGGATAAAACCAACAGAACCTGCACCAAGTGCTAAGAATATCCAGAAAGTACCAGCGCGCCCAGCTTCAGACGTTTTAGAGATATCCCACATAATAAAAAAACAAGAAAGCGATGAATATCGGCAACAAGACATACAGTCCCCAACTGGTGACAGTACTGGCGGCAATAGCAAACATGGCGTAATCCTATAATAGAGTAGTAACGCGTCTTCTATATTTTAGAAGAGCCGTACAAACCATTATTATAACGTGGAAGCAGTCAGGTATAAACGACTGCCCAGTATTGAGCAACAGTAACGCTACAATTCACGTTATGAGTTATTTATCAGTTTTGCATCATTGATATTAGTCAGCCCAAATCCTGATAACGGTAAGATTTTAGTGCTAATTTTGGCGCAAATGGTGCAATAAAGCGCAAAGATTGTTATATTTACAGGTTACTTATCTTTTTACATTATTCTATCCCTGCAATGTCGGTCGCTATTATAATAAGCAGTTATCGATTGCTCGCATTCGCACCGTTTTTGTTGTTTATTTAATTGAGTTCAAATTCCTATGTCACAAGCCCAAATTGATACGCTTGCATCCCTATTTAATGATGCAATTCAAACCCTACAAGCAGATGGTACGCTACCAAGCGATTGGCAAAACAACAGTCAAATTACCCGTACAAAAGATTTAAGTCACGGTGATTTTGCCAGTAATATCGCACTAACGGCAGCGAAAGCAGCTAAAGCCAATCCGCGTCAACTTGCTGAAAAAATCGTCAGCGCATTGCCTGACAATCAAGATATTCGCCAAGTAGAAATCGCAGGACCAGGGTTTATCAACGTATTCTTAAACTCGGAAGCTAAGTTTTCCGTATTGGATGATATCTTCACATTGCAAGATCGCTTTGGCTTGAGTAATCAGTTTGACGGTCAAAAAGTCCAAGTCGAATTTGTCTCTGCCAATCCAACGTCAAGTCTGCACGTTGGTCACGGTCGCGGTGCTGCATTTGGCATGAGCGTTGCTAACTTGCTAGAAGCCATCGGTTATGACGTCACACGTGAATATTATGTCAATGACGCTGGTCGTCAAATGGACATCTTAGCCACCAGTACATATTTGCGCTATCTACAGCTAAATGGTGAAGAGATAACTTTCCCAGTCAACGCCTATCAAGGTGATTATGTCAGTGACATCGCCCAAACGCTAAAAACACAGCATGGCGATAGCTACGTTCATAGTTTTGCAGACGTTGCCAAAAATGTGCCAGAAGATGCTCAGTTTGAGATTAATGCTGATGGCGAAAAGACCTTAGTTTCAGGTGATAAAGAAGCGCATATTGATGGTTTGATTGCCAATAGTAAGTCTCTGTTAGGTGACAGCTATGCGCTATTTCTAAACGCAGCATTGAGCAGCATTTTGGCGGATATCAAAGACGACTTAAACGACTTTGGTGTGAGCTACGAGTGCTGGTTTAGCGAAAGATCTATCGATAGCGAGATTGAGCCTGTATTACAGATACTAGATGACAAAGGCTATCTATATGAAAAAGATGGCAACATCTGGTTTAAATCGACTGATTTCGGCGATGAAAAAGACCGTGTGGTACGCCGTGCCAATGGTCAGTCGACGTATTTTGCCTCTGACATCGCCTATCATAAAAACAAGTTTGATCGCGGCTTTGATAAAGTCATTAACGTTTGGGGCGCAGACCACCATGGTTATGTCCCACGCGTAAAAGCAGCGCTACTAGCTCTTGGTATCGATGCTGAACGTCTGGATGTGGTGCTTGTACAGTTTGTGGCGTTATGGCGTGGTAATGAAAAGGTACAAATGTCTTCGCGTTCTGGTCAGTTTGTGACCTTGCGTGAGCTACGTGCAGAAGTCGGTAACGATGCTGCACGATTCTACTACGTAGCGCGTAAGCCTGAAGTGCATGTTGATTTTGACTTAGAACTTGCCAAATCACAAAGTAAAGACAATCAAGTGTATTATATTCAGTACGCTCATGCGCGCGTTTGCCGCGTGTTAGAAAAACTGGCAACCTACGAGTTGACCGTAGATGATGCCGTTGGTTTGGCACATCAAGATTTGCTAAGTGCACCAAACGAAGACGAGCTGATTAAACTGTTAGCAGGCTATCCGGCGACGTTACTTCGTGCAGCGACTGGTTACGAGCCGCATGTGTTGACCAACTACCTAAAAGAGCTGGCGGCATTGTTCCATGGTTGGTATGACACCAACCGTATCTTGCCTATGAGCCTGACGTCAGGTGAAACGCCAAGTCAAGATGAGCTAGACTTAATGCAAGCACGTTTGCGTCTGTCCAAAGCCGTTAGACAGGTACTGGCAAATGGGCTTAGCCTGCTAGGCTTGTCTGCACCGTCTAGCATGTAGTACTTTTCTAATATGTGACATGAGTATAGACAGCTGATAGCATTAATTCGATGATGATAGTTAAATCCAGTAGGGAGAACGAGATCCATGCTAGCCAAAAAAACCTAAAGGCGCGACAGAAAAGCGCAAATCAAGTAGCGTATCAGGCTTATTGTGGATGTTTGTTGGGGCCGTATTGACCCTTATGATCGGAGTGTTTATCTACCTCTCACCATTATTCAATTTCAGCCCCGCTGATGGTAGTGCTGAGAACGATTCTGATCGCCAAGTACAGCCACGTGTGGATACTGATACCGACAATGGCGATTATGAATTCTACGATATTTTGCCAAATCAAGAGATGGCAACCATCCCTGATGAAGATATCGCTGACATTGATAATGATCAAATAGGTGATATCGGTGCGTTTGAACCAGACGTTGTTGTGACTCAACCAGAGAGCGATGCAGGCAGTACAGAAAATACAGGCAGCTTCGGTGGTTCGGAAAATGCGACTGTCGAGCCTGCTGGTGCTAATAATGCTGGGTCGAGTGAGGATATCGTTGTCGTTGAAGAAGATGCAACTTATGATGGTACGCCGCCTGCTACTAGCAACGCTACAACCCGTAATAATAATGCAGCAGCAGGTACGGCGAGTATCCAAGCTGCCAAACCTGCAGCGACCTACATCTTGCAGATCAATAGCTTTAGTGATGCAGATGAAGCGGATCGTCGCCGTGCGCAAGTACTGATGGCAGGTGTCGATGCTCGCGTGGTCAAAAACACGACGGGCAATGGCTTGCCAATTTATCAAGTCATCTCGCGTCCTTTGAATAACCGTCAAGCAGTAACGACAGCACAGCAGCGCCTACAGAACAATGGTATAGATTCTATTATCGTTGAACAGCGTCGCTAGGTTGAGTCGTTTACAGTTATTGTATTTATTAAAAAAAGCGTCGTAATGACGCTTTTTTTTATCTCTTTATTTTATCAAAAGCTTTCTAGCTGTTTTATCCTATTAAACGTCCATTAAGAGTATGGTTATGACCGTATCTAACTCAGTAATACCGCAAGCAGGCGTCATCAAAGCGTTCTTTCAAAAATACTTTATCGATGCTTTTACTGGTATGGCTTTAGGGCTATTTGTCACGTTGATCGCAGGTCTGATTATCTCGCAAATCGGTGTTTGGTTAGATTTGCCAGCATTGGTCGCGGTCGGAAAGCTTGCCTCGATATTAATGGGTGCTGGCATCGGTGTAGGTATCGCTTACTATCTCAAAGCGCCAACGCTAGTGATGCTCAGCTGCCTTGTGGCAGGTATGCTTGGTGCCCATTCCGAAGCACTAATGGCAGGCACGCTCTTTACGCCGCAAGTGGGTGGGCCTGCAACTTTTGTAGCGCTACCGGGCAATCCAATCGGTGCTTATCTGACTTCTGTATTTGCTTATCGTGCTGGTACTTGGGTCGCTGGTAAGACGAAGCTTGATATTTTATTGGTGCCCTTAGTAGTGTGCGGCGTCGCACTATTAGTCTGCGCACTGCTCAATCCGCCTATCGTAGCAGGGGTCGCAGCTATCGGTCAGGGTATTCATGCCGCTACTGAATTACAGCCTCTTCTAATGGGTATCGTCATCGCCGTAGTGGTTGGTATTTTATTGACCCTACCAACGTCGAGTGCAGCCATTTGTATTGCTATTGGGCTTGGTGGCTTGGCGGGCGGGGCAGCAGTGGTGGGTTGTGCAGCGCATATGATTGGTTTTGCTGTTGCAAGTTTTAAAGACAATGGCGTTAGTGGCGTTATCTCTCAAGGCTTGGGTACCAGTATGCTGCAAATCCCTAATGTGCTCAAAAAGCCTATCGTTCTGCTACCTGCTGTCATTCCTAGCGCTATCGTTGGGCCTATCGCGACCGTTGGTTTTGGATTAGCTTGTACCGCGACAGGGGCGGGTATGGGTACTGCTGGTTTGGTCGGTGTGTTTGGGGTTATTGAGGCATCACAAGAAATCATGAGCACCGGTCAACTATGGACAGCGATTATTCTATTGATGTTTATATTACCTGCGGTGATTGCAGGGTTAGTGGCTTACATCATGCGCCGTATGGGCTGGTTGGTCGCTGGTGATATGAAGCTGCCTTAATGCTTGGAAGGTTGAACTAAAATATCATCAACAATCTTAAAACTTAGTCTTACCCTTCATCAATAATGGCAACTTTCAAAAAGCCAGCTACGACTATAGCTGGGCTTTTTATATATAAATTCATCAATTTCTCATGATAGAGGGAATGTTGATAACCTACTATTTAACGGTCTTTAGCTTCTTATGACGACGTGGTTTTAGTTTGCGGGACAGTTGATGGAAGTCGTTCAGCACTTGGCTATAGTGTGATGGAAATACCCGCTGAATGGCATCAATCATCTTGGCATCGTTACCAATTAAGCAGCGCTGCTGGTTGGTCGCTGCGGCATGTAGAATAATCCAAGCCGCTTCATTGGCATCGAATTTTAAGAACTTATTAAAACTTCTGATGGCTTTGGGCCCAGTGCTCATGCCAATATCATGGATGCTCTCATTACCGCGCGCGCTGTTGGCAATATTGGTTTTGATGCCGCCCGGATGGATACAAGTTGCTGATACCCCGCAGTTCTGAATGTTTAGCTCTTGGCGTAAGCTCTCCGTGAAGCCGCGTACGGCAAATTTGCTAGAGTTATAGGCTGACTGTGATGGTTGAGCGGTCAAACCAAAGAGACTTGAGATATTAATAATATGTCCATGCTCGCCAAACTGGCTCTTTTTAACGCTGTTTTTGATTAACGGTAAAAACGCCTTAGTACCGTAAACCACGCCCCAAAAATTAATGTTCATTACCCATTCAAGCTCACTAATACTACTGCCTTCGACGGTAGAGTAGAGCGCAACACCTGCATTGTTAAAGATGAAATTTACTTTGCCATGCTCTGCCATTACGCTATCAGCCCATGCTTCCACGGCTTTATTGTCTGACACATCGAGTACGGTCATAGTGACGTTGACATCATAATTTGCAAGTAACTGTTTGGTCGCTGCCAGCTGTTCAGGATTGATATCTGATAGTGCAACATGACAGCCCATTTTTGCTAAATGAATGGCCAGCTCACGCCCCATACCAGAGCCTGCGCCTGTGATAGCAGCGACATGGTTGCGATAGTAGGATGCAACATCCGAGTCATCCAATGAGGTACGGTTGGAAGAAAACGGTAAATGTTGGCGCAATGAAGTCGCCATAGCGGTCACATGGTTGAGCATAATAAACAATCCTTTGTCTTATTAATCATATGGGTTGTACAGGCTATATTTTGCGGTATATAGAAATAAAGTCTAAGGGTCAAAACAGTCTATCTACATTAGCATGGTTTGTGCTGATGCTTACTCGCGATTGATAAACGCTACTGTCATTTCAGAGTAGACGTAATGAATGTCGCTAATTTTCAGTAGACGAATTATCTAGTAAACAAGCTATCCAACAGACAAATTGGTTAAATAATAGGCATAAAAAAGCGCCTGAGCTAATTTAGCCAGACGCTTTTTAGTAGTCCGTTAACGATAACGGACTATTCATATCAATTAGAACTTAAGCAATTTTAGGTACTTTACCTTTATTGATAACGTCCGCATCAACCATTACAGTTTTAGCGTTTTCCATAGAAGGTAGCTCATACATAGTCTCAAGCAGCGCATTTTCTACAATAGAACGTAGACCACGTGCACCAGTTTTACGCTCCATTGCTTTTTTTGGCGATGGCATCTAGGGCTTCTTGGGTAAAGCTAATCTCAGCACCTTCCATATCGAACAAGTACTTGTACTGTTTTACCAGTGCGTTCTTAGGTTCCGTCAAGATTTGTACCAGTGCTTCTTCATCAAGCTCTTTTAGCGCTGCAAGTACAGGTAGACGACCGATCAGCTCAGGAATCAGACCAAACTTGATCAAATCTTCTGGCTCGACTTCTTGTAGCAAGTCTGAGCTACGACGGCTGTCGTCTTTTGAGCTGACATCAGCGTTAAAGCCGATACCGCCTTTTTCGGTACGCTGCTGAATGACTTTATCAAGTCCAGCAAATGCACCACCAACGATGATTAGGATGTTGCTAGTGTCAACTTGGATCAACTCTTGCTGTGGATGCTTACGACCACCGTGCGGCGGGATAGCAGCCACCGTACCTTCGATTAGCTTTAGCAACGCTTGCTGTACGCCTTCACCTGACACATCACGCGTGATAGATGGGTTGTCACCTTTCTTACTGATTTTGTCGATTTCATCAATATAAATGATACCTTGCTCAGCTTTAGCTACATCATAATCAGAAGCTTGGAGGAGCTTTTGTACGATGTTTTCAACGTCTTCACCAACATAACCAGCTTCGGTCAATGTCGTGGCATCAGCCATCGCAAAAGGTACATCTAACAGACGAGCCAAGGTTTGCGCAAGTAGCGTCTTACCAGAACCAGTCGGACCGATCAGCAAGATATTACTCTTAGCCAATTCTACCATTGCATCGTCAGCGCCGATCTTGGCTTTTTTTGCTGTCGTTGGCTAGCGTCTGGCTAACTTTTAGACGTTTGTAATGGTTATAGACGGCAACAGCCAATGCTTTTTTTGGCAGCGTCCTGACCGATGACATATTCATCAAGCTTGGCACGCAGCTCTTTTGGCGTTGGTAGTTTTTTTATTGACCCAAGAAGTATCTACTTCGCTATCGTCATCACCGTGCTCTGCGCTGTCTGCGATTAAGTCAGTACATAGCTCGATACATTCATTGCAGATATTGGCATCGTCAGCAGCAATCAGTTGCTGTACATCGCTTTTGGCTTTACCGCAAAACGAACACTGCGGGGTATTATCTTCTGCCATAAAAGGCGCTCCTAAAATTTAAAACTGGTTAGTTTATTTGTAGTATGTCAATTATCGTATTCATTCAATGGTCATACCTTCTAATGGTCAGGTATGACATTGATAACGGTTTACTGTACGGCAAATAAACTATAAAGGGTCTTATGATTGCACTCTCAATGAAGAGGCATCACGTTAATGCTTAGATTACAAAGATTCAGGCGACGCTCTAATACTTCGTCAACCAAACCATACTCTTTGGCTTCTTGTGCATCTAACCAATAATCACGCTCAACGTCTTTTTCAATTTTCTCTACTGGCTGACCAGTACGCTCAGCTAAGATACTGTTTAGACGTGCACGAGTTTTAAGGATTTCACGAGCATTAATTTCGATATCTGTTGCTTGACCCTGCGCGCCGCCTGAAGGCTGGTGAATCATCACGCGAGCATTGGCCAGCGAATAACGTTTGCCTTTTTGCCCTGCAGCCAATAGGAATGAACCCATACTATAAGCACCGCCCATACAGATAGTCGATACTTCAGGCTTGATAAAGTTCATGGTATCAAAAATAGCCAAGCCCGCGCTTACTGAACCACCTGGCGAGTTGATATATAAATGAATGTCTTTGTCAGGGTTTTCAGCTTCTAAGAATAGTAACTGGGCAACGATAAGGTTAGCCATGTTGTCTTCGACCTGACCGGTCAAAAAGATAACGCGCTCACGTAATAGGCGTGAAAAAATATCAAACGAGCGTTCACCGCGTGAGGACTGTTCAACCACCATAGGTACTAATGCCGCTTGTGTGGTCTGTACTTCTTTGTGCGCACTCATCAGCATATCAAAATGCGGGTTGGCAGTGATGCGATCATAATCTGTCATAGAAAAGTCCTATCGATAAATGTATAAAATAAAAATGGATTGAATGTTTTATTGTCTAGTAGTTTTTGACTAATGGGTTGTTTATAAGGGGGCTGCGCTCACTATTCAAGCCTATAAAACGGGTTTGTGCATAAAATAGGTGAAAAAGTGACCCTCCGATATGTCTAGGACTCATTGCTTATATTAAAACTTATACTAAAAATACGTCTAGAAGTAGATAAATACTATCTTATCTATTATCAAGTCGGACGGATATTAATAGTACCTGTATCGACAGTGTCTGTATCGATACAAATAGCGTAAATCATGTCTGACTTAACTTTTAACATAGAATACCTGATTAATAGCCCTACAATCCACCTATCTTACTGTCTAAGCCTGCAAATAATTATGCGTTTAGTATTTTTGCTTATCTAATGTCCTCAGAGGGTATTGCGCTAACAATAACGCTAAAAAAATGCACTGTTATGGACAAAATGTACTGTTTTGGTGCAAATATCTGCTAATTTTATAAATGACTGAAGCTCAAAAAAACGTTTAGAAAATAGCTGGAAATATAGTGTTATTTTTATCATTTAAGTTAAATATAAAAAGCGCAGACAAATCAAAGTTTTGAGTTGCTAAGGTTTCTTATCTAGTTACCTGCTATCAAGAGTTGGCACAATGCTTGTATCAATAAAAACATTGACGCTTTTATTTATCGTGGTGCGCTAGGCACGATAAATGGTGTAGGCTGTATCCCTCCGTTATTATTCTGATATTACTGTCGCTAATGAACTGTAGTTAACGATTGGCAATAGAATTCTTAGCGGATAGCAAATGATAGCTGTCATATAAAATACTGAAACATATTTAATTGGTAAATGAGTATATAAAATGAGTTGGGCCTCTTCTTTAGCATTAAGCTTTGACACTGTTAGCAGGACAAGTACGGCCAAAGAAGGTACGGCTGATAACTCAAAAACGCGGCTTTATCATCGTAAGCACACGGGTGCCTTGATGGTACAGCGTGCTCTGTATCCTGAGCCAAGCGTACAGCAGGGTATTTGTCACATACTGATGTTGTACCCGCCAGCCGGTATCGCAGGCGGTGATACGCTGACCATAGACCTAAACTTAGATAGTGGCAGCCACGCTGTTATCACCACACCAGGGCAGGTAAGTGGTACGGTAAGGACAGTGTTAGTCAAAAACATAAAGCTCCGTTGAGCGACAACGACACTCACCAAAGTATGGGTCAAAATGAAATAGCTGCCTATGCGAGCCAACACGTACAAGCCAAACTCGCAGCACATACCCGATTAGAATGGCTGCCGCAAGAGAGTATCATTTATAACGAAGCCAATATGCATGCAGTGAGCCGTTTCGATTTGACGGATTCATCTAGTCTACTGACATGGGAGATTAGCGTATTTGGGCGGCAAGCTTACGACGAGCAGTTTTTGCAAGGGTATTATCATACTGGATTGAACATCTACCGAGATGGCAAGGTTATCGTTGCTGAGCGAGTAGCGCAGGCAGCACAAAATCGCTGGTTTACCTCAAATTTGGGATTAGCGAACCAGCATATTTATGGATCGTTTTGGGCAGTTCCAAGCTTAAGTGACGTCCATGACAATCTTGCACTCTCTGCATCACAGACTACGCAATCGACCGAAACAGCCCAAGCAACTATCAAGCAATCATTAACCCGCTATCTAGATAACTCCGTAGCAGCATTGCGCCAAGTCATTGCTCAAGCACAACTGCCTGTCTACTGCACGCATAATTGCCAAGCGATCAATATCCGCTACATCGGCTCAGATGTACGTAGTTGTTTTGAAGCGTTTTATCAGCTGAGAGAAGTCTTGCGAGATCATTGGTGGCAACTTGAGCCTTGTCGTCCACGTATTTGGGACACCTAATACGGCCACTTTTAATAATGAAACTAAGATATATTGCGACTATTTTTAATCGATATTTAATGCTTTGAAAACCTCTAATCTGCTATAAATATAATGATAAGTACAATAAGGAATTGTCATGCACCTGACCCCAACAGAAAAAGACAAACTCATGCTATTTACCGCTGGTATGGTGGCTGAGCGCCGCAAAAATCGCGGTGTTAAGCTTAACTATCCCGAAGCCATCGCTTATATCAGTATGTTGCTGATGGAAGGCGCACGAGATGGTAAAAGAGTTGCCGAGCTGATGAGTGAAGGTGCTACGTATTTGTCTGCTGATGATGTCATGGAAGGTGTCGCAGAGATGGTAGATGAAGTACAAATCGAGGCGACTTTTCCTGATGGCACCAAACTGGTCACGGTACATAATCCCATCGTGTAACGCTGTATACCATTGTTATAGCACTGACATGCTCACTATAAAATAAGGCGGCTACCATGCAAGCAGGCGAATACCATATCCAAGATGGCGATATTATCTTAAACCAAGGGCGACAGGTACAGACCATCAGTGTGAGTAATACTGGTGATAGACCTATCCAAATCGGCTCGCATTATCACTTTTATGAAGTCAATGATGCCTTGAGTTTTGACAGAGAGCAAACTCGGGGGTTTCGCCTAAATATTATCTCTGGCACCGCCGTACGTTTTGAGCCTGGCCAATCACGGGAAGTCGAATTGGTAGCATACGCTGGCAAGCAAGACGTCTATGGTTTTGCTGGGCGCGTCATGGGCGCAGCTCATCCAGACAAAGCATCAGAGAGCACTACTGATAAGAAGGCAATCGCTACTTCGAAGAAGCGAGTCAGTCGTCGTATTTATGCTGAGCATTTTGGTCCTACCACAGGCGATAAAGTCCGTCTTGCCGATACTGAGCTTTGGCTACAGGTTGAGGCGGATTTAACCAGTCATAAAGATACAGCTGTTGATCAAGCAGATACGTCGCAAAGTGGTGAGAGTAGTAAGCCTATTGAAATCAAAGGTGAAGAAGTCAAATTTGGTGGTGGTAAAGTCATCCGTGATGGCATGGGACAAGGACAGTTACTAGGCGCGGAAGTTGCCGATACGGTTATTACCAATGCATTGGTCGTTGACTATACAGGCATCTATAAAGCGGATATTGGTATCAAAGATGGTCGTATCAGTGCCATTGGCAAAGCGGGCAATCCTGATATCCAGCCCGCTATTGATATTCCTATTGGCGGAGCTACCGAAATCATCTCTGGCGAAGGCAAAATCCTCACAGCAGGTGGCGTCGATAGTCATATTCATTTTATCGCGCCCCAGCAGTGTGAGACGGCGCTTATGTCAGGGGTAACTACGATGCTGGGCGGCGGCACAGGACCAGCTCAAGGTACGCTCGCTACTACTTGTACACCAGGGGCGTATCATATTGCCTCAATGCTAAAGTCTACTGATAGTATCCCTATGAATATTGGACTACTGGGTAAAGGCAATGTGAGTGTACCAGAACCCATTGCTGAACAAATCGAAGCAGGTGCCGTGGGGCTGAAGCTACATGAAGATTGGGGTACAACACCGCAAGCTATTGATAACTGCTTGAGTGTCGCTGACGACTATGATGTGCAGGTGGCCATTCATACCGATACTTTAAATGAAAGTGGCTATCTAGAGAGTACACTTGCTGCTTTTAAAAACCGCTGTATCCATACTTTTCATACTGAAGGGGCAGGTGGTGGCCATGCGCCCGATATTCTAAAGGCTATTGGCGAGTCGCATGTTTTGCCATCATCTACCAATCCCACTCGACCATATACCGTCAATACCATTGATGAGCATCTCGATATGCTGATGGTTTGTCATCACCTAAGTCCTGCTATTGCTGAAGATGTGGCCTTTGCTGAGAGCCGTATTCGTCAAGAAACCATCGCCGCAGAAGATATCTTGCATGATTTGGGTGCTATCTCGATGATGAGTAGTGATTCACAAGCGATGGGGCGGGTGGGTGAAGTGGTCATCCGTACATGGCAAACCGCGCACAAAATGAAAGTTCAACGTGGCCATCTAGCACCAGATACAACAGCGACCATTGAGGATGAGCAAGAGTACATCAATTTGACAGATTATGACCAAAGCGCGGATAACGACAACTTCCGTATCAAACGCTATATCGCAAAATATACAATAAACCCTGCGATTACTCACGGTATTAGCGATATGGTCGGCTCAATCGAAGTGGGAAAATGGGCAGATATGGTGCTATGGTCGCCCAAGTTTTTTGGGGTAAAGCCTGAATGCATTATAAAAGGCGGGCTCATTGCTGCAGTACCGATGGGTGATATCAATGCCTCTATTCCCACACCCCAGCCTGTACATTATCGTCCTATGTTTGCGACATATCCAAAATCGGTTGCCCAAACCAGCATTACTTTTATGTCGCAAGCGGCGATCGACAAACAAGTGGATAAGCAGCTTGGATTGACCAAAGTCATTCAGCCAGTACACGGCATCCGTAAAATTCGTAAAGGCGATATGCGCTTTAACAGCTACTGCCCAGATATGGACATCAATCCTGAGACCTATGAAGTACGCGCTGATGGTAAGACACTCACCTGTGAGCCAGCTGATGTACTACCCATGGCACAGCGTTACTTTTTATTTTAGAGCTTATGATGCACGTTTATAGGAGCTCTCTAAGACAGTGAGCCATAAACCATGTATGCCAATGGTCAGTTGGTTTCTTGAATGAGATCGTATCTTTATTCCCAATACTTTTACCATCAATACTATTGACCAATAGTTTGAGCAACAACAGCCAGAGAAGAATAATGAAAATATTTAATACCCGTTTAAGTACGCTTAGCGATACCCAAAAAGCACAATTGGTAGAACAGTATCAAGCCGATGATTACCTGCTATTGGATTTTGATACTCGTCAGCATTCCCGCTTTAGAGCCATTACTGTTTCAGGTGAGGCAGTTGGTGTTGACTTGCCTCGTACAGGTGTACTAAAAGGAAATGATGTCCTTATCAATGCAGCAGGGGAGTTGATGCAAGTCATCGCCAAGCCGCAAGCGGTGACCAAAGTGACGGCTGACGATGACTTTCTACTAATGAAAGGCGCTTATCACTTGGGCAACCGTCATGTGCCATTGATGTTTGACCACAGTTTTGATCAGGGTAATGCAGGCTATGCGTTATATTTTGAAAACGATCATGTACTTGCACAAATGTTAGAAAATCTTGGTCTACATATCGAGTCTACGTCAGTGCCATTTGAGCCTGAAACGGGCGCTTATCAAACGGGCCAAGGGCATGCGCATGGCCACTCTCACTCACATTCGCATAGTGACTCTCATAGTCATAAGGAAAGTCATGACCATAGCCATGATGAAAGCCACAGCCACGGACATCAACATAGCCATAGTCATCATGATGCGTCTGTAGGTCGTTCAAATGATGGTTGATACCAGTGTCCAGCCTACTCAATCTGCCCAACTTGGACAGCTACTGATGCTGGCATCGAGTAATTTGCCGATTGGTAGTTATACCTATTCGCAAGGTGTGGAGTCAGCGATTGAGTCAGGGGTTGTCTCTGATGAATCCAGTACGCTTACATTTATGCAGGACTATCTAGCGCTTGCAGTCATTGGCTATGAGTTGCCTATATTGGGTCTGATCATGTGTGCACTAAGCCAAGGTCGTGAAGCGATAGCGGCAAATCTAGCACACGACTATCACGCTGGCCTCGAGAGTAAAGAGTTTGTTCTGGAGTCGCAGCAGTTGGCACAGGCGATGGTGTCGTGGCTCAACGAAGTATTGAGTCTTGGCATACCGGCCGAAATACCTGAAGATGGATTTTTGCCGCTATTTGCACATATTGCTCAGCATTGGCAGCTGCCACTAGCGCAGTCAATGACTATTTATGGATTTGCTCAATTAGAGAACATGGTGCTCGCTGCTGTTAAGACAGTGCCGTTAGGACAGATGGCGGGTCAGCGTATTCTTTGGCAATTGCAAAGCGATCTAGGTGCTCAGGTCGATGCTCTAAGCGATGATGTGCAACAGGCCTTTGGTGCCTTAGTCATGTCGACAAACACGGCCAATACTTTAGGTGATAGTGAAGAGTCGGACTGTCAGCAGCTATGCCAAGACCTCTATGAATCGCTTAATATCTCTAATAACTTGCCCAGTTTGGCTATTCTCTCAAGTATGCACGAAGAGCAATACAGTCGGTTGTTCCGCTCATAACTGTACCTTTATTTCTATTTATAATTATTAATATATAAACTGTTTTAGGAAATTAATATGTCTCTAACTCCGCTCAAATTAAAAAATTCTCACACTGCATCAGACGTACAGACTGATAGCGACAGCCAGAAACCATCTTCTGCCTTATCGTGCTTACGCCTTGGTATTGGTGGGCCAGTTGGTAGTGGTAAAACTGCTTTGACTTTAAGCTATGCCAAAACCTACGCGATACGGTCAATATGGCAGTGGTGACCAATGACATCTATACCAAAGAAGATTCAGAGTTTTTAACTCGCAATGATGCCATGCCTGCTGAGCGTATCCGCGGTGTAGAGACGGGCGGCTGTCCGCATACGGCTATCCGCGAAGATGCTTCTATTAATCTGACTGCGATCGCTGAGCTACAAGCGACTTTTGAAGGTTTGGAGTTGATTATCATTGAGTCAGGTGGCGACAATTTAGCCGCGACGTTTAGTCCAGAGCTGTCTGACTTGACCTTGTATGTCATTGATGTCTCTGCAGGCGATAAGATACCTCGTAAAGGTGGCCCCGGCATTACCAAGTCTGATTTGTTGATTATTAATAAGACTGACCTTGCACCAATGGTTGGTGCTTCGCTTGAAGTGATGGAACGCGATGCCAAAAAAATGCGTGGCGACAAACCTTTTGTCTTTAGCAATATGAAAACAGGCGATGGCTAAATGAGATTATCGCCTTTATTAAAGAACATGGCATGCTTGCCTAAAGAGCAGATGAGCTTTTACCATTAAAACATAAAGAATAAGGAAAAACCGCATGACACAGTGTACAAAAGGTCTTCATATCGAAAGCTCTCGCTTTTCACAAGTGCTCTCAGCTCCTCATATCGTATCTGGTTCGGCTGTGATGACGTCACTAATGCTACCGTCATTGGCGCAGGCGCATTCAGGTCATATTCACTCGACTACCGCGCAAGCGCCGTCATTTTTGGGTACGTTGCAAGCAGGACTGATGCATCCAGTCACTGGCCTTGATCATCTGTTTTTGGCAGTAGGCATGGGCATGTTGTTTTATGGGCTACAAAAGCAGCGCTTAGGCATGATGTCATTGACGGCAGGGTTATCATTAGGCGCGATATTGGGCACGGCTGGCGTGCTGATTGGCGGTATTGCATTTGTTGCATCATCTGGGCTAATTGAAGTGGCGATATCACTGTCGGTGGTCGTATTAGCTATAGTCTTGATGAGCCAAAAAAAGCAGACAAGAAGCATTCTCTGCTCAGACCCATACAGCACGCACGCCAAGTATTCAGCAGCTATCATTGTTTGGTTTTGGTGGTTTGGCCGTCTTTCATGGGTTGGCACATGCGCTGGAAGTACCAGCAAATGCTGGCGTGAGTGGTCAGCTAGGATTTTATGCAGGGATGCTAGTGACGATGCTGGCGCTATATGCCATTGGTACGTTGGTCAGTCAACAGCTACAGCAACGCCTAGGTGATAACTTATGGTTACAACGCGGGCTCGTCGTGCTCGGACTGGGTGCAGTGTTTGTTCCTGCTTTTGTTTAAAGTGAACTCTACGATGATTTACTAAATAAAGCGGTTATCAAGCTTCTATAAAAAAAATACGGCCCCGATCGATGATCGGAGCCGTATTTTTTGGCGCTTAGAACAAGAGTGCGGCCTAAGTGTTATGGTTTAACACCACACAGCGCTCAGTCTAAATTACATTGCTTGCTGCTGTTGTTGCTGAGCAGCTAGCAAGTCTTGGTAGCTAACTTCTTTGTCAGTTACTTTACCTTGTGCGATCAAGTAATCTACTACTTGGTCTTCTAGTACAACAGACTCAATGTTAGCGCGCTGCTGCTTGTCATTGGTGTAGTACTCGATAACTTCTGCTGGATCTTCGTAGTTTTCAGCGGCTTCTTTGATGAAGGTTTCTACACGCTCTTGATCTACTTCTAAGCCTTTGGTATCGATAACACGGGCAACGATGATGCCAAGACGGGCAGCACGTAGCGCTTGCTCTTCAAATAGCTCATTTGGCAGCATGTCTTTATCGAAGCTATCAGCATTCGCACCGAACTGCTGAGAAAAACGTTGCATCATCATGTTGCGTTGACGCTCGATTTCTTGCTCTAGCATCGCGTTTGGTACATCAAACTCGTTCTTTTCTAGCAATGCGTCAAAAGTCGCTTGCTTAACTTGGCTACGCGCAGCGTTTTTGATTTCGCGTTCCATGTTTTTGCGTACGTCTTCTTTCAACTTCTCAACGCCGCCTTCTTTTACGCCGAATAGCTCAAGGAACTCTTCGTTAATTTCAGGTAGCTTAGATTTTTCAACCAATTTTACGTTGATTTTGAACTGAGCTTCTTTACCAGCTAGGTTCTCAGCTTGATAATCTTCTGGGAAAGTGACGTCGATAGTTTTTTTCTTCGCCAGCTTTCATGCCTTTGATACCAGCTTCAAAACCTGGAATCATTTGGTTGCTACCGATAACTAGTTTAAAGTCTTCAGCAGAGCCGCCTTCGAATTTTTCGCCGTCGATAGAGCCTTCAAAGTCAAAAGTCACTTGGTTGTCTTTTGCAGCCATGCCCTTTTTCTCAACGAATTCTTCACGTTGCTTTTGTAGGTTTTCAATCATAGTGTCAACGTCTTCTTCACTAACTTGTGCAGTGTGACGCTCAACTTCGATCTCATCGATACCTTGTACATCTACTTCTGGGAAGATTTCAACAGTGGCTTGATATACCAAGAAATCGTCTTCAAGTTTTACGTCGTCGATGTTAGGCATGCCAACAGCACGGATGTCTTCAGATTTGATCGCTTCAAACACAGTATCACGGATCACATCGTTGATAACTTCTTGTTGAATGCCAGCACCGTACTGAGAGCGGATGTGTGACATAGGGACGTTACCTTTACGGAAACCGTCAATCTTGCAGTTTTCGCAACTTGGCGAATACGGCCTTCAACTTTGTTTTGAATTTTTTTCAACGGGTACTTTAACCGTTAGCTGGGTTTCTTTATTAGATAGCTTGTTGGTTGTGACTTGTAAATCTGTAGCCATGTTAATTACACCTTTAGGATTAAGTAGTACGTTTGATTAATGAAATAGTACTTAGGGTTAAATTGTAATAGACAGACCGCGCCTCAAATTACGGGCATGTACGACGGGCTGCCGTTGAAATAAATAGGGGATAGCGATAGCGCACAACGTCAAATTCAGTGCCAGTAGCAATCGCCGCTGATACTAAAAGGTGAACCTGCTGAGGTTGTCCATGCTATCAAATATCGATAATAAACCGTTAATGCACCGCATAATAACGCTTTTTGGTGAATTATACAGCCAAATAACGGATTTCAACAAAATTTTAAAAGTAGAACAGTATAATCTATCTGTTTATTAAAGTAAAAATTATCTCTTTGATGGCATGTTTCCTTATGTTGCTTGCTCTTGTATGGCTTAATTTTATATAAAGAGTTAGCCAGATTCGCGTTCAATAAATAAGATAACGGATAAAAAACAGCGATAAGGTTGTAAGCGTATTATGAGCATTATGAGCACTTACGGATAGTTATGGATAGAACAGCTATAAAGTACTTATAAAGGCAGCTGCGCCAATAGCTGCTGGATTGCCTGACCACGATGCTGATGCTGTTTTTATCAGCAGCGCTTAGACTCGCCGCACTGGCTTGCAAATCAGGTAACCAAAATAATGGATCATAGCCAAAACCGCCGTCACCATGTAGCGTATCCAAGATTTCGCCATGCCATAATCCTTGGGCGACAATCGGTAGCGGATCATCAGCATGACGCACCATTGCCAGTACGCAAACGAACATACCTTTGATCGGAGTATCTGGCTTCACTGCGCGGATAGGCTGCAAGTCAGCGATGAGCTTGACATTGTTTTTACTATCGTTGCCATGCTCACCAGCGTAGCGAGCAGAGTAGATGCCTGGCGCATTACCTAGTGCAGGCACGCACAGTCCTGAATCATCAGCAATCGCAGGCAGTCCACTGATACGGCTCGCATGACGGGCTTTGATAATGGCGTTTTCTACAAAGCTTAGACCATCCTCGATGGCGTCTTCAATATCGAGCTGACATTGCGGGACAATCGTCACGTCCAAGTTCGCTTCGGCAAATAGCCGTTTAAATTCAGCCAATTTGCCTTTATTGTTACTGGCCAGTACCCATTGGTTGCCAGATGTCGGATGGGTAGCAGTTAACGAGGTATCAGTAGTGCTCATAGAGTTATTCCGTAATATAAAGATAATGAAGAGCTATTATTCGAGTAGGCTTTATTTATCTTCTGTAGCGCTAATCGGTAAATTGTTTGTCGATTGAAGTAGTTATACTAACAATGATAACGCATGAGTTAGAGTGAATGCGGTTACCGCTTAATAAATAACCAATCGCTATACAGATTGTACGGGCTATAACATTTGGTAACTGATATTATTGGTCACTATTGCTATAATAGATACCAAGCTACAGTGAATTATATCTTATAGCTTGTGAATATTAAGTTAATAAAAGTCTATAAAGTCAGAGACTTGGCTTTTTGACGAAGAATAATAGCAATAAGTAACCGCTAGGTTAATTTTGGATTCATAATGATACGTGATATTGTATTGAGCAGTACCGTGTATCAAGCGATAAAGTTCATTTCAAACAATAAACTCAGCCAATTTAGTCCGCTATTTTATAGTGTTTTTTTTGCGGTGTAAAAATAGCGTAAAATTCAGTTTCTATAAGCAAGTTTTTATAAACTAACGGCTAAACAGCAAGGATAAAATAATTATGTCAAACATTACTTTACCAGACCTACCATATGCAAAAGACGCACTAGAGCCACATATCAGTGCCGAAACGCTAGAGTATCATCATGACAAGCATCATGCTGCTTATGTAAACAAGCTAAAAGACATGTTGCCAGGTTCTGGTCTAGAAGATAAAACATTGCCAGAAATCATCGTAGCGACTGCTAAAGATGACAGCAAGCAAGGTATGTTCAACCAAGCAGCTCAAGTATGGAACCACACGTTCTACTGGAACTGCATGACGCCAACGAACGGCGGCGGCGAACCTACTGGCGATCTAAAAGCAAAAATCGAAGAAGATTTCGGTAGCTACGACAAGTTCCGCGAAGAGTTCAAAAACGCAGCATTGACTCAGTTTGGTTCAGGTTGGGCATGGCTAGTTGCTGATAAAGTCGGTGGCAAATTATCAATCGCCAAAACGGCTAACGCTGACACCCCACTTGCACATGACCAAGTAGCGGTATTGACTTGTGATGTATGGGAACATGCGTACTATGTAGATTACCGTAACCGTCGTCCTGACTATGTTGATACGTTCCTAGACAAGCTAGTGAACTGGGACTACGCAAATGCAAAATATAAAGGTCAAGATGCTGGCGTTGAAGAGTAATCTTTAACGACTAAGTATTTGATTGAAAAAAAGGACACCGCGAGGTGTCCTTTTTTATGTGCTAGCTTTCTATATAACTTTCTATTTCGATATCTGATCAAAACATATTTTTGATAGAGTAGTGCTATTAGGCGATACCGCCGTTTGCGCCGATATTTTGTCCAGTAACCCAAGCTGCTTCTTCACTGACCAAAAATGCCACCACACGAGCGATATCGACTGGCTCACCGATACGATTAAACGGTGACATGCTAGCAAGTCTCTCCACCGTGTCATCCGATTTACCTTGATGAAATAGCTCAGTGTCAGTAGGGCCGGGAGATACTGCATTGACCGTGATATTGCGTTCGCCAACTTCTTTGGCAAATATACGGGTTAGCTGATCGACCGCGCCTTTGGTCGCACAGTAAGTGCCGTAACTAGGTAGCAGCATACGAGTGGTCGTACTTGAGAGGTTTACGACACGACCACCGTCATTGAGTTTAGTCGCAGCTTCACGCAATGTATTGAACGTGCCTTTTACATTGATAGCAAATATACGGTCAAAGTCTTCATCAGTGGTCTCGGCAATGGGTTTATTAATCATTATACCTGCGCTATTAACCAGAATGTCTGGCTTACCAAACGCGCTGATAGTGGTATCAAACATTGCTTCGACTTGCTTGGTATTGCTAACATCGGCTTGCACAGCGATAGCTTCACCGCCTGCGGATTTAATCTGACTTACGATATCATTGGCTGCTGAGTCATCATTTGCATAATTAATGACGGTTTTAGCCCCTGATTCTGCAAGTGATAAGGCTATCTGTGCGCCGATACCTTTTGATGAACCGGTTACAATCGCGACTTTGTTTTTTAGTGTTGTCATCGATACTTTCTCCAATATTATGAGTGAATATCAGTACGCTTATATGGCGTTTTGACTGATGTCTCTTGATTAGTAGGAGATAAGTTACCAGTGTGTAAAACAAATAAGTAGAGCGATTCAGTATGCTTGTTTTTAGATAAATTTATCTATTGTGTCTATGCGGATGTAAAGTGCGTAAATAAGGAAGTTTGTTGAAGACAAGTCTTGATAACTAAATATTTTTCGGTAAATGGGTAATTATGCTTATACAGTATTTATCAATAAGGCAGCGCTTCAAGCACAGCTATAATACTAAGTAGAGTTATCCGCTATTAGATTTCTTATTTCAAGAATTGACAATGTCTTGTCTTTTTTTCTATGGACGACAGAGTGGCAATTCGCGCATAGAGGAATTAAATCGCTTTCGGGATCTATGTGTTTGGGTGCTTCAAATTCCGATACAGGAACTATATGATGGACATGAATAAACCCTTCAGCATATTCTCCATAAAAACTTCCAAAGTTAAATCCGCAAGCAGCACAAGAGTTACCGTGAATAGCAATCGCTTGTTTTCTGTATTTAGGATTTCTTTCATATGTAGTTACATAGCGTTTTGATTTTTTTGCCTTCACTGAAAGATTCAAGTGAATCCTGAAATTTTCCTACAGTTTCATCTGAAGTATAAGCCGTCTTTTTCTCTGAAACTTTGTTAGGAGTGACTCTAGAGATAATAAGATGGTAAGTCTCATCATCGATAGCTCTTACTCCATCGCGCCAATAGTTAGATTTTCTCGAATCAGGAATTATCTCTAGATAATTTGAATCATCTTTTGCTAAAACTGCTTCTTCAAAGGGTATAAAGTCAGTAATGGTAGCAAAAAAGTCATTTTTATTACTTTCTTTGTCTGGGTAGGTCTTACCGATTTTAGCGATAGCGAAATAGTGAGGAGCATCAGATAGTCTATTTTTCGAGAAAGATTTATTTTTAAGACTTCCCTTGTAGTAAATAACATGAGTGCCTGGCTCTAGATATTTTAAATATCTTTTAGGAAAGTGGTAAAGGATACCAGTTTCATCAGCCCAAGCAGATTCATCGTTTTCAGTTATTATTGCGTACACTCTATTTCCTTATATTTTAAATTTCGCAGTATTATGGCTTCTATATAAGTAGCTTAATTTTTAATTATATCTATCACAAAACCTCAAACCCAAACTTACCCAGCGCTTCACGCAGCATCGCAATATTATAATAAGCGTGTGCATTGACGGTATTTTGAAAGAAAATATAGAGCGTATCAAAATGCTGTCGCTGGTTGGCAATCGCTTGTGCCCAGTCCTGCATCTCAGCTTCGCTATAGCGATAATCATGGCGATCAGCCGCGCTCATCGCATCCCACCAGTTTAGATTATTGCCATGCATACGTAGGTAGCCAGTGCGTTCAGTGAATATCAATCGTGACGGCGGTAATCCGCTAACCTTGGGATAATCGACGCTACACCAAATGAGACCTTGCTGCCGAAAGCTATCGACCACTTGCGGTGTGTGCCAGCCATTATGACGAAACTCAATAGCGAGTGGATAGTCCTGAAACCAACTGACGAGATTGGCCAGATAGAGACGATGCTCACGAGTACGGTCAAAGCCGTGTGGGAACTGGAGCAATAAAGGTGCCAAAGCATTTGCTTCGATAAGTGTAGATAAGGCGTTTAGAAATGCTTGTGCGTGCTCAGCAGTGCCTTTACGTGCATGAGTAAAGTCTTGATGCAGTTTGACGGCGAACTTCAACTGACTGTCGGCTTGTGCATAAGCTTTATCAACCATCCCAGCAAAGGCTTTTTGTCCTATGGGCGCATAAAAGGTGCTGTTGATTTCGACTGCGCCATATTGTTTGGCGTATTCTCGTAAGAAATCGGTCTTTTTGGTACCGGTGGGATACAGCGTACCGAGCAAATCGGTATCGCTATAGCCACCAGTGCCAAGATAAATGCGCGGGGTAGGGGAACTATCCATGTTGACCACTCACTGCCGTTTTGAGTAATAAAATTTACTACGATATCTGTTATCGACTGCTATTCGACAAGCTACTTTTTACGCGACCAGAGCCATTCAATCAATGCCAGTAGCGCATCGCTATCTGTGCCAACGGCATCTTCGTTGTCGCTAAGCTCACGACTATATAGTTCATGAGAAATAGCTGCACGTCCGTCATTAAATAGCGATTGTGCATAGCTGGTCGCGTCATCGACACCCATTAGTTTTACATAGGTAGATTTGTCTAGTTTTTCATCGCTACCTGCAGGCTTACCAAGTGTATCAGTCGTCATGGTGACGTCTAGCACATCGTCTTGGACTTGAAAGGCAAGACCAATGTATTGCGCGCACTCTTGTAGTGCCATGCGCTGTGGGGCCGTTGCACCAGCACAGACGCCGCCCATGAGCATCGCCGCTTCAATCAATGCCCCTGTCTTATCACGGTGAATGGCTTCTAAATCATCCTGTGCAATATTGGCACTGGCTTCGGCATTGAGGTCTAGCATTTGACCTGACACCATGCGTCTGGCGCGCGGCGCAAATATTGCCATAAGCTGACTTGCGATGGCTGCATCGAATGGTGCAAAGGTTGGCATCTCCGCGGTCAATACTTCAAAGGCTAGCGTCTGCAATACATCTCCTGCTAGCAGAGCCGTCGCTTCATCAAAGGCTATATGCGCGGTCGGCTGCCCACGGCGCAGCTCATCATCGTCCATACACGGCAAATCATCATGTACCAACGAATAAGTATGCAGCAGCTCTACCGCCAATGCGGCACGGCGCGACATATCATAGTCTGAGTCGTTTTCTAGTAGCGCGTTCAGATCAGCATCGAGAGTATCGATATCATCAATGCCATCATTAGGCTCATCTGTACGTTCATTATTACTGCTATTAATACTGGCAAAAGCGCTGGCAACCATCAGTGGGCGTACCAGTTTACCTTGACCCGTCATTACGTAACGGCAGGCATCTACCAGTGGGCTAGGGAGCTTGGCATAAGCAAACAAGACCTCGATATCTTGCGCCAATTGCTCGCGCACAGCACCATGAAACTGCTCAGTGCTTTGAAAAGAGACAAAGTTAGAAGGGATGAAGCCAGTAGAGGTAGTGCTAGAAGTAAGGGAAACAGTCATAATCCAACCATTTATCAGGGATACAGTAAAACTTATTAGGGATAAGGAAAAAACGCTATTAGTGTAGCATGATCAGTCATATCGCTTATGTGACACACGGTATCAATTGATTGTTTTTTGCATTTTTCTACCAGATTCTATTCAAAAACAGTGCAATCTTAGCTGCAATATAACGACAAGATTTCGTTACCGATGGATGATGTCACTCTCTGGTTGAATATGTTCTGATAAAAGAGCAAGCTAGGCTGGCACATTAATTTTATTACAGTAGAAAAATGGTACTGAATAAGTAGCGCTGACAAACTGGTACTTAAGTAGTGGCATAAATGAAGTCAACAACACGAAATAAATATAAATTAACAATTCAGTATACATTTATTCACTAAAACACTTTTATCGTAAGGTAAATGCCTGTAAGTGATTTAAGAGTGACTTGCGAGTATGGTATTAGCTTGTGACAGTTAGGGGCATAATCCCCTACACTAATTGACGTGAAAATGGTCTGATGGTGACCCTACTGGGTTTTTTCTCAGGATGTTCAATCGTCGATACCGAGTGTTAGACCAAGTCTCAGTCAATATTTTGAACATCAGTACCTGCAACAGCAGTATATAAATGAAGCGTCATATGATGTCATGCAAGAGACGCAAAATACGTGCATCATGATGAGCGCTGGATAATAAAGACATCTTCACTTGTGAGCTGGTTATATGTTTGTCTTTATAACATGACAAGCGCACAGTGCTATTACCCATTTTACTAACAGTAACTGGCTATTTATTTTAATTCAAAACGTAGCTTTCGTTATATAGAAGGAGTTCAAATGGTATACCAAGGAAATCGCATCACGGTGACAATGCTAGAGGATGGCATCGCAACATGCAGTACAACGCCGAAAATGAGAGCGTGAACAAATTTGATGCCGAAACCAACAAGCAGTTTGGTGAAGCAGTTAGTGCGTTAGAAAAAGCCGACAACGTAAAAGGTCTTATTGTAACCTCAGCCAAAGGCGTGTTTATCGCTGGTGCTGATATCACAGAATTCGTCGGTTCTTTCAAAAAAATCAGAAAGCGAGATCAAAGATTGGGTCGTTCATGTTAATGACGCTTTCAATCGTTTTGAAGACCTGCCATTCCCTAAAGTTGCGGCTATCAATGGCGCGGCAATGGGCGGCGGTTGTGAAATGACTTTGGTTTGTGAATACCGTGTCATGAGTGACAAAGCCATCATCGGTTTGCCAGAAACTCAGCTAGGTATCTTCCCAGGTTTCGGCGGTACAGTTCGTAGTACGCGTATCATCGGTATCGATAACGCACTTGAGCTGATCGCCACTGGTAGCCCAAAGAAAGCACTAGCAGCATTGAAGCTAGGCTTGGTTGATGCGACTGTACCTGCTGATGACTTGCAAGATGCAGCAATTGACCTAGTTAAAAAAATGTATCTCAGGTGAGCTTGATTGGAAAGCAAAACGTGAAGAGAAATTGGCTCCAGTTAAGCTAAACCAACTTGAGCAAGCAATGGCGTTCAACAGTGCCAAAGGTGCTATTTTTGCTAAAGCCAATCCTAAGCAATACCCAGCACCAGCGCTAGCAATCGAAGCTATTGAAAAACACGTTAACCTACCACGTGACAAAGCAATCGAAGTAGAAGCGGCTGGTTTTGCTAAAGCGGCTAAAACCCCACAAGCAGAAAGCTTAGTTGGTTTGTTCTTAAACGATCAATTAGTTAAAAAGTTAGCAAAACAGCATAGCAAACAAGCACACGACATCAACGAAGCCGCTGTACTAGGCGCTGGTATCATGGGTGGCGGTATTGCTTATCAAGCAGCCAGCAAAGGCTTGCCAATCATCATGAAAGATATCAAGTCTGAGCAATTAGACCTTGGTATGGGCGAAGCGAGCAAACTGCTTGGCAAAATGGTAGAACGCGGCAAGATGACCCCAGCAAAAATGGGTGAAACGTTAAGCCGTATCCGTCCTACTTTGAACTACGGCGACTTTGCTGAGACTGATATCGTAATCGAAGCGGTCGTAGAAAATCCAAACGTGAAGCGTGCGGTACTTAAAGAAGTAGAAGGTCTAGTAAAAGACGACTGTATCCTAGCGTCAAACACCTCGACTATCTCTATTACGTTCCTAGCAGAAGCGCTTGAGCGTCCAGAAACTTCGTTGGTATGCATTTCTTCAACCCAGTACACCGTATGCCATTGGTAGAAGTTATCCGCGGTGAGAAATCATCTGAAGAAGCTATCGCGACTACCGTTGCACTCGCTTCTAAAATGGGTAAAGTGCCAGTAGTTGTGAATGACTGCCCAGGTTTCTTGGTAAACCGTGTATTGTTCCCATATTTTGGCGCGTTTGACTTGCTACTGAAGCAAGGTGCTGATTTTGCTCATGTCGATAAAGTTATGGAAAAATTCGGCTGGCCAATGGTCCTGCTTATCTAATTGACGTGGTTGGTCTAGATACTGGTGTACATGGCGCAGCAGTGATGCTGATGGTTTCCCTGATCGCATGAAGCCTGATTATAAAGGTGCTATCCAGCATCTATATGACAATGAGCGTCTGGGTCAGAAAAACGGCATCGGTTTCTATAAATACGAAATGGACAAGCGCGGCAAGCCAAAGAAAGTTGCTGATGAAGCCACTTACGAATTGCTAAAAGCCACGACTGATAGCGAAAAGCAGACCTTTGACGATCAAGCAATCATTGATCGCACTATGATTGCCTTCTGCAACGAAACCGTTCGCTGCCTAGAAGACAACATCGTAAGCACACCAAGCGAGGCCGATATGGCGATGATTATGGGCGTAGGTTTCCCTCCATTCCGTGGTGGCCCATGCCGTTATGTTGACCAAATGGGTCTAGATAACTACTTGGCACTATGTGAAAAATACGCACATCTTGCAAAGCTTATGAAGCGCCACAAAAGATTCGCGACATGGCAGCCGCAGGCGAGACTTTTTACGCAACAGCGTAATAGTCAGTCATTACTAGGATGAAGTGCAGTACGTTTGCTATTTTGCATGAAAGCAATTGAGACATGAATCGTCTCCAATAGCGAACGTACGATTATAGTTGGTTCAGTTTAATGCTAGTACGAGTAAATCAAGCGCAAATGTACCTATTGTACTTTGAGCGAGATTAACAAGGTAATAGGCGTAAATTGGGCTGACTACACTGACAATAAAAATTGAAAAGGAATATGGTATGACAACTTTAAGTCCAAAAGATGTGGTCATCGTAGATGGCGTGCGCTCGGCAATGGGCAAAACCAAAAACGGTATGTTCCGTCATGTACGTGCTGATAGCATGTCAGCGGAACTAGTACGTGCGCTAGTAGAACGTAATGACTTTGACACCAATGATATCGAAGACATTATCTGGGGTTGTGTCAACCAGACGCTAGAGCAAGGCTTGAACATTGGTCGTAACATCGGTTTGCTAGCTGGTATCCCAAAGACTGCTGGTGGCCAAACGGTTAACCGTCTATGTGGTTCTTCTATGCAGGCGCTACATACTGCTGCTGCACAAATCATGACCAACCAAGGTGATGTATTCATCATCGGCGGTGTTGAGCACATGGGTCACGTAGGCATGATGCACGGTGTTGATTTGAACCCTGCTGCTTCTAAGCATTATGCAAAAGCGTCAAACATGATGGGCTTGACTGCTGAAATGTTAGGTCGTATGAACAACATCACGCGCGAAGAGCAAGACGCGTTTGGTCTTGAGTCACATCGCCGTGCATGGGCTGCAACCACTGAAGGTCGTTTCGACAATGAAATCATCGGTATCGAAGGTCATGATGCTGCTGGTCGTCTGCAACTATGTACTGTTGATGAAGTAATTCGTCCAGACGCAACGATGGAGCAAATGCAAAAACTACGTCCAGCGTTTGATCCAAAAGGCGGTACAGTAACAGCAGCAACGTCATCTGCATTATCTGACGGTGCGTCAGCGATGCTAGTAATGAGCGCACAAAAAGCCAAAGATCTAGGTCTAAAGCCACGTGCCCGTATCCGTAGTATGGCTGTTGCTGGTTGTGATGCCGCTATCATGGGTTATGGTCCTGTACCTGCTACCCAAAAAGCATTGAAGCGTGCTGGCATGAGCATCGATGACATGCAAACCATCGAGCTAAACGAAGCATTTGCTGCTCAAGGTCTATCAGTATTAAAAGGTCTGAACCTGTCTGATAAGCAAGACATCGTTAACATCAACGGTGGTGCCATTGCTCTAGGTCATCCACTAGGATGTTCAGGTGCTCGTATCACAGTGACATTGCTAAACGCGATGGAGCAGTCAGATACTGAAATCGGTCTAGCGACGATGTGTATTGGTCTTGGCCAAGGTATCGCTACTATTATTGAGCGTGTTTAATCTTATTTATATAAACAAGATTATTTGAACACTCAATAAGTAGCTACTCGCTAACGAAAAACCTCTAGTCATAACGGCTGGAGGTTTTTTTATGAGTAAAACTAATGTTTGGTAAGCTAATAAAACACGGAGTCGAAAGACACAGTATTATAGCGTTTAAAAAATATCTCCATTGACGCATTCATGAAACTATGACTAAATAAGAGAAAGATGAACCATGGCACTGTTTATGATAATTCTAAAATAGTTTTTAGTTGCAACTGTCAGCCGTACAAGGAGTGTACTATGTCTACTATGATTAATGATCGCACCTATCGAATCGCTCGTGAGAATACCCAAGCAATGATTGTTGATGTGCAAGAGCGTTTAACGCCGCATATCTATGATCACGAAAACATTGTCAAAAAAACCGTTACCTTGATTAAAGGGCTGCAAGCGCTCAATATTCCAATCATGCTCAATGAACAATATAAAAAAGGCTTGGGCGATACCTTGCCAGAGCTACGCAACATACTCGAAGGAGACAATGCCAAGAGCTTTGAAAAGGTCACGTTTAGTGCCTGTGATAACAACGATTCATGGCACCATCTAGCCCAACAGAATCGTAGTACTGTTCTGCTTTTTGGTGCTGAAGCTCATGTTTGTATTATGCAGACGGCACTGGATTTATTGGATAATGGTATGCAGCCTGTCATTATTGGTGACGCGGTGGGTTCTCGTTTTCCTTATGATAAAAAGCAAGCAATTCGCCGTATTCGCCGTGCAGGTGGGGTGATTAGTACTGTCGAATCAATCTTATTTGAGCTGTGCCGTAGCAGCGAAGATCCTGCGTTTAAAACCATCATTAATTTGATTAAGTAGGTGGTTTAAGCCTTAGGTGCTTAAAAACTTGGATAAATAGGGATTTAATTTAACCATTTATTTTCTAACTTAGAATAGATAGCGCTTGGTAAGATAAGCGCTATTTTTTTGATAGCGATAATAGTCTTTTAATCATTACTAGATATCAAACTAATTATAATACCTTGAGCAATGAAACTTGAAATCGCTAGAACTTATCAACATTAAAAACCAATAATTAGAGAAAACCAGAGAAAAAAATAATGTCGCAAGCCAGCTCTATATCACTCACTTATTCCGAATCTACTTCACATATCGATATCGATGATGTCACTCATTTCTTATTGGAGTTAGATGCGCTTAAACGCGTGAATCGTCGCAGCTATGTGACACAGACTACTCGCAAAGAAAACTCTGCCGAACACTCTTGGCATTTAGCGATGGCCTGTTGGTCAATTGCTGAATTATTTGCGCTAGACGTCAATCATGAAAAATTGCTGAAGATGGCGTTGGTTCATGATTTGGGTGAGATTGATGCGGGTGATACTTTTTTTTGTATGCTGATACGCGTACTGATGCACACGTCGAAGAGCGTGCCGGCATTGCCAGATTGCAACGTGAGCGAGGCAATGGCATTAGTGATTTAAGCGAGGTTTGGGAAGCGCAAGAAACAGGAAGTAGCAAAGAGAGTCAGTTACTCAGAGTGGTCGACCGCTTATTGCCGTTTTTGCTCAATCTAAATACCAATGGTAAAACGTGGATTGAGCTTGGTGTCACGCGCTCGCAAGTGGCAGGTGCGCATGCATTTATCAAAGACAGCTTTCCTCCTATCCATGATTGGCTCTCACATAATATTGAATATGCAACTCAGCAAGGCTGGCTGATTGATGCATAAATCTACATAAATAACAGGCATAAAAAAAGCCCAGTTAAGCATGATGATTCACGCTTAACTGGACTAGTATTTTCAGTACTTTTATACAGGCGTGTTATTGAGCATTTGCCATTCCTAGCAATTGACCCATTTGCACGATGCTATTGGCTTGCATACTATCTAGCCAATCAGCCTTTGCTGCTTTTGGTAATACTACGATAGCCGTTGAGCCTAAATAGAAGCGTCCAAGCTCTTCGCCTGCCGCAAACTGCATGTCATGATTAGCTTCTTGTATATCGTCAGTACGAGCAATTTTGCCAGTGGCGATAGTTTCAATACCAGCGACGATCATAGCGCCAACCATTACGACAGCTGCTTTGCCATACTTGGTATCAAACATACAGACCAGACGCTCATTACGCGCAAATAAGTCTGGCACGTTAGCCGCCGTAGTATTGTTGACCGAAAACAGGGTGCCAGGCACATAGCGAGTCTTAGTCAATGTGCCAGTAAACGGCATATGCACACGGTGATAATTACTAGGTGCTAAGTAGATAGTCGCAAAACTACCATCAGCGAAATAACTGCCATCTTCACTATCAGCAAGCAATTGACCGACATCATAGTGACGGCCTTTGGCTTGTAGTAGTTTATGGTCTTCGATTTGTCCTAGCTGAGAAATAATACCGTCCGCAGGACTTACGATACCGTTTGCAGTGGCGTCGATAGTACGAGCATCTTCTTTTAACTCGCGGGTAAAAAAAGTCATTAAAACTTTCATAAGCGTTAAGGCTTTGGCGTTCGTACTCGTCTAAGCTGATATTATAAGCTTTGGCAAAGCTACGGATAAAGGTGCGTTTGACATAAGGGTGGCGACTGGCGGCCAAACGTCCAGCGACTTTACTGAGCTTTTGCTGCGGCACAAGCTGTTGTAAGGTGGTAAATACATTCATAATAAGGCTACCAAAATAAGGTGTAATGTAATAGGGGCGTGTTGGAAATTCGACCATGGCACTGACAGTGGATAAAATTGCGCCATACTACGTTGTAAATCTAGATAAGGCATGAGCATTATCGTCGTTTTACGCCTTGTCTGGAACAGTTTTAGCGATCCGCAGTACCTATTTGTGAATATCAAACACGCCCTAATAATAGTTAAGTTAATGACGGTATTTTATCATGGACAGCATATTATTGTATGGCCATAATCTGTTAAGGAATTAGTAAATGAAAGCACTCATACAACGGGTGAAGCACGCTAGTGTGGTCGTCGATCAACAGTGTATTGGTGAGATTGGGCATGGGGTATTGGCATATATTGGCTTGGGGCATGAAGACGATTTTGCCGCTGCCCAGCGTATGATTGACAAAATACTGACCTATCGCATTTTTGAAAATGACGATGATCCGGCCAAATTTGGTAAACTGGATAAAAACGTTCAGCAGGTTGCTGGTGGGCTATTATTAGTTTCACAATTTACCTTGATGGCAAAAACAGACAAAGGGCGCCGACCAGACTTTGGTGGTGCGATGGCACCTGCTGCTGCGCAAGCGTTATTTGAACAACTGGTCGACTATGCCAAAACTAAGCACCCGAACGTGGCAACTGGTCAGTTTGGTGCTGATATGCAAGTGTCGAGCGTCAATGATGGGCCGCTCAATTTTTTTTACTAGAAATCTGATTTTAGAGTGTCATCAAGCTGTCATAATTAATCCGTTTAATAGGTAGAGACTGGTGAGTATATATCGCCTTTTTACATGCTAGATTTTGTCCTCTAACACCGAGAATGTCCTATGTATAATGAGCAAATTTTGATTGTTGAAGATGAGCCTGCGATTCGTGAAATGGTTGTCATGACGCTAGAGATGGCTGGGTTTGATAGCTTGCAAGCGGCTGATGTGTCAGAGGCGCATCAGCAAGTGGTCGATCATAGACCATCACTGATACTGTTAGATTGGATGTTGCCGGGTGACAAGAGCGGTGTGGATTTTTGTCGTATGCTCAAAAACGATGAGCTGCTCTCTGAAATACCAGTCATTATGCTAACGGCAAAAAGTGAAGAAGACAGTAAGGTGCATGGTCTTGATGCAGGTGCAGATGATTATATGACTAAGCCTTTTTCGACGCGTGAGCTGATTTCTAGAATCAAAGCCGTATTACGCCGTAGTAGCGCGATGAGTAGCGACAAACCTATCGAAATTGGACAGTTAAGTTTAGATACCAAGAGTCAGCGCGTGACAGCTGCAGGTAAAATCGTTGATGTTGGCCCCACAGAGTATCGTCTATTAGCATTTTTTATGAGTCACCCTGAGCGCGCCTATACACGAACGCAGCTGCTCGATCAGGTATGGGGCGGCAATGTATATATCGAAGACCGAACCATCGATGTGCATATCAAACGTCTACGTAAGTTACTGCGACCTTATGACTGTGATACATTGATACAGACGGTACGTGGAACAGGCTACCGATTTTCTAGCCTGATTGAGCCAAGTTAATCTTGTACAAATAATGCCGCAGCAATATAAAGGCCGCGGATAGTGGTAAGGATAAAAAATGGACAAGATAGCGCCAGCACAACGTGAGCAATCAGCTCTATTAGAGCAAATATCTACTCAAAGTACAGCGGAGCAACTCAAAAAAATCGGCAGTGCACTACGAGCCTTGCGCGATGCAGTGATTTTGCTCAATAACAATGACGGTCTAGAATGGTGGAATCAGGCAGCACAAGACTTATTGCTGCTACAGCCAGAGACAAAGGTCAGAATATTTTTGACTTTATTACTGTACCTGAGTTCCGCCAGTACTATGAAGGTACAACGATACCTAACGATGGCGTTCATATAGAATCATGGCGAGATCCTAGTCGCTACTTAAAATGTGAACTGACCCCTTTCGGTGATGAAAAACTGCTGTTTGTATATGATGTGACCCGCCTGCGGCACTTAGAGCAAATGCGTCAGGATTTTGTCGCAAATGTCTCGCATGAGCTTAGGACACCATTAACAGTAATGATGGGCTATTTGGAAAATTTCTCCGATCAGCCAGATATGCCGCCGCAATGGCGTCGCGGTTTTGAGCTGATGACCCAGCAAACAGCCCGTATGAACAGAATTGTGAACGATTTACTGCTACTGTCTAAGATTGAAATCGAAGAGTCACACGAGCTGCATTACATAGATATGACTAAGCTACTGACCAATATCTACGACGATGCACAGGCTTACAACCAAGCGTACAAACACATCATTCATTTGCATATAGATACGTACGATGGGCTGTACGGGTCAGAGATGTACTTGAATAGTGCGCTATCCAATTTGGTAATCAATGCAATCAAATATACGCCAAAGGGCGGTAATATCACTATCAGCTGGACAAGGACGTCTGATGGCTGCCGTTTCGCGGTCGAAGATGATGGGATCGGTATTGCGTCAGAGCATATCGCCCGTTTGACAGAGCGTTTCTATCGTATCGACAAAGGTCGCAGTCGTGCGACAGGTGGTACGGGGTTGGGATTAGCGATTGTAAAGCACGTATTACACCAGCACGAAGCACAATTGCAAATCGATTCAGTAGAAGGGGAAGGATCGACATTTAGTGTGGTATTTCCTTCAAACTACGTCAGATCCGTCACAGCCAATTAATACAATTTTTGGTCTGTATGAACGTCAGTTTTTCGGTTTCAGTTTCTTGATTAATATAAACCTAGCATGACTTCAAATTAGGATAACGACATACTTTTTTTGTATTCGTTAATCCTTTTGCAAAAGCGGATAAGGGTTGACCGCACTGCCATTAATATAGATACCATAATGTACGTGTGTCGGTGTCCCTTTTGCATTACCGCTATCGCCCACATAACCTATCACATCGCCCTGATTGACCCAGTCATTGGGAGAGATGTCAGCATAGTCTTCTAGATGAGCGTAGTAATGTCCTGCGCCACCAGGCCCTACCACCACGACCACGCGTCCACCCAATGTGTTCTCACCAACCTTGCTTACTACGCCTTGCGTGGTCGACTGCACGGGAGTATTACGCGGTGCAAAGATATCGATGCCTTCGTGAGAGCGGCCTTGACTACGTGCTGCGCCCCAAGTGTCTGTTAGGTTCCGCTCTGGTAGTGGACTGGGCAAGCTATTTTCGGTCGGTAGCTCTTGTTGCAATAGACTCAATTGCTGCCATTTGGCAACCACAAATGATTGCGTTTGTTGACTGATACTGGGTAGTAGCTTATCGAAGATAAATAATAGTGCTAGCAATACGGTAGCCTTAATCAATAGGCTTATTAAACGACTGAAAAAAAGAAGGTCTGGGAGGCTGGTTGTTTCCATCTGCTAGCATTGATGTCTCATATATATTTGATGTCATTTGAAAATTTATTATAAAAGCTTCGTCTGATAACGTATGTATCGCATTGTTATCTATCGTTTTTACCCCCATAGTTATTCTTATGGTTAAGGATATAGACAGCAAATACAGTTTTATCTACTTAACATTTCTGCTGAGCATAGACAGTTGCTACTGATGGTTAATACTTTATGAATGATGCTTTTAAGCCTACTGATATTTCTGCCACGCGCGAAACAGCGCTGGTTATCGATACCGAAACAGATCAGGGCAGTGATCCCAGACCTATCCAAGTTGCTACTATCAATGTAGCAACTGGTTTTGAGTGGATGAAATACTTTAATAGTGGTCGATCTATTTCACCTATTGTCATAAAGGTGCATGGTATTACCGATGATGATGTAGCTGGTCTTGAGCGCTTTGAGCTAGAACATTTTGAATTGCCAGAGTACTTGATTGGTCATAACGTACGTTTTGATTGGCGAGTGATTGGCAGTCCTTCTGCTAAGCTGATTTGTACGGTGAGACTTGCGCGGGCAGCCTTTCCAGAATGGCGTGCTTACGGTCAGTCTAAATGTATCGAGCAGCTGTTGGGTAAGGGTGAAGCGAGTGCAATGACGATTGCCGCTCATGATGCACTTGGCGATGCTCGAATGTGCTATTTGCTGTATCAAGCATGTTGCGAGCGTCTAGAAATTGCGCCGACAGATTTTGCAGCGGCACATGCTATCTCTAATAAGGCGACTCCTGTGAGCAAAATGCCGTTTGGTAAGCATAAAGGCAAGCCGATTAAAGACGTGCCTATCAGTTATGTTAAATGGATGATAGGCAATATTCATAACATGCAGCCATCGCTGTATTCGGCACTGACTAAACGCTTAAAACTGGATGAAGCAGAAAATGTAGAAAAGTAACTTGATTTGTTACGTAGCTAATATAAGAGGCTGCATGACGATAAGCTTATGGTTGGTCGTGCAACCATGTCACCGCCATCTGCCATAGCTGCGGCGCTTTGATATTGGTCTTACTGCTAAAATAGCGCATATGACCGATATGATTTAGCCCAAAATCTTCAGGGTCTAAGAATCGCTTTTCGACGGGCATTTTTTTTAAATACCCTTATCATATCGTCCATGTTTTCACTGTTGGCGATATCGTCATCGCTAAAGCCAAGCCATAGTGCTGGCATGCTGAGCTCATCATAGAAATGCGTGTGTATGCTTTTGCCAAATGCGGTTTTGATATAGCCCGCCCCATTGCACCATTCACGCCATTGACGAGCCACGCCGCGTGGCAGTGGCTCACCCATACCGATTTTGTCTGAGGGTGTATAGCCCAGTGTTAAATTAGTGAATGGAATAAACGCATCCATAAACCCCATGGCTTTGAGCTTATATGGCATACCCATATTTTTGATACGCCCTGACGAGCAAGCGACATTGAACACTGAGCCAATCGCCTGATAATTGGGCATCAAGCCAATGAGCTGACCACCTGCGCTATGACCGATAAGATGATAAGTCGCATCAGGAAACTCATCTTGTAAGGCATCAAGTACAGCTGGCATGTCGTGGCGACCCCAACTGATTAAGGAAGCGCTACATTTTGCCAGTTCGGTCGATAGTGACTCACCGATTCCTTCATTATCAAAGGTCAGCACTCCAAAGCCGCTTTCTGCTAGGTAGGTCGCAAAATTATGATAAAAGTGACGCTTAATACCTGTGGCAGGTGCATCATGACGGCTTTTTTTGTTGCATCTTTAGGGCGATAGACCGTGGCTGCCAACGCTTGGTTGCGATCGGTCATGATGCTTAATGAGTAAGTATCAATATTGCTCGCATCATTCATATTACTTTTACTAGTGAGATTGCTATTAACCACAGAGCTTGATAGCTCGGCAGTAGGAGAGGCGTTGTGATTATCCATGGGTATACCTTAGTATTTTTATTAGTAGATAACGAATATCGGGCTATGATGAACAATAAATGCGCATCTTGAAAGTGTAGTCGTTGCGTAGTGATAAATCGTTGTGACTATGTGGTAGCATTGCTTATGTTAAGATAAATGCTGGCAAGACAGTTGCTCAAATATGACTTCCAAGTTTTATATAGCTTGGTTGAGTTTGTCTTATGAATCATGTGCATGACAATATAAATGATAGGTATCGGTATGCAGCCATCACTAATAACAAGCACTCAATAAAAACTGACAGGTAATTAAGGAAGCTATATGCAAATGAAAATCAATGATGACACTTATGATGTAATCACGAGTAAAGACATTACAAATATTGAAAAAGCAGTCGACAAGTCTGCTCTATCAATGCCGCTCGTGGCTGTGTATTGCGGTTCACGCTTGGGCAATGGTGACGTGTATGAACAGGCGGCGCGCGAGCTCGGCAGTGCTTGGCAAATAATGGCATGGGTCTAGTATATGGTGGCGCCAGTATCGGCCTAATGGGCGCAGTTGCGGATGAAGTAATCAATGGCGGCGCGCAAGCAGTGGGCGTGATTCCAACCTTTATGCTCAAGCACGAAATCGCTCACGAGCAGCTGACTCGCTTGCATTTGACTGACACTATGCACACGCGTAAGACCGTCATGGCAGAGTATGCCGATGCCTTTATCACGCTACCAGGCGGGCTAGGAACGTTAGAAGAGATTATGGAAATCGCTACGTGGCGTCAATTGTACCAGCACGAAAAACCAATGATCATTTTGAACATCAATGGTTTTTATGACCGTATGATTGAGCATTTGAAATATACCACTGAGCAAGGCTTTATGAAGCAGGAAGATTTAGACCGTCTAGTGGTGTGCAATACCATCAGCGAAGCGATCGATATGCTACAGACAGTAGTGACCATAGATGATGCTGTGGATACGGAGAAAATGGCTGGTAGTAATAGTTAAGCCGTATAGCTATTTATACATAGCAAATGCTTAAATATTAAAAGCTATGACGAAAAAAGGAGCAGATAACCAAATCTCGGTTATCTGCTCCTTTGTTATATGTATTAACAACCTATCAGCGAATCATGTCTATTAGGCATTAGCAGGCGTGAGATCGTCCAATGCTACTTCACGAATACTATGATTAACATGAGCCATAGCGATTGGAAATCCACGCTGCTCAGCGAGCTCACGTGCAACCTCATCGACAGCGAGGCTATCGTTATGGACAAGGTACGACCACTCGTGAGCATAGCGACTACGATTCATAGGCGTATCGTTCTCTATCAAACCTAGATCTGTCAGCTCATTAACTATTTGATCAGCGGCAATCAAGGTCGAAGATGCTTTGACGTTTTCTGCACGGGCATAGCGTATATTAGAGTACAAGCTCACGTCAGCGACTCGCAGCGTATCATCTTGTCCAGGAATCTGCTGTCCACCGTATAGCGCGTTACCAACAGTACGTGCGCTGTTAAATGTTGGTACAAACTTCGCCACATACTCAATCGCTTGCTGACTACGTGCCTGTAAGGGTACTTTATCCCAACCATCTTCAATATAATGCACGTATTGCTGTGGCAGTTTGGGCTGCGCACTGTCTTCACTTGATGCGACAAGACCATCATCAAACAAGGTAATGGCTTTACTCATACCGTGAATCTGAAAATATCCGCCAGGGTAGGGAGTAAGCTGCGCCATGCCTTCTGGTGTACCTCGTTGACCGTAGACGATAATCTCTGGTATCTGTCCACCAGCATCGCCCCAATGGGTCACATAAGACGATTTGAACTCGACCATACGTGTGACTTCGACACCAACCATATCGTCGATGACACCCGTACGAAACCCACAAGCATTGACTAGATAATCAACTTCGATAGACTCAGGCTGAGAGGCGTGTTCTTGACTATCGATTTGTTGATAGTCGATACGCCATTTGGTGACATGATGGTCAGCGTTGGTACAGTTCTCACAATCTACTGGTACGACTTTTTGCACAGCAGTTTCGGTAAATACGTGCGCATTGTCGTACTCTTCAAGTGCAAGCTTGGCAGAAGCGGCTAGACGAAAAATGTTCCAACCATATTCTTGGACAACAATTAACGGAAATTTAACTTTGTTCAAATCCAAGTATCTAGCGACTGGAATCATCCACTCATCGACCGTACTTGGTATAGCGACTTGCTCACGTTCAGACAGCTCAATCAATTGCTCATGACTATAGAGCTGATAGTAATCTTCAGGCTCGCCCAATACCTTATTATTAGCATCTTGCTCAATCAGTTCTTGATAAGCATCGGTCAAAATATCTAAACGCGGTAGTAAATCTTCAGGCAACCCTTCATCACGTGTCGGTACGGCAAACACCGTAGGACGAACGTCAATAGTGTGCGGATACAAACGCAAAATATCGATACATTGCTTGAGCAGTGCTACGCAATCCTCGTCCGGTATTTCACGATATAAATTACCACCTGCATGCAAATGACACATAGGTGGTCCATCAATAAGTGATTTTTTTCTTCTCAAATAAGTAGGTCTCTAATCCTAATGCAGCAAGTCGAATCGCAATTGTCGATCCCGCAGTACCGCCGCCCAAAATGCCAACACGCTTTTTATGTTGAGTGTTTTTTGCCCCATAAGATAACACCTCAGAATGAGCGTCACGATTAAAGGATTGAGCGTAGTTTTTATCAAAAGACTGAGTCATTGTCGTCGTTGTATCCTTAATAGCATCTGTATTAGGCCGTACTCGGTATATTTATTCAATGTTCTATATTTCTTGATATGCGTGCGAAGGTAATTAAGTTCAACACACAAATATGAGCTTCAATAGTCATCTTTTCTATTGTTTAGCCATTCTTCATCTTTATAGGTTTATTTTACGAAGAACTACAGACAATATGATGGGAAATACGTAAGAAGATGCATGAGTTTTGTCAACGAGTCGCTATATGTGTGAAGTTTTTCAGATGAATGAGTCTGTCTAAATATAGAGTAAACGAGAGAGGTGGCAAACTTGTGAAATCAAAAACAAGGTCGTTTTATTGTTTTGTAAAATTCGACCACTTTTGTAAGCGTGTATATTGGTAGCCGAGATAACTTAAATGCATATGCTATATTTATTTTGCTTAACAATAAGCGCAGATTCTGTTTTGATGACTGTTCAAAATTACAAATGTCAAAATTAACAAAAGGGACAGTCGATAAAGTAAACGACAACAAGCTTATCGCTATAAAAAATACGACTAAAATTACAAGGAAGTTATGATGAAAAATATAATGATGTTATCGGCACTAACAGGTGTATTGGCACTAACTGGCTGTACTACCTTAAAAAAACGTAGTCGGTAATGATATGTCAGGTACGCATGAAGTACAGGCAACGAGCAATAATACAGCACCAGTCACTAGCAAGAATGGGGTGTTGGTGGATGCTACCAACCATATGACGTTATATACGTTTGATAAAGACTCTATGAACCAGTCAGATTGCGGTGCAGCTTGCCAAGTTGTGTGGCCAATTTTCAAAGCGCCTAGCGATGCTAAAGCTTCAGGTCAGTTTGCTGCCTTTAAGCGTGAAGATGGCAAATATCAATGGGCAATGAACGGTAAGCCTTTATACTTCTATGCTAATGACACAAAAGTTGGTGACAAAGACGGTGATGATAAACTTGGCGTTTGGCATGTTATCCCAAGTAAATAGTATGCATTAGATATAAACTGACTCGAAAACGTTAACGCAAAAAAGCAGCCTGCCCTCAATTATAGAGGCAGGCTGCTTTTTGTTTGTTTGGTGTTATTCTCTAGTATTAGATGCAATCTGTACTATGTCACATTTGCTAAAGGCTCAACCTGAATGGTCTCTAACACTTCTTCTTTGCTAGGCTCTTTTCTATATAAAGGAAAAAAAAGTCTGAGAGCAGATCACTTTCCGTGAACCAGATATCCGCTACTAACTCTGTATATTTTGCTACGTTGACGATGAGCCTGTAAGTCTTAAATAATAACTCTTGTGAGCTAAAGCCTTTCTTATACTCATATAAAGAATCTAAATTGGAGCCAACGCCGCCACCAAGATGTAGCACTTCATAACGGTTCTCTCGTCCCCAATTGCGAGCGACATGAGTGATAAGTTAGAAGGTTGCAGATGTGTATAGGCGTTTAACGTGCCGCCAAGATGGAACTGCATAATGCCAGACTCTTGGCAGAGCGTATATATAGAAGACCCAATTGCTTTATCGTCTTGATAGGCGGTTATCAGCAGTATTTTTTCTTGAAGGTTTTCAAGCAAATTAAAAAAATAATCATCATCAAAGAAGTAATAATCACTGGCCTTGACGAATCGCATCGTCTCTTTATAAATGTCTGAGAACACCATCGCGTTTTGCCTAGTCAAGAATTCTGTTTTTGTCACGACATCCATTTTTATGGCTTTTTTTGATACCGCGGCGATGTCGATTTTGTGTTTCGCTCCAATGCTCTTCTTCAGACTTACTCAAATCAGACATCAAGGTCAGCCCGTGAGTCAGTGCTTTGCCTACCGTAGGAATCCATTCCTTATTAATGATTGGGTGCAGCCTCATAAACAGAGACACACAGCCTTTTTCAAAAAGAAAGGCTTTAATCTCATCGAGGACTGTATCTATTTCGGCATCCGTAAAGGTTTTATCCATTAAAGGACCACCATAACCATAAGTAGACGTAGCGTCCCAACATGCCGAGTCGATGTCTCTTATGATGATAGGTAACAGTACTTCTTTGTTTTTATAATGGGCAATGACTCCTTGGGGTTTGCCTTTATCAACAGTCGCTGAGGCATGAATCCAACCAGATAAATGATATATATCAAAATGATGATTTGATACCTTTTTGTCCCAGTCGGTATCTATCGCTATAAAATCTACTTGAACTGTATCCACGTTGCTGCTCCCTCAGTGTTGCGTTATATATTCGTAAATCCGTATATACGAATATAACACAAAATATGAAGCCTTCAAGTATATAAAAACCTTTTATGTAAAATAATGAATATATAGGATTAGAGCGTAGACGAATCTATAGGAAATAAAAAAAAGCAGCCTGCCTCTATAAATGAGGATAGGCTGCTTTTCTCGTTCTGGTCGAAAGCTATTAGAGAGCTATAAGCTTACAGTTATTTCTTTTCTACCAGTTCACCATCGATCTGAATAGGGACGTTGGTGGTGATACCGCTAGCATAAGCGGTCATACCATAAGCGGCGCGGTCGATCGTACCAGTAGCACGAAAACCAGCAACGGGCTCTTTAGTCAGTGGGCTGTTATCGATTTTATTCAATGTAACATCCAGTGTCAGTGGCTTGGTCTGACCGAGTAAGGTAAAGTCACCGGTTACTTTGGCTTGCTGTGGGTTTATAAATTTAACTTGAGTCGATTTGAACGTCATAGTTGGATACTTTTCGACATTAAAAAAATTCATCAGTTTTTAGATGTTTATCACGAGCATCCCAATTGGTATCGATGCTGTCGGTGGCTATAGTAAATTCCATGCTGGCTTGATTTGGTGCTTTCATATCATAATTCACCACACCCTCAACATCACTAAAATGACCCATTGTGGTCGAGAATCCCATATGGCTCACAGAAAACCCGACACGAGTATGTGAATCATCTAACTCCCACTGAGTTGGTAGTGCAGCACTTGCCACGGTAGTAACTGCTAATGCTGAGCCAATAAATAGTGCTTTGGTAGCCGTGCTTATTTTAGTATTTATCATTAAATTTTCCTTATTTAATATAGTTAAGTTATGAGTGATTGAGAAGTAAATGAGTTGGTAAAAGTTATGGTAAGAGTGAGTATATGTAGCGTAGTTTTAACTTTTGAGCATACTACATATGAGTGCAAACTAAGACTGTATTTAGTTAGATCATCTACAATAGTAGATATGATTGATTAATTTAACTAACTTTATTACTGTACTATAATCAATCGCCTATCTCAACACTCTCGAGCTTTCAGTGACAACTTATCACATATCTCTATCACAACTGCTCCTTGCGTCTTACGTCAAAAACCGTTAAAATCGCGGTTTAATTTTCCCGCTGGGGAAAGGCTAAGCGAACAGAAGGGTGGTGTTGGGTGCTGGAATAAGCCAGTGACGCAGTTGCCATACTTGTAATGTCCTTAGTGCCTCAGTTACGTATGTCATTATTTGTTTGATACATCATCGCTGATGCTGTATTTAGACGTTGTACATACATCGGACCTAGAGAGTATATTATGCGTAAAGATATCCATCCTAATTACCAAGAAGTTTTGTTCCACGACACTAACGCTGACGTGTTCTTTTTGACTCGCTCAACTGCTAAGACTAAAGCGACTCGTGAATACGAAGGTAAAGAATACCCATACTACCCACTTGATATCTCAAGTGCGTCGCATCCATTCTATACTGGTGAGCAACGTAAAACTTCTACTGAAGGTCGTGTTGCAAGCTTCAACAAACGCTTTGGCGCATTTGGTGGCCGTAGCAAGAAAGCTGCAGACGCTGCTGAATAATTTGCACTTATGGTGTAAATATATTTCGTTAAGCAATAAAAAACCGCTGATTATTCAGCGGTTTTTTTTGGTTTAATTTTTTTATAATCTAAATAATAATCTATCCAGCTTTTTAGCGCTCAAACTCAGTGGTAGATGAGTCCAATAACTGAATAGAATCTAACAACTGAATAATAGTCTCTACGATTTGCTGCGCCCAATAGCCGTACATCAGACTGCTAGGATGAAAGCCATCACTGGCAAACATCACATTGATATCGATAGCCGAGCCATTTGCATGCTCCTCTAGCATCCTTGTAAAGTCGGTTGCCATATAGGTAACACCAGCATGAGCCGCACAGACCTGCTGTAATATCTCATCAAGTACCGATGCTTTTGCACCCACAAAGTTATTGAGCGGGGCAGGGATTGCAGGCATTTGCGCCATCGGCGGCAAACTTAAAAAAACCAATTCTCGTACGCCAAATTTGCGCTGTGCAATATTGATGATATCTTCAATTTGCTGTTGCCATTTATGCACAGAGACATTGGACGTCGTATCATTGACCCCTACGCTTAGCAACATCACATCGATAGACTGCTCAGGAGCAGGTAGAACATATAACCTGCGTAGAATATCAAAGCTGGTATGACCTGTTGTCGCTTGCAATGACCAATTGAGTCGAATAAAGTTTGCTTGGATAGCTTCGTTTTGTTCCAGTATCGGTATGAGCTTACCGACCAACGCTTCCTGCTGCGTTTGGCTACCTACACCTGCCGCTGCCGAATCACCAACTACCATGAGGTTAAATGTCTTAGCGTCTTGCATAGTTAATTCATTGTTCGCTTGAGGTAGGTCAATCATGCCGTCCCTTTCACCATGTGGTTCAGGCAAGCGGACTGTATCACGCTTGATTTTGCGACCTTGATAGAGGTAGACAGGGGCAAGTAAGACGTCTCTTGCGACCGATGTCAACTTATTAGTGTCTACCATCCTGCACGTTCCCTGATAGTCGTGAGACTGTCTTCAATTAACAATTTACCATCGACGTAGACATCACGTAATAGATTGTCATTTTGGTCGCCTATCTCATTTTCTTTTATGGTTGTTAGCTGGCCGCTGTCGTCTTTTACCAGTGCCAATCGTCCTTTTTTTTGAGCGTTTTGAGCGGCTGGTGACAGGATCTTTATAAATGTCCTTCCATGTCCCATTTATAGAGATAGCGCTAGATTTCATTGCCCAACTCATGGTGTCACGATTGACTTGCTGTAATAGCCCGCCACCCATACCGAAGGTGACATTGTCTGCGTTAAATCCTGCTTTTAGTATCACATCAATAATCTTACTCAAGCTCTGCGGACTGATGCCATCGCCTTGAATGACACGCACATAATCTGGCAAGACCTTATAGCCTTTACTATTAGTGGTTGTGCCAAACTTCACTGCTAAGCGCTCTAATGCCTCACGAACCACTTTAGCAGGGTCGCCGCTGTCAGGTCTGATGACCAAGGTGCCACCCATATTTTTGACATCGTCTTTTAGGCTGCCACCCCAAATATTATCAATGGCATTCCACAAATCATAGCTGTCAGACACCACTGAAAAGCTTTTGCCTGTGCCACCGAACTGCTCAATCATATTGGCAAAGGCCTCTGTCTCACCATCGCGGCCCCAGGCGGTCATGGTGCTGTGCTCAGCTGCAGGGATAGAAAATGCAGGCATGTCTTTATCCATTTGATACCAACGACTGGCAGCGACCAATGCCGTCATCGAATCAGTACCTGCAAAATTCACCAAGTGCGCTAAGCTACCGAGCGCGACGGATTCTTGGCTAGAAGCACCGCGCGCGCCAAAGTCATGCAAGCGAAAAGGCAGGGACTCTGTATTGTCCGCTGATTTTTCTAACGCTTGACGGATAATGTCTTTGCAATAGTGAGAAACACTAGCGACCGTGGATGGATACCAAATCGCACGCAATAGAGCTGTTTCGATATAGCTGGGTAGCCAGTAAAACTCAGGATCGGTATTGATCACTTGGCAGACTACATTGGACACGGGCACGATACTGCCTTCTGCTACGGCTTGGATACGTAGTGGCAAGTAGCCGTCGTGTTTTTCAATTAAATGCTCCCAACCAGCACGATTGAAGGTTAGGCCATGCGCTTGAATGACCATTTCGGCTTCGTCGATATCTTGATGAGTGATGGGAGTGCTTAAGTATTCCTTGATAAAAGCTTGCAAGCCAAAGAACACCACATCGTAGTCGCCTTTGCGCGCTTCGACATAACTGGACAGATACTCGCTACCGCTTGGGTACTGCACCCAATGTGAGGTTTTATAGCTGTCGCTATTTAAGATTAAATTGTTCAAATTGCTGGTGTACATCACAGAACTCCTCTGCGTTGAGATGCTGCAGCTGCTTTTTTTTAATGACAGTTGCGGCGGTGGTGAGCCATTACCGTCTATCGGTGCCGGCAGAAACAAGTAAGTAGAAAAAACAAGTCAGAATGCAAACTAAAAACGATAAGCAGTCATTATGAATAAGTGCACAGAATCAAACTTATAAAACCATACTTGGTCAATAAATTATATAAACTGTCGTGGATTTATAGCGTGAAAATCATGCACCGAAGCGTCAATTATCAATCACGCTATAAGCCAACCATTTTCGTGATAATCGCATAATGGTCTTCGAACATCATGGTGGCATCAAGCTCAGCAAGTGGTAACCAAAAAGCTTTGGCTGCATCGTCTCCACCTTTTACTTTTGGCAAACCTTTAGGGTCATTTTTTTAGCTGAAAATAAAATGCTTGGGTAATTGTGCGACCACGCGCTGAACGATAAGGATCGTCAAAGGTATGCTGACTGTGACAAGAACCGCGCAATACTGGCTCAGGAACTTTCAGACGAGTCTCCTCACGCAGCTCACGGATGCAAGCATCAAAAAGCGTCTCTTTGGGATTCAAAAAGCCTCCAGGCAATGCCCATAGACCACGCCCTGGCATGCTACGGCGCTCCACTAGCAAGATATGTCCCGATTGTACAATCAGTGCATCAGCAGTCATGAAAGTAGGCGGATAGGGCGCAGATTCCCACTGTCTTTTATATTTATCGATGAAATCCGCTTCTTCATGCAACTGTTGATACGCTTCTGTCTTTTTAAATTCGTTTAATACCTTGCGCGTTGACTCAGGTGTGCGCTCAGGCGTTGGAGTAGCGCCCATCAGATAGCTATCACGGATAGGAGTGGCTGATAAGTTATGATAGTTGGGCACTGAGACCGAGTCCCAATTGGGGAATAGCGATAGATAGTATGATGAGCTGTCTTTAGAGTGGCCAATCAAACCAATATTACCCTGCAAATCACCGGTGACAGACTTCACGCCTGCTTGCACATATTGTAGCCAACGGGTGTCATTGTAGAGGGCGTCATCTAGTCCAACGCAATGAATACGCGCGGCTTCCTCTGCTGAATAGGCATCCTTAATCATAGCGGCACGCTCAGCGACACTAAATGGATTGCGTAAACTACGTGGCAAATTGGCTGAGCCAATCAGCATAATGACGTCATCAGCACGTTTTAGCGCTTCATCAATGACAGCTTTGTGCCCACGGTGGAACGGTTGAAAGCGCCCAATAAATACCAGATAGCGGTAATGTTTACTGCTTTTCTGATCTAGGTTCTGCTTATCTGACTGTTGCTCTGATAATTCACTCATAGACGCCAACTTCCTACGACTTATTTTTATTGATTAAAAATTAATGACGCTAATACTGACACAGCCCATGACTTTCTGACAAGTATAAAGATGTTTAGGGGTGTGTCATTATCGAAACCGTCCAATCGATACATATGCTTTAACGGGAATGCTTCTCTATCCATGCCGTCACTGTTGGCCAAATCTCTGTAGCAGCATTGCGGCTAACCATAATGCGACTGTGCGTATAATCATCTAAATCGCCGTTACTGATCGAATACTCTCGAAAGACATTGGTTGAATTATCAAAGCTATCAAAAACAAACGACAGCCACGAGTAGGGGAAATGAAGGTATCGCCTTTTGCGCTAATAGAATAAACGGGAATGGTAATCTGTGGCATATGATGACGATAGTCAACAAAACCATCACCAGTACTTTTCTGCTGATTAATGTTTTCGTTCACTTCGTCTGTATTCGTCCTGCCTTTATCAAAATTAGCCTTTTTTAAAAAGCTACTTTTAAAATTTTTACGCAAATTCCAATCGTACCACTGGGTCATCGTATAGTAGCTTTCGTTAAAAGGGCCTACCTTGAACTGCTTAGCGGGTATAAAGCCGACCAATCGAGTAACTATCTTGGCCGTAAGGATTTTTGCATGGCTGGTCGAGTCTTGCGTCGCCCCAAAAGCTTGGCAGGCAAACATACTGATGCTATTGACCTTATCGATATAGCTTGGGTTTTGAACGAGAAACATGGTCAAACCAACACCGCCACCACTATGAGTAACGCAATGTAGATTATTGAGCGTTAATTCTTCAAAGAAATAACGAAAAGTCGCTTCATAGTCGTAAGTGGCGACAGTCTCAAAGTTGAACTTTTCTTTCGGTAGTGAGCTATCACCATGTCCACGCCATTCCATGATGTAGCAGTGATGACCAAGCCCTGCAAAGTATTCGGCGATTTTGAGGCAAGTTTGCTTGTCAGAAAATGTACCATGCGTCAAAAATATGTTTTGCGGTGTGATGTCAGGCAGGCTGTTTTCTGATGTGTTAGCTATCGTATCTTTGTCTGAATTATCAACTACTTTCCAAACGGCAATTTTCTCATCGTCCTTGGTATTTACTAGGTGTAACGTCCGTGTCATCATAAAATGATCCTATCCAAAAAAATATGTAATCTTTATACAAGTCGATATTTATACAAGCTGATATTTATATAAGACAATTAGAAGCTACCATGCTTATAACGCTAATGCATAAAATCATTTAAATTATTAATACTACGTCAAAACCAGATGACTTGCTCGGACTAGATGTGAACGGTATGGCATATCGAAAACGCTGAGTGCGCTTGATAAATGGTACCGCTGTCTTTATATAGAGAATAACTTGGCAGCCTACACAATCATTCAGCGTGTTTATCTGTCATGGTTTACATATTGAGTTACTTTGCCACCTGTTAGCATCATTAAAAAAACCAATGACAACCATTTACAACGGTCGCTATTCAATTCACAGTAGCGTGGTCGGAATTGATGCTTGATTCAGGTATAATGACTGCTATAGATGGATTAAACTTTATACTCATGTCGACCAATGTCATACAATAATAAATACCAATCATTGCCAGTCTGCATGCTTTATATAAATCGTAAACATTTTAAAAATCCAAATTCACGACACAGTAGCCATAATAGATATAGCGTTTGTGTCATAACGCATAGGAAACATTATGAGTGAGCAAAACCAAGCTGATAACCAACTAGACCAAACTGCTGGCTATGAATCAGCCCTAGATACCGAGCAAGTCGAAGCGAAAAGTAACATCACTATCACTGAGTCAGCTCAAGGCTACTTGGCAGATTTGTTATCTAAGCAAGATACCGATGGTATCGGTGTGCGTATTTTCGTTGAGCATCCTGGTACGCCGCGCGCAGAGTGCTGCATGGCTTATAACCAACCGGGCGAAGAAGACAGCGCTGACTTGCGTTTTACGTATGAAAACTTCTCTGCATTTATTGAGGCGGCGTCAGTACCTTATCTAGAAGACGCGGTCATCGATTATAATAAAGATCGTTTCGGTGGTCAGCTGACTTTCCGCGCGCCAAACTCTAAAGTACCTAAAGTAGGCGCTGATGCCAGTGTCGAAGAGCGCATCAACTATGTATTGCAGTCAGAGATTAACCCTGGCTTGGCAGCGCATGGCGGTGACGTACAGCTGCTTGAGCTGATTGATGAAGAAGGCATTGGCTTAACGGCTGTATTGAAATTTGGTGGTGGTTGCCAAGGGTGTTCAGCGTTGATATGACTTTACGCCAAGGCGTTGAAGTGCAGCTAAAGCAGCAAATTCCAGAATTGACCCAAGTGGTTGACGAGACTGATCATACTCGTACAGAGAATGCTTACTACAAATAAAATGAAAAATAGTTAAAAGCAATTGGCTGCTATAAAGGTGGCCATATCTCTAGTATAGATATGCCTGTTTGGTTTGCTGCTTATGAATATTTGTCATGAAGAGATGAGTATTTTGCTATTCTTTTAATAAAGAAGCTGAGTTATGATGAACTCAGCTTTTTTTATTGCTATGATTTAGCAGACAGTTTTTTAAGGTGACTTTAGGCGATACGTCGTCAACAAATCATCTTTTATCAAGATAAAGGAATGTACTATGAGTGACGGATCAGCAGACCAGCAGACAGCCCAACAATTAGAAACCCACCAACTAGAAACCCCTCAACGTCTTGAGACCTTAGCGATTCATGCAGGCTATAGTGTAGAGCCAACGACCAAAGCAGTCGCCGTGCCTATTTATCATACCAGTTCATATGCGTTTGATAATACTCAGCATGGTGCAGATCTGTTTGATTTAAAAGTCGCAGGCAACATCTATACTCGTATCATGAATCCGACCAACGCGGTGCTAGAAGAGCGTGTGGCTGCGTTAGAAGGCGGTATCGGTGCGCTTGCCGTAGCTTCTGGTATGGCTGCCATTACTTATGCGATTCAGACCATTTGTGAAGCAGGCGACAATATCGTCGCTGTATCAACGCTATATGGCGGTACTTATAATTTATTTGCCCATGCTTTGCCGCGTCAAGGTATCGAAGTGCGCTTCTTTGATCATAAAGACCCAGAAGCCATTCGTGACTTGATTGATGATAAAACTAAAATGATATTTGCCGAGAGTATCGGTAACCCACTAGGTAATATCGTCGATATTCAAGCGCTCAGTGATGTCGCTCACGAATACGGTGTGCCTGTCGTGATTGATAATACGGTGGCGACGCCAGCGATATGTCGTCCGTTTGAGTTCGGTGCAGATATTGTGATTCACTCATTGACCAAATACATGAGTGGTACGGGGACGTCAATCGGTGGTGCAATTGTCGATAGTGGCAAGTTTGCTTGGGGTGATTATCCTGAGCGTTTCCCACTCTTGAATACGCCCGATCACAGCTATCATGGGGTAAATTTCGTCAAAGACGTAGGCGCGCCAGCCTTTATCGCTCGTGCCCGCGTTGCGCCACTACGTAACACTGGGGCAGCGCTTAGCCCGCTAAATGCCTTTGGTATCTTACAAGGTATGGAGACGCTAAGTCTACGTATGGAGCGTCATGTGCAAAACGCACAAGCCGTCGCAGAATATCTGCGTGACCATAACAAAGTTGCGTGGGTGAAATACGCAGGTCTGTCTGACCATCCTGAGCACGAGCTTGCCAAAAAAATACATGAAAGGCACGCCTTCTGCCATTTTGACCTTTGGTGTTAAAGGTGGACTAGAAGCTGGTGCGCGCTTTATCGATGCGCTGCAACTGATTACTCGTCTGGTAAACATCGGTGATGCGAAATCACTAGCCTGTCATCCAGCGACGACGACCCATCGTCAGTTAAATGAGCAAGAGCTAGAAAATGCAGGCGTTAGTACAGATATGGTACGACTGTCGATTGGTATTGAACATATCGAAGATATCAAAGCCGATCTCGCGCAAGCATTAGCTTCTGCTTAATAACAAGCGCTTATTAAATTGAGCCAACTGTTTGAACAAGTCTGAATGATATAAAAAAAAGCCCATATCGATTTGATATGGGCTTTTTGTTTTGCGTCCAACAGATGTGTTTAACAATTAAGCAGACAGTACACGCTGCGCGATATCTCGATAATCCTGCGAGGCAAGACGCGGTCCAAACTGCTGAATAACTTGTGCTGATATTTCGCTGGCAAGACGACCACATTCTGGCAGACTATACTGCTGCGATAGCGCATATAAGAAAGCACCAGCGTAGTTATCGCCTGCGCCATTGGTGTCAATGACATCGGCCACTACTGGCGTTGCAACGTCATGGACTTCAACTTCTGCCTCGTCATTAGGCTGGTGGGCGATTACTGCACCGTTGGCACCATCAGTGACGACGGCAATTTGGCAGTATTCAAGCAGGGCACGCGCTGCTGCTTTGACTTGTTTTTTATCGGTGAATAGCTTGGCTTCTTCGCTATTGCAGAATATCACTCCGACTTTGTTGCCGAGCATATTGAGCAAGCCATCTTTGGCAAACTTCACTACCGCAGGGTCAGCAAAGCTCACCGCGATTTTTGCATTATGAATACCGGCTTGCTGACGTAATTGAGTCATTGCTGGTTGTATGCTCTCAGACATCGCCAGATAGCCTTCTATATATAGCCAGTCTGCTTGCGTCAACGCGTCAAAATCAACATTGTCAGCGACAATCTCACTTGAAGTGCCAAGATAGGTCTGCATGGTACGCTCGCCATCTTCGGTAACGGCAACCACGCATGAGCCAGTCACGCCGCCTGCATGAATAGATTTGTCTGAGGTCGCGACACCTGCTTCGTGCAAGTCTCTGAGATAAAACGCCCCTTGATCATCATCACCAACGCGGCAAGCATAAAAAGGCTTACCGCCTAAGCTGGCAAAGGTAAACATGGTGTTGGCTGCGGATCCGCCGCCTGCTTGTTTTGATGGCTCAATCTCAGCCAGTTTAAAGTAAGCCAGTAGTTGCTGCTGCTCTTCAATACCAGCCAGCGTCATATTACCTTTGGTCAGCTCAGTCTCTTCTAGTGCTGCATCTGATAGCACATACTCGTGATCAACCAACGCATTGCCTATTGCCATTACATCGTACATTGATTATTTCTCCTCAATTTATTTATAAACAGTTGTCTTTCTTATTATTAAAAACTAGTCTGCTTGCAACTCTAGTAGACGCTGATAAAGCGCATTTTTTTTCACACCAGTGATATCAGAGGCCAGTGCGGCTGCTTTTTTTTGACTGACAAATCCTCTAGCAAACGCTGTAGCAATTTATCATGCGTACTGATGTCGTCAGTATCTTTTGCCACACCGACGCCAGCGACGACCACGACTATCTCGCCGCGCTGCTGGTTATCATCTGCTTTAACAAACTCAACCAACTCGCCAAGGGTGCTCTTGTGTACCGTTTCAAAGGTTTTAGTTAATTCACGGCAGAAAGTCACCGCGCGGTCTGCACCAAATATCGTTGCCATGTCTTCTAGACTAGCTACGATACGATGCGGCGCTTCATAAAAGATTAAAGTTTCAGTACGTGCGATTAGATCGCTCAGCTGTTTTTGACGACCATGTTTTGGCGGGCAAAAACCCAATAAAACTAAATCGATCAGAAGGCAATCCTGCTACTGACAATGCACCAATGGCAGCAGAAGCCCCAACGATAGGTGATACGGTCACGCCAGCTTCATGCGCGGCTTGCACCAGTTGATAACCTGGATCGCTGACTAGAGGTGTACCTGCATCACTAATCAAGGCAACCGAATGACCTTGCTCAATCATTTCAATAATTTTGGGCGTTTGAATGGCGCTATTATGTTCGTGGTAGGCCCATAGCTTATTGTAACCTTTTTGCTTGGCGGTTGTGTCATCATTTTCGATACTGCTTTTGGCAGGACGAGTCTCTGAGTCTTTTGTCTCGTCAGCTTTACTGCCTTTGGTATCGATGCCAAAATGTGACAGTAGTTTACCTGAGGTGCGGGTGTCTTCGCAGGCAATAATGGCGACCTGCTTTAAGACATCAATTGCGTGCGAAGTCATGTCGGACATATTGCCAATTGGCGTGGCAACGATATAGAGACAAGCTGGCATCGCAGTAGGGGTAGACATGAAAACCTCGGGTCATTAAAAAGACGTGAAAAAATAATAGTGCGCTAGTATGTACAGTCGTTATCTATGGTTTTTCAGCCAAATAATGAGTGAAGAAATCGATAGATTTTGAGAGCAGAATGCGCAGAAGTGGCTAGTTTAGCATGTTGTGCTATGATAATTCTTAAATGTTAATCAGACCAATTCACCTTATGCCGAACCATAAGTCCTTAATCTTAACCTCACCAAAACAACGTCAAGGTAGTCGGTTTGAGCAGCAAGCGTGTGAGTATTTACAAGCGCAAGGGTTAAGGTTAGTCGCGCAAAATTGGCAACAGCCAAAAGTAGGTGAGTTGGATCTGGTCATGATTGAGATAGGTTCAGCATGGTCAACACTAGTATTTATTGAAGTCCGCCAGCGCAAGTCCTCGAATTATGGCGATGCAGCACTCAGCGTGACAGCAAGTAAACAGCGCAAAGTGATTAAAGCGGCGCAATGTTTTTTTGCAGCAGCATCTTGAGTACGCTCGCTATGACTGCCGGTTTGATGTCATTGCTTACAACACGATGAGTAAGTCAAATTCAAGAAATGAGCCGTTAGACAATCAACCAGAATGGATTCAAAATGCTTTTATAGCCAGTGCTTGGTAATAGAGTAAATAAGATAGATACTGCCAAGTGAAGCATCTAACCATATCTGACAAGTAAGGTTCGTTACTAAAAAGCTAACCGCTGATGGTCAAAATTAAGTAAAGTAGCGGTTATAGTTAACTCTCTATAAATCAGATACATTATTAGTTTAAAGTAGCGGTTATAGTTAACTCTCTATAAATCAGATACATTATTAGTTTATCGCTATGTTTAGCTCGTCACTCGTCACTACTAGAGCGTGTTTTCTTGAAGTGAAGATATGACCTAGATTAAGATTTGCTCAATTTATAAAATTGTCACAACCATGTTCTAAGAGGTAAATAATGACACGGATGCATTTGCGCACTGCTATTTTTGGTTCATCACGCCGTATTACGACTGGCATTATGATTGCTTCCTGCGTTGTCAGTACAGGTTGTGCCACCAACTATCTGACCAACAGTACAGAAGGGACTTATGGTGTGCCAATGACTGAGCGTACGATTCCGCAGCGTCTGCTCGATCGTAGTATTGAACATACTGCCAAAATCAATGTGTACGGGTTAAAAGAAGACCTGCAGCAAACTAGCCGTATGGGTATCGATAGCTTCAACAGCGAAGTGCTGCTCACAGGTGAAGTACCAACTGAAACGCTCAAAGCAGAAGTAGAAAAAGTCGTTAGCTCTATGCCAGATGTACGCCGTGTCTACAATGAGATGGAAGTCAGTGCGTCAAAAGGGTATAGCTCAACGGTTCATGATGGTTATATCACTTCAAAGCTACTGGCTAAAATAGCCGCCAGCGATGGCGTAAGTGCGTCACAAATTAAAGCCGTTACTAATAATGGCGTGGTCTATATTATGGGCCGTATGACACCCACTCAGCAGAGTCATCTGATTGATATCGCCAATGGCACTGTTGGGGTCACTGAGTTGGTATTGCTGACAACTGTCGTTGACGATAGAGGTGTCAAAATAAATAATGATGACATCATGTATGAGAATAATTTAGCCAATCCTGCAGTAGCGCCAGCTGCCCAAGATACTACTATCAGTACGGCAACGCCTATTGTCATAACAGAAGAAGAGGCCACTACTGCTCAGCCGTCTTCAAGCCCTTATATTGATCTTTATCAGAACCAGTAGCACTCTAGTTCGCCAAGCGATAAATGACATCAATCACAATAAGCCTAAATAGTGATAACAGTAAAGGCACGAGAAATCTTCAGCCAGTGAGTACTATATCAATAGCAAAAGGTAGCAGAGTCAGCGCATTAGCCAACGATACTAATATCAAACACATCATTGGCTAGTGGATGAACCATTATCGCTGTTAGCCTGTTACTACTGATTGATAAATAAATATAATAGGATACTGGTCATGAAGGATTCACAGGCAAATATACAACCAAATAAAGAAACAAGCGTCATTGGTAATATAGGCATACACAATAAACCTGCTCATAAGAAAACACGCACATTGAGATTTGGTGGTGCGGCAATATTGGCATTGGGCAGTATCGCGTTAGCTACGCAAAACGCACAGGCACTATCGCCGTTGGCTATCGTCAATGGAATTACTTCTAGTGGCGGCGTTGGGGTGAGTAAGGATATCTTATATGGTGATCAGCCTTCACAAGACCTAGATATCTATTATCCAAAACCGCTAGCACAAGCAATGAAATCTCAGAGTGCTACTAATACTAGCTATCCTATGGTGGTATTTGTCCATGGTGGTTCATGGGAGAGCGGCAATAAAGAACAATATGCCTTTGTCGGTCAGAGCTTAGCCAAAGCAGGTTACGTCACCGCAGTGATTAATTACCGTAAAGCACCTGAACACGTCTATCCTGATTATGTCAAAGATGCGGCTCAGGCAATTGCTTGGAGTATTGAAAATGCGACCAGTCTTCATGCAGATCCGTCACGCCTAGCGGTGATGGGGCATTCTGCTGGCGCGTTTAATGCCGTTGCAGCCGTTGCCAACGAAGATTTTTTTGGCGCCTTATGGTATTAAGCCAATAGATATTGCAGCCGTTATTGGGATCGCGGGTCCTTATAGCTATGATTTCCGTAAGTTCAGTAGTGCAACAGCGTTTGGCCCCAATGCCACGCCTGATCAGGTGATGCCAGATCGTCAGATTAAAGGAGCGCAGCCGCCATATTTATTATTAACGGCGGAAAAAGACAAAATTGTACATGTGACTAATACAATCAAAATGACAGAAGCGTTTAAAAAAGCAGGCGTAACCGTTGAAACGGGCGAAATCGAAGGGGCCAGTCACGCAACCAGTATAGGCGCTATGGCACCGCCGCTACGCTGGGTAAATGATGTGCGTGCGCAAGTGTTGACGTACTTGGATAAAACGCTCAAATAGCTTATCACTATGCATGTCTATCACTTTTGACCGTTTAATTGATAGCACTGTCTCAATGCTCAAACATACTTGAGTAAGACAGTACTGTAAGATATGCAAACTCTTGTTATAATGTCATCACTTTAAATCTATACCCTATTCTAAACTTTAAGGCAGACTATTCTATGAGCATGAACGCTGACGATTTGATCGCATTTTTACAGACTCACTTCCCAGACGCTTTTATTCAAGCTGCCAACCAAGGTAATAAGTTTGACGTACGCGTGGTCGATGCCAGCTTTGAAGGCAAACGCGCGGTTCAGCGTCAGCAAGCAGTATATGCGTTAGTTAATGATAAGATTGCGAGTGGCGATATTCACGCACTCAATATCCAAGCGCTGACGCCTGCTGAGTGGGACGCTCAATCAAAAGGCTAATTAAATAGCTGTCTATATGACTAGATATTACTGAATCGGCCATATGCATGGTTGAAAGTCGTAATTCTGGTTTTCATAATTTTCTATACTCATCGCTAGGTTGTCACCTTTATGGATCAATTTTTAATCACTGGTAGTAGTCGTATCGCAGGGGAAGTCACCATCTCAGGCGCCAAGAATGCCGCTTTGCCGTTACTCGCAGCTATGATATTGGCTGAGACTCCAACGACACTGCATAACGTGCCGTCACTACAAGACGTGCGAACGTTGATTGAATTGATCGGTGGCATGGGTATCAAAATCCAAAAGCAAGATGATACGGTCACTTGCGATACCAAGAGTATCGATAACTTTTATGCCCCGTATGATTTGGTAAAAACCATGCGCGCGTCAATCTTGGTGCTAGGGCCGTTATTGGCACGTTTCGGCGAAGCCGAAGTCTCATTGCCAGGTGGTTGTGCGATTGGTTCACGTCCTGTTGATCAGCATCTAAAGGCTTTTGAAGCGATGGGTGCCGAAATCAGTGTAGAGAATGGCTATGTAAAAGCCCAAGCGCCAAAAGGTGGCAAGCTATTAGGCTGTAATTTCTCATTTGATATGATTACCGTCGGCGGTACTGAAAACGTCATCATGGCAGCAGCATTGGCCAAAGGCACAACTGTCTTAGGCAACTGTGCGTTAGAGCCAGAAGTGGTTGATTTGGCCAATATGTTGGTTGCAATGGGTGCCAAAATAAGCGGTATCGGTACCTCAACGATGACCATCGAAGGGGTAGAGCGTCTACACGGCTGTGAATACTCAGTTGTCCCTGACCGTATCGAAACAGGCTCATACCTTGCTGGTGCCTTGATGACACGTGGCGATGTATTGACCAAAAAAACATCTGCTCTATTATTGACGCCAGTGCTAGAGAAGTTCGAAGACATGGGTGCAACTATCACGAGCGGTGATGACTGGATTCGCGCACAAATGAAAGGTCGTCCAAAGGCGGTTGATATTCGTACACAGCCACATCCTGGTTTTCCAACGGATATGCAAGCTCAGCTAATGGCGATTGCTTGCTTAGCGGATGGTACAAGTACTTTTATCGAAAACATCTTCGAAAACCGCTATATGCACGTACCAGAGCTCAATCGTTTGGGTGCGTCTATTCAGGTTGATGGTCATACTGCGGTAGTAAGAGGTGTCGAAAACTTTACCGCAGCCCCAGTCATGGCGACGGATTTACGTGCGTCTATGTCATTGGTAATGGCAGCGGCGACCGCTGAAGGCGAGAGCTTAATCGATCGTATTTACCACATCGACCGTGGTTATGAGCATGTTGAAGACAAGCTGCGTAGCTTAGGCGTGAACATCGAGCGTATTAATACCAACGCTTAATATTGATTGATTCAATATCGACTGTTACCCATATTACGTTATAAATTAAAAACTCTCCTTTCAATAGGGGACTGCACATGGACACGATGTCATTATGACTGAGACAAGCAAATCTTTACCAGCCAGCGGTTTATTAAACGAAGTAAACGATGAGTTTTCAGGTCTAACCTTGGCTTTATCAAAAGGCCGCATTCTAGAAGAGACCATGCCACTGCTACGTGCAGCTGGCGTTGATCTTTTAGAAGATCCTGAAGCGTCACGTAAACTTATTTTTCCAACCTCAAATCCAAATGTACGTGTATTGATTTTGCGTGCCAGCGACGTGCCGACCTATGTCGAACATGGCGCTGCTGATTTTGGGGTGGCAGGTAAAGATGTGCTGCTTGAGCATGGTGCCAATCATGTTTATGAATTGCTCGATTTGCAGATTGCTCAGTGTAAACTGATGACTGCGGGTGTGAAAGATGCACCGCTGCCAAATCGTCGTCTGCGTATCGCGACCAAATATGTCAATGTCGCTCGTGCTTATTTTGCTAGCCAAGGGCAGCAGGTTGATGTCATTAAGCTTTACGGTTCGATGGAGCTTGCGCCATTGGTTGGTTTAGGTGATTTGATTGTCGATGTGGTCGATACAGGTAACACACTGCGCGCCAATGGGCTTGAAGCACGCGATCACATTTGTGATGTTTCATCACGTCTGATTGTCAATCAAGTGAGCTATAAGCGCAAATTCGCACTACTAGAACCAATCTTAGATAGCTTTAAAAATAGTATCGCCAATAGCTAATTATCCAGTGCAAGTCATTAGTAATATAAAGCATGGTTATACAAATTTTTAAACCAGTTTAGCAGGCTATGAGTGACGTAGCGTGCTAAACTGGTTTTGTTGTCTTAGCTTTCGAAAACATAAAATCATCGTAAAATTCAGACAAGAAAACGTCGAGTAAGTTGTAATATTTTGAAAGATAAACCTACTTTACTCAGTTCCAAACCGTTCATTTTTAGCACTACTTTATGCTCAGATATAGGATTAGGTCATGCGCCAGTTAAGTACCCAAGATGCCGATTTGATAGTCAATTGACACAGTTGCTTGCCTTTGAAACAGTCAATGATGCTGAATTATTGCATACCGTCGATGATATCATTGCCCAAGTACGTGCTGATGGTGATAGCGTCGTATTGGCATTGACTCAGCAGTTTGACCAGCATCCAGCAACGTCGATGCAAGAGTTAGAGCTGTCTAAAGAAGCGCTTGCTGAAGCGTTTGCCAATCTTGATGAGAAAGTAAAGTTAGCGTTGACCACAGCCGCAACTCGGGTACAGACATTCCATGAGCGCCAAGTACAAGAAACCTGGCAGTATGAGGATGAGCTAGGCAACCGATTGGGTCAAAAAGTCACGCCACTTGATCGCGTTGGGATTTATGTGCCGGGCGGTCTGGCTTCTTATCCATCGTCAGTATTGATGAATGCTATTCCTGCCAAGGTGGCTGGTGTCACTGAAGTCATCATGGTGGTACCAGCGCCTAAAGGTGTGCTGAACCCTCTGGTATTGGCGGCAGCCATCTGGCCCAAGTCGATCGCGTCTTCACTATTGGTGGCGCTCAGGCAGTAGCAGCCTTAGCTTACGGTACTGAAACTATCCCAGCCGTGGACAAAATCACAGGACCAGGCAACAAATATGTCGCGGCAGCCAAACGAGCAGTATTTGGACAAGTCGGCATTGATATGATTGCAGGTCCCTCAGAAGTGTTGGTATATGCAGAGGGTGAAGCGCAAGATCGAGCTGATTGGCTCGCGATGGATTTGTTGTCGCAAGCAGAGCACGACCGTATCGCTCAAGCCATCTTTGTGACGACCAGTGAAGAGCAGCTAAAAGAAGTCGCGTTAGAGATAGAAAGAGCACTCGCTGAGCTACCAAAAGCAGATATCGCACGCGATTCGCTACAAAATCGTGGTGCACTTATATTAGTGAAAGATCGTAGCGAGGGTATGGCACTGATTAATCGTATTGCCCCTGAGCATTTGGAGTTATCCGTTGATAACCCTGATGCATTGTTAGATGATATTCGTCATGCGGGTGCTATCTTTATGGGTCGTCACACGCCTGAGGCGATTGGGGATTACTGTGCAGGACCGAACCATGTGCTACCAACATCCGGTACCGCGCGCTTTTCTTCACCGTTAGGTGTTTATGACTTTCAGAAGAAATCCTCAATTATTTATTGCAGTGAATCTGGTAGTAAGCCTTTGGCTGAGACGGCAGATATTTTAGCGCAGCGTGAGGACCTAGAGGCCCATGCGCGCTCAGCCCGTTATCGTTATCAGTAAGATATTTTGAGCGTCTTCGTTTTTACTTTTGATAGATATTTTTAATAGTCTGTATGGCTAATTAGTAGGATAATTTATGAGCGAGTCAAAGATAGATACCAGACTTTGGTCATCTAAAGCACGCAACTTGTCACCTTATGTGCCGGGTGAGCAGCCACAGCACGACAATTTATGCAAACTGAACACCAATGAAAACCCGTTTCCGCCCTCACCAAAAGTAGGGAGGCAATCGCTAAGATACTCACTCAGCAAGCGCAAGAGCTGCGTTTATATCCGGCACCTGAATCCAACGACCTACGTGCTGCACTGGCACAAGCATATGACCTTGATGTCAGCCAAGTGTTTGTTGGTAATGGCTCAGATGAAGTCTTGGCGCTTATATTTGCCAGTTTTTTCCTAAAAGAGCGTCCGCTTTTATCACCTGATATTGGCTACAGCTTTTATCCTGTCTATGCGCAGACTTTTGGTGTGCATCTCGTCAAAATCCCATTAGAGGACGATTTTAGTATCGATCCTGATGCTTATCGTCAGCCTTGTAGCGGTATCATCATTGCCAATCCGAATGCGCCAACAGGTTTGCTCTTATCACTTGCTGATATCCGTAAGCTAGCAAGCGAGCATTCTAACGCCGTGATTGTAATTGACGAGGCATATATTGATTTTGCTCAGATAGAATCAGGTAACCCAGAGGCTCAGGTTTCAGCGGTCAGCTTAATCAATGAGTGTGACAACGTTATCGTGACGCAGACCTTTTCAAAATCACGGTCACTTGCTGGTTTACGTGTTGGGATGGCCTTTGGTAGTGCTTCGTTGATTGAAGCATTGACGCGTATGAAAAATAGCTTCAATAGCTACCCATTGGATAAATTAGCGCAAGCTGGTGCGACTGCGAGTGTGTTAGATACTGAGTATTTTGAGCAAACCCGTCAGCAAGTCATTGATTTACGTACGTCGCTAACAGCAGAGTTGACGACATTGGGCTATAAGGTCCTACCGTCACATGCCAACTTTGTTTTTGCTCGTCCAAAAGATGGCAATGCAAGTGCTGTCGCGAGTGCGTTACGCGAGCAGGGCATTATCGTTCGCCATTTTGATAAGCCGCGTATTGCAGAGTACTTGCGTATTACTATCGGTACGGCAGAGCAGAACGAGCGTTTGATTAATGCGCTAAAAGCTTTGCAAGTCGATGCTAGCGTTGTTGCTGAATAAAATTATATTGATAGCTTAATATAGAATGTTGATAAATAAGTCTATTTATTCAAAACGCAAAACACTATCGATAAGTCTTAAAAGCAAAGCCTGCTAACGTAACGTTGGCAGGCTTTTTTTAATTTCAAATTAGCAATAATATTTGAGTTCGCTATCTTAGGTTTTTTTGAGCAAGTACTGATAATAAATTACCTACTTTATCTAAGCATTCTTGGTATTCAGCATCACAATCGGACGCGACCGTAATACCGCCACCTGCCCATAGATTAACGTGTCTTTCTTCATTAAGGCTATTATCTGACGAAGTACTGGCTTGCAATGTACGAATGAGCACGTTCCATTGACCACTACCATCAAAATTCATATAACCCATAGTGCCACAATAGGCACCGCGTGGCGTAGATTCCAGTTCAGCGATGATTTCGACAGCGCGTTTTTTGGTGTGCCAGTGATAGAACCAGCAGGCAGACTACCAAACAATACAGCCAATGGATGAGTATCAGTTTTTAGCTCAGCGGTAATAGTACTCACCATATGATGCACGTTGCTAAAGCTCTCAATCGCAAATAACTGTGGTACTTTTACACTGCCAATTTTGGCGTATTTACCCAAATCATTACGCAGTAAATCTACAATCATGACATTTTCGGCACGGTCTTTTTCGCTATTGACCAGTTGCTGTTTGTACATTTCATCTTGCTCGTCAGTCGTACCTCGCGGCATGGTTCCCTTGATAGGCTTGGTGCGAATAGAGTGTTTGCCAGTGTCGATTTCTCTAGTGAATGTAAAAAACAACTCAGGTGAGCAGCTTAACAATTCAAAATGATTGATATCTGCGTTAAAGCTGTTCCTATTTAGGTAATCACCATCATTGCCCTTAACGCTCGTATATCCTGCAAAAGGCGCTTTTGTATTGCGATATAGCGCAGGCAAATAGTCAATAAGCGCAGCTGTTGATTGGCTAACATCATTGCTATACGGTAGTCTGCCAGACCATTTCTGTGTCAGGTTTATCTGATAGCAGTCGCCTTGCTGTAGATAGTCTTGTGTGCGATGAAATGCTTGTTGATAATCAAGCTTACTCCATCGCGGACTTAAAACTAAGGGAGTGATGCTTAATGCATCTTTAAACTGTGACGGATTGAGATATTTATCAGACAGTTTTTGATCCAGTTCGTCTAGGTACGAGGTAAGAGTATTTATAAGAATATCGTTTTTTTATGACCAATATTCTCAGAAACGTCAGCATTGGTTAGATGACTTTTTAACGCCCAACCTGTATCAGCATATGCCGTAGGTGTTAGATAAATATCATAATGTCCCAACGAAGCACATGGCTGCATTGCCAATTCAATCCTATCGGCAGGACTTAGTTCGAGAGCTGCAATATCATAACCAATAAAACCGATTAGCCCATGATGATAACTAGGTTTCGAGCTTTCTTCGCTATTGATATATGACGTGTCGTGATTGGCTTTTTGAGTATTGCTATAAGCGATTAGCTCTTCTTGCCACTCTAGATAACTCATATAAGCTGTCGTGCCAGCATAACTATTATCAGCGCTATTTACATTAGTATCGCGACTCAAGTCAGTATTGCGACAACTCTTAATCACCTTATAAATATTGGGTAAATCACTAGAGGACTGCTCATCTTTGGGATAGACAGACCAGCTGACTTTTGGGAGTAAACCGATCACGGGTCGACCATCATTATTAAGCCAAACAAGTTGCCAGTTTGCTTTAATATCTTGGTCGAGCAAGTGACGCTGTAGCTGCGGCATCAGTTCGGTAGCAGACAAATCACCAAAACGCCAGCTAGGTTTGCTAGCTAGCGATGGCGCAGAATCTGTCTGCTCAGTTGTATTGTGATTTGATACAAGCATGGGTTAAGCGTCAAACTTTTTGATAATTAGCGTAGCGTTAGTACCACCAAAACCAAAGCTATTACTCATCAATGTTTCAAGATTTGCTTCACGCATTTCGGTGACAATATCAAAACCTTCAGCAGCAGGATCCAAGTTATCAACATTGATACTTGGAGCAATAAAGCCGTCCTGTAGCATTAGTAGACAATAAATCAGCTCTTGTGCACCAACAGCGCCCAAGCTATGACCTGTCATTGATTTGGTTGAGCTGATAGCAGGTACTTTACTGACGTCATTATCAAATACTTTAGCAATCGCTTTAAGCTCAGTAATATCGCCCAGTGGTGTACTAGTACCGTGGCTGTTGATGTAATCAACACTTTCTAGACCCGCTTCGGCCAAGGCTTGTTGCATACAGCGAACTGCACCTTCACCGCTTGGCGCAACCATTTCTGCACCATCAGAGCTGGCACCATAGCCAACGATTTCAGCCAAAATATTAGCGCCGCGTGCTTGAGCATGCTCCAGACTCTCTACAACCACCATCGCGCCACCAGCAGCAATCACAAAACCGTCACGGTCTTTGTCATAGGCTCTTGAGGCAAGTTTTGGTGTGTCGTTATACTGAGTACTAACTGCGCCCATGGCATCAAACATACAAGACTGTGTCCAATGCTCAGCTTCACTACCACCAGCCAATATCACATCGGCTTTACCCAATTGGATAAGCTCAGCAGCATGACCGATACAGTGTGTCGAAGTCGCACAAGCAGAGGCGAGCGAGTAGGACACGCCTTGGATTTTGAGGCCGGTTGCTAAAGCAGCTGATACTGAGCTGCCCATTGTCTTTGGTACGGCCATTGCGCCGACACCGCGTAAACCTTTTTCGCGCATAGCATCGATAGCATTGACGATATTTTCTGTTGAGGCGCCGCCCGAGCTTGCCACTACACCCACTCGTGGGTTGTTATTAATAGTATCAAGCGATAGTCCTGAGTGCTCAATCGCATTTAGCGCACTGACGTAAGCATAGAGACTGGCGTCACTAAAGAACCTTTTCAGCTTACGATCGATACCACTGGTATCCAGTTCTGATTGATTGATACTACCGCTCACGTGTGATTTAAACTCGTGCTCAGCATAAGAATCGTTAAATGTGATGCCAGACTGACCTTCTTTGAGGGCAGTGGTGACAGTATCTAAATCATGTCCAATACAAGAGACAATCCCTGCTCCAGTAATAACGACGCGGCGCATATGCTATTCCTTATAAGTAACGACTTGCTAGCAGTTGGTTGCAATAATCGTGGTAAATCTATATATGATGTTTAACTATGAGTTAATTCGAGCATTATAATGAAAAAAATAGTCTATGTAGATAACGATAGCATGAATTTAGGTAACGAAATTCTGTTAACGGTCTATCAGAGGTAATATAAATTCAGTGTACAATTATGCTCTCAGTTATGGCACATGATAACGTATCAAGCACTGGAAATCTTTGGACAAGTGTAAAATAACGACAAAATAACACTTATGACTGAGTTTGAGTAAAGAGATGAGAAGCTAAGACTAGCTACTGACTATGGACGGAATTATACTCTAGATACAAAATTTGTGATTCTAATAACATTGTTCGCACTGACACCAGTTACGATAACTGGCTAAAATAATAGATTCATTATTATTAATAATTAACTATCATATTAAAATACAACTATATTAAAAACCAACTCATCATATTAAGGACATCACGATGGCAAAGCGTAGTACTCTTTCTAAAAGCATCAATACCATTGGCTCTTTTACTCGAAACAATCTAGAGCGTGTAGGGCTATGATTGATAGCGTAAACGCTAAAACGGGCAAACCGCGTCAATATAAAGCTGTAGACCTAGGCGATGAAGACTACCAACAAGACTTGTTTCGTGAGCAAACGCTAAAGGCGACGCAGCAACTTTTAGGACCACGTTTTGCTACTTATGGTAAATATGCCAAGAAAGTCGTGCCGAATAGTTTTTTCCAGTCGACAGTTGACGGCGCATTTGCCCAAGTGGCCAACCTCGCTGCCAACTGGAGTCAACTAGACTTACCTAATGAACATCGTTTTGCCAATATTGCTACTTTAGATGACGAAGAGCGTTATGCGCTAGCTACTGATATCGCTAATCAAAACCGCGCGCTTGCAATGATGGGTGGTTTGACAGGTTTGGCAGGTCTACCAGGTTTGCTAGCTGATACATTGTGGCTATTATTGGTTTCATTACGTACAGTTTATCAGATTGCTGCTGTATATAATAAGCCGCTGACAGGTAAGCAAGGCGTCAAGATGGCGTACGAACTATTATCAAACGCTGATCTGAGCAAGATGCAAGAAAAACAAGCGCTACTAGCTGGTCTAGGTATTGGTAAAGGTTTGCTTGATAATGCTCAGAGCAATGGACTACATAGTGAACTTAAAAATCTCGGTCTAAAAAATAAAAATGTAAATTTCTATGCTGAGCAAATAGACAAAGTCGCCAATCAAGTAGGTGTAGATTTAGATCAGATCAACTTATCATGGGTTCGTCGTTTTATTCCTGTCACCGCAGTAGCGATCGGTATGCACTATAATAGCCAATTGATCGACGAAGTTATTGGCGTTGCTCAAGCGACCTTTGCGCCAGAAGCAAAATTGGCCAATCGTGCTATTACTGATGACAGCAGTAGTGAGGCTAAAGTAGAAAAGGCTGATACTGATGAGGCGAAAAAAAGACACAGAGCGCCAAGAAAAAAAGCAGTGATTCAGAAAAAGCCCCTAATAAAGAAGAAACCAGTAAAGAAGAAACTAGCAGTAAAAAAAGACGCATCTAAGTAGACGTCTTATAAAAGAGCCAAGTAATAAACATATTATTTGCTAGTTGGGTTATATATTTATAAGTACGATGGTATTTATCTTAGTTTGATTGAGCAACACGACTTGAAAATTAGGATAAGTACCACAACTTAGTTACTATCAAGTACCATTTCAATGGTAAACATCTTTTCTTAATGATGCTTGAGCTCACTTTGTTTACTTTATTTATTACGCTATTTTTCGGCGAAAAATCTATAAAGTGATACAATGAGAGGTTGAATGCATATCTATCAAATGTTGTAAAGCGAAACCATTCATAAGTGGTTGAAATAGCAGCAACAACTCTTTATAATACACTGTCCTAAAAATGGGTGCCCCCGAAATCTGTAATTATTATCAGATAGATGGTGCATTGGCCCATTTTTTGTTTTATACCAAACGGGAGAAGGATGCCTTATGGCAACAACTAACCAATTGATTCGTAAAGGTCGCAAAACCATCAAGGAAAAGTCAAAAGTTCCTGCGTTGGAAGCGTGCCCACAGCGTCGCGGTGTATGTACTCGTGTATATACTACCACGCCAAAAAAAACCTAACTCTGCCATGCGTAAAGTATGTCGTGTACGTTTGACTTCAGGCTATGAAGTATCAAGCTACATCGGCGGCGAAGGTCATAACCTACAAGAGCACAGTGTTGTTCTAATCCGTGGTGGTCGTGTAAAAGATCTACCGGGTGTACGTTATCACACTGTTCGCGGTGCATTAGATTGCGCAGGCGTTAAAGACCGTAAGCAAGGTCGCTCTAAGTACGGTGCTAAGAAGCCTAAAGTTTAATAACTAAACGTTATTAGATAAGCTTTTTGCACTACCCAATAACTGTGCATGGGTTTGGTGTCAGTAGTAATATCGCTTTTATATAAATATATATCTGTGATTTGCTCTTAAAACATACCACCATGCAGTAAGGCTAACTGATAACTCACTGCTATATCCTAATGATAAGTAGTCGATGTTGTGAATGTTAGACACTCCTGAAGATAAGGAAATTTATTATGCCAAGACGTCGCGTCGTTGCTGCCCGTGAGATCCTACCGGATCCTAAGTTTGGTAGCCAAACTGTTGCAAAATTCATCAACCATGTAATGAGTGATGGTAAAAAATCTACTGCTGAGCGTATCGTTTACGGTGCACTTGAGACAGTAAGTGAGAAGCGTAAAGTTGAAGATCCAGTATCTTTCTTCGAAGAAGTGCTAGAAAATGTACGCCCAATGGTAGAAGTAAAAGCTCGCCGCGTTGGCGGTGCAACCTATCAAGTACCAATGGAAGTACGCCCCTCCCGTCGTACTGCATTGGCTATGCGTTGGTTAGCTGAAGCTGCTGCTAAGCGTTCTGAAAAATCAATGGCTTTGCGTTTAGCTGGCGAATTGAATGATGCTGCTGATGGCAAAGGCGCTGCTATGAAAAAGCGTGACGAAGTTCACCGCATGGCAGATGCTAACAAAGCATTCTCTCATTACCGTTTCTAAGCTACTTTTTAATAGTAGCTTGAGATTAGAGGCTCATGCCATTTAATCTTACATTGTTGTTTATTCTATTGATTGCCGCCATCATCATTCGGTCATATATAAATGTTATTTATTGATGACTGAGGTGGCGGACATCTATCCAGATGTCTCTCTTAACAAATACAGTTTTTGCTGGAGAGCATCCCAAATTTGATGCCGCACTATTCTTAGTATTTGCTCTTTTTTTGTCCGTATTAGGCTCAATAATCAGTAAGTAATATTACGAAGCTGAACGCTTTGTCATAGAGTATGAGGTAGAGACACAATACATTATTATATACACGACTTTCCTAGGAAAACACTATGGCTCGTAAAACTCCCCTAAAACGCTATCGCAATATTGGTATCTCAGCGCACATCGATGCTGGTAAGACAACCACTACAGAGCGTGTTTTATTCTATACCGGTGTTAGCCACAAAATTGGCGAAGTACATGATGGCGCAGCCACTATGGACTGGATGGAGCAAGAACAAGAGCGTGGTATTACTATTACCTCAGCGGCAACAACTTGTTTTTGGTCAGGTATGGCTAAACAGTTTGACGAACACCGTATCAACATCATCGATACCCCAGGTCACGTTGACTTCACGATCGAAGTTGAACGTTCTATGCGTGTACTTGATGGCGCTTGCATGGTTTACTGTGCAGTAGGCGGCGTTCAGCCACAGTCTGAGACCGTATGGCGTCAGGCGAACAAATATAAAGTACCACGTCTTGCATTTGTAAACAAAATGGATCGTGTTGGTGCTGATTTCTATCGTGTTATCGAACAGATCAAAACTCGCTTAGGCGGTAACCCTGTACCATTGGTTATCCCAATTGGTAAAGAAGATGACTTCGAAGGCGTTGTTGATCTAGTGACCATGAAAGCTATCTATTGGGACGAAGCGTCTCAAGGTATGCAATATGATGAGCGCGAAATCCCAACTGAACTACAAGAAAAAGCAGCAGAATACCGCGAGCACCTTGTAGAAAACGCTGCTGAAGCAAACGAAGAGTTGATGAACGAATACTTAGAAAACGGTGAATTGACTGTAGAACAAATTCACGGTGCTATTCGTCAGTTAACTATTGATAACGAAATCATCCCGCTTCTTTGTGGTACTGCCTTTAAGAACAAAGGTGTACAGAAGATGCTAGATGCCGTTATTCAGTATCTACCTGCACCAATCGACGTACCTGCTATTAAAGGTATTCTTGATGACAAAGACGAAAGCGAAGGCAGCCGTGAAGCATCAGATGAAGCACCTTTCTCAGCACTAGCGTTCAAAATCATGAATGACAAATTCGTTGGTAACTTAACCTTCGTACGTGTTTATTCTGGTGTAATGAAGCAGGGTAGCAGTGTTTATAACCCAGTTAAGATGAAGCGTGAGCGTGTTGGCCGTATCGTACAGATGATGGCAAACTCTCAAGAAGAGCTTGCAGAGATTCGTACTGGTGATATCGCAGCTCTAGTCGGCATGAAAGATGTGACTACTGGTGATACGCTATGTGATGAAGACAACGTGATCACTCTTGAGCGTATGGAATTCCCAGATCCAGTTATCTCTCTAGCTGTTGAGCCAAAGACCAAAGCTGACCAAGAAAAAAAATGTCAATCGCTCTTGGCCGTTTGGCAAAAGAAGATCCATCGTTCCGTGTACACACTGACGAAGAATCTGGTCAGACAATCATCAGTGGTATGGGTGAGCTACATCTAGAGATTCTTGTTGACCGTATGAAGCGTGAATTCAACGTTGAAGCAAACATCGGTGCACCTCAGGTTGCTTATCGTGAGACGATTCGTAACACTGTTGAACAAGAAGGCAAATTCGTACGTCAAACAGGTGGTCGTGGTAAGTTTGGTCATGTTTGGTTACGTCTTGAGCCACTTGATCCAGCTGGCGACACTGAATATGAATTCGCTGAAGAAGTTGTTGGTGGTACTGTACCAAAAGAATTCCACGGTGCTGTTGATAAAGGTATCCAAGAGCGCATGAAAAACGGCGTACTTGCAGGCTACCCAGTAGTTGGCGTAAAAGCGACCTTGTATGATGGTTCTTATCATGACGTTGACTCTGATGAATTGTCATTTAAGATGGCTGGTTCTATGGCCTTCAGAAAAGGTTTCTTAGCAGCTGATCCAGCACTACTTGAGCCAGTAATGAAAGTAGAAGTTGAAACACCTGAAGACTACATGGGCGACATCATGGGCGATCTTAACCGTCGTCGTGGTTTGGTACAGGGTATGGAAGATCTACCTGGCGGTACTAAACAGATTCGTGCTGAAGTACCATTAGCGGAAATGTTTGGTTATGCCACTCAAATGCGCTCTATGTCACAAGGCCGTGCAACTTACTCAATGGAATTCCAAAAGTACGCTGAAATTCCAAAATCAGTTGCTGCTGAAATCATCTCTAAGTTCAACTCTAAAGATGATGACGAGTAAATAAAACTTACTGAAAGTGACAATATAGAGTACGTCTGTGTATTGTCACTAAAGAATACGCCAATAACTTGTTAAAAGACTTGTTATTGGCCGCGATTTTCTTATAATATCTGCACATTAGTATGTGCAACCTTTTAACAATTATCTTAATGTGGTCAAAATCGTCTTAATAATCATATTTATATGAGTTAAGTCTTGAACCCC
>NZ_BAWH01000010.1 GCF_000586435.1 Psychrobacter sp. JCM 18901
GGCAATAGTAGAACAACCACAGAGGTAATGCTAGAAATCACTAACGTCAGCACCATGCCGACAAACACAGAGTGTTTGCAGTGTTTAAAGAGTATGGTAAGCGGCTTGCCTGAGTTTTTGCCGGCATTTAATTTTGTAAGTGCCAGAAAAAAAGGGTGTTTCTCCGATGAATCGCCAAAATAAGAGTGGTAAGAAACTAAGAGCCGCCGCTACTAAAAATGGTAAACGCCAACCATAATCAGTTAGCTCAGTCGTCGTCATAAAGCTAGATAACCACATAAAAAAAGGCATTTGAAAACAGCACACCTACAAAGAAGCTAGCAGTCGCATAGCTACAGGCAACTGACAGATATTGTCTGGGCACATGCTCTGCTACAAATACCCAAGATAGCGGTACATAAAGACCAAACGCCATACCCTGTATGATTCTTAACAATATAAATAAGGCAGGCGCAGCAGCCCCCCATTGTGCATAAGTGGGTAAAAATGCCATTGCTAGGAGACTACATGCGGTAACTATTATACTTAGCAATAAAACTGGCTTTCTACCTTTTATATCACCATAACGACCGATGAGAACACCTCCGATTGGACGTGCTAAATAACCGATAACAAAAAGCCCCATTCCTTGCAGTTTAGCAACTCTAGGGTCAGCATTAGCAGGAAAAATCGCCGCTGAAACAATATCTGAGATATACAAGTAAATCAAAAAATCAAAAAAGATTACAGCGCTGATAAAGCTTACGAATATGACTGTATTTTTGTCTTTTTTTTAGACATCAGGCGTATTGAGAACGAGTCGGCATAATAGATCACATATCCACAGAGTAAAGTGGTCATTAAGACGATCATCGTTTGGATAACCGGCCATGGTAAAAACGCAAATCAAGATATATAAAAGATGATTTGCCGAAACAATAAGTTGGGTGTTTAAAATAGAAGTTTTTGAATGGTACTTTGTTTACTTAATACAACTGAGTCGCAAAACTAAATGTTCTAGAACTGTCGAAATTAATAAGTTATGTATCTACAACAGCCAGTCAATGGGCAACCAAGACATAATGGTTAGCCAAACATGGTCACCCATGTCTACTCGTGGCTCGGAGTCATAAACTACTTTTTCGCCTTTTTCCATGGTGTGCCATTGCAGGTTACCATTTTCTAGTAGCTTGACTTCATACGCTTGATTTAATAGATCGTCGCTCAAAGCACCATGCAGCTGCCTTGCTAGTTCATCATCATTAATGATTACACCCATTTCGGTATTGATATTGGCAGAGCGTGGGTCAACGTTGTATGAACCGATAAAGACTTGATAATCATCTACTGCAAACGTTTTTGCGTGCAAACTGGTCGAAGATTGGCTACGGGCCCGCCACAGTTTGTTGTCACGTTTTTCTTCAGCAGCGGTCGATTTAAGCTCATATATTTTGACGCCTGAACGAAGCAGGCGAGGTCGCCACTGGCTATAACCAGAATGAACGGCAGTCACATCGGTCGCATCAAATGAGTTGGTTAATATCTTAATATCGACACCAGCTTCAGCCAGTTTAACCAACGTATCGACGCCATCTTTGGTCGGTACAAAATAAGACGAGATGATTGTCAGTTTTTTGGTTGGGCTACCGAGTAACGTACGCAGTTGATGCACCAAGTTGGTCTCAGATGAGACGCTTTTGGACAGCTTGCCAACATCATCACTCAAGAACTGCATGTCGGTCCAACGAAAGGGCACACGCTTATTAATCAAGTCACTATCAATCGTAGAGTCTTTGATCGCAGCTTTATAAACCGTCAAGCTGCTGCCTTCGTTGTTTTCTTCATCCAGGCCGAGTTTATCTAAGGCCTTTAAAAAATCAGGCGTAACGTCATTATCAAATTTCGCTAGGGTCTCGATATCGAATGATAAAGGCGATGACCAATAGTCATAAAAACTGTTATCAATATCTGCGACGACTTTACCAATCAGTAAGACATCCAAATCTGCAAACTGGCTGCTTTGGTCATTGCTAAGGTATTCGTTGCCGATATTACGCCCACCAATGATAGTAATCTGCTTATCAAAGGTCATGCTTTTATTGTGCATGCGGCGATTTATACGCGGCAAACCAGTCACATAGTTCAACGTCGGAAACTTACGATGCATCAAAGGATTGATAATGCGCACCGCGATATTGGGATGACTGGCAAAGCGTAATAAATGCTGATCGAACTTGGCACTGTTATTAAAATCATCTAACAATAAGCGCACGATTACGCCGCGTTCAGCTGCGTCCCATAAATCTTTTAACAGAAGCTGGCCAGCCTGATCGTTATGCCAAATATAGTATTGCGCATCAATATTGCGCGTGGCCATATCTGTCAAGATGCTACGTGCCGCAAAAGCATTCGCTCCGGTCACGATTGGGTGATAGCCAGACAAGTCAGGATGAATATCGTTCTGTGCACTAATAGCAGAGACCAAGTCAGTGCTGCTAGTCTTAATCGTCTCACCTTGCGTCGTTTGCTCGTCTGAATATAGCTCATGTACACGTTCTGATAACGCTTGGCTTTCAGGCAGATGCGGCTGCTTGGGCAAGCTTTGGCATGCACTCAAGGCCAAGGTCAGCCCTAGTGTTAGACTCAATAATAAGTGGCTTGATTCTAGACTGAACAGTGACATAACAAATTTACCTTAGTGAGCCTAAACATACTGATAAACAACTTATTAAAGGGTTTGCGCAATTTTCAAACATGACAATGGTGACGGTTCTACCCTAATATCAATTAAGGCTGCGTCCAAATCGTCGCTAGCTTAACAGCTGTTGTGATATCTGCCTATTATAAATACGTTATTTTTGTTAGATTTAGCGCACGAAACCATTGTTTTTTTAAGTAGTGTTTAATTATATCTGTGGCATATTTTAAGCAGTAGAATTGATACATCTTTGGTATTCGAAAATAATATTTAGTGGCCATTTGAAACCAGCTGTGCGGAATAAGTCGACATGATATGATAACGCTGATAAATTCGGTCGATAATCAGAAGAATAAGCAGTCATTTTATTTCAATTAAAATACCAACCAAAGTAACGGAAAGTTTATGAGTCAGTCGCAAAACCATGATGAGAGCAGTTTGAACAAGTTAGATCCAAACTGGCGCAACGATGCCTTAGATTTAGGGCTTGATTATGGCATGCAGACCATCGCAGTGCGGGCAGGTCAACACCGTACAGACGAAGGCGAGCATTCAGAGCCTATTTTTACCACCAGCTCTTACGTTTATCGTTCAGCCGCTGATGCCGCTGCTCATTTTGACGGTACAAAAACAGGCAATGTTTACTCTCGCCATACCAATCCAAGCGTACGTACTTTTGAGCGTCGCCTGGCTGCACTAGAAAACGGTGAACGTGCGGTTGCAACGGCCTCTGGTATGGGTGCAATCCTAACCATGTGCTTGGCATACCTAAAAGCGGGCGACCATTTGCTAGCGGCCAACCAGTTATTCGGCTCATCTATCGGTCTGTTTAATAATTATATGGCCAAGTTTGGTGTTGAAGTCAGCTACGTTGATTGCTTCGACAATGAAGCATGGGCCAATGCCGTTCAACCAAATACCAAGGTGATTTATTGCGAAAGCCCAAGTAATCCATTGGCACAGATTTGCGATATCGGTTATCTGAGTCAGCTATGTAAGGCCAATGACATATTACTCGTCGTTGACAACTGCTTTGCGACACCAGCATTGCAGCGCCCGCTAGACTTGGGTGTGGATGTGGTCATTCACTCTGCAACTAAATATTTAGATGGTCAAGGTCGAGTACTTGGCGGTGCGCTAGTTGGTAGCGACAAGCTCATGCAAGAAGCCTTTACCGTGGTACGTTCAGGCGGTATTAGTATGAGCCATTTAACGCTTGGGTATTTACCAAAGGGCTTGAGACACTCAAATTACGTATGCAAGCGCATTGCCAAAATGCCAATCAAGTGGCAGAATTTTTGGTCAATCATCCTAATGTCAGTACCGTACACTTTTCAGGCTTGAGTGATCATCCTGCACACGAGCTTGCCACACGTCAGCATCATATGAAAGATGGCTATGGTGCTATCATGGGTTTTGAAGTCAAGGCATCTGATAGCCGTGATACCAAAGAAGCGGCGTGGCATGTGATTGATTCAACACAAATGGTCTCTATCACCAATAACTTGGGCGATGCCAAAACCACGATTACTCATCCTGCAACCACCACGCATTTCCGTCTAACTGCTGAGGCTCGTGCCGAAGCTGGTGTCAAAGACGGTCTGATTCGTCTATCGGTAGGTCTAGAAGATGTGGAAGATATTATCAAAGACTTGGCACGTGGTTTAGACAGTTTGTAAAGATAACGGTATAATCTGCATTAACGCATTGCATTAACTTTACGTTATTAATTATTCATTACTATACGCACTAGCATAAAATACAAACCATAAATAACAAAAGAGGCAACTATGAACATTCAAGCATTGATGCAACAAGCACAAACGATGCAAAAGAAAGTAGAAGCGAACGTTGAAAACGCTAAGAAAGAACTTGCTAACAAAGAAGTGCAAGCAGAAGCGGGCAGTGGACTAGTTAAAGTAACGATGACTGGTCGTCATGTGGTTAAGCGTTTGACTATTGATCCAAGTCTGTTAGAAGATGAGCCAGATATGATCGAAGATCTTATCGCTGCTGCTATCAATGATGCGGTTCGTCAAGCAGATGCACTATATGAAGAAACGATGGCTGGCGCGACCTCGGGCATGGGTCTGCCACCAGGTATGCAAGGCATGTTTTAAGCATTAAATACTTCATACTGAAGACAAAAATGGGGTTGTTATCGATACGATACGACCCCATTTTTATAGCTACGATTTATAAATTCAGTTAGATAAAGTCAACTAAAGGAAGCTACTTTGCTTACAGCCAAATTTGATCAGCTGGTCAAACAGCTGCGTATATTGCCAGGCGTCGGTCAAAAAAGTGCCCAACGAATGGCGTTACATCTGCTCAGTAAAAAACGCCCACAAGGCATGGCACTCGCCCAAGCACTAGATGAAGCCATGCGTGATATTGTTGAATGTCAACGTTGCCATAGCTTTAGTGATGAGGCTGTATGTCCGCTTTGCCAAGATGTTAGACGTGATGACAGTCTGCTATGCGTGGTCGAGACAGCAGCAGATGTAATGGCGATTGAACAGACAGCTGGTTACCGTGGTCGTTATTTTGTGTTGGGTGGGCATCTATCGCCAATTGATGGTGTCAGCGCCGATGACTTAAATATTGATCAGCTCGTATGGCGAGTGAAGCAAGAACCTGTCGAAGAGCTGATACTGGCAACAGGTACGACTGTCGAAGGTCAGACTACGGCGCACTTTATTAGTGAGGCTGTCAGTCGCCATGTCAATAAAGTGACGCGTTTAGCACAAGGCGTCCCGATGGGCGGCGAGCTTGAATATTTGGATAGTATGACGCTTGGTCAAGCCATGCAAAATCGTTCTTTTTTTATAATGTTTTGATTGCTTCAAAGTCTTACCCAATTCATTTCTTGGAATTGCTATAATTACTTTATTATTGTTTATCTTTTAATTTTATTAAGGCGCGGTTTAGCGTTTTATTTTCTCCTATTAATGCAGGTATCTGCCCGTGTCCAATAACGTTTCAAACGCCTCAGCTCAATCAAATGCTTCTGATACCAATGATGGCTTATTACAAGAAGCCGCTAATACTGAGCCAATGTCAGCAGCCACTTCATCTGAGTCAGCTGCTAATAATCCAGATGTTGAAGTATCTGATATTGAGGTGCTAGATATTGATGCACTGTTGGATATTGCCGATGACGTTGCTATTACTTGGGTACGTAAGCAAGGCGATTTAGATGAAGTTATTGATGCCTTAGCGACTTGCGGACGCGTAGCCTTAGATACTGAGTTTATCAAGCGTGATACTTATTATCCGCGCTTGGCACTGGTGCAGTTGAATACTGGCGATCATGTTTATCTACTGGATGCACCGCAGCTACAACTAACTGAGCTGTGGGAAGTGCTACGCAAAGTAGATGTGGCTATCTGGCACGCTTGCGGCGAAGATTTGGGCATTTTTTTATCTGTTGTCTGGTTGTCCGCCATTGACCAATATATTTGATACGCAAATAGCGTTGTCTTATCTAACGGGTCAATTGCAAATGGGGTATCAGCAGGCACTGGCCGATCAGCTAGATATGCATATCGATAAAGAACATAGTCAGTCTGATTGGCTCCAGCGTCCGTTGACAGATGAGCAAGAGCAATATGCCATCGACGATGTGCGTTATTTGCCAGCGCTATATCTCAGTATTGAACATGCGCTTAAGGCTCAAGGGTTGTATGATTATGTTTGGGCCGACTGTCAGCTCTATGCCAGTGATTTGTATGACACGCAGCACGTCGAAGATGAAGCGATGTATTTAACGATGGCAGATTACCGCTATAACTCACAGCAAATGGCGATACTCAAAGGTGTGGCTACGTGGCGAGAAGAGCTGGCTCGTGCGACCAATCAACCGCGTACCTTTGTGATAAAAAACAAGCAGTACGAGAGATTGTCACTGAAAAGCCAAACAGCATGCGAGAGCTGGCACATAAAACAACCATGCACCGTAGTATGCTGCGACTATATGGCGAAGAGCTGCTGAAAGTAATCAGAGATGCCAAAAGTCTACCGCCTACAGAGCATCCAGAATGTCTAGTGCCACCATATCGCTCAAAAAATAAAGTATTATCAAAAGCAGTGCAGCAAGCGATTGATGAGCATGCGCGCGAAATCGGTATACCTGCCAGTGTATTGATGCGTAAAAAATGGCTAGGGCAATTGTATGAAGTGGTTGCTCTTGATAAAGATGTGAGCGAACTGCCACAAGGGCTAAAAGGTTGGCGTAACGACTGGGTTATTAAAACCTTAATTCCAGTCATCAAAAAGCATAAAATTGAACTGCAGCAGGGCATGGGTATTCGTGTTCAATAAAACAGCGTTTAATAAGACTGAAAACTGACACTCAAGTATTCATACAGCTCTTAGCGTTTAAATCGTCCATGCTCTAAAAAGTATCGAGTCTGCTCGGCAACCTCTGGGTTCACTAGCATGCCAGTATGTGAGACTGGCATGATGATATGATCAGCTGCTGCCTCTATCCTCGTCTCCTCTATATATACTGTCCCGTCATGTGCAAGCTGCTCGTTAAGGGGTGGCTTGTCAGATTTGCGCAGTTTGCGATTATGATATTGCAAAAACAGCTGACCTAGACCATAAGGTCGGTTGCCAGCGATGACGCCTAGCGTCACATGTTTGGGCAATGGCGCGACTGTACCGTCCAGTGCGTCGACATACGAGCGACCTACGACAACAGGAGTCAATCGCCAGATATAATCTGCACAAACACTTCCTATATGCGGTGTCCCTAGAGTCACACAACGTCCAATTTGCCATTTTGGATACTGAGCAACAAAATCACGAATGATCAAACCACCCAAACTATGCCCGACCAAATCTATAGGATGATCTGGGTGATGGTTTGTTTCTAGCCAGCTATTTAGGCGCGCGCTATTGGTTTTGATACCATCACGCATACTACGGTAGCCATACTGATGGGTATCAAATCCTGCTGCTTGCAGGCGCTTGGCTAATGGTCGCATGATCCATGGGGTTTGGTGTAGTCCATGTATTAGAATAACGCGAGTTTTTTGTTTAGGCGCTTTATGTTGCATAGCAGTGTCCAAATGATTGCTTCAGAAATTTAGGATGAATAGCTTATTATCAATATAAGCTTTTATTACATTGAGTTCTTATCGTTTATTTTATTGATAATATTACCTGCTAACGTAATAGATAAAAAGTCAGACAAATAAAAACCTCCAAGTCAGCTGCTGACTTGGAGGTTTTTTTTACTACAGAGAATAAATATCGAAAATAATAATTACATATAGTTTTCGATACTTGGGCAAGAGCACATTAGGTTCTTATCACCATACGCATCATCGACACGCGCGACACTTGGCCAGAACTTGTTTGCACGGATGTACGGCAGTGGGAATGCAGCAGTCTCACGGCTGTATGGATGCGTCCACTCTTCGCTAGTAATCATAGCTGCCGTATGCGGTGCATTGACTAATGGGTTGTTTTCTAGCGTCCAGTTATCTTCACCAGCTTTGGCTTTCATAGCTTCAGCTTTGATAGACTTTAGCGCACTGATAAAGCGATCCAACTCTTCTTTTGACTCAGACTCTGTTGGCTCAATCATAAGCGTGCCAGCGACTGGGAAGCTCATCGTTGGTGAATGGAAACCATAATCCATCAAGCGCTTAGCGATATCGCTTTCCGTGATGCCAGTTTCTTCTTTTAACGGACGAATATCGATGATACATTCGTGAGCCACGCGGCCGTTTTTGCCTGCATACAAGACAGGGTAGTGACCTTTTAGCTCAGCTGCCACGTAGTTGGCGTTTAGTAGTGCCAACTCCGTTGCTTTTAATAGACCATCACGGCCCATCATAGCAATGTACATCCATGAGATAGGTAAGATGCTCGCTGAACCATAAGGTGCTGCTGATACTGCTGAGCAGTCCTTTTGTGCATTGTGTACAGGCTCAAGGTATGATTGGCCATAAACGTTGCCAAATGCGCTTTCATACCGATAGGCCCATGCCTGGACCGCCGCCACCATGCGGAATGCAGAAGGTTTTGTGCAGGTTCATATGTAGTACATCAGCACCAACGTCTGCAGCTGCATCATGCCTACCTGAGCATTCATGTTCGCGCCGTCCATATAGACCTGACCACCATGCTTGTGGGTCAAATCACAGATATGACGGATGCCTTCTTCGAATACACCGTGCGTCGATGGATAAGTGATCATTAGAGCACCTAGCGGTCGCTATATTCTTCACATTTGGCCGTTAGATCATCGATATCAACGTTGCCATTTTCATCAGTTTTGACCACGACTACTTGCATACCCATCATCATGCAGTAGCAGGGTTGGTACCGTGCGCCGACATAGGAATCAAGCAAACATCGCGATTGGTTTCGCCCAATGACTCATGATAACGGCGAATCGCTAACAGACCAGCATATTCACCAGAGGCGCCAGAGTTTGGCTGCATAGAGACATCATCAAAACCAGTAATGGCTTTTAATTGATCTTGCAAGCTATCGATCATCGCGATATAGCCAGTGACTTGATCGCGCGGTGCAAAAGGATGCACGTTGCAAACTCAGGCCAAGTAATCGGTAGCATCTCACTGGTGGCGTTTAGCTTCATGGTACAGCTACCCAGTGAAATCATGCTGCGGTTCATCGCTAGATCTTTGTCTTCAAGCGACTTTAGGTAGCGTAGCATTTCATGCTCGGTGTGATGCGAGTTAAATACTGGATGAGTCAAAATGTCATCCGTACGTAGGTGTGCGCTATCTAGAGAGACGCGCGCTGTTTCAGGTAGATCGTGTGACTTGTTGACGAATAGCTGAGTCAACGTGTTGAAATCTTGCTGATCGCTGGTTTCACTAAAGGCAACGCTTAATTTGGTGTCGCTTAGACGCCATAAGTTATAGCCAACGTTGTCTGCATTTTTAAAGATTTGAGTAGCAAGCTTCTCTGAACCACAATCAACGACGACTGTATCGAAGAATTGATCATGTACCACGCTCAAGCTGCTGTCATTAGATTCTGTGATAGCATCAGCAAACGCAGTGGCAAACGCATGAATACGAGTGGCAATACGCTTCACGCCGCCTGGACCATGGTATACCGCGTACATACCAGCGAGGTTAGCTAGTAATACTTGTGAGGTGCAGATGTTTGAGTTGGCTTTTTCGCGGCGGATATGCTGCTCACGCGTTTGTAGAGCCATACGTAATGCAGTATTGCCTTGTGCATCTTTTGATACGCCAATGATACGACCAGGTGCTGAACGCTTGGCTTTATCAGAAAACGCAAAATAAGCGGCATGCGGACCACCAAAGCCCATTGGTATACCAAAGCGCTGCGTACTACCTAGCGCTACGTCAGCACCCATATCGGCTGGTGATTTCAATAACACCAAGCTCATGATGTCACTGACAACACTGACGTAAGTTTTGTTTTCTTTTACGGCCGCGATGACGTCTGTTAAGTCTTTAACGTCACCTTCAGCACCGACATACTGGAATAGTGCACCAAAATAATCGCCTGATTTAGCCGTTTCAAAATCACCAACGACCACTTCCCAACCGAAGTATTTCGCACGAGTATTAATAACATCTAGCGTCTGTGGATAGACGCGCTCATCGACGAAATACTGTGTTGATTTACTTTTGCTCACACGCTTTGACATTGCCATCGCTTCTGCCGCTGCTGTTGCTTCATCAAGCAATGATGCACCAGCTAATTCAAGACCAGTCAAATCGATACATACTTGTTGGAAGTTCAGCAGTGCTTCTAGACGACCTTGAGCGATTTCCGCTTGGTAAGGCGTGTAAGCGGTATACCAGCCTGGATTTTCAAGGACGTTGCGCTGAATGACGGCAGGCATACGAACAGGAGAGTAGCCTTGACCGATATAGCTCTTATTGACGGTGATGTCATCTGCATCGTGCGTAGTTTGGCAAGTGCCGCATGCTCACTCATCGCTACTGGCAAATCCAGCTCTTTGTGTAAACGTACCGGCTCAGGCACAGTGTCATTGATAAAGCTTTGCATATCTTTATAACCAACAGCGCTGAGTAGGTCAGCTTGCTTGGTCTCGTTCGAACCTAAGTGGCGATAGACAAATTCAGCTTCGTTGAACAATCCTTGAAAGGTATCAAACGATGGGTTTTGAGAGATAGTCATGACAATCCTTGGTTAAGGGAGTAATAAACAAAATAGCAATTAAGAAAACATTGTGAGCAGTTAAGGAAACACTGTGAGCGGTACGTTATACGTAATGCACAAACTGTTTTTGATCAAAGCGGAACTGGGTGTTGTAAACGCCATTGTCAGCACGCTCACCTGCGCCAATCATCATAATGATATGATGGTCGTCGCTAAGATTGAGCAACGCTTTCATGGCAGGCTCATCAAAGCCGCCCATAGGACAGCTATCAAAACCATGAGCACGTAGTGCCAACATTAGGTTTTCGGCGGCAAGCGCGGTGTTATTGGTTGCCCAGTTTTTGGTGTCTTCAAAGGTATAATAAGGCGATTTGATTGGGCCTTTTACGCGTCTGACCACTTGCGTTGCGCCCCATTTTGCAGCCGAAACCACGTTGGCTGGGCCGCGCAAAAAGTCCATCGTAACGACTTTGTTATAGTAGTCTTTCACTTTTTTTTAGGAACTGGCTGATCAGGGTATTCGCGCAATATTTGCTGAGCATGCTCATGCCAGATGTCGGTACGAGCAACGATAGCGATTAAGCGCGCCGATGTTTTTGCCGCGTTTTGGTTCATACAGTTTTTGATGGCGCGTTTGCGATTGTCAGCATCATCGATAACATAAAACTCCCACGGCTGTAAGTTGCTAGAGTTTGGTGCTAGCATGGCCAAACGCAGACAGTCTGCCAGTACGTCGTCAGGGATGGGCGTGTCAGTAAAACGGCGCACGGAACGGCGTGATTCTACGATATCGCGAAAGGCTTGTAGCTGCGGTGTATGGTTTGGTGTGGCAATGGGGTCTTTATTATCGGTGTTGGCATTCATATTAGGATCCATGCTGAGAATTGGGTTATCAGTTTGCGTCGTTATTGATAGCACGTATTCATTGGGATTCGAATAGGTGATCAATACGAGTCAATGAGATAACGCTTGGTAGCAATAACATCGGAGGATAATGATTGTTGGAGATCTACATATAAAGCTGCTTTCAAATAATAAGCATGGTCAATGAGCCAATACTTTTAATAAGAAAGGTTTTTAAATCGTTTAAATAGAGAGTATAGATACCAGCTGCTGCCAGTATCTATGATGTTTAGTCGGGGCTAGTGCTTTGTATAAGCTAAAGTTTTACAAATGCTAATGTCTTGCGAGAGCATGCTTAGCTTATAAGTCGCTTTCGTACTCGTCAGCAGTCATTAGTGCTTCGTAGTCAGCGATGTTGTCAGGCTTCATTCTGAAGAACCAACCTTCGCCGTATGGGTCAGAGTTGATGATTTCAGGATCATCTTCTAGTGCTTCATTGATAGCGATCACTTCACCTGAAATAGGCGCATAAACGTCAGAAGCCGCTTTTACTGATTCAACAACTGAGATTTCGTCATCAACAGCGATGATATCACCCACATCTGGTAGCTCAACGAATACCACATCACCCAATAGATCTTGAGCATGGTCAGTGATACCAACAGTGATCGTACCGTCGTCTTCTAGGCGTAGCCACTCGTGACTAGCAATATATTTTAGCTCTGCTGGGATGTTGCTCATGGTCTCTCTCCTAAGTGATAGAGGTTAATTAACAAAAATAATGGAGGCTAGGCGTGTTGCCATTTTTATAATTGCGCGCAAAATGACAACGCGCTCTAATGATAGAATTTATAAGACCTAAGAGTCAAACTGTTGCTTGCCGTTACGGACAAAAGGTAGCTTTAGTACGCGTACATCGACGAATTTACCTTTGCCGCGTAGATCGACTTGTACGCTGTCATCTTCTGATAAGCTGGTAGGTACACGAGCAATCGCGATTGAATTTTTTTAGGCTAGGGGAGAATGTACCGCTGGTGATAATGCCAGTTTGCTCGTTATCAGTGCCTTGATTGATAGTCACTGTCATGCCTTCACGCAATACGCCGCGCGTGGTCAATAGCAAGCCCACTTGCTTCATAGCGGTGTTGTCTTCTTTTGACTGCTTACGTTTGCTGACCAATGCTTCACGACCGACAAAGGCGCGGTCGTCTTTGAGCGCTAGCGTCCAGCCCATGTTGCACTCGTAAGGGCTGATGGTCTCGTCCATGTCATGGCCATAAAGGTTCATGCCTGCTTCCATACGCAAGGTATCACGTGCGCCAAGACCGGCAGGTTTGATGCCATTTGCTTTTAGCTGCTCAAAGAAAGCAGGGGCATCATCGGCATGCATAATGACTTCGACGCCATCTTCACCAGTATAGCCGGTACGAGCTACAAACCAATCGGTGCCTTCGATATCGGTCAAGTCAGCACCAACGAAAGGTTTTAGTGCTGCTAAGGTATCTGCCCAGCTTGGTTTGGCCTGAGCCAGTTTTGCAATAGCATTTGGACCTTGCACGGCAAGCATCGCAAGCTCAGGACGCTCGGTAATCGTAATATCAAAGCCTTCGGCGACTTTATTAAACTGTGCTAAGTCCTTGTCACGAGTGGCCGCGTTAGAGACGATACGGTACTCAGTTTCTTCTGCATTCATCAGGTAGACGATCAAATCATCGATGACGCCGCCTTGCTCATTGAGCATGCCAGAGTATAGCGCTTTACCAGTGGTGGTGAGTTTGTTGACATCGTTTGCGAGCAGCTTTTGTAGCCATGCTTTGGTATCAGCACCTTTGATATCAGTCACAACCATATGTGAGACATCAAACATACCTGCATCTGTACGTACTGCTTCGTGCTCTTCGATTTGTGAACCGTAATGAATTGGCAATTCCCAACCAGAGAAATCGACCAGTTTGCCATCACTATCAATATGAGACTGGTAAAAAGGGGTGCGCTGAGGAGCTTGGCTTTGATCGTTTTGAGAAGTGATGTCTTGAGAATGGGTATCAGTCATAACAAATCCTTATGTGTACATCAGTCGTACTCGGCAGAGTAAGGAGTGATGCGCAACGTAAAAGTAGCGAGAAGCAATATTGCAAGGTGCAAATATCACATCAAAGGGTGACACAGAAAGCAAAGATGAAGACGTAAGCCAAACAGACGCTATACGTCAGTTTGAGCTAAAGCCCTATCTGTCCTGTGACCTGAGATTTTCAACACGAACCATCATTTTTGGGCAGTTGTATGAGCCTATCGTCGATGATAGCGTATTTTCTCCCCTTCGGTGGGTAAGACGTCGTCCGTTCTTACCACTCTCCAGATTTGTTATGCCTTATGTTTGATAAAAAAAAGTAGTGCGCTATGAGCGTCATACTACTAAACATTATCAAACAACAGTGACATGCGTTTTTCAGTCCTTTTACCTGAGCGATTGGCAGGGTGGATGCGCCTTCGGTGGTTATCTAGCAATTGCGATAGTTGTATAACCAATAGGGTTCAATACAAAAACGATGCTGATAAACTCTCTCCTGAAAAACGCTTTTATTATGAAAGGTTCAAAGCGCTTTTACAAGTCATCAAAGCCATTAAAATAAATAAATTTGACAGAAATAATGTTTTGATAGGGCAGTCTATGAAATAGGTTATGTTTTACAACGATATTTTTATCGCTCATATCAGCGTTTTATCTGTGTGTTTTGACAAAAATTACCATAGCAAAACGCAAAGCGACTACTGGTATTTGCCTGAAATATGCTAACCTACGCCCATAGTTTCTGATAGGTGGTTTTTATGCATTGCGATATTTATAAATTTCCCAAACACGACGACATGTATATCTACATTGCGCGTCCTGATTATCCTGATGATACTGATGAAATCAAAGACTGGCTTGGTGTATTACCAAAAGATTTCCGTGCAGGTTTAGGCCGTAGTAAGTTCGTCATGCATTTGGACTTATCAACTAAAGATAAGCTCGCTCGTGTCGACAAAGAAGAAGTACTGGCAAAACTACAGTCTCAAGGCTACTTTGTGCAGTTGCCGCCGCAAGATGTGATGCGCCGCCAAGCAGAGCTGCGCGCTCGTGAATCGCAGGACAGCATCTATAATTAATGGAATTGTCAGCGAGTAAATGTGGTAGGACATATCAGTACGCTACCTTGAAAACAGCGTTGATAAAAACCTACGACACATTTGCTCACATGCATTTGAGTAGAAAGTCGTGATAAACTGACACCCTACGCAATGCATATATAAGCCTACATAATGCACAAGTTCATTATGTATTTGGCCTCATTCTGGTTCTACAGAACGCACATATACCGCTAGACACAGATTGTGTCACCGGCGATAAACGCAGGTAAATAAACACGCATGGACTGGTTAAAAAAATATCTTACATAGCTTACCGCTAGAGTCTATCAGTGACATTCTCGGTGAGATTGCTATTTGGTGGGGGCAAATGGTAAAGGATGTCCCGCCCGCTGATTTGCCGATGTATGCTTATCTTGGCGGTGCTGTTTTGGTACTAGTGCTATGGATACTCGTTGCTCGTGTACTGCCAAAACCATTGGGCGGTATGAGCTGGATGGTTCTGTTTGCGGTATTACTAGCACCAGGTACTGCACTTGGCGATCCGAGCGAGCTTGCACCAGCCAGCATTAGCGTCGTCTATGCTGTGATGATGAAAGATTACGCAGGCGCGGTTGCAATATGTTGCCGATATTGGTGATACTGGTCGCAGGGTTGTTTGTTGGTTTTGTATGGCAGTTGATACGCAGCGCATTTGCATCAAGCTTGGATAAAGCCCGTAGCCGCAGCGCAGAAGATACACAGGCCACGTTACAAATGACCACAGGCAGTTATTTGCTAGAAGGCGCTACCGTAACCGAACAGCCTGATACTAACGTAAGCTTAAAAAAAGACAGTACGTTGGATAAGAAAACGAATAGCGATACATCTGATAAGTGATAAAAATAGGCTAGGCGTTGAGACAAAATTACTGTCTTAAAAGTTATTTGATACCTGAATAAAAAGACACCGCTGCGTGTCTTTTTTGTGCTCGACTGTTTATTAGGCATATAAATAATTGCTCACTATACATTGCACATAACAATTGTTAATAAATGCGAACGCATGAGTATTTTGGCAATGCATCAGGCTGTGCTAATCTAATTTATTCTTTACTAATTTATCCTTTATTAGTCATTTATGTTTTAGACCTATGCATCTATAACAACTCATCTATAACAACTCATCTATAACAACAATCGAGATCTGATTATGACCACAGCTGACAATACTAAGCAAAACTTTACTGGTACCAGTAGTTATATTGCTACCGATGATTTGCAACTGGCCGTAAATGCCGCTATGACCTTACAAAAGCCATTGCTGATTAAAGGTGAGCCTGGCACAGGTAAGACATTGCTTGCCGAAGAAGTTGCTGAAAGTTTGGGCATGCCACTGATTACTTGGCACGTCAAATCGACGACTAAGGCTGAGCAAGGACTGTACGAGTATGATGCGGTATCACGCCTGCGGGATTCACAGTTGGGTGATGACAAGGTTTATGACATTGCCAACTATATTAAGCCAGGTAAGCTGTGGGATGCTTTTACCAGTACAGAGCGTAGCGTACTGCTGATTGATGAGATCGATAAAGCCGATATCGAGTTCCCAAATGATTTGCTACATGAGCTTGATAAGATGTCTTTTTATGTTTATGAGACGGGCGAAACTATTACAGCGGCGCAGCGTCCAGTGGTTATTATTACCTCAAACAATGAAAAAGAGCTGCCAGATGCGTTTTTGCGTCGTTGTTTCTTTCATTATATTGACTTCCCAGAAGAAGAAACCATGCGCCAAATCATCGAAGTACATTTTCCAGATATTCAAGAAAAACTGGTCAATGATGCATTGGATATCTTCTATAAACTGCGTGGTATTCAAGGTCTTAAAAAGCCGCCATCAACGTCTGAATTGGTTGATTGGTTAACCTTGTTACTTGCTGATGATATGGCTCAGGACGAGCTAGAAGAAAATCTGCGCGGCGAAAAGTCTATTCCACCTCTATATGGCGCATTGCTCAAAAACGAGGCAGATGTGAGTTTATTACAGCGTTTTGCCAATATGATGCGTCGTTAATGTTTGCCGCTTGCGTTGGCTTTAACCTTTTATATCCAATATCTGATGTAGAAGTCAACGAAAGCGCTCAACCTGTGACTGTACCAATTAATGATATCAGCAATATCACCAGATAATAATATCAGCCAATAAGTGATACGACTCTTATGTTTATCAAACTATTCTATACCTTGCGTACTTATGGCGTGCCAGTCAGTACGCGCGAGCTGCTCGATCTCAATGCCGCGTTAGATAAAGGCTGATGATGCAGACGCATCCTGAAGATCCAGCACTGACTACTTTTGCTAGCCGCGAAGATATGTATCGGCTGATTCGACTGTGCATGGTCAAAGACGAGCGCCATTTTGATAAGTTCGATCGGGCCATGGCGGATTATTTTGAAGGTGTCGATAGTCTCGATATGGATGAGCTGTTGGCCAAGCTAACGGACGTGCCCAAAGAGTGGCTGGATCTGAAGCTCGATCCCAAAAATCTAACGGAAGAGCAAAGACGATTACTGAAAAAAATATGGCTCGCTTGAAGAGCTGATGAAGGCGCTAGAGGAACGATTAAAAGAGCAAAAAGAACGTCATCAAGGTGGTAGTAAATGGGTAGGCACGGGCGGCACTTCGCCATTTGGTGCCTATGGCGATCATCCAGAAGGCGTGCGTGTCAGCGGCGAGTCTCGCAAACGTAGCGCAGCAAAAGTCTGGGAGCAGCGTAAATATCGCAATCTTGATGATGACAATCAGCTGGGTACACGCCAAATTCAGATGGCGCTACGCAATCTGCGTCAGTTTGCGCGGACTGGCAGTGCTGATGAGCTTGATATTCATGAGACGATTAAGCGTACGGCAAAAAAAGGTGTGCTCGATATACATATGCAGGCGGAACGCCGTAACCGCGTCAAAGTGCTGATGTTGTTTGATGTGGGCGGCAGTATGGATATCCATGTCGAAGCGCTCGAAAAACTGTTTTCTGCGGCAAAAAATGAATTTAAAACCTTAGAGTTCTTTTATTTCCATAACTGCTTGTATGACTATGTGTGGAAGGACAATAATCGTCGTCATAGTGCACCGATGCCAACGTTTGAGCTGCTCAATAAATATGGCCGAGAGTATCGCGTTATCTTCGTCGGTGATGCATCGATGTCACCTTATGAGTTGATGACAGTAGGCGGCAGCGTAGAGTATATGAATAATGAAGCGGGCATCGTATGGTTAAAGCGTGTACTGGAGCATTTTGATAAAGTCACTTGGCTCAATCCTGAAAACCCGTCGTATTGGCAATATACGCAAACCATCGTTGAAATTAAAAAACTGTTTGAAAATAAGATGTATCCGATGACGCTACATGGTGTTGAAGAAATGACTCAATATATGGCACGGTAATTTTGATATTCAGCCCGATTGATGAATAAATAAAGCCTGTTAACATAGAGTGAATTCTTATAACAACAGCCGTTATGACAACATAGCGGCTGTTTTTTTTATTGATGCAGATGAACTCTATATTGATTGTATATTGGTATGCCTAGTAAAGTGTGATAACATTCATTTTAAATGAATGTTATCAATATTCTGAATTGATTTGCTAAAAATTTTGATGACACTGTAAAAAGGTCCGCTCATTATTGCCAGTTTAGACGGATTATTTTTAACATCTCAATTTATCAATGCAGTTAATGACTAAGAGAAACAACATGGCCTCACCAAAAACGTTAGAAATCGTCACCGCAACTGTTCCTGTACTCGAAGAGCATGGCGTTGCGATTACCACTGTGTTTTATAAAAATATGTTTAATGAGCATCCTGAGCTGTTAGATATTTTTAATGAAACCAATCAAAAATTGGGAAGACAGCAGACGGCGCTAGCAACGACAGTATTGGCCGCTGCCAAGCACTTGGACAAACTGGCTACGCTATTGCCACAAGTGACCCAGATTAGCCATAAACATAGAGCCTTACAGATATTACCTGAGCATTATCCTATCGTCGGCAAACATCTAATTGGGGCGATAAAAGAAGTGCTAGGAGAGGCAGCCACTGACGACATCATTACCGCTTGGACAGAAGCTTATGATGAGATCGCCTCCGTGTTTATCCAGATTGAACATGGCATGTATGAAGAAGCAATGTGGCAGGGGTTTGCGCCTTTTAAAGTGACCGAAAAGGTAGCGGCTGCTACGGATATCGCAGCCTTTACAGTAGTGCCAGTGAACGACAATGAAGATAGTAATCAAGATATTGACCTGAGCAAATTGACCTTAACCGCTGGTCAATACATCACGGTGAAAACAGACCCAAAAGACAGCGACCATATACTTACGTCATTATTCTTTATACTCTGCCAGTACTGATGCAGGCATTCAGTTTGCTGTTCGACGTGATAACCGTAATGAGCATCATGGGTTGGTTTCTAACTATATGCATGATCAACTAGAAGTCGGTGACACGGTTTTATTATCGGCACCAGCTGGTGACTTCGCGCTCAATCAAGATTTGGTACAGCAAAATGATATTCCATTGGTATTGATGAGTGCAGGAGTCGGGGTGACGCCTGTACTGTCTATGCTAGAGGCGCAAGTATTAGCCAATCCTAAACGACCTATTATTTGGGTTTATGCTTGTCAAAATATCGCTCATCATGCTTTTTCTGATCAAGTTAATAAATTACTCGAACAGGCTGAGAGTGTAGAAAAGCATATATTTTACTTTGAGTCTGGGCAGTTATTAGATGAGACATGGCTTGCTACCTTGCCTAAGCCTGCTGATATCTATGTGTGCGGCTCGATGCCGTTTATGGAAAGCATGATTGATGGGTTAGTAGCATTAGATCATGGGGTCGATAGTGTCCACTACGAACCGTTTGGCCCTAAGATGAGCTTGGGTGGTTAAGTTTTTAACATATAGTCGGTGAACTACTAAACCGCTACGGCGTTACCCTCCTTAAATGTACTATTTGTACAAGCAGCAGTCGGCTGCCTTGTACCCATTTTAGAGTTCTTTGACTATAATATTCAAAATAAACGTTTATAAAAAAGCACTTAGTATGAAATAATCATGCTAAGTGCTTTTTTAATCTTAGTTGAAAATAAAGAGTATCAGGGTACATTACTCTTTATTTTCAACGAATCCAATCATCACGCCCATCTCTTTTTTATCTTGCTTATCGATACTAGGCGCATACAATGCTGAGGCAATACCACCGTCTAAAAACAGCGCGTTTGAACAACCCAGTTCATCCTTAAATAGCTCTGCAAACTGATAAAAAGTCACAGGCTCATCGCTATTAACGAGCTGTATACTGCCATCACGCAAACGCCTGCACCATTACGCAGTTTGATTGAGCTGCTATTGGGGTTGAACTGTGGGTGTATCTCGTCATTGATGACCAGCATAGGGCCCGATTGCGTCGCATACCAAGGCTGCACATCACCATTGTTTAGCTGCTCATTTAACGCATTACTTTCGGTGATTTGCACGTTGCCAGCTTGGTCCCACCACATAACCCCATTAGGTAATAGATGAAAATTACCGCCACCTTCTTTTGTATTTAGCGATTTGAGTTCTTTGCCTTCGATGACGGTATAGCCAATCGGCGCATAGTTTTCATTATACATGCCTGCATTCATCGCAAATTTGAGGGTCTCATGATTCGGTAATGTGGCCAATAACGCATCAAAGGTCAGCAGAGGCTCATTGTTATCAGAGGATTGCCAAAACAGTTGTAATGAATAACGCTCGCTCGCTAACGCGGTAGCATCGACACGGCAAACACTATAAGCAAAGGGCGTGTCTTTAGTCTGACATGACCAGCTATCGGTATCGCTACTAGTCGCATTGGTATTTGTCTGCTGGCAAGCGCTCAGACCGAGCGCAAGCACTATCGTTGATAAGAATAAGTTAAAAATAGAACTTGGCATCAATCACGCGTCTTTTAATGTGTAAATTATTTGAGTTTGGTTACTATCTACCGCTTAATTACTCCTTCATCACTACTTTTTAAATACAACGATTTAGGCACTGATTCAGTCATTAGTAGGCGGAAAGTCACGGATTGTATTGTTCACATTACCAATTAATCGTCCACCATCGGTGAGATTGGTCAAGTGCTCAGAATTATACCCAGCGCTGTGTTCTGTTGGCGCGCCAGTTTCCTTGCCCTTATCACGCGAGTCTTTGTTATAAGCAATGAGTGCGTCATTATTGGCTAAGAAGCTCTCAGGTTTTGCCATGACCCACATCTGGTTAAATACATCGGCACGGGCACTATGATCGAGCAATGCGCCTTTATCAGTAAAGTAGAAGAATTTGGATAACAGCTTAATCTGCCCATCGTCTAAGCGGCGTGCAATATGATACGGCTGTAATTGGCTAGGATGCTGTAAACCAACCGCACCTACGATACTGGCAAGCGATTTTAGCGTGTTTTTATGGAAACTTGCAACACGCTCAGCTTTACTAGGGACGTCGAGCGCCTTTTGACGATATGGATCTTGGGTAGCTACACCCGTTGGGCAAGTGTTGGTATGACAAGAGCGCGACTGAATGCAGCCAACCGCAAACATAAAGCCACGTGCTGAGTTACACCAATCGGCACCTAGCGCAATCATGCGCGCAATATCAAAGCCTGATACGATCTTGCCACTGACGCCAAGCTTAATTTTGTCACGAATACCTGCACCGACTAAGGTATTATGTACGAGCAAAAACCCTTCAACCATTGGCATGCCGACATTGTCCATAAACTCGACAGGCGCTGCACCTGTGCCGCCTTCTGCACCATCAATAACGATAAAATCAGGATAGTTATCCGTCTCTATCATCGCTTTGACAATCGCCATAAACTGCCATGGCTGACCAATACATAGCTTGAAGCCAACTGGCTTGCCACCAGATAACTCACGCAGCTGCTGCCAAAAGGCGACTAACTCACGCGGGGTGCTAAATGCGGTATGCGAAGAGGGCGAGATACAGTCTTGACCCGTAGGCACTTGACGTGTGTCTGCAATCTCTTGCGTGATTTTGCTAGAGGGAAGGACGCCACCTTTACCAGGCTTAGCGCCTTGTGAAAGCTTGATTTCAATCATTTTAACTTGAGGATCGACGGCCTTTTCAGCGAAAGACTGTGGATCAAAGTTACCATCATTATCACGCAACCAAAGTAGCCTGTACCCAATTCCCAAATCAAATCACCACCGAACTTACGATGATAAGCTGATCGCGCCTTCGCCCGTGTCATGAGTAAATCCGCCGAGTTTTGCGCCTTGATTGAGTGCCATGATAGCGTTCGCTGACAGACTGCCAAAGCTCATCGCAGAGATATTGAATACCGACATATCGTGTGGCTGCTGACAACGCTCACCGCCTACCATAATACGAAAGTCTTTGTTCTCTAGTGGTGCACTGATGGTGGATTGCAAAAACCATTCTTTACCATGAGTATATAAATTATCTAGCGTACCAAAGGCATTGGTGTCACTGACGTTCTTAGCACGTTGATAGACTAGCGCACGCTGCTGGCGTGAAAACGGCACTTGTTCTTTATCGTCCTCAAGCAAGTACTGGCGAATCTCAGGGCGAAAGTCCTCCAATACATAGCGGATATGTCCAGCGATAGGGTAGTTGCTCAATATGGCGTGCTTAGACTGAATCAAATCATAGATACCAAGTGCCACAGCCAAACCACCGATCACAATCAGCCACCAACTTACCAATAATAAGCCCGCTAACAGAATTAAAATCGCCGCGCCAAACGTGCTATAGCGAAGTAATAATCCGATAAAGTACGGCGAACTGGTTTTGGGTTCAGGGTTTAGATTGGTACGAGATTCAGGCATAGCGAGGCTCAATAGTAATGATTGATATAGATAAGATGCTTACATTTGTCGCGTACATCATACACGCATGACGTCATTACGTCGGTATCAATGGGTAACAGGGTTATAGATGGTGTTTTCGTTTATCCAGCCTAAACCTTGATTTTATTCGTTTTAATATGCTCTATGTACCACCACCAATCCGCTCCGCTAACGCCTGTAATTTTGGCACGATCATCGCAGCATACTCATCCGCTTCCCAATTAGCACTTGGCACACTGGCATTCAGCGAATACGCGTATTGTCCTGTTGCAACATCATAGACCCCGACCGCGACTGCCAGTATATCAGTAGAAAATTCCCCATCAGACACGGTATAGCCGTATTTTTCATAATGCTCTGCTGCGCTAGCTAGGGCAGTTTGCGCATGGTTATATTCTTCAACAGGTAAATTCTCTTGGAGATTATTAATGATAACTGCCTGTCTCGCTTGCGTACTTACCGCATAAAAAGCCCTTCCAATAGCAGTGCGTGCGACGGGTACGGCGGAGCCAACCTGTAAGTTGACCGATAGACGAGCAGGACTACGGCAGCAAGCGTGATAGCGCATTTCTCCTTCGACTTCGGTCGCCAAATTCACTGATACTTCATTCTCACTGGCGAACTGACGTAATAGTGGCTCAGCCGCTGCCACCATATCGTGGCGACTCCATGCAGTCGCACTGAGACGTACCGCACTACTGCCCAATTGATACTGTCCGTGCTCAGTGACACGTAAAAACCCAAGCGTAGTCAAAGTATGGATAAGGCGAGTAATGGTTGCTTTTGGTAGTTCGGTCATTTGACATAGCTGTTGATGGGTGAGCCGCTCATTATGCTCAAAAGCCGCCAGTATGATCAGTCCCCGTCCCAATGCCGTCACAAACTGTCGGTCATTCTCTTCCTTGTTTTGACTCATTGTTGCATGCATGCGTTCGAGTAGCGGAGTAGCTGTTGATAAGGGTTTCGTCATTTTATACTCATCTTTTTTTGATAAAGGTTTACAGGGCAGCGAAAGTTTGGTTAAATGGTTTTAAATTATGAAACTAAGTTTCGCACAGCGGAATAATGAAGTCAATGACTTGTTAGACCAAATGATGTATCAATCACTATTCGTCAGTCAGGATGACTGATACCAAGGAGATCCACATGGCAACATCTACTAGCCCACGCTTTGATTGGGAAGATCCTTTTTTTACTACGTGACCAGCTCACTGAAGAAGAGCGCATGGTCACCGACAGCGCGCGTCAGTTTTTTCAAAAAGAGCTGATGCCTGGCATTATCGAGGCCAATCGCAACGAGAATTTTGATCGTAATATCATGCGTAAAATGGGTGAAATGGGTCTGCTTGGTGTCACGATTGAAGGCTATGGTTGTGCTGGCTTATCGAGTGTTGCGTACGGTCTGATTGCCAAGGAAGTGGAAGCCGTTGATTCGGGCTACCGTTCAGCGATGAGCGTACAATCAAGCTTGGTTATGCATCCTATTTGGGCGTATGGCACAGAAGAGCAAAGAGAAAAGTATTTGCCAAAGCTTGCCACAGGTGAGTATGTTGGCTGCTTCGGTCTGACTGAGCCAGATTCGGGGTCTGATCCTTCGTCGATGTCTACTCGTGCGCGCGCTGTGGATGGCGGTTATGAGCTGACGGGTAATAAAATGTGGATTACCAACAGTCCTATCGCTGACGTGTTTGTCGTGTGGGCAAAAGACGATGCTGGCGAGATTCGTGGTTTTGTTTTAGACAAAGGCATGAAAGGCTTATCTGCGCCGAAAATCGAGGGCAAGTTCTCATTACGTGCATCAGTCACTGGTGAGATTGTCATGGACAAAGTGTTCGTTCCTGAAGCCAATGCTTTCCCAGATATCCGTGGTCTAAAAGGGCCCTTTGGCTGCTTGAACAAAGCCCGTTATGGTATCGCATGGGGCTCTATGGGCGCAGCTGAGTTTTGCTGGAAAGCGGCGCGTCAGTACACGCTCGATCGTAAGCAGTTTGGTCGTCCGCTAGCGGCAACGCAGTTGGTACAGCTAAAGCTTGCCAATATGCAGACAGAAATCACCTTAGGTCTACAAGCGGCGCTACGCGTGGGTCGTTTGATGGATGAAGACAATGCAGCACCTGAAATGATCTCACTTATTAAGCGTAATAACTGCGGCAAGGCGCTTGATATCGCTCGCATCGCTCGTGACATGCATGGCGGTAACGGTATCTCTGATGAGTTCCATATTATCCGTCACGTGATGAACTTGGAAGCCGTCAATACTTACGAGGGTACACATGATATTCATGCGCTTATCCTAGGCCGTGCACAGACAGGCATTCAAGCGTTCTTTTAGACTGAATTCAAGTTAAATGTTCAGATTTGGAACATGCCCTGACGTACGTTATTGTTTGGCTTTTTACGAAGCATATATAAGCAGTAGCGTACGTTTTTCAGTTGTTCTTCATGATTTAACTACTTTGTAATTACATCCTGAAGAACAATTTTATGATTAAAAAGTCAAAAAAATACGCCATAGAGTAAGGGAATCTCATGACAGATATGATTGATATGGCTAATATGCCAAAGGGCGCATTGCATGGCATCAAGGTGCTCGATTTATCGAGAGTGCTGGCTGGCCCTTCTTGTACACAAGTACTGGCTGATCTTGGTGCCGAAGTCATTAAGGTTGAGCGTCCGCATATCGGTGATGAAACGCGTCATTGGGCACCGCCAACATTCAGCGATGACACCTCCGCTTATTACGCTACCATTAACCGCAATAAAAAATCGCTGACAGTTGATATCACTACGCCGACAGGGCAAACCATTATTAAGCAGCTAATCGCTGACAGTGATATTTTGGTTGAGAACTTCAAAGTCGGTGGTCTGAAAAAATATGGCTTGGATTATGACAGCCTAAAACAGTCCAATCCGCGTCTGATCTATGCATCATTGACAGGGTTTGGTCAGACAGGTCCTGATGCGGCGCGTCCTGGTTATGATTATATTATCCAAGGATTGTCAGCTGATGAGTATCACGGTCCAAGCGATGGCGAGCCGCACAAAGTTGGCGTGGCAGTGGTCGATTTATTTGCAGGTTTGCAGCTGACGATTGGTATTCAAGCGGCACTGCTGTCGCGTCAAAATACGGGTGTTGGTCAACATGTCGATGTGGCATTGCTCGATAGCGCGCTCGCCATGCTGGCCAATGTCGGCATGAATCATTTGGCATCCGATAAGATACCGCCAAGGTTGGGCAATCAGCATCCTAATATTGTGCCGTATCAAGTGTTTGCTGGCGAGGGCGAGCAGCACTTTATTTTAGCTTGCGGTAATGACAGTCAGTTTGCCAAACTTTGCACCATGCTCGCAGTCGATTGGCATACCGATGAGCGCTTTGCGACCAATCCACAACGCGTTGCCAATCGCGAACTGCTGTGTAGTGACCTGACTAAGCAATTTGCCAAGCAGCCACGTACTTATTGGCTAGAGGTTTTAGATCAAGCAGGTATTCCATGCGGCGCGATTCATAACGTAGCTGAAGCCCTGGCCATGCCGCAAGCGCAAGCAAGGAATATGATTGTTAATTTCACCGAGCAAGGCAGTCCAGTACGCGCACTTGGTAACCCTATCAAGTTATCCGCATCACCAGTCAGCTATCGCACGCCGCCACCGCAGTTAAGCGAGCATACTGATAGCACACTTGCTAAACTGGGCTATGACAGCGAGATGATCGCAAAGCTAAAAGCCGATGGGATTGTCTAACAGAATTTTTTGGATTATATTTTTTAGACCTGCACTGGTATTTAGTCCTAACGCTACCTTTCAGCGTTAGGATTAAAGCCTAAATGCTGCTCAATTTGCTCCGCCAATTCAATCAATACCGCACTGACCTCAGCCCGTTTAGACTCATACTCTCCTTGCAAAAAACTCACCGCCATACCAGCAACCGCATTGCCTGACGCATTACGAATATAAGTGCCCAAGCAGTACATTCCATCGCGCAATTGTCCATCATCGAGAGACACTCGGCTTTCTTGTATCACCGCAAGCTCAGTTGCCAAATCGGTAAAATTCTTGACCCCATGCTGGGTCATCGGCATTGGAAACGTATCTTTATACAATGATTTGATGCTGTCCATCGACAACGTGGATAGCATGGCTTTGCCTGTCGCAGAAAATACGGCAGGTACGCGAACGCCTGCTCGAAAAGTAAAGCCAAGCGGCGCAGGGGACTCATGACAAGCCAAAAATACCACTTCGCCCAAATCAAGCTTTGACAAGGTAACCGTGTGCTGAAGAAGTACCGGATACTGCACAATCAAATCTTTAAACAACTGCACCACGCCTTGCTGCTGTTCGTATTTTCCTGCCCAATACATCAAGTATGAACCCAAATAAAAACGGCTTTCAGGGTCTTTGTAAATGACATGTTTGGACAATAGACTTTGCAAAATGTTGTGAGTGGAGCTACGCGGTAGCTCAAGCTCTTTTGCGATATGAGCCGCGGTCAGAGGCTGTGAGCTATCGGTAATCAAGTCCAAAATCTGAAATGTTTTGTCTAGCGCAGGCACGGCAGTCGAGCTCATAAATAACCTATAAAGTGAAATAAAAGAAAGAAGTACAAGATAATTTTTAAAATAATGAGATTAAGGGTTGCAAATCGCGTCATATCGTTCTTATAATGACGTCTCGTATATAGAATACTTGTTCAGTATATTGAACAAATAACGAGTTATCAATAATTATTTACGACTTACCATTGTATCCATTCTTATAAATACATCCTATATGACAAGGAGCGTCAACATGTCACACGCGCTGCAGTTATCAAATCCAGATTTACTCAAACAATCTTGCTTTATCAAAGACGGCTGGCATGCTGCTAGTGATGAAGCTGTACTTGATGTCAACAACCCTTTTGATGGCGAGCTCATTGGTACTGTACCCAGCCTGACCACAGAAGATGTCAACGAAGCCGTTGCTTATGCTCATGACGTCCAAGCAGATTGGGCAGCAAAAACAGCCAAAGAACGTGCAGAGTTATTGCAAAAATGGGCTGATCTAATCGATGCCAATAAAGAAGATTTGGCTATTATCATGACCGCTGAGCAAGGCAAGCCGCTGACTGAGTCATGTGGTGAAGTGGGTTATGCCAACAGCTTTATCCGTTGGTTCGCCGAAGAAGGCAAACGCGTCTATGGTGATGTGATTCCTGCCAACAGCACACAGCTACGTCATGTCGTTCTTAAGCAGCCAGTTGGTGTTTGCGCCGCTATCACGCCTTGGAATTTCCCAGCTGCGATGATCACGCGCAAAGTTGCTCCTGCACTAGCAGCAGGCTGTACGATTATCGTCAAACCTGCTACCGAGACACCTTACTCTGCATTGGCACTAGGTGTATTGGCAGAGCAAGCGGGTATTCCAGCTGGCGTCATTCAGGTCGTAACCGGTAAGTCTTCTGTCATCGGCGACATCCTAACGGGTGATGCACGCATCCATAAACTATCATTTACAGGCTCTACAGAAGTAGGCCGTACGCTGATGGCACAATGCGCGCCAACTATTAAGAAGCTATCGTTAGAGTTGGGTGGCAATGCGCCGTTTATCGTCTTTGATGATGCCGATCTAGAGAAAGCCGCTGCTGGTTTAATCGCTTCTAAATATCGTAATGCTGGTCAGACCTGTGTCTGTGCCAACCGCGTATACGTTCAAGACAGCATTAAAGATAAATTCTTAGATGTCTTTGTCAAAAAAGTCGCTGAATTAAAAGTAGGTAACGGCTTAGAAGAAGGCGTAGATATCGGTCCTCTTATCAACAAAAAAAAGCGTTAGATAAAGTTCAAGCCTTGCTAAAAGACGCGCTAGATAAAGGCGCAAAACTGGTCACTGGTGGTAGTGTCAATGACGCTTCAGAACTGACTTATAACCCAACGGTTATCACAGATATTAGTAGTGATATGGACATCGCTTCTGAAGAAATCTTTGGACCAATTGCAACCATCTTTACCTTTAAAGACGAAGCAGAAGTTATCCGTGCTGCTAACGATACTATCTATGGCTTGGCCGCTTACTTCTATAGTAGCGACTATGCCCGCTCATGGCGCGTTACCGAAGGTCTTGAGTACGGCATCATCGGTCACAACACTGGTTTGATTTCTACAGAAGTTGCCCCATTTGGTGGTGTGAAGCAATCTGGCTTTGGCCGTGAAGGCTCAAAATATGGTATCGAAGACTATATCACGACCAAATACTGGTGCTCTGACATTACCTAATAGTTATAACCTAATGAGTTGGCCTAATGGTTAGCAAAGTAACAATTAGCAAAGCATTAACTAGCGCAAGTTTTTAGATATCTATGGTGTTTTGGGTCAACCAAGCACCATTTGATATCTACTAAGTACAAAGACAAACATCAAATAAACCGCCATTCACTAGATGGCACTTATGTTACGAACAAAGAAAAGGACATTCCCATGACGACTACCAATCAATCATTACTTGAGCGCCGCAAAGCTGTTTTACCAACAGGACTTGGGGTTGCCTTTCCTATCTTTGCAGAAAAAGCAAAGAACTCAGAAATCTGGGACATCGAAGGCAAGCGCTATATCGACTTTGTCGGTGGCATCTCAGTATTGAACACGGGTCATAGCCATCCAAAAATTACCCAACGTGTGCATGAGCAGCTAGACAAATTTACGCACACTGCGGCGCAAATGATTAACTACGAATGCTATGTGGACTTGGCTGAAAAGCTGTGCGAAAAAGCGCCAATCAGCGGCGATACCAAAGCATTCTTTTTGACCACTGGCGCAGAAGCCGTTGAAAACTGCATCAAGATTGCTCGTGCTAAAACCCGTCGTCCAGGCGTAATTTCTTTTGTTGGTGGCTGGCATGGTCGTACCATGATGTGTATGAGCCTGACAGGCAAAGTACTACCATACAAAAAGAATTTTGGCCCTATGCCAGGACCTGTATTCCATGCGTTGTTCCCTGCAGAAGAGTTGAACGTAACAGAAGCGCAAGCGCTACATAGCCTTGACATGATTTTCCAAGCAGATATCGATCCTAGTGAAGTGGCTGCAATGATTATCGAGCCAGTCCAAGGCGAGGGTGGTTTCCATCAGGTAACGCCGTCATTTGCTAAAGCATTGCGTGAGATTTGTGATGAGCATGGCATCGTGCTTATTTTTGACGAAGTACAGTGTGGTTTTGCGAGAACCGGTACCTTGTTTGCAGGTGAGCAGCTAGGTGTTGAGCCTGATCTAATGACTGCTGCCAAGAGTTTGGCAGGTGGTTATCCTATCTCTGCGGTCATCGGTCGTGCTGACATCATGGATGCGCCGCAAGTAGGCGGCTTGGGCGGTACTTATTCTGGTAACCCACTTGCTTGTGTGGCGGCGCTTGCTGTTATGGAAGTGATCGAAGAAGAGAACTTACTTGAGCGTAGTATCGAGATTGGCGATACCATTGCCGCGTTCTTAAAAGGCTTGAACCTAAGCAGTATCGGTCATATCCGTCATAAGGGCGCGATGTTAGCGTTTGAATTGATTGATAGCGAAGGCAAACCTGATGCAGCCGCCGCAGCCAATCTAAAAGCAAAATCATTTGAGCAAGGTTTGCTACTAGCGTCTTGTGGTATGTATGGCAATGCCATTCGTGTGATGGTGCCATTGACGGTTGAAGATGAAGTGCTACAAGAAGGCCTTGATATTATCAAAGGTATTCTAACGGCATAAGCAATACTGAGTGTTATTTACTTTAGCGATGGAGCGCTTTTAACCAAGTACAGCTAGTTCAAGTACCAATATTGGTTAAAAGATTGTATGAAAGATAACGGCAAGGTTGCCTTATAACACTCGCTTTGAGTGAGTTTTTTAACGGCGCCTTGCAAGTCAAGACGCCGTTTTTGTATTTGCTGTTTGAATACTATACCGATAGCAAAGTTAAACTTTGCGGCGACGCGACAGACACAACAAACATGATGGGTATGATCCCATGAAACAAAAATAGTGTAACTGTAACAGGCTCACATGGATGAAACACAGACAAGGAGTAGGTTATGTCTGAATTAAAAAGTCGCTAGGGGTGTTCGATATCATTGCACTGGCATTCGGTGCAATGGTCGGTTGGGGCTGGGTTGTACTGGCAGGTAGTTGGATCATCTCGGCAGGTATATGGGGCGCAATTAGCGCCTTTTTGATAGGTGGTCTGGTAGTCGTATTGATTGGTGTGACGTATGCTGAACTTGCGGCTTCTATGCCAATTACTGGCGGTGAGCATACCTATACCCACCGAGCACTAGGGGTCAATGTCTCATTTATTTGCTCATGGAGTATTTTATTTGGTTATTTTTCCGTCGTTGCTTTTGAAGCAGTAGCACTGCCCACCGTCGTCGAATACATTATTCCTAATTATAGCCAAGGGTATCTTTGGAATGTTGCTGGCTGGGATGTTTACGCCACTTGGGTAGCGTCGGGATGCTTGGCTCAGTGATTGTTACTTGGCTGAACATACGCGGTATGGAAGTCAGCGCGTGGTTTCAAAAAAACAGCAGTCGTCGGTATCTTTCTAGTTGGTATATTACTGTTCGTAGGGGCGTTACTGTTCAGTCCTGAAACTTCTAATACCGTACAAGCGCCTAACTTTATTGGCGGTATGGGTGGCATCATGACGGTGATGGTAATGGTACCGTTCTTGTTCGTTGGCTTCGATGTCATTCCCCAAGCGGCAGAAGAAATCAATCTATCTCGTCCGAACATCGGTAAGTTTTTGATCGTCTCTATTATTATCGCTGTACTGTGGTATGTAGCAGTCGCCTGGAGTGTGGGCAAGACTTTACCGCTATTACAAGCACAAGACTCAACATTGGCTACTGCTGATGCGATGACCAATGCTTGGAATGGTAAATGGGCAGGTACCTTGCTAGTTATTGGCGGTGTGCTGGGTATTTTATCGAGCTGGAATGCGTTTCTTATCGGTGGTAGTCGTCTGCTATATGCTATGGGCAAAACGCACATGTTGCCACAGTTTTTGTGCAAGCTGCATCCGAAATATAATACGCCCGTCAATGCGATTTTATTGATCGGTGGTCTCGCGACACTTGCGCCATTATTTGGTCGTAAAATGCTGGTATGGATTGTAGATGCTGGCGGGTTCGGTATCGTTATTGCTTATACTTGTGTGGCTCTTTCATTCTTAGTGCTGCATTACCGTGAGCCTGATATGGTACGTCCGTTTAGAGTACCAGCAGGTAAATTGGTTGGTATTATCACTATTATCCTCAGTCTTGGTATGTTGGCACTATATCTACCAGGTATGCCATCAGCACTTGTCGCTATTGAGTGGTGGATTTTCCTTGGCTGGATCGTACTTGGTGGGGTATTGTACGGTTATGCTACGATGAAGAATCCTGGTAAGAGTAAAGACATTATGGATCATGAACTGCGCGAGCTAAAAACGGCTAACCAGCAGTGGTTAAAAGAAAATCCATATAAAAAGTAGACTTACTTTAATTACCTTTCATAAAAAAGCCTAACGTCAAACGTTAGGCTTTTTTTTATTTAACTAAGGTTTTAATCTATTAAGACTTATCACGAATCAGCTTATAGTTTAAGAACTCAGTGATACCAAGCGTACCAAGCTCGCGACCAAATCCTGAACGTTTAACGCCGCCAAATGGGGTATTGGCTTCGGTACCAGACGGCGCGTTGATCGTGACCATGCCCACTTCCAATTTGTCAGCGATTTCAGCAGCCAGTGCCGCATCTTGCGTTTGGATAGACGCACCCAAACCGAAAGGCACATCGTTGGCAATCTTGATAGCATGGTCGATATCATTTGCTTTATAGACGACTGCGACAGGACCAAACAATTCTTCACGGTACACATCCATTGATTCAGTCACATCTGTCAGAACAGCAGGCGCAAACCAAGCACCCGGCTTGTCTTTTACCATACCGCCCTCTACGAGCACGGTTGCTCCTGCTTGAATGGCACTATCTAGCTGCGCTTGCAAGTTGACCGCAGCGGCTTTTGATGACATTGGGCCAATAAACGTATCTTCCTTAAGCGGGTCGGCCAAAGTCATGTTACTGACCGCATTGGTAAAACCTTCGACGAATTTGTCATAGACTGATTCAATGACGATCAAACGCTTGGCTGCGTTACAGGCTTGTCCAGTATTACCAAAACGACCAGAGATAGCGCCTTGTATTGCTTGTTCGATATCGGCATCGGCTGCGACGATAAAGGCATCTGAACCGCCCAATTCTAAAACGACTTTTTTTTGAGTGCGCCGCCAGCTTCTTTTGCAACGGCTTGTCCAGCGCGTTCAGAACCTGTTAGCGAGACACCTTGTACGCGTGTGTCATTGATAATGGTCGCTGATTGCTCATTGGTTGCAAAGATATTGTTATAAACACCTTCAGGTACGCCTGCATCTTTAAAGATATCGACGATAACTTCTGCTGTATTTGGACACTGCGGTGCGTGTTTTAGAATAATTGTATTACCTGCCATAAAGTTTGGCGCGACAAAACGTGCCACTTGATAATGCGGATAATTCCACGGCATGATACCGAGTAGAACGCCAACAGGACGTTTTTCTACCGAAGCTGATCCTAAGTCAACGTCAATGGTATTCGGCGCGAGTAGCTGCTCAGCATTGTCTGCATAGTAACGATAGATCTCAGCGACCAGACCGATTTCACCCTTGGCTTGTGCAACGGGTTTACCCATCTCACCCGCCACGATACGTGATAGCTCGTCTTGACGCTCAAGATAGATATCAGCGATTTTATGCAGTAATGCACTGCGCTCATTTAATGGCACTTTACGCCAGTCTTGATAGGCGTTGTCAGCCTGCTCAATGACTTGTTGGATATCTTGTTCAGTGGCGGTAGGGTAAGTGGCTTCTAGTTCGCCAGTGGCTGGATTGTTGATTTGATAATCGCTCATACTTTTTCCTTATTTTTAGCGTGTTTTTGGGTTTAAAATCCATTTTTGGGTTTATGCTTATACTTTCAGTTGCTAATAAGTGCGATTTATTATGGTTCACTCTATACCAAGCGGCGTGTTTTAGAGTGACGCTTTGGTTACAGGTTGTTGCTGGGTAATACAATGAATATTACCGCCGCCATAGACAATCTCTTTTGTGCGTACTCCCACTACTTGATGCTGCGGAAAGATTTTTTTCAAGCTGCTCGATGGCGAGTGCATCATTTATATCATCATATTGCGGTACGATGACCGCGTCATTACAAATCAAAAAAATTGGCATAGGAGGCGATACAAACATCACCCGTTAGGCGAGGTTTGGCATCATGAGATTGATGAGTGTTTACAGTGTTGATTGTCTTCAGTTGTTTCTGTCGTATCTACATTATCCGTTGTCTTCGATTTTTCTTTGGTTAGCTTTATTTTTGGATTTTTAGCAACAGGCTCAATATTTTTCACAGCGACGTTAAGGGCAGGTTTAGACGCTTTTTTCAGACTGCGTTTGATCCGTCGAACTGCGATAGCATCTGCTTCGGCTTGTTCTTCGGCAAGCGCCGCATCATGTAAGCTTTGATATACTTCAAGCGTTTTTTCAATCATCTCACGCATGGTGAATTTGTTGGTCATTTCAGGACGCGTCACACTTTCTAGCTGATTTCTAACGGCTTTACAAAGCGCATTGGCATTGTACTTTTTTTTACCAGTCCTTGCGGTAGAGTGGTTGTAAAATTTCGCTAAAGGCAGCTTGATCCCAGCCAATGACTGGCGTACCTAGATGTATGGCTTGTAGGGCATTGATACCGATTGACTCGGGTTCATTGGCAAGTGCCATGACAATATTGGCCGCCGATAGCCATTCTCGCATATCGTTACGTTTGCTGCCCACATAGGTAATGCGCTCCGCCAGTCCCAAGCTGTTGGTACGTTGGCGAAAATCTTCATGAGCGACATCACCGTCTTTATAGTCTTCATCCATAATAATGACGTGAATATTGGGGAACTGCTCTTGCAGGTTACCCAAAATATCTATCAGCCATTCTTGCCCATACTCGTTACCGATGACGGTTGGGAATACGAGCCATTTTTTTGTGCTCAAGCTCAGGGTATTCAGCAAAGGTATGACGTAACCAATAGACCGAAGGATTATGACGATAAGGGTAGCGCCGAGTGTCGATACCACGATAGATACGCGTGATGACCTTAGGATCTACGTCTTCGATGCGCAGTCCTTTTTTTAAGTATTGAGTGACACTATCAGATACGGTAATTATCGTATCAACATTGAGTAGGGCTTGAGAGTATTTATTGATAGGATAAAACCCATACATGGTCGAGACCAGTTTGGGAAAACGTCTGACACGTGCGCGGCGCAGTGCCAAATGCAATATCCATGCAGGGGTACGCGAATGTACATGAATGACATCAGGTTCGTATTTTTCTATCAAATGCCGTAGGGCAGAGACTTGCAATAGCGATAGCCAAGACTTTTTATTCACATGTAGCTGATGGTAAATATTGCCATCACGTTTGAGACGTCTAACCAAGTCATTGTCTTCATCGGCACTAGAGACAATGATAGAGGTATGCTCATTTTTGACCAATGCTCGCCCAAGATGAAAAATACCGCGCTCGGATTCATCATGCTTTAGAGACGACAGTAAGCGCATAACTTTCATAATAGCGTTGGTCACCGGTTAGTAATATCAATTTGCTATTGTCAGTTAAAAGCGATTAAAACTCAACCATCAAGATAAAAAGATGAAGTCAGATAGGGGGTTTTTAGACTATATGAGTGTAAGATGTGGATTAAAAAAACACCAGAAGCCGTTAGCGTCGTTTCTGTAAATGCTCAGCATTGGGCAGTACTTGTTTTTCACTCAAGTATTTCCAGTAGCGCTGCGGGAGATATTGTTTATGCAGCTTAGGATTTTTGCGCTCTTTGATATTAACGTTGGTAAAGTAACCTTGCCAGAACTTTTGATAGCGTTGCTCATCAGGACTATGGATGCTGGCAGGATTGCGTAGTACCGCATCATCGAGATCAGTAATGGTTTGCAGCTTTGCTGGACGTGATGGCGTGCTATTACTTTTATCATAATAGATACCGTAGCCCCGAGTCAGATCATAGATTGCCCAATGTTGATCCTGATAACGCTGCCGAAAGTGCTCTCCGATGAGTGGCAGTACATTAAAATCAGGCTCTACACGTGCAAAATAAATATCATCAGTGGTATGCTCAAAACGTACAAATGCCTCCATACGATGTTTCTCACGGCCAACCGATTTGACTGTCTGGACTAACTCGAGAACATCTAAATTACCCAAATCCTGCATGATTTGACGGTTAGGGTAGTCGATGGCATATTTGACCACGCGGAACAAAGTCGTACCGATATCGTCCTTTTCGGATAAAAATCCCCATAAGATATTTCGCATGCCTGAGCGACCTAATAGGGTATTTAATTTGACCAACACACGCTCGGCTTTATCCTCATCAGTTGCCACGCTAGTCGCCTGAGCGATGAGTGAGGGCACATAGCAATCTTGCGCGGTTAGCTTCAGTGACATATCGTTTTGTAGACGATTGGCATAGACATAAAACACAGCACTCAGCCACCCTTCAAAGCTAGGCTCATACAGTACAATGCTAGGTGTCAATTGACCGACAGCGTAAGAGTCATTTTGCATAAGTGCTGACATGTTTTATCCTACATTTCTATCATAAATACAGTAGCGAGATAGCAGGTTTTTTTAACACGTGCTATCTAGAGCCATTTTAAAATAAAGCCAACTGCCCAGTACGTTGATCGTTAAACTTGGTCTGCGTTTGAGCCAATACATACTGACGAAAATTATCGCGCGTTAGATGTGCAAGGTGTTCGTTTTTGCCAGTGGTTGCGATGAAGTATTTAGCACGATTGACCGCAGCGCCCATCTTTTTTAGATGGTATAGCGTTAATTGATTGAACTTACGTGCTTTGACGATTTTCTTGGCAGTCTTTGTACCGATACCTGGGATACGCACTATCATTTCATAAGTCGCTGTCTGGATATTGACTGGGAAATGCTCACGATGGCGTATTGCCCAAGCAAGCTTTGGGTCGCAGTCTAAATCTAAGAATGGTGACTCCGGCTCCACAATCTCATGCGCACCAAAACCATAAAAGCGCATTAACCAATCTGCCTGATACAGACGATTCTCCCGTACCATCGGTACAGGCGTTCCAATCGCAGGCAAGCGATTATCAGAGAGCATAGGTACATAACCTGAGTAATAGACCCGCTTGAGATCATACGTTTTGTAGAAGTGACTCGATAGTTGAATCACTTGCAAGTCAGTCTCGTTACTCGCACCAACGATCATTTGGCTGGTCTGACCTGCTGGCGTGAACTTAGGCGCTTTCTTGTGAGTCTCACGGCTTTCACGAATGGTGATGATTTCTTCTTTTACCGTTTCCATCGGTGCTTTTAATTGGTCATGTGATTTCTCTGGCGCAAGCAAAGCCAACCCTGATTTGGTCGGAATCTCGATATTGACGCTCAAACGATCCGCATATAATCCTGCTTCTAGCAGCAGCTCTTTTGACGCACCTGGAATGGTCTTTAGATGGATGTAACCATTAAAGCGCTCACGCGTACGTAAGAGTTTGGCAACTTCGACCAGTCGCTCCATCGTATAATCGCCACTTTTAAAGATACCAGAGCTAAGAAATAGCCCTTCGATATAGTTACGGCGATAAAACTGCATGGTTAAGTCGACGACTTCTTCGACACTGAACGCAGCACGCGGCGTGTCATTGCTTTTACGTGAGGTGCAATAAGCACAGTCGTAAATGCAGTGATTGGTCAAAAGAATCTTTAATAGGCTGACGCAGCGACCATCTTCGGTATAGCTGTGACAGATACCCGTTGCTGAGGCATCGCCTAGTCCGCCGCCTTGGTTTTTTTCGAGTACCAGCGGAGGATGAGCAGGAAACATCATACTTGGCAGCATCAGCCAAAATATTGAGTTTGCCCTGTAATCTTTCATAATTGATGTTTGCCATAAGTCGCGTTTTACCAATTAATTGATGAAAGACTATTTTACCAAAATTATCGCTAAGTCATTGTATTTATAGGAGAATCCCAAAAACAACACGACAAATAGTGTCGTATGATTCGTGTCTAATATAGTAAACAGTAGTTTGAGGTTTATTTAAAGGCTAAACTCTGTAGCTTAATATATCTATCTTTTAAGTGCGAATATAGATTCTTTCAAACATTCCATAAAAGGGTCTTTTAGAGAAATTTTATGCTCAAAAAATTTAAAGAAAAATCAGCGTCTCAAAAGTTCGATACGTTTCTAAATGTCTCGTTTATATCTTTTTTTCATTGCACTCAATTTTTTTTGGAATGGCAGGGTAGAGATTTTCCGCAGGAGTCAGAGCTACAATACAGTGAAGGCATTATCACTGATACGGGATTTAGTATAGCCTTGCAATCTATCGAAAATCCTAAACAAATAACGCTTTACGGCTGTAGCTATAATGTATTTGGCTTTATTAATACTGGGTCATGTATGGGTCCTACATACCTTGAACCTAGGCTTGGCAAGTACGCAAGAGTTGGTTGGTACTATCAGCCCAATTTTTTTAGGCGTATCGAATAATTTACCGCAATTAGTCAGCTTAGACATTAGAGGATCAGATGAGGATCTGCAAATAACTTACGAAGATACCAAAAACCTAATGTTCAATCAAAACATGATAAGAGTGCTCACTACGTCAATCTTTGGTTTTGGTTTTATCTTTTTTTATGACAAAACTTAATAATCTAATTAATCGGCCTATTCTGTATAAAGAAAAATGATCTTCTCTAAAAGCTCAGCTATTTCTGCCACTGCATCAAGCATTTATATCCTAAGCTTAAAGAAGTGCTTTACCACACTCAAAACCAAGCCGCCGACACAAAAAAAGGTCTTATGGACTAAATACTTAGTCCACAAGACCTTTTACATATGCCGATAACCGTTAAATAATAGTATGCGACAGTTTAATGTTTATTGAACCTTGGCACGTATGACGACAGTCTTGGCCGCATTGGCGTCAAAGTTCACCAAGTTCCATTTTAGACCAGAGTAGTTTTCTTGGACAACCACCGTATTGCCAACCTGCTGAATGGTTTGATAGGTGTCGCCGCCAGTGGTGGCAAACGTTGGTAGTGGGCTATTTAACGATACCAGCTGCACGCCGCTTGGCAATGAAACCATAGCATTGATGTCATTAACTGGCTGTGCCGTGGTGTTGGTGTATGTGGTGTGATACTCAATGACATCGCCTGGGGCAATATGGTTGGCAGGCACCGCAACTTCACGTCCATCAGCATTTTTTAGAATTTTCATGACTTTGGTATTTGCATTGACCACGCCAGGCGTACTAAAGGTAGGAGTCAGTTGCAACGTATCCAAAGTTGTCGTCGTGGTCGTTACTTGATTGGTCACTGGCTGCTGCATAATCACTGGCGGGGTGACGTTGGTTGCGACAGGTAGTACTTGCGTCACGCTGCTGGCAGGCGTGGTAATCACATCTACTTTAGTGACTTTATTGGTAATAGAGTTAATCACCGGTACGCTAGTAACGGTCGTCATACCTTGGACAACAGGAGACTGACGCACGACGTAGCGTGGTACAGTGGTCACCTGAGTTACCGCGTACGGCATGCCGTCTTGCATGGTGATACCGTTTGGCGTCGCCGTAATCGTAGCAGTTTTGCCATCAGAGTATTGCTCGACCACCGTGGTGCTACCGCTCGCAGAGGAGCTAATAGCAATCTCAGGGGCAGCATTGGCCGATGATGCGGCCAACACGATACCTACTAGCAATGCAGACATAGCTGCATTTTTTGCCATAGTTGCTTCAGCAGTTGACGCTTGAAAACCATCGTTCGTAATCATAAAGGACTCCTCAAAAATAATAGTAAGTAATACAACAAAAAAAGAATGCTTAGATAAACAAAACCCCCGCCAAATGACACCGAAAAATATGCCAAATAACGAGGTAGTAGTGCTGATATTAGCCTATGCGTGCGATCAGACCATCATTATTTTTAGTAAAAGCGCAGCAGTGCTAACTTATATAAAATCTATTCAATCCTAACTATTTCTTACTGAATAGACTGAATACTAAAGCTGTCGTGTCCTTAAACTCAAATAATTATGCGCCAAAACAAATCAGGGATAAAAGCAGCATTGTGTAACCGAAATGGTATAAATGCTATTTATGTGTAGTACGGCTTTCATCTATGGAGTCGCATAACTAAGTCGCTAGTCACAATCATTGTCATAAAGACTATTATCTAAAAGTCATTTTTCAAACTATCTACAATGGAGAGTATCAAAGCTCTAGATTAGAACGCAGTGTGGCTATTAGTCGTAGATAACTTTCATGACTTCATATTCAACCACACCCTTAGGCGTTTCGATGCGTACTTCATCGCCTTCGAACTTACCAATCAGACCACGAGCAATTGGTGAGTTGACTGAGATTTTGCCAGCTTTAAAGTCAGCCTCATCATCGCCAACGATTTTGTATTGTTTTTCTTCTTCAGTGTCCATGTTTTCAATCACGACGCTGACACCAAATACGATACGACCTTCTTTTGGCAGTGTCGAAGGATCGATAATTTGAGCGCCACCAAGTTTGGCTTCGATATCACGAATACGTGCTTCACAAAAACCTTGTTGCTCACGGGCAGCATGGTATTCAGCGTTTTCTTTCAAATCGCCGTGTTCGCGTGCTTCAGCAATCGATGCTGTGATACGTGGACGGTCGACACTTTTTAGCTGTTTTAATTCGGCTTCTAGAGCGCGTGTCCTTGCGGAGTCATTGGGTAACGTTGCATGTTTTTTTCCTTAAACCAATAACACCACACCACCTCATAATGAGATGGTGTCAGTGTTGTTGCAATGGATATAAAATATAAAAGAGTGATAATTAAGACGATGTAATGAATAAGTTGGCTATCATTTATGAGTGTATATCATCTCAATTCAAGCATAGGCGCACTTAAGCTTACGTAATAAAAAGCATAGTCGCAATTTAGCCACTATGCTTTTTAGGTCTATCACGGTAAAGGTATCGTTCCTCAAGCATGGTTGGCTATATTTAAAGCAAACAACGATACTTGAGTGAGCTTTTAGGCAAGCCTAACGGTTATGCTTAATCTACTGAAATTATTCAGCCAAGTCAATAGAACTAGCCAATAGACTTTGCTTGCTCATGCAAATCTTGTAACTTATAGACATCAAACGGTAAGTCAATCGCGTAAGATTTGCAGACGGCATCAGCGGCACCTAACGTGGTGACGTAGAATACTTTGCCTTGTAGTGCACTACGGCGAATAGAGAACGAATCCTCTTGAGCTTGCTTACCTTCAGTAGTATTGATGATAAGGTCGATTTTGCCGTTTTTCAAGGCATCAACGATATGCGGGCGACCTTCAGTGACCTTGTTGATTTGCTGACTTTCGATACCAGCGTCGCTCAGTACTTTTTGCGTGCCAGTGGTCGAGACAATCTTAAAGCCAAAGTCTGCAAGCTGACGAGCAATCGGAGCGATTTGGGCTTTGTCGCTGTCACGAACTGAGATAAAGACGGTTTTTGTCTCGCCTTCAGTCGGTAGACCTGGCAGACGCTCATTACTACCGATAATGGCCTTGTAGAATGCTTCGCCAAAGGTTTTGCCCACGCCCATAACTTCGCCCGTTGATTTCATCTCAGGACTCAAGATTGGGTCAACACCTGGAAACTTAGCGAATGGGAATACCGCTTCTTTGACCGCATAGAATGCCGGGACAATCTCAGTGGTAAAGCCTTGATCTTTAAGCGAAGTACCAGCCATACAGCGAGCAGCAACCTGTGCTAGCGAAGTACCGATACACTTAGAAACAAACGGTACTGTACGTGCAGCACGTGGGTTCACTTCTAGGATATATACGGTTTCGCCTTTTACCGCGAACTGTACGTTCATTAGACCGATAACACCTAGCTCTTTTGCCATAGCAACTGTCTGTGCGCGCATCACGTCACATAACTCTTTAGACAGTGAGTATGGTGGTAGTGAGCATGCTGAGTCACCTGAGTGAACGCCAGCCTGTTCGATATGCTGCATGATACCGCCGATAACGACATCAGTACCATCACATACGCAGTCTACGTCGACTTCGATAGCATCATCTAAGAAGCGATCTAGTAGGACAGGCGCTTCATTCGATGCTTGTACCGCAGTACGTAGGTAATGTCTTAGCTCGTCTTCGTTATAGACGATTTCCATCGCGCGGCCACCTAATACATAAGATGGACGTACAACCAATGGATAGCCTACGTCTTTTGCTTTAACCAAGCCATCTTCCAAGCTGGTTGCTAGTGCGTTTGATGGCTGTACTAGGTTTAGCTGCTGAATCATGTGCTGGAAGCGTTCACGATCTTCGGCACGGTCGATTGCATCTGGCTAGTACCGATGATTTTAACGCCTGCTGACTCTAGTGCACGAGCAAGTTCAATGGCGTTTGACCACCGAACTGTACGATCACGCCATCTGGATTTTCGATACGGACGATCTCTAACACGTCTTCTAACGTGATTGGCTCAAAGTATAGACGGTCAGAAGTGTCATAATCGGTTGAAACCGTTTCAGGGTTACAGTTGACCATAATGGTCTCGTAACCATCTTCACGCATGGCAAGCGCTGCATGTACACAGCAGTAATCAAACTCAATACCTTGGCCGATACGGTTAGGGCCGCCACCGATAACCATGATTTTCTTTTTGTCTGTTGGGTTCGCTTCACATTCGCTATCGTACGTCGAGTACATATAGGCCGTGCTAGTCGCAAACTCTGCGGCACAGGTATCTACACGCTTGTAGACTGGATAAACGTTTAGATCCCAACGCTTTTTGCGAAGTTGCTTTTGTGAGATGCCAAGCAATTTAGCCAAGCGCAAATCTGACAAACCTTTACGTTTAAAGCTACGTAGATTTTTCTCGTTCAAGCCGCCAAAACCAAGTGATTTTACGGTAGCTTCTGTTTTGACGATGTCTTCGATCTGTACCAAGAACCATGGGTCAATCTTGGTAAAGTTAAACACTTCATCGACACTCATACCGACGCGGAATGCATCAGCAACGTAGTAGATACGCTCAGGTGTTGGAATGGTTAGGCGGTTGATGATTTCGCTACGTGCTTTTTCGGCGCTTACTTTTGATAAGTCAATTTGCTCATCGAAACCATCCGCACCTGTTTCCATACCGCGCAATGCTTTTTGCATAGACTCTTGGAAGTTACGACCGATTGCCATCACTTCACCGACTGATTTCATCTGAGTCGATAAGATATTGTCTGCTTGTGGGAATTTTTCAAAGTTAAAACGAGGTATCTTGGTCACGACATAATCAAGCGCAGGCTCAAAGCTAGCTGGCGTTTTGCCACCAGTGATGTCGTTTTGCAATTCATCTAGCGTGTAACCAATGGCCAGTTTCGCTGCGATTTTGGCAATCGGGAAGCCAGTGGCTTTTGAGGCTAGGGCAGACGAGCGTGATACGCGTGGGTTCATCTCGATGACGACCATGCGACCGGTATCAGGGTTGATACCGAACTGTACGTTTGAGCCGCCTGTTTCAACACCGATTTCACGCAGTACTGCTAATGACGCATTACGCATGATTTGGTATTCTTTGTCGGTCAGGGTTTGTGCTGGTGCGACGGTGATTGAGTCGCCTGTATGCACACCCATTGGGTCAAAGTTTTCGATGGCACAGATGATGATGCAGTTGTCGTTTTTGTCACGAACCACTTCCATCTCATATTCTTTCCAACCAATCAGTGACTCATCGATAAGCAGTTGATGGTTTGGAGACAAATCAAAACCGCGCTCACAGATTTCAATGAACTCATCGCGGTTATAAGCGATACCGCCACCTGAGCCACCCATCGTGAATGATGGACGAATGATACACGGATAGCCCATTTTTTTCTTGAGTCGCAAAGGCTTCTTCCATGGTTTCAGCCGTTTCAGCGCGAGGGCACTCAAGGCCAATACGCTTCATGGCTTTATCAAATAAGTTGCGGTCTTCTGCCATCTCGATTGAGTCTTTGGTCGCACCAATTAACTCGCAGTTATACTTGGTCAATACGCCGTGCTTATCTAGCTCTAGCGCACAGTTTAGCGCCGTCTGTCCGCCCATCGTTGGCAAGATTGCATCTGGACGTTCTTTGGCAATGATTTGCTCAACCGTTTGCCAAGTAATCGGCTCGATATAGGTCGCGTCAGCCATGACAGGATCAGTCATGATGGTCGCAGGGTTTGAGTTGACCAAGATGACGCGGTAGCCTTCTTCTTTTAGTGCTTTACACGCCTGTGCGCCTGAATAGTCAAACTCACATGCTTGGCCGATGACGATAGGGCCTGCGCCAATGATAAGAATGCTTTTTATGTCGGTACGTTTTGGCATAGTTAGAGCTACCTTCGTTTGGGTGATAATTTGAGTAATCTTTATTTTTGATAACGCTTATGGCGTTTGATACTTGCAGTGCTTTATTTAGTGCCGCTTGAACCGCTATGGGCGATTCAAGCGTTTACTTATTATGTAGTTATAATCAACCGTTTACGCTTGGGCAGTTTTAGACTGTGCCATCATATCCGCAAACTTATCAAACAATGGCGCGCAGTCATGTGGACCAGGGCTGGCTTCTGGGTGACCTTGGAAGCTAAATACAGGCTTATCGGTCAACTCGATACCTTGGTTAGTACCATCAAACAGTGAGCGATGAGTAGATTTAACGTTGTCAGGTAACGTGTCTTCATCAACCGCAAAGCCGTGGTTCTGACTGGTAATCATAACCGTACCAGTCGCTAAGTCTTGTACTGGATGGTTGGCACCATGATGGCCAGTTTTCATTTTGATGGTATTTGCGCCGCTTGCTAGACCAATCAGCTGATGGCCTAAGCAGATGCCAAACGTTGGGACGTCAGTTTGTTCAATGATGTGACGTACCGCATCGATAGCGTAATCACAAGCTGCAGGATCACCAGGGCCGTTTGATAAGAAGATGCCATCTGGATTTATCGCTAGCACGTCTGCGATAGGGGTCTGTGCTGGCACGACAGTTACGTGACAACCGCGGTCGACGAGCATGCGCAGGATGTTTGTTTTGCTACCGAAGTCATAAGCGACGACGTTGTATTTAGCATCGATATGAGTGCCAAGTTGCTTAAAGAAGCCGCCAGTACCGCTATCATGACTACCATGAATATCACGGTTGAGTAGGGTGTCTGATAAATCCCAGGTACCTGCTGTCCACTCAAAGTTCTCTGTAGTGCAGCATTCTTTTGCCAAGTCCATACCCTTTAGACCTGCAAAGCCTTTCGCTAACTCAATCGCTTTTTGCTCATCAGCAGCGCTGATCGTCTCGCCGTTTGAAGCAGTCATGATACAGCCGTTCTGTGCACCTTTATCACGTAATAGACGTGTTAGCTGACGGGTATCAATTTCAGCGATAGCCACTGTCTCATTACGCTGTAAATAGTCGCTAAGTGACTCTGAGTTACGGAAGTTAGAGGTTGCCATGGTGGCATCACGGATGATAAGACCGTCTGCCCATACTTTGTGACCATTGCCAGATTCTGTGTCCTCGCTATTGGTGCCTGTATTACCGATGTGAGGGTAAGTCAAAGTCACCAGCTGGCGGGCATAACTTGGGTCGGTTAGGATTTCTTGATACCCTGTCATGGCTGTGTTAAATACCACTTCACCAATACGATGACCTAGGCTGCCGATACTGACACCGCGAAAGATTGTACCGTCTGCTAGTGCCAAAATTGCTTGTATTTCTGCCGATGAATTCAAGGATTGCCTCCGCTGTTATTGGTGAGTGCCATCGTGTTTTGTTAGACTAAAATTGCTCCGTATCCTTTTATTTACGGCGTTTGACAGGTGTCAAACCGAAGCAATAAAAGGGCGATACACAAAAATTTTCCACAAAAAAAGCGAGAAGACATTATTGATGAAAACTACAAAACCCACTAGATAGTGAATAGGTAACTTGCATCATGTCCGCTCGCTTAGGCACAGATTTTGCGTATTATATACAAAATAGACGGTTATAGCTAGCCGATTTACTGGATTAATAGTCATTTCATGGCTAATAATGAGGTCTTTATAAAGATATTGATTCTATAAAAATAGCCTAAGCGGATATTAACTCCTTTCTCTTTTATCAAAATCAACATCCAGCGTGTATCAATAGCACTGGATTTTCGCAGTTGGCTTTGCCACAATGGACAGCGAAGCACTAGACCCAATTTTTATGATCGTTTGTTATAACAATAATGAAGATGACAAGGAGTCGTTATGATTTATCAGTATTTAGACAAAACCCCTGATTTTGCCGCACCATTTAACGGTTGGGTAGCAGACTCAGCGCAAGTGATGGGTGATGTATATTTAGGCCATCAGGCCAATATTTGGTTCGGTGCAGTGATACGCGGTGACAACGATCGTATCCATATCGGTGACTATAGTAATGTGCAAGAAAACAGTGTGATTCATACTGATGCAGGTATCAAAGTGACTATTGGTAATTACGTGACTATCGGTCATCTGGCTATGTTACATGGCTGTGAAGTCGGTGATAATAGCCTGATTGGTATTGGTGCTGTGGTACTTAATAATGTCAAAATTGGCAAAAACTGTCTGATAGGGGCAAAAGCCTTGATTACTGAAGGTCAGGTTATTCCTGATAACTCGCTAGTGATGGGCGCACCTGCAAAAGTAGTCAAGACGCTAACAGATGAGCAAGCAGCGATGCTAAAAATGTCAGCGCTACATTATGCTGAGCGTTGCCAGAAATTTAAAACAGGCTTAACAGCAATAGCGATGCCTGACTAAGGGTAAGCAAACGAGTTGATTTTAAACGGACAAGCTACAAGTTTGAATAGATAGACGATAGGGATCATATTTGTTTCATTGATACACTATTCAATTAATACCGTCAGCCTTAATACATAACCTACCCAATTTTATTAAACAATTCATATTTTTTTCGCAACCAACGATAAGGTCTCACCATGCAGGCAAATCAAGCAAAAACACAAAAAAAACAACTGGCACTATTTGATTTAGATCATACATTACTTGATGTCGATAGCGATTATCTCTGGGGTGAGTATATCGTAAAACATGACCTTGTCGATGAGGCGCAGTACCGCACTGCCAATCAGAAATTTTATAATGACTATATTGAAGGTACGCTGGACGCGACAGAGTACAATGAATTCGTCGCGCAGTTTTTAAGTAGTCTTCCGCTTGATAGACTGGATGAGCTAAGAGAAGATTATATCAAAAGCGAAATCGAGCCACATATTCGCCCAAAAGCGATGGAAGCATTGTGTCAGCACATTGAGCAAGGGCACGATGTGGTGATTATTTCTGCGACCAATGATTTTGTAGTATCCGCCATTGCCAAGCGTTTTGGTGTAGAAGAAGCCAACGTATTGGCAACGCCATTAGAGATCAAAGACAATCGCTATACAGGTAAGCTAACTGATAGACCAAACTTTCAAGCGGGCAAGATATACCATTTAGATAAATGGCTAAATAAACAGCAAGCCTCTGGCATCACGTTTGAAAAAACATACGCGTATTCAGATTCTAAAAATGATATTCCGTTACTCGAATGGCTGATGTGGCCGTTTGCGTGTCACCTGATGACGCGTTACATGCCCATGCTTTGGCCCATCGCTGGGCAGTAGAAGATTGGTCGATCTAGGCTGTCCAATCTAGTAACAGTAACAACATTAGCAATAGTGATAATTAGCGAACCATTTGGTATCAATCTCATTTAAAATAGCGCCACATGCGTTATTTATTTTATTAGAAAAACAGGAATATTCATGGAAATCAATCCGTATCAAGAACAAATTAAAGATTTATCAGAGCGTGGGCAGGATTTGCGGAGGTATCTTTGACTTCGATGGTAAGCAAGAACGCTTAGAAGAAGTTAATTTAGAGTTAGAAAACCCCGAGCTATGGAATGATCCAGAGCGCGCGACCAAGATTAATAAAGAAAAAAAGTCACCTTGATGGTGTTATCGATGTGGTGGTCTCTCTTGAGACGACACTAGAAGACGCGTCTGCCATGCTAGAGTTGGCAGTCGAAGCAGAAGATGAGTCATTGCTAGCCGATGTGCAGAGCGAGCTAGATAGCGCTGAGAAACGCGTTGCTGATTTAGAATTTCGCCGGATGTTTAGCGGTGAGATGGATCCAAATAACTGCTACTTAGATATTCAGTCGGGCAGTGGCGGTACTGAAGCGCAAGATTGGGCTGAAATGCTACTACGCATGTATACGCGCTGGGCAGAAGCTCATGGCTTTAAAGTAGATGTGATTGAAGTATCTTCAGGCAGCGTGGCTGGTATTAAGTCGGCAACGATTGAGATCAAAGGCGATTATGCGTTTGGTTGGTTGCGTACCGAGATTGGCGTCCACCGTTTGGTGCGTAAGTCACCATTTGATAGCAACAATGGTCGTCATACCTCGTTTGCGGCGGTGTTTGTCTCGCCTGAGATTGATGATAATGTCGAGATTGATATCAATCCAGCAGATTTGCGTATCGATACCTATCGCTCATCTGGGGCTGGTGGTCAGCACGTAAACACGACAGATTCTGCGGTACGTATTACTCATGAACCATCGGGCGTAGTAGTGACCTGTCAGAATGAGCGTAGTCAACATGGTAACAAGGCCACGGCGATGAAGATGCTACGTGCTAAGCTCTATGAGCTAGAAATGCAAAAACGTATGGAATCACAGCAAGCAGTTGAAGATGGTAAATCTGATGTCGGCTGGGGCAGTCAAATTCGCTCGTACGTACTTGATGACTCACGTATCAAAGACTTGCGTACGGGTGTTGAAACCTTTAACACTGGTGCTGTGCTAGATGGTGACCTCGATCAGTTCATTGAAGCGAGTCTAAAAGCAGGATTGTAAGCAGCCGTTTTAAACAAGCAACCGTTTTAAAATAGTAACTAATTAAAATAGCAACTAACATTTAATTAAGGAAAATTATGCCAAGCGTTAATAATTATTTTGATGATAAAGTGACTTCTATTGCTTTTCAAACGGCTACCAAGCCTGCGACTGTCGGCGTCATGGAAATTGGTGAGTATGAGTTTGGCACTAGTGAATTCGAAACCATGAGTGTGGTGAGCGGTGCATTGACTGTTAAGCTACCAGAGAGTGATGAGTGGAAAACGTTTAACGCTGGCGAGCAGTTTACGGTTGAAGCTAACCAAAAGTTTCAGGTAAAAGTAGACGTCGAAACCGCTTACTTATGTGTATACGGTAAATAACGACTTCTAAGTTATAGCAGTATCAAAACGAAAAACGCCAAGTATTTTATGCTTGGCGTTTTTTTATTTCTGAACTATAAAAAACTATAAGTTTTTACGGTACTGCACCATGTCCGTTAAGCTTGCGACTTTGTCATACAGTTGGCGTGCATCAGCATTACTTTCTTGAGTTTTCCAATAAACGTGATTACAGCCTTTTTCATCAGCAAAGTTGTATACCGCTTCAATTAATACCCGTCCGATACCCTTTCCACGTACAGACTCATTGACATAGAGATCTTGTAGATAACAACATGCCGTACTACTCCAAGTCGTTAGATGTATTACTACATGAGTAAAACCTACCAAAATATCATCCTTCCACGCCCCAGTTCCATAGGTAGCGACGTCATTATTTATCAAGTTGCGCCATGTCGTATCAATCGTGCTCATTGGCAAACTGGTCTCATAAAAATTCAAATAGTCTTGCCACAACATCAACCAAAAGTCATAGTCGGCTTTAGAGAGCGGTGCTATTTCGATAGAAGTGTTTTTCATTGTGTTTTATACAACTTAAGTTTTGAGAGTTATTAAATTATGCCCTAAAATTCAATAGTTGAGAACCCTGTCACCTGCTTCGTTTTACACAGCATTACACTTTGTCTGTGCCAAACAAACAGCAAAAACTACCGTCATTAATTATGCTAAAACCATGAATTCTCAAAGGTATATAGGTTTATGACAAAGGCAAAATTACAGACTAGCCAGCAGACAATGACCAAAGATGTGCGTCATGATTACGAGCATCTCGCACGCCGCGCTAATTTGCGTTATGTGAGTGACAATGAACCAGGCTACGAGCGTAGACGTTGGGGTCGCGGCTTTACTTATCGTGATGCAACGGGCAACACCGTCAAAGACAAAGCATTGCGTCAGCGTTTTGATGCATTGGTGATACCGCCCATGTGGTCAGAGGTCTGGATATGTCAAGATGAAAGAGGCCATCTGCAATCAACAGGCCGAGACGAAAAATCGCGTAAACAGTATCTGTATCATCCCTCATGGAACAACATCCGTGACCAAGCAAAGTTTGATGCGATGATAGGATTTGCAGAGGCACTGCCCAATCTACGCGCGCAGGTGGAGGCAGATTTGGAAGCAGAGTCCTTATCGCGCACCAACGTACTTGCTGCCGTTGTTAAATTGCTAGAGACCACTTTGATTCGTATTGGTAATAGCCGCTACGCCAAACAAAATAAAAGCTATGGTCTAAGTACGTTACGTAGTAAGCATGTCAGCGAAACCGACAATGGACTGGCGTTTGATTTCGTCGGAAAAAGCGCAAAAGAGCATCATATTGAGCTACAAGACGAGCGATTGATTGACATCGTGCAGGCCTGTTCTGAGCTACCAGGTTATCAGATATTCAAATACTTAGATGATAATGGGCATAAGCAAGTCGTTGACAGTAGCGATATCAATGACTACTTACGGATGCATACGTGCGGCATGGACTGTGAAAGCAAACTATACAGCGCAAAGGACTTTCGTACATGGATGGCAAGTGTACTCGCAGCAAGCTACCTTTATGATGAGCTACAAACAACTGCAGGCGCTAGCATACTTGCCAGTGCGCCAGAAAGCGCTGAGCGACAGCAATTAGTCACTGATATGGTAAAAAGTGTGGCAGCAGAGCTGGGTAATACACCAACCGTCTGCCGTGCTTCTTATATTCATCCCATTGTTATTGAGCGTTTTTTTGGCAGGACAGTTCTTTGAGACTTACAAACAAGCACGCCGTGGACGAACTAAGAAATACCAAAGCTGTGAAGAGAAAGCGTTGTTAGGGTTTTTAAGAGCTGATGTTTAGGTGTGAGGTTTTAGATAATAATATTGAGGTGTTAATTCTTTAATAGGAAATCGAAAGTATGTGGCAGTACTTTGGCTATTGATTGTAGGTGTCTTCGCGGACTTATAGCGAATTAATGATAATTAGTTATGGATTATCTTTATTTCTATAAAATAAAAATGATACGTTATGTATTGAAATAAACGTAAAAATGCGTTACTAATAGAGCATAATAAATACGAACCTATGAAACGGTCTATAGGATGTGGCCGTTTTTCAATTATAAATACCATTTTACCATTTTACCAGTTACCTGCTATTGCTAAAGGATTAGCTTATGAACACCGCCTCTCAAACCCCGACGAATATTGATACAGATACTACCGTCACGCCCAAAAACTATACCGATTATTATAATAATTTTGATATGGATACACTGCTGTCAGAAATATTTGGCGAGCAGGTAGGTGATCGACTAAATGCTTATATGGCTTGCTGTGGTCGTCATGTACGTGACGGCCGCGCTGACAATGCCGCGCTAGTACACGAAGACACGGCAGGCAATATAACGCGCATGAGTTTTGGTGAGCTTGACAAAGCAAGTGCTCAAATCGCTAACTTGCTACAGTCGTATGGGGTAAAAGCGGGCGATAAGGTAGCGACCATGCTACCGCGCACACCTGAATTACTCACCGTTGTACTAGCAACTTGGCGGATTGGCGCAGTTTATCAGCCGCTATTTACTGCCTTTGGTTATGATTCGATTAAGTATCGAATGGACAAGGCTAATACCAGAGTTGTTTTTACTAATTTAGAAAATCGCGGCAAGTTTGAAGATTTGGCTGAGCAAACCAAAATGGTATTGGTCGGCAGTGTGGAAGATGCCCAGACATGGGGTGACGATCACTATAGCCAGTCTATGGCAGCACAGCCGCAAACGTTTGAACCAGTGACGCTCGATACGGATGTGCCATTCTTGCAAATGTTTACCTCAGGTACCGTGGGCAAATCAAAAGGCGTGAGTGTACCACTAGGGGCGTTATCGGCTTTCTATCTCTACATGCGCTACGCGATTGATTTGCGCGACGATGATCACTATTGGAATATGGCCGATCCTGGTTGGGCGTATGGATTGTACTATGCAATCACTGGGCCTTTGCTATTAGGTGTCACTACTTATTTCAATGAAGCGGGCTTTGATGCGACCCATACGCGTGACTTTATGGTGCGCCATAAGATTACCAACTTGGCCTCTTCACCAACCGCATTTCGTATGATGAAATCTAGCGGTGTGTTTGAGCATTCACATAACGATGCCAACGCGAAGTTATCTCTACGCTGTGCGAATTCAGCAGGAGAGACACTCAATACCGAAGTGGTCAGCTGGTTAGAAACCTATTTGGGTTGTCAAGTGAAAGACCAGTATGGACAGACAGAAACGGGTATGACTTGCTGTGCACATCATGCACTGGTACATGAGAGTCCCGTTGGCTCGATGGGTATGGCGCTACCGGGGCATACGCTTGTCGTATTAGATGATGACATGCAAGTATTGCCTGATGGTGAGCAAGGGCAGTTAGCGGTCGTGGTCAGTCAGTCACCTGCGTTTTATTTCCGTGGTTATAGCTGGAATGAAAAACAAGCCTTTGTGGATGATTACTATCTGACAGGCGACGTGGTCGAGCGTCATAGTGACGGCAGCTACTGGTTCTCAGGCCGTGATGATGACATTATTATTACCGCAGGTTACCGCGTAGGGCCTACTGATGTCGAAAATACTGTCTTAGAGCATGAAGCAGTGGCAGAGTCTGCGGCAGTAGGCGTGCCAGACGAAGTGCGCGGTCACACTATTAAGTCTTATGTGGTACTAAAAGATGGTATCGAAGGCAGTGAGCAAATCGCCAAAGAAATCCAAGAGCTGGTACGCAAACGCCTATCCACTCATGCGTATCCGCGTGAGGTCGAGTTTGTGACAGAACTGCCGAAAACGCCGAGTGGAAAGATTCAACGCTTTTTGTTGCGTAGTCTGTCTGCTGCATAAGTGAATTGGTAAAGTGTCTATAAATATAATAGAAAAATATCTAATAAGAAGCAAAAATTTAAAGGAATAATCATGCAAGTTAAAGAAAACAGCTTTTTAGTCACAGGCGGTGCATCAGGTTTGGGCGAATCAGTGGCTCGGGCGATTGTAGGTCAAGGTGGCAACGTCGTTATCGCTGATTTAAATGAAACTGCTGGACAAGCTCTGGTCGCCGAGTTAGGTGATAGTGCGCGCTTTGTACGCTGTGATATCACTAACGGTGATGAAGTGCAATCAGCGGTCGAAATGGCAGAATCAGCTTTCGGTGGCCTGCAAGGATCAATCAACTGTGCTGGTATCGTAGTGGTACAAAAGCTACTGGATCGTGATAACAATCCGGCAGACCTTGAGGCATTTAGCCGTGGGGTCAATATCAATCTGGTCGGCTCATTTAACGTTGCCCGTTTGGTCGCTGCTAGCATTGCCAAGCGCATAGCGAGTGATGGTAGTGCAGGCGACCATGTAGAGAAGAATGTAGATCAAGGTATTATTATTAATACAGCCTCTATCGCTGCCTTTGACGGTCAAGTAGGTCAAGCCAGCTATTCTTCGTCCAAGGCAGGTGTGGTTGGTCTGACCTTGCCACTTGCTCGCGAGCTGGCACGTCATGGCATCCGCGTGATGACTATCGCACCAGGTGTCTTTGCTACGCCGATGATGGACAGTATTCCTGAAAAGGCACGCGAACAGTTAGAAGCAGGCGTGCCATATCCTAAACGTTTGGGCGATCCCAATGAGTTTGCCAAATTGGTGACTCATATCATCGATAATGCTTATCTAAATGGTGAAGTTATTCGCTTAGATGGTGCGATTCGCATGGTGTAACAGTCTCGTGAGTGATTCATCACTTTTGCACAAAACGTATCTACAGAATCTGGCATAGTGCTTTGATACATATGATTAATGACAAGAAATTAATTATAGGAACCAAAGTCTATGCCATTTTTTTATAGAAAATATTACTCATCAAATGAGCAGCGTACGCCTTGGCTGACCATTATCATTGGTCTTAGTCTTGCTGCCATTGTCAGCACCAGCGCTATTGCTTATGTCAAAAGCACCTCAAAACCCAAGAATCATATTCCTCCTTCTATAGTGATTGATCGAGTCTTCGTCGACAAATCAGATCGTGTCTTAAAACTGATGAGCGATGGTAAAGCCATTAAGTCGTATCGTATTGCGCTAGGGGGTAGTCCAGTAGGTCATAAGCAACAAGAAGGTGATCAGCGTACGCCCGTTGGGGTTTATACATTAGATTATAAGAATGAGAACTCTATTGCGCATCGCTCTATTCATATTAGCTATCCCAATGATGAGGACAAGGCACGAGCAAAGTCATTAGGGGTCAATCCAGGTGGCGATATTATGATTCATGGGCAAATGAATGGCTTTGGGTATTTGGCATTGTTTAATCAACGACGCGATTGGACCGATGGTTGTATCGCTGTCACCAATGACGAGATGGATGAGATTATGGCAGCGGTGACACTTGGTACTCCTATTGAAATCGTGGAGTAGCATAGTCGGATTATTATCTAATTTATACTAAGTAAGTGCATTATTCATTAACGTATTTAATGGAGGTTTATCTTTCATTTGCAATAATAAAATGGCACAACTGATCTACTAACTACCTTTAACTAATATTAACAGCCCCTTTAAATATTATTAATAATAAATATCATTGCTTTAAGTAAGGTTTTATTTAGTAGTTGTCTTGAAATAGATGTATATATACCTTATATAAGTGACAGATAACAGTAGGCACTAGACTAAGATAATCCTTAGAGGTGCTATTGAGAATACCAATTATAAAAGGATATAGACATGAGATTTGAGAAGTTTACTCAAAAACTGCAGTCCGCCATTCAAGAAGCACAAAGCCTAGCATTAGGTCGCGATCATACAGGTATCGATCCTGTGCATTTGCTCGCCGTGTTGCTACAAGATGAGTCTAATTTATCTATCTGCCAACAAGCAGGTGCTTCTATCCCAGCGCTAAAAAAATGGCGTTGCTAAAGCTTTAGATAACCAAGCGACCATTTCGGAACCGACAGGTGACGTCAACCTAAACCCAAACTCGGTCAAAATCTTGAATTTGGCAGATCGTCAGGCGCAAAAAGAAGGCGATGATTTTATCGCGACGGAATGGGTGATGTTGGCACTTGCTGAACAGGGCGAAACCAAAAAGATATTTGAAAGTGCAGGCGTAACGGCAAGCAAGCTAAAAGCTGTGATTGAGCAATTGCGTGGTGATGATACGGTAAATAACCAAAACGCAGAAGATCAGCGTGATGCACTCAATAAATACACGATCAACCTGACTGAACAAGCGGAGCTTGGCAAGCTAGATCCAGTGATTGGCCGTGACGAAGAGATTCGCCGTACCATTCAGGTGCTGTCACGCCGTACCAAGAATAACCCTGTGCTCATCGGTGAGCCGGGTGTCGGTAAGACGGCTATCGTTGAAGGCTTGGCGCAAAAAATCATCAATGGTGACGTGCCAGAAGGTCTGCGCCGTAAAGAAGTGCTGTCGTTAGACTTAGGCGCACTGATTGCAGGGGCGAAATTCCGCGGTGAGTTCGAAGAGCGTCTCAAAAGCGTATTGAGTGATTTGGCTAAGCAAGAAGGTAATGTCATCCTATTCATTGATGAGCTACATACGATGGTCGGGGCAGGTAAATCTGAAGGCGCGATGGACGCAGGTAATATGCTAAAACCTGCATTGGCACGTGGTGAGCTGCATTGTGTCGGGGCGACAACGCTTGATGAATATCGTAAGTACATCGAAAAAGATGCCGCGCTTGAGCGTCGCTTCCAAAAGGTACTGGTCGATGAGCCAACGGTCGAAGATACCATTGCGATATTACGGGGTCTAAAAGAGCGTTACGAGCTGCATCATGCGTCGATATTCAAGACAGTGCCATCATCGCTGCTGCGCGCATGAGCCATCGCTATATCACTGACCGTAAGCTACCAGATAAGGCGATTGATTTAATTGATGAAGCGGCCAGTCGTCTGCGCATGGAGATGGACAGTAAACCTGAATCATTAGGTAAGCTTGATAGCCGTTTGATTCAATTAAAAATGCAGCGTGAAGTGCTCAAAAATGAAGAGGATGCTGGCGCGCAAGCCGAGCGTAAAGTGCTCGATGCGCAAATAGCAGAATTAGAAAAAGAATACGCTGATCTCAACGAGGTTTGGCAGGCAGAGAAAGCACTGGTCAAAGGCAGTCAACAGCTAAAAGACGAGCTAGATAAAGCCCGTATTGCGTATGACAAGGCTAGCCGCGAAGGCGATTATGAGACCATGAGTAAGCTGCAATACGAAACCATTCCGCAGTTAGAACGACGTATTCATGAGTCTGACTTGGCAGAGCAAAAAGAGCAGACAGGTGAAGGTAGCGGTGTGAAATTACTACGTAATAAGGTGACAGACAACGAAATCGCCGAAGTGGTTGCGGCCGCGACTGGTATTCCAGTCAGCAAAATGATGCAAGGCGAGCGTGACAAGATGATCGCAATGGAAGAAAAGCTCCATGAGCGTGTCATTGGTCAAAACGAAGCGGTCGAATCGGTGGCCAATGCGGTACGTCGTAGCCGTGCAGGATTATCTGATCCCAACCGTCCTTCAGGCTCGTTCTTATTCTTAGGACCTACAGGCGTTGGTAAGACAGAGCTGACCAAATCACTAGCGAACTTCTTATTTGACTCTGAAGATGCGATCGTACGTATCGATATGAGTGAATATATGGAAAAACACAGTGTCAGTCGTCTTGTAGGGGCACCTCCAGGTTACGTTGGTTACGAAGAAGGCGGTACGTTGACTGAAGCGGTACGCCGTAAGCCATATAGCGTCATATTGTTCGATGAAGTGGAAAAAGCGCATCCAGATGTGTTCAACATCTTGCTACAAGTATTGGACGATGGTCGCTTAACCGATTCGCAAGGTCGGGTGGTAGATTTCAAAAACACCGTCATTATCATGACCAGTAACTTGGGTTCGCACAAGATTCAGGAAATGGTTGGCGAAAGTTACGAGGATATTAAAGCGGAAGTAATGGATTCTGTTGGGCAGCATTTCCGTCCAGAGTTCGTCAACCGTATTGATGAAATCGTAGTCTTCCATCCGCTTGGTATGTCGCAGATGGCAGGTATTGCGGATATTCAACTGGATCGATTACGTCAGCGTATCCAAGAGCGTGAGATGGATATTGAGCTGTCAGCAGATGCGATGAATAAATTGGTTGCCGTGGGTTATGACCCTGTTTATGGCGCTCGTCCTTTAAAGCGTGCCATTCAACAAGAGATCGAAAACCCATTGTCATTGAAACTATTGGCAGGTGATTTTGTCGCTGGTGATATTATCAAAGTCGATGTGGGTGCCGATGACAAGCTAACTTTTGATAAGCTTAGAATGAGCTAATCACATTGGCATCGATGTCTTTATGACCCAACTGTATGTTTAAAATAAACCCCTTATCTACAATCGTAGGTAAGGGGTTTTTATTTATAAGGAGCGTTTTACGTTACTGTTTTTTTACCATTTCAATATCTCTTAAGTCTTAGGACTATGCTATAACTAAATCAATGAATAATAGTATAAGTATCAACTGAATGGAGAAACAGAACGATGACAGCCCATATCGAACGTATAAATATACCTTTAACTTCGCCACTAATCATTGCAGCATTGCTGTTTAGCACCGCCGCGTGCTCCAATCCTTCAGCAGTAAGTACTAGCAATAATAAAAGTACCGCAACAGAGTCTAAAGAAGTTTCAGCTTCAGATAGCGATACTCAAACCGCCACACAAACGACCACACAAACAAAGACTAGCAAGCCTGCTTTTACGACTAAAGCAATCGCTACCTTTGATGAGCCTTGGGCTATGACAGCCTTACCCAATACAGGTAGTCAAGCACCAAAATTACTGGTGACACAAAAAACAGGTGAGCTATTTATCGTAGATACAGCGACGGGTAATAAGACCAAAATCGAAGGCGTGCCTACAGTCGCTTACGGTGGTCAAGGCGGCTTAGGCGACATCATCGTGGCTCCAGATTTTGCGACGTCCAATACCGTCTATCTTAGCTACGTGGAAGCAGGGGCAGGAGTTGATAGCAATAGATTTGGCGCTAAAGTTATCAAAGCGACACTCTCAGGATTAGAGACAACCACACCTACGTTGCAAGATATCACGCCTATTTGGGAGCAATCTCCAAAAGTCACGGGGCAAGGTCACTATAGCCATCGCTTATTGTTTTCACCTGATGGACAGTATCTATATATAAGCTCAGGAGAACGCCAGAAAAAAAGAGCCTGCACAAAATATGAGCATGAATCTAGGTAAGATTATTAGATTGTATGCTGATGGCTCGGTGCCAAAAGACAATCCATTTGTCAATGATAGCAATGACATTGCCTCTCAGTTTTGGACAATGGGCAATCGCAATGTGCTCGGCATAAGATTTGATGAAAGCGGCAGGCTTTGGGCAAACGAGATGGGGCCAAAGGGCGGTGATGAATTTAATCTGATTAAAAAGGCAAAAACTACGGCTGGCCGATTGTATCAAATGGTCGTAATTATTCAGGCACACCAATCCCAGATCACGACACTCGTCCTGATTTTGAAATGCCCAAAATCACATGGACGCCCGTTATTTCACCGTCATCACTGAGTTTATATACGGCTGGTAGCCACAATGACTTTCCAGCATTACAAGGCGATTTTTTTAATCAGTGGTTTATCTTCAAAAGCGCTTATTGTCGTAAGTATCGATGAAGATGATAGTGCTACTGAACGCTATCGTTATGACATGGGTGAGCGTGTCCGCAGCGTACTGGCTGTTGATGGGCAGGTCTGGGCATTGGAAGATGGTGATGGTGGACGATTACTCAGATTATTGCCTAAGTAACATCATGATAAAGCTGCTTTTACATCTGTATTTATGTAGACATTTTAAAAAAACTATCAATCTTATTAGAATAAGTTAAAGGTTTTATCAAGTTTTATTTTGTAATTGATTGATAGTTAAAGCCTATTTTGTTAAGGTAATATTCCTTAAATTTTGAGACTTGCACATGGAAGAAGTAAAAGTAGGCAGATTAGGACCTTTTCCACGGGTGAGTAAACCTGTGTTTATTACATCGTCACTGTTGATCGTTGGATTTATTATTTTCGGTGCGCTTTTCACTGAAACAGCAGGGGCAGTTTTTAGTTTTTTTACAGAATTTTATTACCGATAAGTTCGGTTGGTTATTTATTATCTTAGTGAATACAGCGCTCGGGCTTTGCATTTACTTAGGAATGAGTCGCTATGGTGATATTCGTTTAGGCAATCAAACGGAGCGACCGCAGTACAATCTGTTTTCTTGGATTGGCATGTTGTTCTCTGCGGGTATTGGTATTGGTCTCGTCTATTGGGGTACAGCGGAGCCGTTGTATCACTTTATGGCACCACCAATGGGCGAGGCCGAAACGGTTGAAGCCGCAAAGCAAGCGATGAATATCTCATTTATGCATTGGGGTCTACACGCTTGGGGCATCTATACGATTGTGGCACTGTCGTTAGCGTATTTTCATTTTCGTCGCGGTTTGCCTTTATCGATTCGCTCAACCTTGTATCCTTTACTTGGCAAAAGAATCTATGGCCGCTGGGGGCATACGGTCGATATCTTGGCCGTGTTTGGTACGATGTTTGGTGTGGTCACCTCACTCGGGCTTGGAGTGATGCAGATCAATGCGGGACTTGAGAAACTATTTGGCATGCCGAATAGTCTCACTGTACAGTTCGGTTTGATAGCTTTCATCACAGCGCTAGCAGCAGCTTCAGTCTTGATGGGTTTGGATAAAGGTATTAAGCGTTTAAGTGATATCAATATTGGTTTCACTATCGTCTTATTAGCGTTTATGGTCATCTTAGGACCAACGCTATTTATCTTTGATAGCTTTATCGAAAACATCGGCAACTATCTGACTGTGATTGTACCTCTAGGTACATGGGGTGAGTCTTATAGCGGTACAGATTGGCAAAGTAGTTGGACGATATTTTATTGGGCATGGTGGGTAAGCTGGGCACCATTCGTTGGTATCTTTATTGCTCGTATCTCTCGTGGCCGTACTATCCGTGAATTTACGCTTGGTGTACTACTGATTCCAATGCTGATTTTGTTCTTCTGGTTTACCACCTTTGGCGGCGTTGCTGTTCATATGGAGCTTGCTTCTGCTCTGTCAGGTGTTAGCCCAGGATTGGTTGAAGCAGTACAAGCGGATTCTGGTAGCGCAATCTTTAAGCTGGTTGAGTACTACCCACTAGCCAAACCGATTACGTTAATGATTGTTGTCATGATTATGCTTTGGTTTGTGACTTCGTCAGATTCGGCCAGTTTTGTGATTGATATGCTGACCGCTGGTGGCGATACCAATCCACCAAAGATTCAGCGTTTGTTTTGGGCAACCACAGAAGGCGTTATCGCTGCCATATTGTTAGCGGCTGGTGGATTGTCTGCTTTGCAGGCAGCTGCCATCGTAGCGGGACTACCGTTTGCCTTAGTGGTCTTTGTCATGATGTATGCGCTACTGCGTGGTTTGAGTCGCGATCGTCTGATTCTATACAGAGCGCAACAAGGCTTTATTACGGATGAATCAGCAGACCATAACTCAGCGAATGAGTTCGTCGATGAGCATCTGTTAAAAGGACCACCTAAGATTGTTAAAGGTGACTAAGAAGTAGGTAGCATCCAGATAGCTACTTAAGCTTTTGATAGAAGAAGCCCCAATTTACTTTTAAATTGGGGCTTCTTATTGGCTAAAGATATTTAAATTTATTCAGGAAAAATTCAGATTGTTGAAATATTATTGCTGCAATGTTACTGCGATTTCTATACATTCGGCAGTATTTACATGGTGTTATATTTAGTGATTCGTTCATACCTTGGTATGGTTACGCTCTTTTTTTGGGGATATACCTATGGATCATGTAAAAGTTGGCAGGTTAGGCCCTTTCCCGCGGGTAAGTAAACCGGTTTTTTTAACTTCAGCATTACTTATTATTATATTTATTGTTCTTGGCGTTTTTTTTACTGAATCTGCCGGTACGTTGTTCAGTTTTCTACAAGGCTTTATTACCGATAAATTTGGTTGGTTTTTCATTATTCTCGTTAATGTGGCCTTAGGACTTTGTGTTTATTTGTCTATGAGCCGTTATGGCGATATTCGTCTTGGTGCTCAAACTGAGACACCACAGTACAGTCTATTTTCGTGGATCGGTATGCTGTTCTCTGCTGGCATCGGTATTGGACTTGTCTACTGGGGTACAGCAGAGCCTTATATCACTTTATGGCACCGCCACTCGGTGAAAAGGAAACGATAGAAGCCGCCAAACAGGCGATGAATATTACCTTTTTACATTGGGGCTTGCATGCTTGGGCATTGTACGCAATTGTAGCGCTATCTTTAGCTTATTTCCATTTTCGCCGTGGCTTACCACTATCGATTCGCTCAACCCTTTATCCTATATTGGGTAAAAAAATATATGGCTCGTGGGGTCATGCCGTTGATATCTTAGCCGTATTCGGTACGATGTTTGGTGTGGTGACGTCACTCGGTCTTGGTGTTATGCAAATTAACTCAGGGCTTGAGAAGTTATTTGGTATTCCTAATAATCTCACAATACAAATTGCTCTGATTGCCTTTATTACTGCTTTAGCCGCCTGTTCTGTCATGATGGGCTTGGATAAGGGTATCAAGCGTCTAAGCGATGTAAACATCGGTCTAACGGCTATTCTACTTGGCTTTATGGTCGTCTTAGGGCCGACGCTTTTCATTTTTGATAGCTTCCTAGAAAATATCGGCAACTATCTTTCAGTGGTTGTGCCATTAGGTCTGTGGGGAGAGTCTTATGAAGGTGAGGCAAACTGGCAGTCAGCATGGACGATATTTTATTGGGCATGGTGGGTAAGTTGGGCACCATTTGTCGGCGTGTTTATTGCTCGTATCAGCGTGGTCGTACGATTAGAGAGTTCGTACTTGGGGTATTACTTATCCCCATGACCATATTGTTCTTTTGGTTTTCAACTTTCGGCGGTGTTGCTATTCATATGGAGCTGCTCGCTGCTATTGATCCAGCGTTGGTTAGTCCTGGACTGGTCGAGGCGGTACAAACAGATTTTGGTAGTGCCATTTTTAAATTGGTTGAGTACTATCCCTTGGCGCAGCCCATCACATTTATGATTGTGATTATGATTGTATTGTGGTTCGTGACCTCATCAGATTCAGCAAGTTTTGTCATTGATATGCTGACCGCAGGTGGTGATACCAATCCGCCAAAGATTCAACGTTTATTTTGGGCAAGCACTGAAGCGTCATTGCTGCTGTTTTGTTAGCTGCTGGTGGATTGAGCGCGTTACAAGCAGCTGCTATCGTAGCAGGACTGCCATTTGCTTTGGTTATATTTGCCATGATGTATGCGCTACTGCGTGGTTTGAGTCGCGATCGACTAATACTATATAGAGCGCAGCAGCACTATATTACTGAAGAGTCAGCAGATCACAACTCGGCAGATGAATTTGCTGATGAGCATCTACTAAAAGGACCACCCAAGATTGTTAAAGGTGACTAAAAGCAGGTAAAAGTAAGACAGCTACTTAAGCTTTTAATAGAAGAAGCCCCAATTTATTTTTAAGTTGGGGCTTCTTTATTGGGAGAAGATACTTAAATTTATTCAGGACAAATTAGGTTTGTTGAAAATTATTACCGAAATGTTACTACCATTTCTATACATTCGGTAGTATTTACAAGGTGTTATATTTGATAATTCGTTCATACCTTGGTATGGTTACGCACTTTTTTTGGGGATATACCTATGGATCATGTAAAAGTTGGCCGATTAGGCCCTTTTCCGCGGGTAAGTAAACCTGTATTTTTGACTTCAGCAATCTTGATACTGGCGTTCATTATTTTTGGCGCTTTATTCAACGAACAAGCAGAAGTAGTATTTAACCAAGCAAAAGCATTTGTCTCTTTACGCTTTGGCTGGTTCTTTATTGTCGTGGTCAATTTAACATTGGTCATGAGTATTTATATGATATTTAGCCGCTACGGCGATATCAGACTCGGTCATCAGAATGAGAGGCCAGAGTACAATATGGTTTCTTGGATTGGTATGCTGTTTTCAGCAGGTATCGGTATCGGGCTGCTTTATTGGGGCACCGCTGAGCCGCTGTATCATTTCATGGCACCACCATTAGGCGAGGCGGAGACAGTTGCCGCTGCCAAACAAGCGATGAATATCTCGTTCCTACATTATGGTCTACATGTATGGGCGCTATATGGCATGGTTGCGCTATCGCTCGCATATTTTCATTATCGAGTAGGTTTGCCACTGGCTATCCGTTCGACACTTTACCAATATTGGGTAAAAAGATCTACGGCGGTTGGGGACATACGGTAGATACGCTTGCCGTATTTGGTACGATGTTTGGGGTAGTGACACGTTAGGTCTTGGCGTCTTACAGATTAACTCAGGCCTTGAGACGTTATTTGGTATACCCAATAATATTACGGTGCAGATTATTTTGATTGGCCTTATCACCATGCTTGCAGGGTTATCTCTGTTTATGGGGTTGGATAAAGGCATCAAGCGTCTAAGTGATACCAATATATTGTTCACTGTGATATTGCTAAGTTTTGTGATTATCTTTGGGCCTACGCAGTTTATCTTTAACAGCTTCGTAGAAAACATCGGCAACTATTTGCATCAAATCGTGCCATTAGGTCTATGGACAGAGTCTTATAGAGGCGAAGAAAATTGGCAAGCTTCTTGGACGATTTTCTATTGGGCATGGTGGATTAGTTGGTCACCATTCGTTGGGGTATTCGTTGCACGTATCTCTCGTGGCCGTACCATCCGTGAGTTTATATTAGGGGTGTTATTAATTCCTATTACGATATTGTTCTTATGGTTTACTGCTTTTGGTGGTTCTGCAGTAAATATGGAGCTGGTGGCAGCAGCAGACCCTAACATAGTTAGCCCAGGTCTGATCGAGGCGGTCAAAGCCGATACAGGTAGCGCTATCTTTAAATTGATGGAGTCTTACCCATTAACGGGTGCGGTCAACTTGCTCATCGTGGTGATGATTGTATTATGGTTTGTTACCTCGTCAGATTCAGCCAGTTTTGTCATCGATATGCTGACATCAGGTGGTGATACCAATCCACCAAAGATTCAGCGCTTATTTTGGGCAGGTTCTGAAGGTGTTATCGCCGCTGTATTGCTAGCAGCAGGCGGCTTAAGTGCATTACAAGCGGCATCGATTGTCTCAGGCTTTCCTTTTGCTATTGTGATCGTCGTGATGATGTATTCTCTATTGCGCGGTCTCAGTCGAGATCGTTTGATACTGTATCGTAATCAGCAATGGTTCACCACAGAAGAGTCAGCAGAGCATAACTCAGCCAATGAATTCCGTGATGAAGAGTTACTAAAAGGTCCACCAGCACTTGAGAAAGATGCTTAAGCTTTAGATTTTATTTTCTAGCTACAAAAATACCCAGCTTGTCATAAGCTGGGTATTTTTATGGATGTTCAATATTTTTAATAAAAAAGCTTCCAACACGGCAGCTTTCAGTACAGCAGATCTCGATACAACCACTTTATAGATCAGCTACATTCGCCTTTTGTATAACCAACGGCTTCAGGAATATTACAGGCTGAGCAAGCATTGCTAGCCGTTCGGTAGCTGACAACTGATCCAACTTTCGTTTTTACACAGACAGGTTCATATTGTGCCGTACAGATATTATTGGCAGGGTTAGTGGGTGGACATTGAGTAAGAGCACCTTCAAATTGCTGACTGAGATCAGGACTGGATGGGGTAGGTGTTTGGCCAGACGTGCCTACATCAGACATAGAGCTACAGCCATTTAAAACTAAGGCTAAAGTCAGTATCAGTAATGATGGTTTGAACGAAGATTGATTAATTGTGGAAAATCGACGAGTAGATATAGTTTGTTTCATAAGAAATGTCCTTATTAATAATATTCGATAATGTCCTGTTATCGTTGATGTATTTGCCTACTGAGGCTAAATGCTTAAGCATTTATGGTAGCTCATTTGTCAGTAGCTATCCACCTAAGCATCATACAAAAACCCCCAAGCTTAGTTAAGCTTGGGGGTTTATTTTCTGCCATCAAATACTGATTTTACGACAGTATGTCTAAATGAAAGACATCTAGACTGACGAGATTCGCTTATTCAGCTGGTTTGTCGTCTTGATTTAGCTGCACGTATTTGTCAAAGTTTTGAGCATAATCAGTTAAATTATCGCTCAGCATTTGGCGATACTGTTTGACATAAAACTCGACGATATCGTCTTTTTCTTTGGCGAAATCATCGCCTTTTACGAAGCCGATAGAGGCAACTGACGCGCTATAGCGTGCTGCAGCATACAATAAAGAAGCACCTACCTGTCCTGAATGGGCATCAGGGCCTAACTGGCTGTTTGCGATACCGATGATAGCGTCAGCACGTTGATAGAACGCCTGCATTTCAGGGGTGATTTCGATGTTAGCATCAGCGTTTTGGTCTTGAATATTGTCTTGAGACATAAGCAACTCCTAATAATAAGTGTCAGTAGTTTTTAGTATATAAAAATGGTTGGTAAACGTTTTAAAGTAGTGACTCTTATAAACCAGCGTCTGCTTTTAAGATATCAGCTTTGTCTGTTTTTTTCCCACGTAAAGGCAGTCTCTGAGCCTGGACGACCAAAGTGTCCAAAGGTAGCAGTCTGCTGATACATTGGCTGTAGTAAGTTCAACATACGGGTAATGCCGTAAGGACGTAGATCAAAGTGAGTGCGAATCAAGCGAATGATCTCATCGTTACTGATTTTGCTAGTACCAAAGGTATTGACAGAGATAGAGGTCGGCTCAGCGACACCAATTGCGTAGCTGACCTGTACTTCACAGCGCTCAGCAAGACCTGCTGCGACGATGTTTTTGGCCACATAACGTACCGCATAAGCAGCACTGCGATCGACTTTTGAAGGATCTTTACCACTGAACGCACCGCCACCATGACGTGCCATACCGCCGTAAGTATCAACAATAATTTTACGACCAGTCAAACCAGCATCACCAACAGGACCACCAATCACAAACTTACCAGTTGGGTTGATATGATAGCGTGTGCCAGCGTGCAATAGGTCAGCTGGTAGCACTTGCTTGATGATAGATTCCATCACGGCTTCTTGTAGATCTGACTGCGAGATGCTTGGATCATGCTGTGTTGATAATACAACAGCATCGATGGCAACAGGACGATTGCCGTCATACTTCAAGGTCACCTGCGCTTTGGCATCTGGACGTAACCAAGGCAACTCGCCAGCGCGGCGCAGCTCCGACTGACGCTCCATCAAACGATGGGCATATTCGATAGGCGCTGGCATCAATACTTCGGTTTCATTACTTGCATAACCAAACATTAAACCTTGGTCGCCTGCACCTTGCTCTTCAGGGTCGCTACGATCGACGCCTTGCGCGATTTCAGGAGATTGCTTGCCTAGCATGTTGATGACTGCACAAGTTTCGCCATCAAAGCCTAGGTCTGAATGGTGATAGCCAATGCCATTTACGGTGTCACGAACCAGACGCTCTAAATCAATATTTGCCGTTGTAGTGATTTCACCTGCAAGTATGACTGCGCCTGTTTTTACTAAGGTTTCGCATGCCACACGTGCGTGCAGATCTTCACGTAAGATAGCGTCAAGGATAGCGTCTGATATTTGGTCAGCCATTTTGTCAGGATGGCCTTCGCTCACAGATTCTGAGGTAAATAAGTTGTATTCACGCATAATGGGATCGCTTAATTGAATCAATAAGGGTAGGAAAAGCAGCACATCTGGGTGCTGCTCTAATTAATTTTGACCACGCATTCACGCGGCAGATAATTGGTATTTCTTAATTTAAAATCGGTTTTGACTAAAATCTTTGCTAATAAATATGACCAAAGGGTGAGCGGACTATCATTCAATCAATATATAAAATGATACTGCCTCGCTCTAATATGGTCTTGGCGGTAACGAGTTGGGTCAGTACTTGCCTAATAGACAACGCTAATGTGCAGATTGCCTTATCAGAAGCAGGGTAATGGCCAAAATCTCTTAACGCAAAATAGGGTTATTCTACCTTGAAACGTTATAAAACTCTAGTGAGCAACACTTGCTCTACTATAAGAAACGCTCAACAAGCAGTTCACTGCAATCAAAGGTGGTTACTAGATAGCGGTTTATCTAGCTGAGTGATTAGCTAGCAGTAGCGTTTGCTTGAAATGAACAATACGTTACAACTCTAAAAATGCAGCTTTATCTTTGAACATACATTCTTCATACACAGGACAAGCGCCGCATTTGGGTGTACGAGCCTGACAGGTATAGCGGCCGTGTAAGATAAGATAATGATGGGCGTCTACGATGAAGTCTTCTGGGATGCGCTCGACCAGCTTTTTTTCGACGATAAGTACGGTTTTACCAGTGGCAAGCCCAGTACGATTGCCCACCCGAAAGATATGCGTGTCAACGGCCATGGTCGGCTGGCCAAAAGCAGTATTTAATACAACGTTGGCAGTTTTACGACCGACACCTGCCAGTGATTCTAAGTCTTTGCGGTTATTAGGAACAGTGCTATCAAATTTCTCAATCAAATCACGGCAGGTTTTGATGACGTTTTTTTGCTTTGGCATTATATAGACCAATGTTTTTGATATAAGATTTGAGACCGTCTTCGCCTAGTGCCAGTATTGCCTCAGGCGTATTGGCCACAGGGTACAATTGCTTGGTGGCAATATTGACACTGATATCAGTCGCTTGTGCGGACAAAATTACTGCGATAAGTAACTCAAAATTATTGTCATAATTGAGTTCGGTGACAGGTTCATCAATAGTCGCTGCTAGCTTTTCAAAGAATGGACGCACGTCACGATTGGGCATTCGTCTAGAGGGCGGCGTGTCAGCTGTTTTATGTTTGACCGTTTTACTCATGGCATTTTGACTATTATTTTGATGAATGATGGTGCCAAATTATATGCTAGCGCTAGCATTCATGTTGATGATTAAAGTATCAATTTATTAACGAACTAACTGCGTAATCAGCTATTACCGTTATAGCGCTACTTGCAATGACTCAAGCTCGGCTTGTAAGGATTCGAGCTCGGCTTGTTTCTTATCGTTTGCACGCACACTTAGCTGCTTTTCCAGTTTTTTTGATTTTGGTACGGAGCTTGGCAGCTGCAATGGTGTTTTTCGCTTGCGACTCACTGATGTTTAGAGACTGGCTTGCTGCATTATTGAGCTTAGCTTCTACCATACTAACGACAGGTCTACTATTGCTCGTATCGGCAAGCTGTTCTGTGACGCGTTTCAAATGGGTGTGGTAGCGTTGTCTCAAATCCTCTTGCTCTGCTATTCGCTCAGGCTCAGATATTTCCCGCTCAATCGTAACTAAGTCAATGCAATCAACAGGGCAGGGCGCAATACATAGCTCACAGCCCGTGCACAAATCTGTAAAAATCGTATGCATATGCTTACCAGTACCAACGATAGCATCGACTGGGCAAGCAGGAATGCATTTGGTGCAGCCGATACAGTCATCTTCACGGATAACCGCACGAACCTCGGTCGGGCGTTCAGAGGTGGCATCTATTGGCCATTGTGAAGGCACCGCCGTCAGCGTAGTATTAGGAGTATCTATATCGAGAGTCTGAGCAATCGCATTGGTGACTGGCTGACCACCGGGCACACATTTATTGTACTGCTCGCCATCTAATACAATCGCAGCGGCATATGGCAGGCAACCATCTGGATGCTCACATAGTCCGCATTGCGTCTGTGGCAAACAAGCATCCACACGTGCAATTCTTGCCTGTATGTCAGCGGGCAAGGTATCAATGTGTAATGCATCGAATAAGATAGGTAGATTGACTAAGCGTATATTGGTGCTACTTTGCATTTAATTAAGGACCTTAATACCAGTCGTAAGAATTGGTATTAGTATAAATAGAGATAAAAGGTTGAGAAAGCGGTCTTTGTAAAACAGTATCTATAAGAGCATCTGCTCTGTCAGCGTTTTACTGCTCAGGTTAGCGTGTTACTTATTAAAAAATAAAGTTTAAAGTAAAATGTTTATCATAGAAGCAGCGATTTTAAAGAGATGAGATTGAAAATACAATACTATAGCGTAATGTGGTATTTGTAGATAAGGACTGATTATAAATCTATATTTTGTTCTTTAGCCACTTGGTCAATCAAATCGCGAGCGATACTACCCTTTGGTGGAATTCTGGGTAGGTTTGAGAGATCAAAGAAATCAGCATGTGCTAGCTCATCTTCTTGCAAGATAATATCGCCATTGGCATACGATGCACGAAAACCAAGCATTAAATTAGAGGGGAATGGCCATGGCTGACTGCTCACATAGCGGATATCTGATACTCTGATATTGACCTCTTCTGCGACTTCACGTACTACGGCATGCTCCAGACTCTCTCCAACTTCTACGAACCCTGCGATCAAACCATACATTGGCGGCAGGTTTTGCTGTCCATGACGGTGATGGTGAGCCAGTAAGATTTGCATCTCACCCGTCACTGGATTTGACCGAGTAATAGCAGTGATGACGCAAGGTTGTACGCGAGGGTATTGGCGCAATCGACATATTGGACAAACCATGGCACGTTCGCCTTGGTCAGCATGTACAGTAGGACTAGCACAGCGACTACAAAACTGCGTATCTGCTTGCCAGCTTAATAGTTGTATTGCTTGGCTAATCTGATCTGACAAAGCGACTGGCAAATGAGTCATTAGTTTTCGATAAGGAACAAAAGTGTTACCACTGCTTTCAGCAATAATTGGTAGCGTCATGTTATGAGCAACTGCATAGTCATAAGTCATGGCGCTCGTGGCATGAGCGGTAAAGCTATGAGCCATATTGGCATCAACCGTATCATCTGCATCGTTACCAGTGCTGTCGTCTGATAACCAATGATTTGGTGCTAGGCTCTCGTGCAGCGTTACGTGACCAACCTGATAAGCTTGCTCGCTTAAGTCATTACTATCGGGCGATAGCTGAACTTGCAAAGGCCACCAACCATCTGGCATTTGACGGCATAAGATACTGTCATCACTTAATACAAAAGCATGGGCCATATAAAATTCCAAACATTATAAAGTAAGTCCGCATCGACGTAGACACAGACTGTTTTAGAGTAAAATATCATCAATTCTATGTAAACCAGATACCCAGATATCTATACATGTTGTCAGGCTGGTTCAGCCTCATGACCAGGCTAGTTCAACCTAATGACTGTAGCGCTTTCACGTGCCTGACTCGTACCTACATTATCTTGAATTATCTATACGTAAATGAGATGTCATGGCTAAGAGATAATAACCATGCCATGACAATAAGAAAAGTTAAGCAGCAAGTAGGTGGCTTAAGCTTTGCTGCCCCACATCAAGCGCTTGTTTGCTGACAGGGCGATTATTCTCAAAACCATCTAAGTGATGATCGACCGCCATGATAACATCAGCGATGCAGGCTAACGTACTGTCTTCGATACGTCGTCCGCCTTCGATACGCTTTTCAATGTAGTTGGCTAGCTGACTCAGCATGCTGGCAGGTGTGGGCAGTTGTAAGAAGCGTACTGCGCCTGCTACTTGACGCATCATCCCAGGAATATTTTGGATATTTAGCATATCGCGCTCAGCTCCGCCAAATAATCATTGATGGCTTGCTCGGCACTAGCAATAGCAGTTCGGCTTTCTTGTATCAAGGTATCATTAGCCGTATTAAGCTGATGCAATGAGATATGCGGGTTATTCAGTGGCAGATAGATTGCCCCTGGTGTATGCATCTCTGCCATGGCAATGGCGGCGTTCTCTGCATGCATTAACGCTAGTAGCAAATGATCAAAATCGTCAGGGGAAGGTGCTTGCCAATGGCTCACAGCTTCTGCTGCTTCGCTAAGACTATTGGCTGCGTTGGACAGACCTAATAAACGTAATGCTGAACTAAGCTCAGTCAGCTCTTCGATAATTTGCGCGGTCTGCATATCAATAGGGTTGATTGAATCGCCACGTGCATAACTATCGACGTGTTCTTTAATATTATTGATCTGATTTTGAATAATTGTGTTTAACGTATCGGTAAGTTCGCGGTTAGGACCGAATAAAAAGCGTTTCATTTGTTCTAGCTGAGCACCTTCTAAATGGTTACTGGCATACTGTTCACGTAATTGCTGCGCTTGCTCGTTATCACGTTGACAGGCAAAGCTCACTAAATCTGCAAAGCGGGTATCCATGACTGGTAAATAGCTTTGAAATTGCTGCTCTAAATAGATAAGTGTGTGTTTTTGACTCAAGTTTAATGGTAATACTGCTGCGATATCAGTCACAGCAGCAGTCGCCGCTTGCCAAAATAAGCTATCAGTATTTGAGGCAATTAATGCACAAGCTGCACTCATAGCATCCAGCTTTTGCTGATCTGCTGAGTCAATTTTGCCATCTTGATTGAGTAGTGCAATGCTAAGGCCACTACGATACGCGTTGGTCAGCAGCTCTGTGTCTAGATTAAGCGTGCTTAGAGATTCAAAGTTTTGTTCAGGATTGGCGATGATGACACTACTGCTGCCAAATGCAGAAAAATAGTCTGCTGTAATAGGAAGTTTTTGACTATGTGCATTAAGCTTGTTAATGACAGGTATGAGTAGAGTAGGCTCTACCGATTCAGTCAAGAGGACAAACTCGACATAACGATCTAAGGTCATGATGGCTTCTGATAGATCCATGATCAAGTCGGTATCGTTGTTATCACCATTGTCATAAAGTCTCTGTAGACCACCAACAATGGCATCATTCAATGCTTCTGCACCGACCAAAGAAATCAGTTTAAAAATACAAGAAAGCTGCTTTAATACTTCGATAGAATCTGACAACAAAGGAGCTTGGCTACTATCATCATTGAACTCACCCAGATGAATCTCGGTATCCTTAAGCGTTGCTATAACCTCATCATGCAGTAAATGGAGTGATGGTAGGTTAAAATCAGTAACACTAAGCGTTGGGGCGGTTAGCTTCATTTGCGCAGACTGGTCCATAAGTATTTTTCCATAATGTACTGATGAGAATAGCAATATTATAAATTTGATTCAGAAAGTATTAGCTAGTGATGTTTTAACGCTTTCTATCATAATAATCAAGACTAAATTATACAAATGTCGGTTCAATAAAAATTCAAATGACAATTACATGCTAGCTTTTAGGGCAGGATAATCTTCTGCCAAAGCGGTATACCAGCTTTGGTCAGCAGTTTCATCCGATGTTGAAGCCAGTAATAAATTTGCTAAATTGGCGAAACTTGCATGAGCGGTTTGTCCGCCATCGGTATCTGTGTCCTCTTCGATGGCAAGCGTGACCTGTCCGCCAGTCATCGCCAAATAAACTTCGGCTAGAATCTCTGAGTCAAGTAATGCTCCGTGAAAAGTACGGTCTTGCTTACCAACATCTAGGCGACGCACGAGGGCATCTAGCGTGTTTTTTTGCCCAGGGTATTGCTGCTTGGCCATCGCCAGTGAATCGGTTACTTGCACTCGATTGGCAAAGTCATTCAGACCAACTTTTGCAAACTCCATATTTAAGAAGTTCATATCAAAAGTAGCGTTATGAGCGATAATCTCAGCGCCATCCATAAAGTCGTACAAAGACTGAGCCACTTGATCAAAGGTCGGCTTGTCAGTCAAAAATGCTTCAGAGATACCATGAATACGAATGACTTCATCATCCATACCGCGCTGCGGATTGATATAAACGTGCAGCTTTTCACCAGTAAACTTACGTCCGACCAGCTCCACAATACCGACCTCGATAATACGATCGCCTTTTAGAGCATCAAGCCCTGTGGTTTCTGTATCCATGATAAGCTGGCGATCTGCTTCATGGCGGTGTATCGGCTTTGGTAGTAGTGGCTTGAAATATGGGTTGGCACGGCTAGTATCCCCATCGAACTTAGGGGCATCAGATTCTACACTTGGCAACATATCATTGTCGACGGTGTCATCTAGGTGCGTTTGAATATCTGGCATAGCTTTGGTACTCGTCGGGTTGTATGTATTGTCTTGATGGCTGTTAGATTCTACAGCAATGTCTTCATCTATCTTAAGGGTGTTAGCTGTACTCTGACTATCTTCTCTTAGCGGCTTATTTTCTAAGAGCTCTTCATCAAACTCATCGTCCATCATATCTAGACCCAATGGATCGAAACTCAGCCAGTCAGCGCTAGACGATTTTTGCAAGGTATCAGTGTCAAGATTAGTATCAATATCAGTCGCTATGTGGTCTTTTTTTTTAGTCGTATCTGCTTCACTGACTATAGCTGAATGCCCGCTTTTTGAGGTGACACCTAAGTTTGCCAGCTCGTCTGCTTTTTCATTACCAGCATGTCCAGCGTGACCCTTGACCCAATGCCAGCTAATATCACGCTGTTGGCAGAGCTTATCCAATTGTTGCCATAGGTCTTGATTAGCGACTGGCTTTTTACTGGCAGTTTTCCAGCCCTTTTTTTTCCAACCCTCAATCCATTCAGTGATGCCTTTTTTTTGACATAACTGGAGTCAGTCCAAATCTCAAGAGTATGTTCATGCGGGCTATGGGTCAGGGCTTGTATCGCACCCATTAGCTCCATACGGTTGTTGGTGGTTTCTTTGTCGCCGCCGTATAAATCTTGCGTGCTGCCATCACTAAATATAAGATGTGCGCCCCAGCCGCCAGCGCCAGGATTGCCTTTGCAAGCACCATCGGTATAGGCCACAGTGGTATTTGTTTTAGCAGCCAATGGATCAATCGCGTTGTCTTTATGAGTGTTTGGCATTGAATTACGGTTGTCTGACATAAAAGAGTATGGACCTGATAATTGGTAAGCATAGGGTAGTACTAGAGCATCTCGTTTACGTTATTCGAACGACGATGATGACGTTGTGAGTATAGCAAATCTATCATAAATATGGGCAGTCGTGACGCACAAAGTCAGAAAACCGTTACGGTAACTTATAACATAATAGTAACGTCTTGGTTTTCTGTTAAAATAGCGAAACTCGCTGAAAGTCTCTGGTTTTTTAATGACAGAGCTGCCTTTGATACAAAGATGCCCAAGCGCATTTTTCGTATCTGCTATTTGATGGTTTTTTGATAAAAGTACACTTAATAAAAGTTTTTAATGCATGATTGCAGGATAACCCCATTATGTCCTTACGCTCGAATTTATTTAATAAGAGACTGACGTATCTGATGCTCAGTGTGACTGCCAGCAGCGCGATTTTTCTAAGTGCTTGTAATGATACTAGCCCTCAAGCAGATGCTAAAGTTGCGGCAGATCTGTCTGTCTTTGAGGGTTGTTATACGGTGAGTCAAGATGAGCCTGCACAGATAAAGGTCAGCCAGCAAAATGACACTTGGGTGATGCAGATGAAAGAACCCGTCACTGCTAAGCGTGTCTGGGATACTCCAGAGCCGTTAGAAGTGATTGAAAATAGCGATATACCGCAGTTTTTCTCTATCGATCCAGACAATGTCGATGCGGTTATTGGTCGTCCTGATCGAGTGCTTGTACTGGCTCATGTTAAACCAGCCTACGCAAATATTGATCCGCTCTTAGACAGTGAATACTTGTCGTATATCTACCGAGGTGCGAATACGATCTACCGCGTGGAATGTGATGAGGTGAATACTGATATTTTAGCCAATCCACATGCCAATCTTGTTATCGATAATGTCGACGACAGTATTTAAATAAGCATTGATAATAGTCTTTAGATAAATATCATTGTTGGTCGATGATATTTGCATAGACAGTATTTTGTTATAAACAGCCATACCATTAGAGTTAAGCGATATGAATTTTTTTCAGTTACGTAGTGTTAGGTGGGTTCTCTTATGCAGCTGGTTGGGCGGTAAGGACGTATGTACTAGACAAACAACCGACGCCTGAGCAGCCTTATAATTTAAAACACCCTGCGATTTTGGCATATTTGGGTGCATTTTTTTATTATCATGTTGATCGTCTCGTGGCTGCTTGGTCGCTATGCACTTGGTCATGCTGCGATTGATTTACCTTTCATTATTATCAATAGTCTCGTTGCGACATTCGTCTACTCGTTTGGTCTTAATCCAGAAAAAGCTAATTATGAAGTACCTGATTAAAATACAGTATTGAATGAATTGTAAATAACAAAAGCCACGACCGAAATATTAATTCGCGGTCGTGGCTTTTTTAATACTGTGATTATGAACCACTTTTTTTAATCGCTGAAAGTATTAATATTTATGAGGCTTTCTTAAGATTAGTACCAGTCTCGTCGCTGTCTTTCTCATCAGTACTAGTTTTATCGTTATCAGTCTTATCCGTGTCGTTCTTATCTTCTAATTTATCCTTAGTAGCTGATTGTTCCTGCTTCCACTCTTTGTATTTTTGCAGATCTTTTCTAGCTTGCTTTAGACAGAACTTAAGTACTAGCGCATCATCGATATGGCCGATAAACGGAATAGAATCAGGAATGAGGTCAATTGGATTTAGCACATAGAGCGCACCAATAACGCCAGCTGAGATTGTTTTGAAAGGAATCTTACGGTAGTCACCTTTATAATAGTCTTTGACAAGACTCATAAATAGCATTAGATCATCACTAAACGGTTCAAGGTAGCCGCTATCTTCTAACTTTTCTTTCAGCTTATCTTCTTTGCCCAGCAAGTATTCTAAATTAGAGTCAAGTGACTTGTTTTTATCGGTTTTTTTATTAAACATAATTATTACCTTTTATTTTTTGCAATGAATTTGTATTTACAGTAACAAATCTAGTCGACCTATATTGTGTGTCTCAGTAGCGAAAAAGTAAATATCGGTAAAGATTAGGCAACCATCAGTGTCAGAAAAGCGTCTACAATATGCTGCTACAAGGTCTAAAAACACAAGTCATAAAAATAAAAGTGATAAGGTAGTAGTAAAATATGGGGATTAAGCGTCAGGCATGGATAGATAATAAAAATAGTCATGCAACTGAAACAACATCTAAGCTAAACCGTCGGCAGTTTTTACGTCGAATCGGTGTGAGTGCAGGCACAGCAGTACTAGCGAGCCAAGGTATTTCTCAAGCGTTTGCAGCCAGTCCTATCGTGTCTGGTAATAACTCGCAACTGACCAAGGATGATCTGCCAACTTCGTTGTTAGAGGGTAAGTCGTCCTTACAAACGTCACAGGAATCACTGACGCAGGCAGGTTGTATCACGGCTACGATTGAGACGCGACTTTTTGCTAGCTCTAACGTTGGTGGTAATGATGAGCGTAATCAGTTGGCATTAGATCGAGTGGCTTGTGCTGGGTTTAAAGTAGAAAATCCTGCTATTACCAATCGTCAGTATTTACGCTTTGCGGGAACGGACTCACAGCGTGCTAGCGATTTTCAAAACCTTGCCACTGGGGCAATAGCCGCGCCAAAGCTGCTGCTAGGTGTGCGCGGTGGTTACGGTGCCATGCGTATATTGCCTATGGTGGATTGGGTGACGCTAGGACGGATTATGAAGGAGCGTGGCACGATACTCGCAGGCTTTAGCGATGTGACGGCTATCCAATGTGCGCTATTGCAAAAGGGTCAATGAGCTCGCTTGCCGCACCGATGCTCTATAGCGAGTTTGGCAAAACTACGCCTGATAAGGTCAGCTGTCAGCAGTTTGTTGAAGTGTTAACCAATCCCAATCTAACTATCAGCATACAAGATGCTTCATTAACCAGTCAGCAGCTACCTGCCATACTGACAAAAGGTGAGCCAAAAACCATCACTGGCACGATTGGTGGTAACTTAAGTGTCGTATCGGCGCTGGCAGGTAGTGAGTATTTACCGCGTATCGATGGCGGCATTGTGTTTTTAGAAGATGTCGGCGAGCAGGCGTATCGTATTGAGCGCATGTTATATGACTTATATCTCGCAGGTGTGTTCAAAGGGCAGCAAGCGATTATATTTGGGGCATTGTCTGGTACGGGCGAGGACAGCTATGACAAACGTTATGATGTCGCCACAGTCATTCGTCAGCTGCATGAACTAACAGGATTGCCGATATATAGTGGTATGCCTTTTGGTCATATCGGCAAAAAAATACAGCTTTCCGCTGGGAGCGACTTGCCAGCTGAGTCCTAATGCAAATGGCGGCTATCAGTTGGCATTTACCGATTATCCAACCATCAAGGCTGATGCCATCCAAGTAGAAGGCTTGTGGCAGACTGCTTAAACGCTAATCACTGTCCTTTTTAAATAGCTAACCGCGAAAACTTATCTTGATACTCTTTAGGCGTCAGCTCTGTCGCACGTTTAAATAGACGCGTGAATGAAGAGATATCATCATAACCTACTTGATCGGCAAGCGACTTTATTGATACATCGCCTAATTCAAGTAAGCGTTTGGCTTGTTCAATTCTAACGGCCTGAATATACTCAATCGGTCGCATTGCTACGCAGGACTGGAAACGTCTATTTAAAGTGCGCGGGGTAATATTTACCATAGCGGCTAAACTACTGACCTGCAAAGAATGTTGAAAGTTCTCTTCGATATATTCTTGGACTTGTTTAATCAAATGGTCGGAATGCGGCTTGTGCAGGGTCACATTGGTATAGCTATTTTGACTGCCTCTTTTACTATCGATGATTTGGGTTTTTGCTACCTGCGTAGAAATCTCACGTCCGCAGTACCGCTCAATCAATAATAGCCCCAAATCATAAAAGGCGCTGCCGCCAGCTGCACAAAATATATTGCCCGACTGATTTGTGGACTCGCTTCTTGAATGGGTCACAAACTGATTCTCTTGTAAATCTACGAGTGGAAAATCTGCCTTAAACTTATTGGCATAGCCCCAGTGCGTAGTGGCTATCTTATGATCTAATAATCCTGCCTTTGCCAAAAAAAATGCACCGCTACAGTTACTTGCTATATCAGCCTTAGTATTCGCAAGCCGTACTAAATGTGGCAGCAGCTCACTGTTTTGCTTTAACACCTTATCAATAGAATCGCCAATAGTGGGTACGAGCAATAAATCGCATTCTGTCACGTCTCGAATATCACAGTGAGCCTGCATGATTAAGCGGTTACTGCACCTGATATCGCCGCCACCTAAGCTTGCGATCTGCACATTAAATCGTGGCTCTACAGACTCATTTGAAAAGCGCTGCCAACTGACCCCGGTGAATGAAAACAAGTCCAATGCGCCAGAGAGTACACTGCCGAGCACACCATCGAAGCCAAGAATAATCATTTTAAAAGGTTTGAAATAGGGCATAAGTCATTCGTTTCCTTTGCTGTACTGACCAAAATAGTCATTATTTGGTTGATTTTAGCCGGTTAGATACTTTGTTTATGTCTTATTTGACCATAATTATGTCATAAATGACAATACGGAGATGTATCAAATTAGACTAATATCAATTGATAACCACATTTAATCAGTTAACGAGAATACTATGGCCGCAGATACCCTCCTAAACGATTTCGAATTACCTTTCCAGTTGTATGATGTACTAGGCACAGAATCACTCACCGAGCACGCAAAGTTCTCAGAACATAGCCGTGAGACATTTGATGCTGTGCTAGAGACGGCAAACAAGATTGCGACAGATTTATTTTTACCGCACAACCATATCGCAGATAAGAACGAGCCGCAGTTCGATGGTAAAAAAAGTCAGCATGATAAACGATGTAAAAGTCGCTTTTGATGCGTTCCGTGATTCTGGCTTTATCGCAGGTCGTTATAGCTTCGAAGACGGCGGCATGCAGTTACCTGAGACAGTGATGACAGCTGTGGCAGGCTACTTTATGGCAGCCAATCCATCAACGACTGCCTATCCATTTCTGACCACTGCGGCAATCAACGTCATCTCGCATTTTGCTAGTGATGATATCAAAGCAGCCTTTATGCCGCGTATGCTGACAGGTGAATTCACCGGCACCATGGCATTGACTGAGCCGCATGCAGGTTCGTCGCTTGCCGATATCAAAACCATCGCTGTAAAACAGGATGATGGCTCGTACCGCGTCAAAGGCAGCAAGATTTATATCTCAGCAGGTGATCATGAGTTGTCTGATAATATCGTGCATTTGGTATTGGCCAAAGTGCCAGGTGGCCCAGGTGGCGTAAAAGGCATCTCTTTATTTGCCGTGCCTAAGTATCGCTTGAACGATGACTTGTCTGTTGGCGAGCGTAACGATGTACATCTGACTGGACTGATTCATAAACTTGGTTATAGAGGTGCGACTTCTACAGCATTGAGCTTCGGCGATGAGGGCGATTGTCATGGTTATTTGATCGGCGAAGAGCATTTTGGCTTGCGCTATATGTTCAAGATGATGAATGAAGCACGTATCGCTGTCGGTTTTGGCGCTTCTATGATTGGTTATCGCGGCTATCAGTATTCGCTAGATTATGCCAAAGATCGTACACAAGGTCGCATTGCACCAAACAATAAGCCTGAAGATGATGCAACGGCTATTATTCAGCATGGTGACGTAAAGCGCATGCTATTGGCACAAAAAGCCTATTCTGAAGGTGGCATCTCATTGTGCTTATATGGCTCAAACCTAATTGACCGTATCAATACCTGTGAAGACGAAACGCTAAAAAATGAGCTAACAGAGTTGTTGGATTTGCTAACGCCAGTGCTAAAAGCATGGCCATCTGAATATGGGCCAAAAGCCAATGATTTGGGTATTCAAGTATTGGGCGGCGCAGGCTATACGCGTGAATATCAAGCTGAGCAATTTTGGCGTGACAATCGTCTAAATCCTATTCATGAAGGCACAAACGGTGTGCAGGCGCTAGATTTGTCATTCCGCAAGTTATGGCAAAAAGGTGGGTTAGGCATCCAAATCCTAAAACGTGAAATCACAAAAGATTTAGAAAGCATCACTACGCCTGAAAGCGCGCAACTTGCAGGCAAGCTGATGCCTTATATGGGTCAGTTGCATGAAGTGCTCGTGCATTTGGGCAAAGTGTTGCAGACAGAAGAAGCACTGACATTGACTGGTAATGCTCAAGCACTGATGAATATTTTTGCCTCAATTGTACTGAGCTGGATTTGGATTCGCCAAGCCAGTAAAGCCGAGCAGCTACTAAGTACGACGCAAGATGTCGAGCAGCAAAACTTCTACAAAGGCAAGATACAAGCGGCCAAATACTTCATCGATTGGGAACTACCATTAGTTAAACGCGACATCGAATTATTAACCAACACCAACTCAGTTTGCACTGATATGCAAGCGGACTGGTTCTAAAGACAACTCTAAGGAAAGAGACATGACAACGATAAATAAACAATGGCGTCTAAAAGCAAGACCAGTAGGCGAGCCAAGTGCTGAAACTTGGGACTATACCGAGACAGAAATACCGACGATTATCGATGGTCAGCTACTGATTAAGGTTGAATACATCTCTATCGATCCCGCGATGCGTGGTTGGCTGAACGATGCCAAATCTTATATCGCGCCAGTACAAATTGGTGAAGTGATGCGCGCCGGTACTGTGGGTGAAGTGATTGAAAGTAAGCATGAGAAATTTGCAGTAGGTGATTATGTCGCAGGTCACGACGGCGTACAGTCATATGCGGTCAGCGATGGTACAGGCCTGCATAAAGTTGATCCAAGCCTAGCGCCGCTGTCTTACTACTTGGGCGTACTCGGTATGCCGGGGATGACAGGGTATTTCGGTCTTCTAAAAACGGGTCAGCCAAAAGCTGGTGAGACGGTAGTGGTATCAGGAGCTGCTGGTGCGGTTGGTAGCTTGGTCGGTCAGATTGCCAAAATTAAAGGCTGCCGAGTCGTTGGTATCGCGGGCGGCGCTGAGAAATGTAAGTTCTTAGTCGATGAGCTTGGGTTCGATGCGACGATTGATTACAAAAACGAAGATGTGAAAAAAGCACTAAAGAAAACCTGTCCAGACGGCGTCGATGTGTACTTTGACAACGTAGGCGGTGATATCTTAAATGACGTGCTTACTCAGATTAATCTGCATGCGCGTATCGTTATTTGCGGGGCTATCAGCAATATAACAACACCACAGCAGTAAAAGGCCCATCGAACTATCTATCATTATTGGTCAATCGTGCTCGCATGGAAGGCATCGTGGTGTTCGATAATATCAAAGAATATCCAATCGCAATGAAAGATATCGCTGGCTGGATTCAGTCAGGTGATATGAAAGTGAAAGACCATATCGTTGAGGGTATCGAGACATTCCCTGATACTCTAATGATGCTCTTTAACGGTGAAAATTTCGGCAAACTAGTACTTAAGGTAGAGGGATAGATCATGACACTGAATACAAATGGAATTGCATCAGATGTAGCTGGCAAACGAATTTTGATCACGGGCGGTGCGTCAGGTATCGGTGCAGCAAGCGCATTATTGCTAGCCAGTCGCGGCGCAAAAGTCGTCATTGGTGATATGGCAGAAGAAATGGGCGAAGCAGTTGCTAAACAAGGCCAAGATGCTGGCAACAGTATCGTCTTTAAAAAAAGTAGACGTGACCAGTGGTGATGAAGTACGTGCGTTGTTTGATTTTGCAGTAGAAACGCTTGGTGGCCTAGATGTTGTGGTGAATAACGCTGGTATCGACCACAAGCCTTCACCAATGCATGAGCTAAGCGATGATGATTTTGATCGTAATATCGCCGTGAATTTAAAAGGTGTGTGGCACTGTATGCGTGCTGCGGTCAATTGTATGCTGCCTAATGGCGGTGGTCATGTGATCAACGTCGCCTCTATTGCTGGTCTTCGTTCAGCGCCTATGATTTCAGCCTACAGTGCAGCTAAACATGGGGTTATGGGTCTGACTAAATCTGCTGCCCATGAGTATGCCCGTGCCAATATCCGTTTTAACGCGGTATGCCCAAGCTTCATTGATACGCCAATGGTACGCAATACCATGGCAACGATGGATGAGCGTACGCAGCAAGCAACAATTAAGGCCAGTCCACTGCGCCGCCTAGGAAACGTCAGTGAAATCTCTAGTGCAATTGCATGGCTTGCCAGCGATGAAAGCAGCTTTATGAATGGTCATGCCTTCACCTTAGATGGTGGTATGCTAGCGTAACCGTGATCGTTGAGCGCTCTTTGTTCAGTTTATTAGTGCTCGATAATCGCTGTTAGTTTTGACAGCGATTATCTGCGTTTAGTTATCTGATTTTAGATACACGTTTTAGATACATGAATTTAGCGCTCAAAAATTATCGAAAATATAAAGTTTATAAAAATATAAGGAACAACGATGAAAGATTTATTTGATTTAACCGGTAAGGTGGCTCTAGTAACTGGTGCTAGCGTGGTATTGGTGAGTCTATTGCTCGTTTATTGGCATCAAGAGGCGCACATGTGATTGTCTCTAGTCGTAAGATTGATGCTTGCCAAGCAGTCGCTGATAGCATCAAAGCTGACGGTCATAAGGCCAGTGCTTTTGCTTGTCACGTAGGAGACATGGAGCAAATTGACGCAATTTTTGAGCATATCAAAAGTGAATTTGGTCAAATCGATATCTTAGTTAATAACGCTGCAGCCAACCCTTACTATGGCCATATCTTAGATACAGATTTAGCAGCTTTTGATAAAACGGTTGAAGTTAATATCCGTGGTTACTTCTTTATGTCGACGGCCGCTGGCAAAATGATGAAAGAGCAGGGCGGCGGTGTCATATTGAATACCGCATCGGTCAATGGTTTAGTAGCAGGCGATAAGCAAGGCATCTACTCAATTACCAAAGCGGCAGTCATTAGCATGACCAAAGCCTTTGCTAAAGAATGTGGCCCACTTAACATCCGTGTTAATGCGCTATTGCCAGGCTTAACGGATACTAAGTTTGCCTCTGCATTGACGACCAATGATAAAGTCTTAAAAATGGCGCTACATTCGATTCCGCTAGGACGTGTGGCTGAGCCTGATGAAATGGCTGGTACCGTATTGTATCTAGTGTCGGACGCCTCAAGCTATACCACAGGCGCGACTATCGTTGTCGATGGTGGCATGCTAGCTTAATTAGACAATCTATAAGACATAGGTTAGATAAGAAAGTAATTGTTTAAAACTGCATGAGACTCAAGAACCGCATGAGATTAATTTTCATGCGGTTTTTTTGACTTGGTTTTTTAATAGAATGTCTAAGTAATCTTGGTTTTTCACTATCGAATAAATTGCTAATTTTAAATGAGCAACAACTGTATAGTGGCATAATAAATATGCTAATAGCTACTTGGACAATATAGGAATTAAGCATGAATTCAGTTATCAACAATAAAATAAAAACGATTTCTCAAAATAAAACATGGCTGTTTGTGCCAGCGACTCGCATCGATAGAGTGGCGACAGCCTTTGCTAGTGGTGCAGATGCGGTTATTGTAGATTTAGAGGATGCCGTTGCGCCAGAAGATAAAGCATTCGCACGCGAAGCATTGCAGCAATATTATGACAGTGCAGATTATCAGCCGATTTGGGTACGTATTAATAAGGCAGGTAGCGAAGAATTCTTTAAAGATATAGTGCTCTGTCAGAAGATGCCTAATTTGGCTGGCGTGTTATTGGCTAAAGCCGAGCAAGCAGAAGATATTAATAACGTACATCAGCTTACCAATTTACCAGTGATTGCACTGATTGAGAGTGCGATAGGATTGTATCAAATCGATAGTATGGCAAAAGCAGTCGGCTTGGCCGCGTTTAGTTATGGATTTTTAGATTTGTGCAATGATTTGCAAGTACAAGTAGGAACGCCTGCTGCAGATATCATAGCCAATCGAATTCGCTATCAACTAATCCTGACGTCAACAGTGCATCAATTATCGCCGCCCATCGATACCATTTATCCTGATTTCAATGATGAAATAGGGCTAAGCGCCCGAGTGCAATTATGGTCACAGATGGGTATGTCTGGAATGCTGTGTATCCATCCCAAGCAAGTGGTAGTCGTCCAACAAGCATTGCAACCAACAGATGAGACTTTGTTATTTGCACAGCGTGTAGTCGAGGAGTACGAGCGCAGCGGGCAGGCAGTATTCGAAATAGATGGAGAGATGGTCGATGCACCAGTGATTGAGCGTTGTCGTCAACTGTTGGCAAAGTAGCAGACCAATCCGTATTCAGTTAAATATAAGTAATCGGTTCAATATAATTCAGATACTAGGGCGTGTCCTCAATTCAATCGATAGTTATCTAAATGGGTTAAAAATGGCTAAATCTTGCCACATGGCGTCAAATAGCTGACTAATATCTCGATATTATCTGCGCTATTTTCCTTGTTTGACTGCGATTTATCTCATTTTTATCGCCATTCTTAAAATGAGGACACACCCTAGAAAGCCGAGTGAAAGTATTACAAGTAGTATACTAAGCGAGACTGACACCGTACCTAATTTATAGAGGATTGACTATATAATGCTTTATCACAAACCATATCCATTCACATTCGATAAAAGCAAACTATGATTTTCATTAATAATAATATCAGCCTCAATGATAATGAGGTAGAGATCAGCGCCATACGAGCGCAAGGCGCAGGTGGCCAGAATGTCAATAAAGTATCTTCTGCCATTCACCTGCGTTTTGATATTAACAACTCAAGTCTGAGTGATGAGTACAAGCAGCGACTGCTAAATAGCAAAGATAGCCGAATAACCAAGGAAGGTGTGCTAATTATCAAGGCGCAGCAGTTTCGTACGCAAGAGCGCAATAAAATAGATGCGCTTGAGCGTTTACAAAGTTTTATCACCAAAGCCACTTACGTTAATAAAACCAGAAGGCCTACCAAGCCAAGCAGAAATGCCAAACGTAAACGTAGATAAAAAGACCCAGCGCGGTAAGACAAAGGCTTTACGCGGTAAAGTAGATTTTTAGAGAGTTTGTGATAGTAGGTTTTGTCGTTGAGAAGTTGTGCGGCAGAAAACTTATAGAACAAAAATCGTAGAGGTTATGGCAATTTTCGAATTTATAATGGTATAGGCAATTAACTATCACCTATACCATTCTTCTAAGTTAACGACTTATTTAGAATGCACCATTAAGTCCAATAAATAGGCTGGTCGAGTCGTCGTCATTACCTTGTGAATGTGTGACACCAGCATTGGCATTCAATAGGCCAAAGCTTCTAGATAGGCCAAGTGTCATAGCAACGTTATCATCATCAGTTTCGACCATAGGCGTTTCAAAGCTGATATTTGGTAGCGTATTTAAACGTGCGGTTACCGCTTCGCGATTGTCACTCAGCTGCTTTTGGTAATGAATATCACCAAATAAGTTGAGGTTCTCCATCAAGCTATGATTGGCTTTGAGACCAAGCTTGCCATATGTCGTAGAGTATTTCTGCTCATCGAACTGCATAGCAATGCCAGACGTCTCTTTTTCTTTGAGTCCGTCAATTTTTACGCGGCTCGCTGTGGCACCGATATAAGGCGTAACGGCAATATTGCTCACTTGCATTGGGTACTGCCTGCAAGTTGGCATAAAAGCGCTTGCCATCAGCATTTGACTTAAACTGCTGTTGGTTACTACCAAGTGTGACAGCACGTGTGACATCGACATCCATGTTGCTAAATCCTGCAGCACCATTGATCTGTAAACCGCCAAACTTGTTGCTATGATAGACACCAAAACCAACTTCTCCCAGATTAATATCACTCAAACCTGTACCGACATCTGAGTTTTCAAAGTCCTTCTGAGTGATGTTACCGTATAAGCTGTCACTGCATTGGCTGAATTAGGATGAGCAAAATCTACACCAAGCAATACTTGGGTATTATTATCACCATCAAACCCTGCAATTTCTTGATTAGCGACTTCACCGACAGCCCATAGTGTACGATCAGGTTTTTGCTCACTGCTCTGGATTTGGTTGACGTGTGACTGTAAGCGCTCATTGGTTGCAAGTCCGGTTGTCGTTGCAATATGTGGCAAGACGCCGATTAAGCTAGGCGCTGTGACTACAGCATTTGCATAGTCAGCAATCAGTTGATGGGTAGCACCTGTTGGATGTATGCCATCAGCGAAGAAGTAGGTTTCGTTGGCATTTGCTTCTACAAGAGTATCAGGTCCACAAGTTAGAGAGCTATTGTTGTCACCGCAAGCTTCATCGGTGACATTAGTGAAACCATACTGAGCAGGCGACGCAATGATCTCCTGAGTTAAGCTAAACATATCTAGCGGTATGATATTAGCGCCAGTACCTGCGACGCCACTAAGCATAAACTGATTGTAGAGACTGGCTGCATCAGTTGCCGCTCTTTGGGCTGCCAAAGCCTCTGCAAGTTCTTGACCTTCTAGATCAGGGTCTGGAACAAACCTAGGCGTCAGACCGACATCAGGAATATTGGGTACTAAGATATATTTGGCACCATTGTCCTTTAGTGCCTTAATCGTTTCGGTTTGGCTAGCTACTGCACCTAGGATGGTCGCTTGGGCACTAGCAGGATTTTCAGCTTCACCTGCAGCAAGCAGGTCATTTGCCCCTGCCCATACGACATAGAGTCCATTAGGGTCTACTTTGTTATTAGCGAGATAACTATTCACTTGGCTATTGGCAGAAGCTACTGGAATACCGAAAGCAGCAACATCTACGCCAGCTCTTGCACCGCCAATGGCATAATTATCCCCAGTTTGACTACCGTCATAAGTATTGGCGACAGAGGTTGTACCCAATTGCTCAGCGAATGAGGTCGCCCATGTATTATCAGGATTGGTAGTAAACTGACCTGAATCTGGAAGCCCAAAATTATTTTGAGTTAGAGGACTAAAGTATCCCCCATCGGTCAGGCTATCACCAAAAAAGGTGACACTGTCATAAGCATTCGCGTGAGCAATACCAGCGATAGATAGGCTGACAGCCAGTATGCTTTTGGTAAAAGTTTTGAGAGTGGTATGGCTAATTTTAGAACGTGAAGTATTACGAGGCATAGCGACTTCCTTGTCATCAATGTAATAGTTTGTCAACCGAGTGTAACCACTTTTTAGAAAGCTAGCAATCGTTTTGATTGCAAAATTGCAAGAATATTGCCTGATTTAAGTAAGTTTTTAGAGCATAAAAAGGGGGGAGCAAGTATTAAAAAATCATACTGTCTCGCTCACATAATATTTTGTTTCCTTCTATGTAATTATGCTGTAAGCACCTGATTTCTATTCAGTTATTTTTATTGAAAAGTATAAGGCTTATCTGTCGACATTGCTTGTTTAACTCAACTAACTGCCCAATCGTAAATAGTATCAAAGCAGCACTCCACAATAAGATAGTCAGACTAAATGCGTATAAAGATGTCACTGGCGGCAATAGCAAAGTATAGCTAGCAGTATCAATACTATAGAAACTGAAATTAAGCTTGTTTTTGTGGACGCAATAATAAGGCCAGTCCAAGTGCTACAAAAGCTGCGATACCAGATATCATATAACTGATACTAAAATCCCCAGTGATTTCTGCAAGATAGCCTGCGGCCACTGGTCCGAGAGCTTGTCCACCTGAAAAGGCAAAAGTTAGCGCCGCAAGCGCACTTGCCGCTGCAGCGGGTCCAAAATAGTCTCCCGCCGAAGCAGACATAATGACAGGAACACTCCAAACCACTAAGCCAAACAGAATAATGGACGAATACAGTCCGAAATCCCAGTCAGTCAGTCCGACCAACAGATAAGCGATGGCAAGGAAGAAAAAAAGCCAGCGCCAGACCAAGGCGTCTACCAATATGGTCAGAGATCCAGCCAAATAATATACCTGAGAACATGCTGAGTAGGCCAATCCATGCCCAAACCCCACCCGCAGTTGCTTCACTCAGTTGATACGAGCCAACCATACTGGTGACAATGAAGGTGACGTAAACCATGTAAGTGGCGCCATAAATGGCAAAGATGACACCCAAATGTACGAGCAGCTTAATATTACTACGTTCTAGTTTTTTCTTATTTTTAACAGGTAAGGTGGGTGCGCGCCCTAAAGGATTTTGACTAACATCGTCTGGATGATTGCGAATTAAAGTAAAAGTAAGCCAAGCTACCGCAATATTAATCACGGCAAAAATTAGCCAGCCTGTCTGCCAAGACAGTAGGGTAGAGATAGGTAAGAGTTTGGGTACGACAAAGCCTGATAGAATGATACCAAATCCAGGACCAGCCATGACTAGCCCTAGAGCAAGCCCGCGGTGTGAAGGAAAAAAACCAATGTGACATGACGCTCATCATTGGTAAGACCACGCCACCACTACCGATACCCGTCAACACATAGAGTGCGCACAGTACAGGAAAGCTCGTGGTAAAAGCCATGCCGAGCATCGAGACAGCAATCAAAACAAGGTTTACCGTCGCAGTATTACGAGTACCCAATCGAGGTAGAACTAATGGGCTAAGCATAACTGCAACAAGATATCCTATCAGGTTAGCGAAGCCTAATAAGCCACTTTGGTATAACTTAATCCCAAAGAAGATGACATGGAAGGTAGTAACATACCAAATGCAAATCGACCTAACCCAAGCCCACAGAACATGGCCACAGAACCTGTCGCTGCGACTATCCAAGCGTAATGCAATTTACCCAATCTAAGGGGCGCAGTGTTATCTTGATTTCCTTGAACCTGACTGTCTTGTTGGTTTATTCCATTAGGCATCATAAATCTCCCATAATTCGAGAACTCATAATAACTATCGTAATTGATTTTAATTGTAGATTATAGCGAGCCATTTCCTTGTTTTGAATAGTATCCATTTCACACTCATCCTTTTGTGCTAAATCCCTATCAGTCCTTTATTAAATATACTTATAGCCTAAGCATACTCATGTCCAATAAAATTAGTATAACTGCACCTGAACGTTCGTTCAATGAGTATATAAGCAATCCTCGTAAAGCTTTCATAGATCATAACAAAAAATGCCAGCCCATTTATATGGCTGGCATTCTGCTTATTATTTCTAACGGTTCCTTCCCGACTGCTATTTTTGGCTATCCTTTAATAGCGACTTATCAGCTAGCCAAGTCGCTTACTCAATTCAGGAAAACGCTTGATCATAAATAGCATTAAGAGTAACGCCACAACTGCGATAGCCGCACCTGTGTACCCTACGCTAGATAGTGAAATATGCGTCACGGCATAACCACCGAATAGCGCACCCGTACCAATTCCCAAATTAATAATACCTGAGAACATCGACATCAGCATGTCTTGCGCATTGGCATCGACCATGATGACTTTGGCCTGCATTGAGATAATCAGTAGCATGAGTGCCGCGCCCCACAGTAAGGCGATAAAGCTGAGCGCCCATACAGAGGTCACTGCTAGCAACAGCGCAAGCATAGATACGAGCATCAGTATGGTCGATATCAGCATCAATCTAGTATTGAATCGATCGCCCCAACGACTAAAAATCACACTGCCCACAATTCCTGCTGCACCGAATAGCAACAGTACAAAAGTCGCAGCGTTTTCACTGACATTGCCAACTTGGCGCATAAATGGTTCTATGTAAGAATAAGCCGTGTAGTGCGCTGTAAAGACCAATAAGATAAGCAGGTACAAACAGACTAATAGGGGGTTTTTAAGTAGTTCTGGAATCTTTCTAAAAGACCCTTCAAACATACTAGGTAGCGTTGGTAAGAGTCTCGCTTGTAGAATAAATACAATTGAGGCGATGACGCCAATACCGCCAAAGGTCGCACGCCAACCAAACCATTGTCCAACTAAGCGTCCTAGCGGCACACCCAGTACCATTGCTAACGACGTACCCGTTGCCAGTACGCTAAGCGCCATGGCTTTTTTGCCTTCAGGCGCGACGCGTATCGCGATTGCAGCTGTGATGGACCAAAATATCGCATGCGATAACGCAATCCCAACTCGGCTAATGAGCAGCACGTCAAAGCTCCATGCAAATACGGACAGTACGTGACTGGCAATGAATACGGCAAAAAGACCCAAGAGCAAGCGCTTACGCTCAAATCGACTGGTCAGTAGCATTAGTGGTAATGACATCGCTGCGACAATCCAAGCATAGAGTGTCAACATCCAGCCAGTTTCTGCCGTCGTAATAGAGAAGTCTTGGGCAATGTCGCTCAACAGCGCCACAGGGACAAATTCTGTGGTGTTCATAATAAAGGCACTAACGCCCATCAAAAATACTTGAAAATACTGAGTTCGGCGAGCGTTTGAGCTGGCCTCAAGGTTATGTGTCATAAAATCCAATACAGATGCGAATATTACGTGTGATAGGTCAAAGTGGGGCAGGCTTAATTAGAATACAAGGTTTGCGGGGCAAGATAGCAAGCCCACGTCAATCGTGAAAGGTGTTTTTTTGATAAGGATTGTTAATTGGACGTTTATTGAGGATACTTAAGCAATATGAAACTGTCGCTAATTATACTTAATGCGTTGGGATACTTGCTAACGACTAAACTACAATTCATTTAAAAAGAAGCGACACCAGTTGTCGTAGAAGGTTTTAAACAGCTTTATTTTTATGTGAGCTTATACTATAGTTATTAGGTCAGGCAAAATGACATGAGATAAAAACCAGTTAACCCTCGGAGCGCAACGCTTCACTTTTTAACTAAGTTTTTAAAGCGCTATTTTAGCGAAGTCTTTCTAGTAGTGTTATTTACGTTTAATCTTAAACTTCTACGCCTGTACAAACCTAAAAAACTATATTTATTAATAAACAAAAAACCTAGCAGAAAAAAAGCTCGTTAGCATTGCAAAAATATTAGTGATGTGACAGCGAAAAACTGTGGCTAAAAAGTCTATCAGAATTAAAAGCTACTACCTTACCAAGTCGATTAATTTACTTAACTTTAGAGATAATGACGTCATTTAAACAATGGCGAATAGGCTCGGTTGGCTTAAAATCGGAATTTAGAATATAACAACAACGAAAAACTGCAGCTAAACAACCAGTCAAAATAATAAGGATATAAATATGACGATATTAACATATCAGTTTGAACAAAAGCGTATAGATAATTTCGAGTGGTCGGGTGGCTCAAAGCTATCTGGTATAAAGGCACTAGCAAATGATGAGAAAGGCCGAATACGAAAACAGCCATTGTTTTACCTCGAAACGGTTTCTGTAGACAGTTATGAAGATGATATTTACTTCGTGAACAATACCGATGAGATGCTCAGATGGGTAGCGCCATTTAAACCCTATCGAAGCATGAAAGAAGCCAGAGCAAAGCTAGGCGATACCAGTGATGAAACTTACGTAAAGTGACGCTCTATAGTGATGATATAAATAGCGCATATCAGGATGTACTGCCTAAGCAGGGCGTGCGGATTGGTAGCACTCATATTATGTATGACAGTGATGCGATGATGCAGTGGTTTATACATGTGCCTTATAAGGGGCCAGATACTCATTATGCGATTTGGCAATTTAATGTAGTGGAAAAAGGCGGAATTCGCGGAACTTATCCATTGCTATGGGATGATTTTAGTCAACCCTCGCATATGGTGAGTTGTGATTGTCTGTTTGAGCAAGCTGATATGCTGATAGAGGTCAGTATTTATGAAGAGCGCTGTGCAATGCTTGACAGGCTTATCGGTTCATTTGGGGTGTCCAATGCCATATTCATACTGGCGATTAATGATGTGCTTTATCGTTATGGTGTGGGTTGGAGCGCGCCCTATAGTGAGTCGGATATACAAGCGCAAGACATTGGGATGAAACTAACAGAACAAAAGCCAGAAAATGCAGAAGCGGTGAAAGCTATTGTCCAAGCGGTTTATGACTTTTGGTTTAACGAAGGCTTTGCAAAAAATATCTCAATGCAGGCTTGTGAGGAGCTTTTAAGCTTGTACCAAGCGCAGGTTGCTAGTCAAAAATCGGTTTAATTCATAAACTAAATTACCAAGAATAAGCCTAAATAACAATTAAAAAAAGGAGAACCTTATGATGTTTCCTATTGAAAACAACGATACGTTTTTATTGTTTTTTTCATGGTCTCGATTCAAGCAATGAGACCAGTAAATATACGTGTATCACGCGTGAGCCCAAATACTGTCAAGCGGTCAATTACCGCGAGAGTTTTGCAGAAATATTTGCGATTTATGATGCATTGATTCGCGAGAAAATCGCACAGTACCCACGAGTGGTGTTGGCAGGGCATTCGCTTGGTGGTTGGTTTGCCAATCATTTTGCCCATAAATACAACTTGCGCGCGCTATTGATTGCGCCTTGTATCTATCCAAATGAGGTATTGGCGGACCGTATCCCTGACGTAGTTGATATGAAGCTGTCTTTTCCCACGACCAATACCGAGATAGTACGAGTTATGGTAGAAGTCGATGATGAAAGCTTAGATGTGGCAGTGGCTAGACGAACCTTAGTGAATCTACCTGATAGCTGGGAAGTCGATTATTTCGAAGGAGGCCATCATCGTATCGCCCGTAGCAGTGATATCTGGTATCACGTAACTCATCTGTGCGAAGATCCCATCGTTTGGATGGATGAGGCAACGTATCATGGTGAAGACTGATAGCAGGATAGTCAAAAAAACCGTCGCGACTGATGGATAAATAAACCGCTTAAAACAATTGATTGACATTAAAGACGATCGGTCATAATATCTATGCATGACGATTACTAAGCCAAAAGCCCGTCGAGGCGTCCACCTAATGTTGAACGAGAGTTTACGGATACCCGTGAAGCTCTTTTGAGATCTGGGATGGAGATGCTGACAGAGCAAGGCTTTGCGACTACTGGTATCGATGCCATACTCAAACGTATCAATGTGCCTAAAGGCTCTTTCTACAATTACTTCAAAAACAAAGAAGCGTTTGGCCAGGAAGTATTACGGCAGTACGCGTTATATTTTGCTCGCAAGCTAGATCATTGTTTTTTTAAACGAGCAAGTGTCTCCTATGCAGCGTATTAGTGACTTTGTTGAAGATGCTAAGTCGGGAATGATCAAGCATGAATTTCGCCGCGGTTGTTTGGTAGGTAACTTGGGTCAAGAGATTGTCGTGTTGCCTGACAGTTTTCGTTGTGAGTTAGAAAATATATTGCTTGATTGGCAAGAGCGCTTAGCGGCTTGCTTGCGTCTGGCAGTACAACAAGAACAAATACCTTCTCATAGTGATTGTGATGAGCTGGCTGCTTTCTTTTGGATTGGTTGGGAAGGTGCGGTTTTGCGTGCTAAGTTGGTGCAAGATGTCGGTCCATTAGATACTTTTTTCCGAGGTTTTGTAGCAGGAATACAGAAGTAATTTTTTATTTATATTTTTAGACGACCGGTCTAAATTATTTTTTACTCATTTATAGACGATTGGTCTAAATAGGAGCTACTATGTTTAATGCAATATTAATTGAAAAAAATGACGATGTTTATCAGTCCAATTTGACTGAGATACAGGACACGCAATTGCCAGAAGGGGACGTTACGGTTCGTGTGGCATATAGCACGCTCAACTACAAAGATGGATTGGCCATCACGGGTCGTAGCCCTGTGGTACGCACATTTCCTATGGTTCCAGGGATTGATTTAGCGGGAACTGTGGAAACAAGCAGCCATCCGCGTTACAAAGCTGGCGACAAAGTGTTGTTGGATGGCAAGGTTCGTGGTCGAATAGTTGTTGATGTCAATCGCTAAGCGTTAATTTTTAAGACTTCAACCTTAATATTTCAATGTTGAACCTCGTGTTAGCACATGAATAAATGGTGCATCGAAACGTCTAAGATTGAATGGCAACGTGAAAAAGAATTATTCACAAACGGTCACAAATATCGGTATTTATTTTTTGTCATCTGATGTGCTATCATCATTGAACGAACTATCGTGGGTTTAACAGTTTTGTTATTGCCGACCATGACAATAGTCTAATGGCGGCGTGACAAACCTTGCAACTTCCAGCACGATATAAAACAACTCTGGTAAAGCGCATGAGCCTGTACTCCGACAACCTCATTTGTGCCTGATTTTTTTGCCTATTTGGGCGTATATCATACTTTTTCGTCGGAGTTACAGGAGTCTAAGGTGTTCAATATCATGAGCCACATTGCTAACCCATCTAAATATACCCGTCGTTATCACCCACGCCATTCTCTAGCGCAATATATTATCAATCAAATAGAGTCGCTTGAGCTGCGCCCGCAAGATATCGTCAAGCAAATGGGCTATCCTCTTAAACACACCATACCTGCCTATGACCGCCTGCGCCATGTACTGTCAAGCAAATTCCTTGGGCTTGATGGTAGCTATATGGATAAACACTTTACCGCTGATGAGTTTTTAGCAAAATTGTTTGCCGTGCTTGAAATACCGTATCAGCCATTCGCAGAAGATATTGCGCAGATTAAATACGACTTGGCGAATCACTCTAATACGCTACCTAGATATAGCTTACGAGCGGAAGTAGATTTTGCATTTACGAGTGCTGATAATTGGATGTCTCGTGGCGCGGCTTCACGTTTTGCCCAAGTGCATTTACCTAGCGGTTTTGCCAAATTAGACGATGCTGCCCGTAAATCAGCGATTCAAGACAGCATCTGCGAGCATTATCAGCAGTATGAGGCAGTTTGCCATACGATGGTGTTATCAAAGGTTATCGATTGACTATTGAGCAAAATAACCATGTGGTTGATCATGCAGATTATGGCTTACCAAAATCCAGCAGTATCTAAAATATTTTAAATAGGTAAGTAGCGCGAGTTGTTAATTACATTGATTGAATAATCATATTGACTAGGGCGTGTCTTCAATTCAATCGATAGTCATCTAAATGGGTTAAAAATGGCTAAATCTTGCCAAATGGCGTCAAATAGCTGACTAATATCTCGATATTATCTGCGCTATTTTCCTTGTTTGACTGCGATTTATCTCATTTTTATCACCATTTTTAAAATGAGGACACGCCCTAAAAAAAATATAAAAAAAGCCTCACTTTATCGTGGGGCTTTTTGGTTTTTTACGTTATGTTTTCTTGTAAGAGTCAGATACTGCTAAATGTCAGTTTTATGAAACTCATTTTGGGCCTCAGGTTTAGAGATGGCGCGCCATAAAATCACAAATAGCGCGTCAAACTCTGCATTTAACGGTGTTTCTGTCTGGCGAATGGTATGCATTAAGCCAAGTCGACTGATAAATCCCATAAACACATCGAAGAGTATGTGCAGAGGGACAGTGTCATTGAGCACCCCACGATTTTGACCATCTTCTAATACCGCCAAAAACGCGCCAATTAACTCTTTGTTTCATAGATTGCGATATTACGTATACGCGAGGCCGACACAGAAGACAGCACCATCACCGCATCTGGATGCGAGTCTACAAAATCAAAGCATACCCACAGCGTCTTACGTAGACGATCTTGTACGCTATCAATCCCTTGCAGATGATCCATGATGCGAGCGGCTAATCTGCCGAGCACAATATCCATAATGGTATAAAACAGCGTTTGCTTATCCCCGAAGTACTTGTAGAGCGTTTGCAAAGAGACATTTGCAGACTTTGCAATCTGCGCCATCGTCACCTCGTTAGCGTCAAATCCTGCAAAGACTTTGCGAACGGCCTGTTCAATTTTATCCAAAGTTGCGGGCCGCATATCGGATAGGGGTGCTAGAGATCGAGTTTGCATGAGGCTATCTGACTGACTAAAGGTTTTCATATTTATTGCTTCTTAAAGTATTGGTTATTTGATACGTCCTACCAATTGAATAAATTGCTGACTAATTCTCATCATTAAATTAATGAGTAATTTGAATTACCATTTTTATTTAATAGATTGCGAAGTGGTTTTTCATAGCCTAGTATAAGACTCGTATATTAATAGATATAAAGAATTTATGGCATATCTATAACGTAATATATATTACCATAATTTTTTTTAAAACGACTTAGTTATAGTCAGTTAATATAATTTCGATACAAGGAAACCGAGTGCAAGTTATACATTAGTATGCTTAGCGAGGATGACGATGTAGCGGATTTATATAGACTTGACTATATAGTTGTTCTTCACTTCACCTTGTCAAGGATAGACATCATGAGTATCGAAAAACTTACCCCAAACTGGATGACCGAAGAGCATCAGATGGTGCATGACAGCGCCTTAAAAATGTTTCAATCTTGGGATTCTAAAGATGAGCAGTGGCGCAAAAACGGCATGATCGATCGTGCTGCGTGGGAAGAGGCGGGCGAGATGGGGTTTTTGTGTGCGGCGATACCAGCTGCATATGGCGGCGGCGGCGGCGATTTCGGTCACGAAGCGGCGCTTATCTACGCACAGACCGAAGCCAATCAATCGGGATTTGGCGGTATGGTGCATTCAGGCATTGTCGCGCCTTATATTTTAGACCACGGTACTGAAGAGCAAAAACAAGCGTGGCTACCCAAAATGGCAACGGGCGAATATATCGGCGCTATCGCCATGACCGAGCCTGGTACTGGCTCCGACCTACAAAACATCAAAACCTATGCGGTAAAAGATGGTGATGACTACATTATCAATGGTTCTAAGACTTTTATCACCAATGGTCAACACGCCAATCTTATCCTATTAGCATGCAAAACAGACCGTGAAAAAGGCGCACAAGGCGTCTCACTTATCATCGTAGAAACGGACAAAGTAGAAGGGTTTGAGCGTGGACGCAATCTCGACAAGATTGGTCTGACCTCGCAGGATACCTCAGAGTTGTTCTTTAGCAATGTACGTGTGCCACAAAAAAATCTACTGGGTACGGTAGAAGGTATGGGCTTTATCCAAATGATGCAGGAGTTGCCGCGTGAGCGTTTAATCATTGCGCTATCAGGAGTTGGCTCGATGAAGCTTGCTATCAACTTAACGCTAGACTACGTAAAAGGGCGCGAAGCCTTTGGCAAACCTATTTGGAAGTTTCAAAATACCCGCTTTAAGATGGCGGAATGCTATGCCGATTATCTCGCTGCCAGTACCATGTGTGATGCGGCAGTCGATGCGATGCTTGAGGGTAAATTATCAGTACCGCATGCCTCATTAATCAAATACTGGGTTACCGAAAAACAGTGCGAAGTCATCGACGAATGCGTGCAGCTATTTGGTGGCTATGGCTATATGACAGAATACCCTATCGCCCGTTTATATGCCGATGCCCGTGTGCAAAAAATCTATGGCGGCACCAATGAAATTATGAAAGAGCTGGCGTCACGCTTTATATAGATGCTTATATTATAAGACTACAATAACTATTGTTTATTTAAAAAATAAAAAAAGGATTTTTTTATGACTGAGACTGCTTATATTTATGATGCTATCCGCACGCCACGGGGCAAAGGAAAAAAAGGACGGCTCCTTGTATCAAGCGTCACCAATTTGGCTGACACGCACCTTATTACAGGAGATGCAACAGCGCCACAACTTGGATACCAGTTTGGTAGATGATGTGGTACTTGGCTGCGTAACACCGGTGGGTGAGCAAGGCTCTGATATTGCCCGTATCGCTGTGATTGATGCTGGTTGGGCACAAAATGTGGCAGGTCTTACCTTGTCGCGCTTTTGTGCCTCTGGTTTAGAATCTATCAATTTAGCGGCGGCCAAAGTCATGTCAGGTATGGAAGACATGGTGGTGGCAGGCGGTGTGGAGTCTATGAGCCGTGTGCCGATGGGATCTGATGGTGGTGCTTGGTACATGGATCCACGGGTCAATGAAGCCACGCATTTCGTACCGCAAGGCGTGGGCGCGGATACCATCGCGACGCTCAAAGGCTTTAGTCGTAGTGATGTCGATGCCTTTGCCACCGAGTCGCATCGCCGCGCGGCACAGGCTTGGGAGAAAGGCTATTACGATAAGTCTGTTGTCCCTGTTACCGATATCAATGGCATGATGCTGTTAGATAAAGATGAAACTATCCGATCTAATACCAATGTCGAGACCTTAGCGGGTCTTAAACCTTCCTTTATCATGCCGGGAAAAATGGGCTTTGATAGCGTTATCTTGGACAGATACACCACGATAGAAACCGTGAGTCATGTGCATCATGCGGGTAACTCTTCAGGCATCGTTGATGGGGCAGCTATCTGTTTGGTTGGCAGCGCGGCGGCTGGTCAAAAAGCAGGGTTAAAACCACGCGCCAAGATCACAATGGCCTCAGTCATTGGCTCAGAGCCTGCCATTATGCTCACAGGTCCAACGCCAGCTTGCCAAAAAGCCCTTGATAAAGCGGGCATGCAAGCTTCTGATATAGACCTTTGGGAAATTAACGAAGCCTTCGCTGCTGTGCCGATGAATACTGCTGATGATTTTGGCATCTCGCTTGATATCGTCAATGTCAATGGTGGTGCAATCGCTATGGGTCATCCGCTTGGGGCAACTGGCGCGATGCTCATGACGACAGTCCTTGATGAGTTGGAACGCCGCGACTTACAGACTGCTATGATTACGCTATGTGTGGGCGGTGGTATGGGAATTGCCACTATTATCGAGCGTATTTAACCTTTCTCTAAAATAGACTGAAAACCAATTAGACTAAAACGCAATATACAAAGAATCATTTAAGGGATAAAAATGATGACAAATAACCAGACAGCAGATGCGTAACAGCCATTAATGAATTAGAAAACTTCTCTGCCCAACGTGATGACGATGGTATCGTCACGGTCACGATTGACCAAAGCAAACGCAAAATGAATGTCATCGGTGATGGCTTTACAGAGTCGTTCGCCACAATAGTCGATAGTTTCATCAATGATGACGCAGTCACAGGCTTAATTCTTACATCGGCCAAAGAAACCTTTGTGGTTGGCGCAGATATTGATCAATTGAACCAGATAAAGACAGCCGAGCAAGCGTTTGCATTGACCGAAGAACTAAAAGGTAGTTTGCGTAAGCTTGAAACCTCAGGTAAACCTGTCGTCGCTGCTATGACAGGAACCGCATTAGGTGGCGGTTTGGAGCTTGCATTGGCATGTCATTATCGTATTGTCATTGACACGCCGAAGACCAAGCTTGGTTTGCCTGAGGTGAGACTGGGCTTGCTACCTGGTGGCGGCGGTACTCAGCGCTTACCGCGATTGGTCGGTATTCAGGTGGCGTTGGAGTTGATGACGCAAGGCAAGGAGCTTCGCGCAGCAGTTGCAAAAGACATTGGACTTATTGATGCAACGGCCACTGCTCAAGCGGATATGCTGAAGCAAGCAAAAGACTGGATTCAAAATAATCCAAGCGTGCAGCAGCCATGGGATAAGAAAGGCTTTAAAATCCCTGGCGGCGATAGTAAGCATCCAAAAGTAGTGCCTATATTCTCTATCGCCCCAGCCATGGCCAATCAAAAATCTCATGGCAACTATCCAGCGATTACTCACATTATGTCTTGTGTGTTTGAGGGCTGCTTGGTAGATATCGATACGGGACTTGAAATCGAGTCGCGTTATTTTGCCGCTTGTGTGCTGTCGACTGAATCTAAAAACATGATTAACACCTTATGGACTCAGCTGAATAGCATCAAAAAAGGTCAGTCTCGTCCTCAAGGGTTTGAACGAACAACCACCAAGAAAGTCGGTATCTTGGGCGCTGGCATGATGGGTGCTGGCATTGCGTATGTCACTGCCAAAGCTGGTATCGATGTCGTTCTGCTAGACACTGACATGGCAGGCGCTGAAAAAGGCAAAGCGTACTCTGCCAATATTTTGGACAAAGCGATCAGCCGAAAGCGCGCTACCGAAGAGAAAAAAACAAGCTCTCCTAAAACGTATCACGCCAACAGTTTCTTACGATGATTTGTCAGATTGTGATCTTATTATCGAAGCAGTGTTTGAAAACCGAGAAATTAAAGCCAAGTGTACTCAGCAAAGTGAAGTAGTGATTTCAAACACGGCCGTATATGCTTCTAATACCTCAACGCTACCGATTACTGGATTGGCAAAAGCCAGTACGCGACCAAACCAGTTTATCGGTCTGCATTTTTTTCTCGCCAGTAGACAAGATGCCGCTGGTTGAAATTATCATGGGCGAGCAAACCGACGATGCGACATTGGCCAAAGCTTTCGACTATGTTGTGCAAATAGGTAAAACGCCTATCGTCGTCAATGATAGTCATGGCTTTTATACCTCGCGGGTATTTGGTACCTATGTTTCAGAGGGCATTGCGATGCTAGGAGAGGGTGTGCATCCGCGTAGCATTGAAGTTGCCGGACTGAAAACAGGTATGCCGATGCCGCCCTTAGCATTGCAAGATGAAGTGTCATTAAGCCTCGCATTGCATGTCAGCGAACAGCAGCAAGCGGATATGGTAGCCGAAGGTAAGCCAATCGTAGTGCGTCCTTCTTACGAGATACTAAAAACACTGGTCAATGAGCATGGGCGCGAAGGTAAGAAAAATGGCAAAGGATTCTATGACTATCCAACAGAGGGTGATAAGCATCTATGGCCTGAGCTGATAAATCTATATCCGCCAAAATCAGAGCAACCGTCGCAGCAAGATTTGGTTGATCGGCTAATGTTTATTCAAGCCAATGAATCTGCCAAATGCTATGAGGAAAATGTCGTGCGCTCAGTTGCCGATACCAATATAGGTTCTATCTTTGGTTGGGGATTTGCTCCGCAGCACGGGGGCACGCTACAGTTTATCAATGCAATGGGCGTGAGTGCGTTTGTTGAGCGTAGCCGTGAGCTGGCTGCGAAATATGGTGAGCGTTTTGAGCCTGCTCAAATCTTGCTAGATATGGCAGCCAAAGGCGAGGCGTTCTCCGATGACTGACATGCATTTATCAAATCATGATCAAATGGCAGACTGTCTACAAGGGTTACGAGTGATCGATCTGACTCGTAATCTACCTGGGCCTTTTGCTACGCGTTTGCTTGCGGACTTGGGTGCAGACGTCCTTAAAATCGAACCCAAACAGGGTGACCCTGCTCGAGTATTTGGTGAGCTCTTCGCAGCTCTAAACCACGGTAAGATGACCGAAAAGCATGACTTTCATGATCCCAAAGCGATTGAGGCGATAAAAGCACATCTGAAAAAGGCTGATGTGATGCTAGATAGCTTTCGCCCAGGTGTCTTGGCAGAAATGGGACTAGATGCTAAGACCTTGCATGTCATCAACCCAAAACTAGTAATAGTGTCAATCACTGGCTATGGCGTAGCAGATTGTCATTCAACAGAAGATGCTGACTCAGAAGATGGCTCTCAAGTGAATCATGACTGGGCCAATAAGGCAGGTCACGATATTAACTTTATGGCTATGAGTGGTGTGCTTGACCAGCTAAAAACAGCGCAGGGTGAGCAGGCCATGCCTAATATCCAGTTTGCGGATTTGGCAGGTGGTAGTGATACAGCAGTGATAGCACTGTTGGCTGCCGTATTTGCCGCGCAGCTACGGGCAGGGGACGACACGTTGCTGTTAGTATGACGCACAGCCTTTATAATCATATGGTCATGCCAAAGGTCACAGGCAAACTGATTAATAGCCTTTCAGGAAATGGCTTAAACGACACTCTACTGCCGCAGCATGACTTTTTGGGCGGTGCATTGCCATGCTATCGATTGTACCAAACCGCTGATAAGCGGCATATGGCCGTTGGTTCCTTAGAGCTAAAATTTTGGCAAGGGCTATGTGAGGTATTGGAACTACCGTCGCTTAAAGAAATACACTGGCAACTTGGTATCATGCCCAATAGACCTGAGAGTGAAGCTGCGTCCAACACAATCGCGGAAAAATTCGCCAGTCAAACGCTTGAGCATTGGCAACGTGTATTTGCAGCAACGGATGTCTGTGTGACCCCTGTGTTGAGTTTACATGAAGCCAAAGTTCACCCTTTATTTGCACATCAAGATGAACATCACGCGACGTCAGGGTGGCAGCAAGTAAGTTGATAATTGGTATGTGATTAGCTCTGAAGAAGAGTGAAAATTGGATTAGCACTTGAAGGCGATACCAAGCTGCTACTGGCTAGTATCGTCTCTTTAGTCTGTATTATTCTGACTGCCTGTCTAAAGTAGATTGAACTTGTATATTTATAACTGTCTATCTAAAATTGCCTGAATAAGAGACAATACGCCCATAAATCTTAAAGTCTTACGGTACTGAAAAATAGTAGTACGTTCAAAGACCCTTAGAGATTGAGCAACACAGACATTTAATAAATTCAACTTAAGTAAAAAGGCAGTTCTGAATGACCAAACATAACCCGTATAATTTTTTACCTTTGCAGCCAACAGGTAGAAACGAGACCAATACTGCTAATACCTATGCTCCTGAAGATATGATTAAAATATACGAGCAGCAGTTTCTCATTCAAGTGCCAGAAGAAGAGCTAACCGAGTTTTTGCCAGCGTTAAAAGCATTTTATGATATCGATAACCATACCTTAGATGTCAGTGCTATTATTTTTGATGCAATCGCAGACTCTGCTATCATTTATAATCATAAAATCAAAGTCGGTAACTATCAAATATTAGGTGAGTTGATAGAAGAGGCGATTGAATATGATGAAGACAACAAAAGTGATGAAAGCGCGGAAAATGAAGAGATTCAAGCCTATACATTAGAGTGCCAACGTACTTTCTTCATTAATGACGTAGAAATACCTTATCATTTCAATCTGTTCATTTATGGTGATGGTTATTCTACTTTAACCAAAAAAAGAAACTGTACTAGAAAAAAATGTACTGGTTTGTCAGAGGTAGATTTGAAGAGGATTTGCTAGATGACGCTGAAGATAACGACAGCTTAGAATCGATTAATGCGCAACTGGCCAGTTTAGGTATTCGTGAAATGGATCTAACGACTGTAGATGAGATAATTAGCTATGTAGAAGGCAGTATCATTGACGATCCCATGGTGGACGAGCTTAATAAACTGTTGGATGATGCTGAGTAGTGAGTAGTGAGTAGTGAGTAGTGAGTAGTGAGTAGTGAGTAATCAGCAAAAGAACAGATTTGAAAAATTATATAGCTGAAAAACTAGAAAAAAAGCCCCACTGCTCGTATGATGAATGGTGAGGCTTTTTAAATTTACAACCTCATAAATAAGTTCTTTCGACATCATCCAAAATTACATGACGCGATACATTTCTAGGTTTTTACCCATCTCTCCTCAAAGGGTCAGTCGATTTCATATATAATGTGAGCTATTTCGTTATTGTTGATCCATTCAATTTAGGCTTTTTTCTTAGCAAAAAAAACGCTTCTTATCAGGTAAAACGGTGCTTTATGTTCAACGCTTCCTCGACTCGTTTAAATAAATACATCAGCGAAAGTGGTATTTGCTCTAGGCGAGACGCTGACCGCTTTATTGAACAAGGTAATGTATACATCAATGGCAAACGTGCGTCGGTCGGTGATCAGGTGGTCGCTGGTGATGCGGTAAAAGTCAACGGGCAGCTTATTGAGCCACGAGAGCCTGATGATTTTATTTTTATTGCATTAAATAAGCCAGTGGGCATTGTGAGCACCACGGAAAGCTCTGAGAAGAATAATATTGTCGATTTTGTGCGACATAGTTTGCGTATTTTTCCGATAGGCCGTTTGGACAAAGATTCTCAAGGTTTGATCTTTTTGACTAATAACGGTGATTTGGTCAATAAGGTACTACGTGCTGGCAATAATCACGAGAAAGAGTATCTAGTTACAGTAAATAAGCCGTTAACTGATAGTGTTATCGAAGGTTTGGCGGGCGGTGTGCCGATGCTTGGCAAGATGACCAAAAAATGCCCAGTGACTAAAGTAGCGCCTAATATATTTAACATCACGCTCGTTCAAGGTTTAAACCGTCAAATTCGCCGTATGTGTGAGCACTTTGGCTACGAGGTCGTCAAGCTTGAACGTACGCGGATTATGAATGTAAGTCTCAAAGGTCTTCCCGTTGGTGACTGGCGAGACTTAACCCCAAAAGAGCTGTCTGTGTTGCTTAAATCTGTAGAAGATTCCTCTTCGCAAGATAATCACTCAAACAAGAAATCCCGCAATGCGCCACGAAAGAAACCTCGTGCGGACGCTTCATCAAAGTCAAAACCATCTACAAAATCAGCAGGTGCAGCAAAGGGGCGTAACAAATACGCCAAAGATGATGCTAGAAAACCAGCAGGTTCTAAAGGTAGGGATGGACGTCCTACTGGTCGTGGTAAGCCGTCAGGGGGTAATGGTAAGTCTGGAGGCAGTGGCAAACCTGCTACCAATGGCAGGCGTCCTTCAAAGGGACGCGGCTCTTCACGGTAATGATTTTTCACAATGTGACGGCTATATTTATTGCTGAAATAGCCGTAAGCTAAATAACTTTAGTCTTAATGAGATCATATTATGTTTAAAATAAAAGTAGAGCGCATTGTCAAAAAAACCGATTGATGAGGTATTTGAAGCACTGAGTGATCATGCCAGTTATGGCTCATTTAAAGCGGTGGGGGTTGCTAAGTTAGTAGCCGAAGGTAACGAAGAGCGCAATGGCGTCGGGGCTTTACGTAGCATTCAAACGGGACCCGTTAAGTTCTGGGAGCGGATTACAGCGTTTGAACGTCCTACTCATATGCAATACCAAATCGAAAAATCTAAGCCTATCAAAATGCAGCATGATAAAGGCATCATTGATTTAAAAGACTTGGGCGATGGCACCACACACGTGACTTGGGTGTCTGAGGGTCGATTGACGGTACCATTGCCATTAGTCGGTCGCCTGTTTGACCGTCAAATGCAGAAACAAGGAACCATAGGGTTTAGTAGCATACTCAAATCTATAGAAAGCCGCTAATCTAGCGGCAATGTTGGATTTTCTGATATCACTCTCTAGTGATGGCTTATTTTATTTGAGCTATCACTGTCAGTTTTAATCCGTTTTATTCTTAGCAGCTTCAATCTCGTTAAAACGCGCTAACTGCTCTGGCGTTGCTTTCTGTTGATACTTCTGTTTCCATTCAGCATAAGGCATGCCATAAACAAGCTCGCGCGCATCCTCGTATTCGATTTCAATACCACGCTCTTCACCAGCCGCTTTATACCATTTGGATAAACAGTTACGACAAAAGTCAGCAAGGTTCATCAGTTCAATATTTTGTACATCTTTACGCTCGTCTAAATGAGCTAGTAAGCGACGAAATGCTGCTGCTTCTAATTCAATATTTGATTCTAATTTTGCCATAATATTTTCCTAATTGTAATTGAGCTACTTCTAAACCAACATGATACTAACGACATAAATATTGCGCAACCGATGTTGTTCTATATTAAAAACGCGTACAACAAACTCAAGCATAGTAATAATTTATCATCTTAAAATTTCCTAATCATAATATTAAACCATGCTTTATTTCTATATATTCTGTCGTCAAGAATGAGTCAGTTTTTCCTTTGGTTTTCGTACTATAGCGTTGCTTTTTTTAGTCATACTAAACGCTTCAGCAAGTCGTTAGTTTATAAATTCTATCTATATGGTTTCTTCAGCATAGCTAAACATCATGCAATGGTGAAAAGATTATTCGCCGATTCTTTTGCCAAAAAACAGGTGCTCTTTAGTACCTGTTTTTTATCAGTGGCAGTTTTAGTAATTTGTATCGCCTGTTGTGAAGCTGAATGACTTCCTTTGCAAAGTCTTGTCATTGACCAATAAGTCAAAGCTTACTGTGTACTTGGTATTAGCATAAAGACCACAGTTTGTTTTAGAAGAGGTAACGCCACAACTATTCAAGCTATCGGTAATCGGTAAAATGAACGCTTTGTTCTCTGGAAGATCGTATACCGTGCCTTTTTGAGGATCATTTTCATCGTCAATCAAATCAATAGGCACATCAGTCTTCCGAACGGTGTCATAAAACTTAATATTACTAACTTTGATTTTGTCTGCTTCTGGAGCGAATATATAAATTGGTTGCCCAATAGGGTCTGTACGCAAGTTACGACCTGTACCTGCTACTGGACTTGGGGATTCAGTCCATAACGCTGTAGAGGTGTCTATAACACCCTCACAAGGATATGTTATTAACCCACTTTTAGGGTAGTTTGTATTGGCTGTTGTTCCAGATGAACTATTGACTAATATAAATCCATTATTCAAAGCCGGACTTTTTCCAAATGGCGTATAAGTGATAACACTTGTGCCTGTCTTATCAAAGCTCGGGTTAACGAGCGATTGCAAGTGATAAGGTGCAGCAAACAAAGCCTTGATAAAGTCTTTAGCTTCTCGATTTGGCGTGTTAACCATGCCATTGGAGTTAAACGACTCTTTCTGAGTGATATTTTCAGCGATTATAAGACCTGGCGCTGTGTAACCAGCGGTTTTGATGCGCTCAGTAAGTGTACCGCCTGTAAAGTAAGGGTTAGCGTCACCTGATATTGATTCAAATCCTACCAGTTTGTGCTCGTAATGTGGGTTGTAATTTACTTTGCCATTTGAATACAAGTATTGTAAATACATCGCATGTTTGCGAGAGATGGCTGCTAATTCTTCATCATGAGAAACACCTCCAAGACCACACGATTGACGGTTAAGGCTAATCATATTAGATGCTAATAAACTAGCACCCAACTGCTCTTGGTTGCCTAAAGAGCTAATAGTCACCTGCGTATAATCCGTTTCAACTGGATCAATTGAGTCAGTAGGTTTTGGGTCAACTGGATCCGTAGGTAAGGGATCAATGGGTTTTGGATTGGTCGGCGCTGGGTCAGTTGGAGTTTCTACTACTGGCGGTGGCGTTGTCGTATTTTTATCAGCATCACTATCAGAATCACTATCAGAACCACCGCCTCCGCCACAAGCCGCAAGGAATAAACTTAGGAATACAACACTGCTTAAACCTTTGCCTGCCAAAATCTTTTTCATTATACTATCCTTAATAGAAACAGTTTTTTTCAAATTACAATTATTCAAATTCGCAGGCAATAGTTCTTGTTTGTGGTGTATAGACTGCGCCCATATCTATGATATCGCCATAACTATCAAATGGGCGACTTTTGAAATTTGGCCATATAGCATCATATTGGCGCTAGATGAGAATTTAAGGCTTTCAACGCTGCCGTGTGACTCCCTTCTATATTTGTAAATATACTGCTCTAAAGGTTGACCACGATATTTCACACCGTTCTCAAATATCACTTTGTACTCACCGAAATCACCGGACAGTTCGTTATCGTAAAAATCTCTATATTTAATCTCTTTGATCATGTCACGATATTCTAGTAACCATTCAGATCTAGGTTTGACGAAATTATCATAGCCTTTTTGACCTTGAAAACTCTCGGTAAATGCAGACAAGTTTTTCCTTACACCGTTGTAAGCTGGGTTTTCACCTGAGCAAGCATCTTCCATCCCGCCGAATAAGTAAACCATATCCTTACCTGTAATAGCATTTGATGTTTTTGTGGCAATGGTGGTAGCGGTTTTGACTTTGTTAGTAGAGTTTGCTGCTTTACTGTTGTTACCTAAGAAGGATTCATCGATACCTTTTTGTACACCTGTAGCAAAACTATCAACAAGACTCAAGGCCCCTTTCCCTACGGTACTACCTATCGTTTTGCTTTCGGCACAGCCAGATAAGGCTATAAAGCTGCTAATAACCAACACAGATAACGTATTCTTTGATTTCATAGTTCATTCCGTTAAGTTTAAAATTAAAAAAAATATTAAAGATCAAAGGTGCAAGTAATATCTTTATAGTCAGCATCTAAAGCTCTTAAGTCCATAAGGGCGCTACTATAATCAGATTCAAAGAACTTATCCAAGCTTTTGGCAATACCAACATTACTTGAAGTACCTGCATTTGCATGATCTATGATTGAGTAGATATAAAGCGGTTGATACCCTGGCTTTTGCCATTTATAAAACTGTTGTGAGAATAGCTCGTTTTCGCCCGTATCACAGTTCGATTTCACTCGGGTAAGCTCGCTGGCTCTAAATATGTCTCCGAGTTTATATACAGCACTCCCAGTCTCATCTTCCATAACCGCTTGACCTGAACCAATAGTTATTATCTCTGGCTGCTTTTTGGTACCATAAACTACCATGCCACCATAATCGTCAAGACCTCCTCTAATAGAGTAACTAGGATCCTCGGGTGAGTATTCGTTTTTGGTAGGCGCTTTGCTATACCACTCTTTAATATCAGGAGTATCTGCTAGCGATTCCCAACTCCAGTCTGTATTAGATTTCAATGCTAAATAGTCAGTAACGTTAGCAAATCTAGGAGGATTTTCGTCAATAGCTTCGATAGTTTCTATTTCTTCAGTCTCTACTACAGGTTCAGCAATAGCCGTTGAATCAGTGGCGACTACTGTCGTAGGAGCTATTTCTTCAGGAGTAGTGACCTTTGTCGTTTCCTCTACTGAAGTGGTTTCAGAACATCCCGTTATAGCCATTAAGCTACTTATTGCGAATATAGATAAAATATGATTGGCCTGCATGCAAAGTTCCTTAAAATTAAAAAGATGTTAAATAGTGATGCTAAAGACACAGATTGATAGAAGTGGTTTGGGCTGCTAAAGCAGTATCAATCTATTGACAGGCTATCTTTTTATCTGATTTATTGATGCATATTTGTTTCTGATTGATGGTCGCAACTTGGGCTGTACCCTCATTAAAGATAAAATAAGTGGCCCCCATAAAGTTAGAACTATATCGTTCGACATTACTATCAGAGTATTTAAAAGGAATCACAGTTTTATTTGCACCATTAATAAACCCCCATTTACCATCTTTTAATACCCCGGCGAGACCTTCACTAAACGGACGTATTTCATCGTATACGAAAGGTACAGCGACTTTACCAGTTTTAGTAATATAGCCCCATTTCTTACCTTTTTTTCATGCCAACTAAGCCTTGAGAAAAACCATAGACGCCGCCAAAATTACCATTTATACCGTCATACTGAGGCCTAATAACTTCCTTACCATCTTTATCAATAAAGCCCCATTTATAAGATTTTGACATTACTGGTGCCATACCTTCACTAAATGACTCTATAGAAGGATATTTATTCGTGAAGGGCATGACAATTTTGTTTGATGTATCGATAAGACCCAGTTTGCCGTTTTTAGAGACTAATATACGACCGTCAGATACGGGCTCAGACCATGACTCATCGTATTTATCATTAGGGTCTCGCATAGTATCGTAGATGGTTGGTACCACAAGCTTACCTCGGGTATTCATATAGCCGACTTTATTATTTTTCATCACTGCAAAGACGCTATTACTAATACCGTAGTAGTCTACATCGTCATAGCCTTTTGAGCTTACTAGCGCTTTGCCTTGCTCATCTAATAAGGTTCTAACACTGTAATCAGAGTTGTACCCGACAAAGTATTTGCTATCTGCGGTACAAGCAATTTCAGCATAATTTGTCTTAGGCGGTTTACAGTTATCTACGTAAGCCTGAGCAGGAAGGGTACACGTAGCAAAGGTTAGTACAGCGGCTACAGGTAGCAAACGGGTAGGGGGTAGAATCATGAATTACGTTCCTCGTAATTAAATTAAAGTTTTTATTGGACTTGATTTGTATTTGAAATTATATCGACTAATTCAGCTTCTAAATATCGATCCGACGAACGGTAGTTTCTGATAAAACCTTAGAAAATAAGGGCTTAAATCAGAAAAGGTTTAGATGACTATTCCTATTGAATGAGAATAGAGCTCTAAACAACTAAATACTTTAGAGTTTTTCTTGTAGTCTAGTTATACATTGACTCTAGTACATCTAAGGTGCTCGCATAGTCTTTACGTTTCAGCTCTTTGCCATTCTTATCAATAGTAATAGCCGTTACTTGTCCATTTTCGCCCTCTTGATAAACATCTATAGTGCCATTCTCAAAGTAGCCACCGATGACATCGGGAGAATCTCCACCTGGATCAATAAAGACGCCATCATATTTAGGTTCAATGATGACTTTGCCTAAGGTATCAACAAATCCCCACTTGGCATTTTCATAGTCGCCTTTAGCAACAGCAGCTCGTCCTTCAGAGAAATACATTGTTTGATCCCAAATTGGGGCAACGACTTCTTTACCTTTCGTATTGATGAAACCTTGCTTATCTGAATTCATTGGACTGAAGGATGCTAGGCCTTCTTTAAAGTCACCAAGGTGGCTATATTTAAACTCAAGTACCGCTTTACCAGAACGATCAATCGCACCATATTTATAGTCTTTGGATACTGTGGCAATGCCATTAATAAAGTCACTAGCGCTGTCAAAGTCAAAGGGAATTACAGTTTTGCCTTCTTTGTCCATATATCCCCATTGGTCTTTATTTAAAATAGCGACCAAGCCTTCGCTAAAGTTTCTAGCATCTAACATCCACCCATAATCTGCTTCAATATTCACTGGAATCACAAGCTCACCTGAGCTATTACTGTATCCAAGGTAATAGCCTCCGTCAGAGTCAGACTTTAGATTCTTTTTGAGTAGATAGGCCATGCCCTCATGGAACGTACCGCAGAAATCATATTCTGCTTTTACAACGATTTTACCTTCGTTGTTTTTGAACCCGCATTGTTCTGAGTACTCACCATTGGGGACTACGTATTGAACCAGTTTAGAAACAGAATCTGTGGTTGATGTCTCTTCCGTTCCTGATGCTACTTCTATATTTGGCTCTATATTTGACGCATCTTCTACGTTGGTTGATTTGATACTGATATCGTCGTTAGCATTTCTAGTATTTGGAACAGACTCGCTTTTACTACAACCAATAAATAAGAGACTTGTTATAACTGTTAAGGTAATCACCTTTTTTCGTAACATCCTAGTGGTCCTTTTTACTTTCTAATATTGTTTGTTCAAAACACAGTAATGATGTAGGAATATATGTTTTAATAAACAAATTTTTAATGAAGATACGTCAGAAATTAGAATTACTTGTTGTATGTTTTAATGAGTACTGGCCTAAAGTTCACAGTTTAGACTTCTTTCTTTAGCGTTATAGGTAGCGCCACTATTGTACATACCTCCCATACCTTCGACTTTGCGAGTTTTAAAGTTTGAGACAACTGCGGTAACGTTCGCAGATTGAGCAAAGACTAATTTTGCATGAGCGCCTTCAGTTCCCTCACGGTAGCCAATCTCTATAGCTTTTAAGGGTTGTTTTCTATAATAGGCATTCTTCAATGGCAGTGAGAAAGTTACATAGGATCCATCTGTACTTTTTATAACATTTTGAATCTGATCACGATATTCTGGTGACCATTGTGAATAAGGCTGGGCACGTGAGTTATCCATATCAATCACGGTGTCTTTAAAGGTATAATAACGATCTGAAATTTTGTTATATGGTGCGATGCTACCTTGACAACCATCTTCCATCCAACCCATTAAAAAAACGATATCTGTCGGAGGAATCGAAGCAGCATTCTGATTTTGAGACTGTACTGAAGTAGATGTGTTTATACTGGTGTTCATATCTCTAACTATGGTAGAGACGCCTTGACCAACAGATGTACTAAAATCCTTTGTTAATGTGCTTACTTCTGCACAGCCTGATAAATTTGCCATGGCTACTAAGCTAGCACTCAAAAGAAAAAAATTTGTTCTGATACATAACATATGTCCGATGAAATAAAATGGTTACATATTAGCAACAATATATTATATATACAAACATTAGTTCAATATAAAAATGAAGTTTATTTGAACGAAAACCTCAGCAAATGTAACTTAGAAAATTATTTTATAGGTAGTCAGATATACTAGCCTCTATGACAAACATATAGGCTTACCATCATGACTGCTCCTGCTCCTCTTGACCATTGTCCTTTAAAAGAAACTCCTTCTATTGCACAGGCCTGTGCAATTACCTTTCTCGGAAATGCCAGTAATAACCTGCAGCAAGACGCTTTTTTTCTTTTTAGATAATTGGTATCAAGAAGACTTAGGGGTAATGGTAGTGACACCAGTTGCATTACCATTTAGTTTAGCAGTGTCTGATGGCGTGGCAAGCTCTAATCACTCGCAGCACTGCTCAAAAGCAGTGGTAAAAGCAGTCAGACGGTTATGGGTTAATCAGAAGAGTGTTACTTCAGAGGTTATTCATCAGCTGATTAATCAAACCAAGCATTCATCTAAGCGTCATGGCGCGGCGGCAACCCTCGCGATGGTTACCTGTGAGTTAAAGGGCGATGGAACCATAAAGGCGACGATAATGCATGTAGGTGATAGCCGTGTGTACTGGCTGCCTAAAGGGACGTCACAGTGGCAGTGCCTGACTCGAGATCATAATCTATTGAATGAGCTTATTGACCAAAGGGCACAAGAGCAAGGTAGCCAAGCGAAGTTCGCTGACTATAACCGAGAAGGTATGGCAGGGAGTTTATATAGTATTACTGAATGCTTTGCATTAACGGCTGATGACAGTTATACAAGCAGTGAAGCACCAGAAGGCAACTCTTGCAACATTAAGGTTAATAGCGGCGATTGTATCTTGGTCTGTACGGATGGTATTCATGACTTGGTGCCAAGCCATGAATGGCAACTTGTCAATGATGAAACCGATTTACAAGCTTGGCTCATCTCTCTTAAGAACCAAGTTTATGATTCCGATGGCAATGCTTATGATAATGGTACCGCGATTTTGGTTCGTTTTGATTGAACCTGTATTTTAATAACGAGTTAATTACTTCATCAGTCTAATAGAGAAGATACTATGCCAGCACATCAAATTGCCAGCTATACAAAGTCAGCACGTCTATTTGCTTTATATCAAAGCCTGCCTCGGAGTGAAGCTGATGCTGTGTCATTGACAGAGCTTATGCAAAACTATGGTGATAATGATGACAATTATACAAATGAGCGTAAAAACTTAGAGAACGATTTGATTGGCCTAAATCAAATATTTAACGATATTTTCTATAGTGACGCCTTAATTCGGGTGCCAGCATGGGGCAAGAATATCAGTGGCAAGACGGCACGGTTTTATATTGACCCCAGCTTTAGCATCGATGTCATTAACGAGCAAACCGTGTTCTTTTGGGAGATGCTGGATAAATATACCGCAAACTACTTACCAGTATCTTTTAAACAAGAAATCGCAGACAAGCTCACTCAATTACGTCGACAGGACAAAGATGACTTTCATCAAAGTCCGCTAGGGCAATGGCAAGATCATCTCATCACCTTACCTAGTATCGTGCAAGCACCAACGCTTGATAGTGATGTGCTTGAAAGTATTCATCAGGCTCTGCTACAGAATCGTCAATTACGAATAAGTTATCAAAACAAATGGGAAGAAAAACCAGTTCAAAGAATGGTGTATCCCAAAGGACTGATCTTTATTGACAATATGGTCTATCTCGCAGGCTTTAATCCTACTGATGATCATATCAATGATGACGTATTGCTAGAGGAGCATCGCAACTTTGCGGTCAACCGTATTACGGAGGCAGTAGTCATAGATAAGCCAATACCTGACTGGGTAGGGCGTGACATTTTTACATTAGATAGCTTACAGGAGCTGGGCAAGCTAGAGTTTGGTAAAAATATTAAAATCAACTTGGTTTTAAAAGTACAGAAATATGCCTGTCAGCATCTTTATGAGCGTCCATTATCAATAGATCAGAAGATTACGATTATCGACGACACTTGGCGTCAAGTCAGCGCTACAGTTGCTAATACTACTCGTCTGCAAGATTGGTTGGTAAGTATGTCGCAATTGTCCGTCGTCATTGAACCATTAGAGCTAAAGGCAGTTATTCTTGAGCGTCTAGAAAGTGGAGTGCAGCTTTATAAAACCGATGAATAATTTCACTTTAAAAAGGAGCCGAGTATGACAGTAGATAGTAGTGTTAAAGATAAACAGACTCTAAAAAGCGACATTAACGAAGAACGTAATAATGAGCTTCAGATAGAGCCCATACCTTTAGCTACTTTGTATAGGCCACAATCAGATAGCTACCTCTTGTCTGAGGTTGGGTTTATCGTTATCGAAGATGGTTGGGATGAACAGTCATTGCTAAATCTACAACAACAAGTCGGTTGCACATTGTTTGCGCTACAAACCACAGATAAGCAAATTGATAGATTCGAAGTAATAGACGGGATTATTATTTGCAAAGCGGATGAAGTCGGGCAGGTAATAACTGTATTTGAATCGGTACTATCTGATCGGGGTAAGGTTGGTATAGATGTTAATGATATCAAAAGATCCTGCGGGGCTGAAAAGACTGCTAAATTTATACAAGCTAGGGTAACGGGCATACCAGATTCAGAACAAATAAAGAGTAACGTTAATCATTTGCTCAATCAAATTCCTGAAGATCTTAGTATCGAGTATATGATGCTTGATATTGAAAGCGATCATAAACTATCTCTTGATGAGTTTTTTAGTATCACAACTGCGGTTGAAAACCGAATTGCTGATGATTCAGAAGTGTTTTACGGCAATAGGATAATTGATAAACCTGACTATTGCTGGATGAAGGCGATATATGTGGCTGGTTATCATGGCAGATAGGCAAACGCTCATTAATTAAATCGTAAGGAGTGTAGAAAATGACAACGATAGATAAAGATTTATTTGATGATTTTATCCAAGCTCAAGATACTATCTATTCACAAGTGATTGAAGAGCTGACCGAAGGTCATAAGCGTACGCATTGGATGTGGTTTATTTTTCCACAGGTGAAAGGGTTAGGGCACAGTAAAATGTCTCGACGATTTGCAATAGGGAGTCTGGAGCAAGCGAAAGCGTATTTGCAGCATGAGGTGCTTGGAGCACGGCTAATAGAGTGCGCTGAATTATTGCAACTGCATCCTGATAAAAGTGCTTTAGATATCTTTGGTTCACCAGATAATCTGAAGCTGCAATCTTCGCTAACGTTGTTTGCCTTTGCCGCTGGTAATAAGTATGTATTTGAGCAGCTTTTATACCAGTTCTATGAGGGCAGTTACGATATAAGCACTATAGAAATGCTAAAGCAAATCAATGACCAGAAATATAAGTGAATGAAACCGAGTGAGATTTTAAGAGGATAGATGAGTATGAGTATCGTGCAAAGTTTGATAAATGATGTGAGCCAAAAGATTAACGCATTAGAGACAGCGCAAGCACTCTATAGCCGTCAACTTTCTCCAGACTTCAGTACTTTTGATTATATTAATACCGATGAATTAGGACTTAGTCGTATTTTGGCAGCTCTGCTTGATCCTAAAGGAAGTCATGCTCAGCAAGAAAGCTTTTTAAGGTTATTTGTTGAGCATTGTTTGCCTGTTATATATAAAGATGATAACTGGCAGGTTTTTCTTAATAACCTTGAGAAAACAGAGGTTTTTCTTGAAGAAATAACGGGGAAAAGTAATACCCAGCGTCGTATGGATATTTACTTAAGATGTCAGGTAGGTGATCACAGCTAC
>NZ_BAWH01000009.1 GCF_000586435.1 Psychrobacter sp. JCM 18901
AGTTGAATAAAAAAAGCTCAAATAAAAAGGGTGTTGCTCATTTTGCATCGTGCTTTATCGTATCATACCGACAAGGCATTGTGACGTCTATACAATCTCATAAAGAGCAATGTTCTAAAGGCTAATACCATAAAAGCCAATGTCCTGAAGGCTAATGTCATAAAAGCCAAGTTTAGAAAGACAACGTCATCAAGGTTATATCAGCTGACGATTATAAAAAAGCAGTAGCTTCAATCTTGTTTGGCATATGTATATGTCATTTATGCTTGGTTACTCATATTGGTCGTTCTAATATGAGTGACTACTACTGATAACTCAAATGATTAGTTAGCGCCTACTGCTTGTGCCAATTCTGCTGCAGGCAAGTAGCCACCTACTTGTTGTCCTGTTTCGGTAAACACCGCAGGCGTACCGCGCACACCAAGTCTTGAGCCTAAAGCCATATGTTCTTGGACAGGGGTGGCACAGCTAGGGGCTTGTACGTTGGCACCGATTTTTGCTTGATCCATTGCCGCTTTACGATCCTGACTACACCAGATCGCTTCCATTTTTGGTACAGACTCTTGACTGCGTGGCCATGCCAGATAACGAACCTCGATACCGCGCGCATTGATATCATCCATTTCTGAATGTAGTTTGCGACAGTAGCCACAATCTGCATCGGTAAAGGCATAAATAACGGCTTTGGTTTCGCCTTTTGCTGGATAAATCACCATGTCTTTTTTATCGACGGCTTTTAGCGCTTCTTGTGCTGTCGTAGCAACTAGGGCAGCACTGATATCAACCGGAGTGGCATCACCCACAGCGATGATCTGACCTTGAATAATATGCTTGCCAGCTTTATCAGTAAAGAAAGAAGGTAGACCTTCAGCGGTCACCCAATAAATACCATCCATATCTGTTGGTACGGCTGAGACAATAGTTTCTTCGATACCAGAGCTTTTTAGGTTCGCCTGTAACGCCTTCACCACGGTTGCATCATTACCAGCTGAAGGCTTAGTAGCAGTGGCATTTGTCTGTGCAGCGTTTACAACACTGGTATTGCTGGTTGCATCAGCAGCATTGTTTGAGCAGCCAGCAGCAATACCAACTAACAGCGCACTCATCATAAAACGAGATAGAACGGTACGAGAAAGAGGATTACGCAAGGTGGTATTTTTGACAGTGGGGAACGGCATACGGGTTTCCTATAGGCGTCGCGCCTAATCATGAGTTCGTTATAAAAAACGCTATAAACTTTTCTATATAGTAATGTGTCTTGGCAGTGTTTTAAAGGTCTAACATTGAAGAAGTTCTTATAACTTATTGATAATAAAAGATAGGTAGTAATAGCCTTCATATTACCATATTTACGCCAAATAATAGCAAAGGGAAGGCTGCCAAGAAGTATCAGTAAAGCCAACTTTAGAGAATAGCTATCAACATAAATTCAAAAAAACAAGATACATTTGTGCTATTTAACATAGTTGCTTGAACTTGTAATCTAAGGCTAATCGCATTGTTTCTATAAAAATATATATAAAATGCGTTGTATAAACCATTTGAGAACGACTTACTTTAACAAATTTGCTTTAAGGAGCACACATGCAGGTGCCAGTTTATTAACCTTACTCGATGACATCAGTGTTTTAATGGATGATGTAAGCGTCATGACCAAAGTCGCTGCCAAAAAAACCGCGGGCTTAGTTGGTGATGATTTAGCACTCAACGCCGAGCAGGTCACAGGGGTTAAGCCAAACCGTGAGCTCCCCGTCATTTGGGCAGTTGCCAAAGGCTCTGCCGTGAACAAAGTGATTTTAGTACCAGCGGCACTATTGATCAGTTATTTTATACCGTGGTTGATTACTCCGCTGTTGATGATCGGAGGGTTATACCTGAGTTATGAAGGGGCTGAGAAGGTCATTCACAAGTTTTGGCCGAAATTGTTGCCTCATGATGAAGAGCAAAATGCCCGCTTAAAAGCCAATGCAGATGAGTCGGTAGATTTGGTCGCGTTTGAAAAGGACAAAATCAAAGGTGCCATACGCACAGACTTTATCTTATCAGCTGAGATTATTGTTATCTCTTTAGGCGCAATTACAGCAGCTGGTGGCGATATTGTCCAAAAAGGCATCGCACTTTCGATAGTGGCTGCTGTCGTGACCGTTGGTATTTACGGCTTAGTTGCAGGCATCGTAAAGATTGATGATGCGGGTCTGCATTTGATTGAAAACTCACAAGCAGGTGATAGTAAGCGCAAGTTTGGCGAGTTTATGCTTGCAGCTGCGCCAAAGCTTATGAAATTTTTGTCCATAGCGGGCACGATTGCGATGTTCTTGGTGGGCGGCGGTATTATCGTTCACGGTATCGGCTTTTTACATCACAGTGTAGAAGACATTGCCCATCTTACTGGGGTATTTGAAGGATTGACCGCTTCGTTATTAAATGGACTAGTCGGGTTAATTGTTGGTGCTATTGTAGTAGCTATTGTTACTACTATTGGCAAAATGCGTGGTAAAGACGACACAGCGTCTTCTGCACATTAAGCTTATCTGCTTTCTATTGTCTTTCGTTTGAATTAGCAAGTAAGTTTGACTGTATTAAAATAAAAAGCCCCAAAGCTACGAATAGCTTTGGGGCTTTTACATTTGAGCTTATATGACTAGCTGTCGCTGTCTACATCATCAGATGCGAGCTTTTCAGCCTGCGTCGGCTTCTTATGATCCGTCTTAGGCTTACGACTGCGCGCCTTTGGTACTTTTGGCGTAGTCAGATTAAACATACCGGTCTGTGGTAGCAGTTGCTCAGCCACATTTTCGATCATGTTTTTATAGCTGGCTATAGTCGTCTTAGACTTAGCTGCCTGACTGTCTTCTTTGCTCGCTTCTTTAGTAGCTTCTTCTACTGCCGATTCAGTCGTCTGCTCAGTCTCTGCAGCTATGTTTTCTGCAACATCTTCTACCTCATTGACAGTTTGCTCTGTAAGGGTTTCGACTTCTGCATCTTTAGCTTCTGACTGAGCGCGCTCGACTTCTAGCAAGTGCTCACTATCAGCACTTATATCGTCAGTTTGAGCCTGATTGGCGAGGGCAGTTGCTTCAACGTCATGCGCATCGACTTCGCTATCGGTTTGCTCAGTGATAGCTGGTTCCGCGTCACTTACTTGTTCAGCAGGTACGCTCAATACAGCGGGTTCTGATAATCAGGATGCTGTCCGCGCGGATCGTTGCTAGCACGCTTAGTGATAGCATGTGGCTCAACGTCTGTCTTACCTTGTGCTGCTGCAAATTGACTGACGGCTTGGGTCATCGATTCAAAGCGTGCGAGGTAGTCGGCAGCCAATGGTTGATAGCCATAGTTGCTAAAGTTAAAGCTCTGGCTAGCAGCATCAGAGCTATTATTACCACCCTGAGATTGCTCATTATGCAACGCAATAGTCGCGATAAAGCAGTTGATAATGCCTTCTTCTGCTAAGCGCGTTTGAGCCTCTGGTAGCGTGGCACGAATAAACTCACCAACCGTGCCACGTATTGCTGGCACATTAGTGGCAGCTGGCTTGTCCGCTTGCGCAGCTTGCTGACCAAGTACTACACGTGGATCGTTACTCGCTTGTCCAAATTTCTCAGCAGTCACGTAACGTGCGCCAAATAGTGCTTCATGGGTTAGCTCAAGTGCTGAGTTACTCACACTACTTGTGCTTGCATTATTACTATCAGCCTGAGTATTTTGAGCTTCATCACTCTTACTCACATTTTCAGCAGTCTTGGTTTCCTGCTGTTTTAGAGTCTCTGTAGCTTTTTCAGCCTCAGCAGTTACTGACGTTGGAGCTTCCGCTTTACTTTCGGTGTCACTCGTAGAAGTCGATGGTGACTCTACAGCTACAGGTGCTTTTTTTTCTCTTCAGCAGCCTGCTCATGCTTAGGAGCAACGTCCTGCACCTTAGCGTGTTCGGTAGATTCACGCTTATCATCATTTACCTGATTAACATTTGCTTCCACCGTACTTTTTTTCGTTATCGCTTTTCTTATCAGCGTTCGGAGCACTGGTGTTTTGCTTATCAGTGTTCTGCTCATTGCTACTATGCTTATCAGTAGGTTTTTGAGCAGCTGTTTCGTTTGAACGCTCATCTTTTGCCATGTTGTTTGTCGCGCTTTGCTTCTCACTAGGCTGAGTTTGGGCCTGTGTGGATTTGCTATCATCTAAAGATAGATGCACCACTTCAGGGGCTTTTAGCTCAGTTGGCGCTTCATTAACCTGTAGCACGACCTCGTTAGGGTCTTGATTGCGACGTGCACTATGTTGATTTTTGCTACTGGCAGCATCGTTGTTTCTAGCGTTCTGCTGCTTGTTATGTTTAACGCTGTCAGCCGTTAATGTCTCACCGCGCTCTAGCTTACCGCGTGAGCCGCGTTGGCTATGCGATTTACGCTTAGTACGAGTTTGCTCATCTGCTTTAGAGCTGTTTTCGTTATCAACATCACTGCGCTCGCTTGCGTTACGATTGCTGTTCTGTTGACTGCTATCTTGGCGGTTATTACGATTGCGATCGTTCGTGCGTCTGTTATCGTTTTGACGCTTGTCTTGCTGTCTTTGGTCTTGAGTATCAGACGATTTGTCATCAGCATTGTTTGAGCCAGCACTTTCTGAGCTACTGTTTACGTTGCCAGTATTTTCGTCAGTTGTCTCTTTTCTTTGACGCGGTTTAGAAGATCTAGACTTACGCGGCTTACGTCTTCTTCTGTCTTCATTGCTGCTGTCGTCAGTATCGCTGTCATTACGACGCGTTTGTTGACGATTAGCATTGTTATCTGACTGTTGACTATCGTTTTTCTGACTGTTGTTTTGTTGAGTTGGCTGCTCACTAGTTGCAGCGGCACTATTCAATGCATTGCTATCAACTTGACCAAACGAGCCTAAGCTTTGCGCGCCCGTGTTTACTAGCGCTTCGATTGCTTCAGCGGCATCTCGGCTACTGACACTGGGCGTCGTAGTGGCCTGCGGTGCTTGAGCAAATAGGTTTGATAACCACGCAACGGCTTTTGGTTGAGCAGTAGCTTCGACACTCTGTGTCTGCGGTGCTACTGGAGCGGCAACACTAGCAGTTTTATTGGCTTGCGGTGCATGTGCAGGCGACATGTCGTTGGTATTTTTATGATTACGACGATCATTGCTATGATTTACCGTATCGTTCTGCGCTTGCGTAGTTGCATTCTGCTGCGCGTTTGAGCGGCTCTGCTTATCATCTGCAGTTTTACGAGGCTGGCGAGTAGGCTGCTGTTCAGGACGCTCTTTTTCAGCAGTCTGCCAGTCAACGTTGTAGCCAAGGTCACTGTGCTCTTGTTGCTGAGTATCAGTGATACGCTCATAGCTCGATGGTGCAAAGCCATCACGGTTGAAATGAAGCTTGAAATTTGGTGATTCTAAATGCGCGTGTGGCAAAATAGTGATACGCGTGCCACTGTCTTGCTCAAGGTAAACCAAGCTATCGCGCTTTTCGTTTAATAAGAATGCAGCGATGTCTGTCGGGACTTCAGCTTGTACTTCACCTTGACGTTCTTTAAGAGCGATTTGCTCAATTTGACGCATGATAGATAGCGACAGTGAACGCAAGTCACGAATCATACCGTTGCCGTGACAACGTGGGCAAATATAGCCAGTTGACTCTTCTAGTGAAGGACGTAGACGCTGACGGCTCATTTCCATCAAACCAAACTTAGAGATATCACCAAACTGAACGCGCGCACGATCATATTTGGTCGCGTCGATTAGACGTTTTTCTACTTCTTTTTGATGCTTATTGTCATTCATGTCAATGAAATCAATAACAATCAAACCACCCATATCACGCAAACGAAGCTGACGAGCAATCTCATCGGCTGCTTCTAAGTTGGTATGGTAAGCGGTCTCAGCAACGTCTGAACCTTTGGTTGACTTAGCTGAGTTAATATCAATAGAGACCAGTGCTTCTGTTTGGTCAATAACGATTGAACCACCTGATGGCAAACGTACTTCACGCTGATAAGCGGTTTCGATTTGCTTTTCGATATTGAAGCGCGAAAACATCGGTTCATAATCGGTATATTTGCGTAGCTTTTCGGCTTGTTTTGGCATTACCGCATCGATAAACCCAGCCGCTTCAATATAAGCGTTTTCGTTATCAATCCAAATCTCAGCGATATCATCACGCAGATAATCACGAACAGCACGTGTGACAACGCCCGCTTCTTGGTGAACCAAGCGCGGTGATGGGTATTTTTGGTTTTGTTCTTGAATGGCTTGCCAAATGTTGAGCAAGTGATTTAAATCGTGCTGTAAATCTTCTTGAGTTTTACCAATACCAGCAGTACGAATGATGACACTCATGCCTTTTGGTAAATCAAGATTGCTTAGCATGCGTTTCATGTCTTCGCGCAGTTTGCCCGAGATTTGACGTGAGATACCACCACCGCGAGGGTTGTTGGGCATTAATACCAGATAACGACCGGCTAATGACACATACGTCGATAGGGCAGCGCCTTTATTGCCGCGCTCTTCTTTTTCGACTTGGACGATTAGCTCGTCGCCTTCTTTGATCAGTTTTTTGATGTTTTCATCACGTGGGTTGCCGCTTAGGTATTCAGCAGAGATTTCACGAATTGGCAAAAAAACCTTGGCGCTGAGAACCATATTCGACAAATACTGCTTCGAGCGATGGCTCGACACGGGTCACATGACCTTTGTAGATGTTAGATTTTTTTTGCTCGCGAGTACGGTTTTCTAGGTCGAAATCGTACAGGTGGTTGCCTTTACATAAGGCGACACGAATCTCTTCGTTTTGAGTGGCGTTGATCAAAATGCGTTTCATATTTGTATCCTATGAGTACGCATGACAACGATAAGACAGTCTTTAGGACATAGTGGCAAGTGTGGCTAATATTGTGATTAGCGTGTGTAGATGTTCATTAACGGTAGAACGTAAATCGTGGGTTTCATAAAGCACATGGGCTTTTTCAACGGCTTCTTTTTTTACCTGAAGTAATGAGCGGTGCTCAGATTAATATCAGTAATATAGGGTGTAAGGCTATGGTACTTATATTTTATCATCAGTAAACTTGGTACATATATGATTGGGTCAGCGAGTCAAAGCGCTCTTATTCTCAGTACGTTCTATTGGTAGTGATTTCAGCGCACGTTGTAAGCGTGGGCGAGGGTCAGTTACAGTTCTAAAAAAATACTGATATTAAAAAGGCGTGATGCTGTTGCCATTCATCCATCAAAGTCTAACAATAATATCGCGGTCATGATTGCTACTATATAATGGCGTCATTCAGCGGTTGTTTATTCAGGTGAAGCAATTGGTTACTCTTTGTTTATCGTTCTTTGTATAACGTCAATAATATCTTGGGTGTCTCAAGGTTAGGTGTCGCAGCTTTTGTTATCAGCGGGGCGTACTTGGCAAACAGAGTAATGGACCAGCTTGTCAGCGTGGTATCGTATTTACATTGTTATCGTCATCTGTTTGACCACCAATACTTAGGCAGCTATCGATATACTTTTCGATCCTAACGCTAAACTACCCATACTTGCTCAACTATGCTGGCATAAAGAACCATCAGATAAATAGTCATTAAATAATGATTGATTATCGAGTACGGTCGTTGTCATGCAATTAGTGAGTCAGTGTTGTGTTGTAATCGGTTAATAAGCTGATTTATTATCAGCGTTATTAACGCGAAGGTATTTAGTGTCACTATTTATTTTATGGTACCGAATAACATTCAGTACAGTATTTTTAATTTGTAGGCTATATTTGGTAAGTAATACCTCTAAATAAATAACGCGCCCTAAAATCAGATGAAACGTGTCAGGTCAGCAGCATAAATAGTGTCAACCTCTTTACTGGCGAGTAGTAGAAAACTAACAAGCAATAAAATGGTGGTCAACTATTTGTAACAACAATGATTATTGCTGTCGCCTCTGCTTAATTGTCGCTCAACATGCTAAACTATAGCAAATCTTTGTGTAAATACCTAACTAAAAATGACAAACTCAAAAATGACTGACGACGCTACTACCCATGAAGCCCCTGCTATTTTTAATAGCAAAACACGCCCACAAAGCGCTGACGATGAGATTAGCAACTTCGGTAAGGTGAACTACCTCGAAGTAACGCGCCATCAACACGATCAGCGTTTGGATAACTTTTTGTTAAACCGTTTAAAAGGTTTGCCAAAATCACATATCTACAAAATGATTCGCTCAGATGAGATACGCGTCAATAATAAACGCTGCAAAGCACACGATAGAGTGCAGCGTGAAGATGTGGTACGTATCGCCCCTGTAGAGCTAGCAACGCGCGAGAAACCAATTATTAGTACCGAGTTCGCCAAAAGCTTGCTGGCGCGCGTGGTCTATGAAGATGACGGTTTGCTAGTGCTAAATAAACCTTCTGGTATCGCTGTGCATGGCGGTAGCGGCTTGGACTTTGGGGTTATCGAAGCGATGCGTGAAGTGACGGGTAAAAAAATACCTAGAGCTAATCCATCGCATTGATAAAGACACATCAGGGCTACTGATGATTTCCAAAAAAAACGCTCAACGCTCAAAGTGTTGCAGCAGCATTTGGTAGACAAGACCATTCAAAAGCACTATCTATGTCTTGCCAAAGGACAACCTGCGCTTAATGAGCAGCGTATCAATGCGCCGTTGCTACGTTATACACTTGCTAGTGGTGAGCGCCGAGTGAAAGTAGATAGCCAAGACCCACAAGCGAAAGAAAGTCAGACTGATATCATTATCCATGATCGCTTTATGATTAATAGTCAGCCAGTAAGCTTAATTGAAGCTAAGCCATTGACGGGTCGCACTCATCAAATCCGTGTGCATTTGGCGCATATCGGTCATGCTATCTTGGGTGATGACAAATATAACGTTCATGATAAATCAGGCGTCCATCGTCTGTGTCTACATGCATGGCGCTTAGATATTCCAGGCTACAAGACCATTACTGCGCCATTGCCAGACGATATGGCAGATTGGCTACCAGAAACAACGAAATTGCCTGAATAGTTTTTCAAAATAAACTCTTAAGCCAAACTATTTTGTATTTTCCTAAACGTCACGATATCTTATTTTTACGAATAAGCCGCCGTGACGTTTTAGTATCTGCTATTTATTATTAATATTCATTAAGGTGACTTCATGACCAAACCAGCTACAACTTCAGAGCGTGTTATAAATGCTCAACCATTAGCAGAACATCGGTTGTCTGATAAGACATTGATTATTTTTGATTGGGACGGCACGCTAATGGATTCAATCGGTCTAATCGTTGATTCTATGCATGTGGCTGGGGAGGCACATGGGTTTGAGACGACTGATAAAGCCGTAAAAGATATCATTGGTCTGAGCTTAATGAATGGGATTAAGATTTTATATCCGCAGGCAAACGATACGCAGTTGCTTGAGATTCAGCAAACCTATGCAGAGTACTATATTGCTAATAGTCACAGTACGCCGCTATTTGAACCGATAGAGCATATGTTGCAAACTTTGCAGCAGCAGGGAAAAACGCTCGCCGTAGCAACTGGCAAAAAAAGAAAAGGGCTAGATCGTGTATTAGATGCCTCCGATAGCCATGATTACTTTGCGATTACGCGTTGTGCTGATGAGTCAGGCTCAAAACCTGATCCGCAGATGTTGACCGATATCTTGGATTATACGCAGCAGCAGGTTTCTGATGCTGTGTTTATCGGTGACAGTATCTATGACATTCAAATGGCAACAGCATTGGGCATGACCAGTATAGCGGTGAACTATGGTACGGCAACGAGTGCAGAGCTTGCTGCGCAAAATCCAACCTATCAGGTTGATACTCCACAAGCGCTAGTAGACTTGTTATGCGGGTAGAGCTAATTTTATAATTCTCGTTATTCTAATAGCACACCGATGATGATAATGAGTTAATAAACAGGCAATAAAAAGGTTTATCGTAATAGCGATAAACCCTTTTTGTTAAAGACAACGATATCTATTTGTTTTCTTTATTAACGTTTTCTTTTTCACCGCTTTCTTTTTCAATAGCGTCTTCTAACTCATCACCTTCTAGCAATGCAAAAGAAGACTCAATGATTTTGTCTGCATCAAGCTGATACTCATACCAGTTGCCCATTATTCCAGCCAACTCATCCAGCCCTTCTTTTCTGAGGGCCGAAAACAACTGAATGGTACAGTTTAAGCCCAGTTTTTTTCAGGCGTTTACGAGTCTCAAGGAGGGCGTTCTTAGAAGCACCGTACTTCAATTTATCTGCTTTGGTCAGCAGAATATGTACTGGTAGCTCACCATCGTTTGCCCAGTGCAGCATTTGCTCATCGAAAAACTTAAGCGGATGGCGAATATCTGTCATCAGTACCAGACCTGCAAGGCTTGAGCGTGATACCAAGTATTCTTCTAGCTCAACCTGCCATTCTTTTTTTCATCTCTAGCGGAACAGCGGCATAGCCGTAACCAGGCAAATCAACCAAACGTCTGTCAGTATCACCGATACTAAAAAAGTTAATCATCTGCGTGCGTCCAGGTGTCTTAGACGAGCGAGCCAATTGACGCTGATTGGTTAAGGCGTTGATGGCTGATGATTTGCCAGCGTTTGAGCGCCCTGCAAAAGCGACTTCCAATCCCATGTCAGGAGGACAGAGACGAAAGGTAGGTGCTGACATCATAAACTCAGTTTGCTGAATTTTCTGACGAGATTTGGTATTGAACAAAGCATGTTCAGCGGCGACATCGTTAAACGGGGTACTCATAAATGGCTCATTAATCTTAAAAAAATTGGATGCGATTATAAAATTTTAGTCAGCTGATGATTCAAGTCATCGGTGCGGTCAAGTAATTGGTCAAGAAATAGGTAAATCAAGGTAAAAGGCAGTTCTTTATCAATACAGTTATGTGCAAATCATAAAAGTAGCTATTTAATATTACTGGCTATTCTATACTATTCCGTGTCTTACTTATTGAAATAACTGCGATTAGCATCATATAAATAGTAGGATAACATTAAAGTTGGCAGTCATTACGACAAGTTCTCAGCTTTAACAAAGCCATATCCAAATTCTCTATGTTTATATGACATATATTGTTACAATGTTTAACGAGAGACGTTTAATAGAACGATTGATGAGACACGTGAAATATCACGAGGAGGTGCTCTATGTTTTCAATCAGTAAACTTCTTAGCACGAGTTATCGCACTATAATGGCTAGCAGTGCTGCACTATTATTAAGTGGTATTATGATTAGCAGCGCAGGTGCGGCGGATATAGCTACTACCTATAATAACTCATGTGCAGCCTGTCACGATAGTGGGGCATTGAATGCCATCAAAAAAAGGTGATAGTACTAAATGGCAACAGCTGATTAAACAAAAAAAGTATGCCGACGCTTATCAAATCTGTCAAAGGTGGGATGCCGCAGATGCCAGCAGGTGGTCTTTGCGACAAATGTAGTGATGACGATTATCGTAAACTTATCGAATATATGAGCAAATAATCGGCTTATAAATATCATTTGAATATATAAAATAAAGCGCTGGGCTAACAACCTATCTGTGCTTTTTGTTTTTGCGTCATATTGTATATTGTGTTGCCAGAAAACTGATAGATACTATGATTAAGTAGGCAAATGATACAAAGTCTTGCTATAATAATCGAAAATAAACCCTGATGTTAGTAAGTACTTTCAGACTGCTTGTGTCCAAGACCTTAAAATATACGCCATTCTCATGATTAAAGAGGCGGCTATATCAGGTATCTTACCAGTGCAATCACTCTAAATAATGCTTACGCCGAGCTAGTAGGATTTGTATCAATGAAAAAGTTAATCGCTGCTGCCAGCTTATGCGTTGCAAGTTTCAGCGTACAAGCTGCTATTATTGTTCCTGAATATGACGTCAATGCAGGTCAAAAAGTTGCAGAAACCGTTTGTGCCGCTTGTCATGGTCTTAATGGCGTCAGCATTGTTCCTGCACAGCCAAACCTTGGCGGCCAAAACGTAAAGTACCTATATAAACAGCTAGTCAACTTTAAAGCAGGTTATCGCAAAAACGGTATTATGCAATCACAAGTTGCTAACCTGTCTCAACAAGACCTAGCAAACGTAGCAGGTTACTATGCCAGTCAAGCGCCTTGGGGCGTCGGCTACGGCAATCCTGCAACCAACCAAGAAGCGACTAAGCTATTCTTGGGCGGCGATAAGTCGCGCGGTATCATTGGCTGTGCTGGCTGTCATGGTCCAGATGCTGCAGGTAATACTTGGGCTGCATTTCCAAAGCTAGGCGGACAGCACGCTCAGTATATTGCTACTCAGCTAAAACTATTCCGTGCCGCTGGACGTGTTGATGATATCGATAGCGCTGATCAAAAACGAGTCAATGATGCAGCCAAAGAAGGCGAGATGGGTATGATGCAAACGGTTGCATCGAAACTATCAGATCGTGACATTCGTATCTTGTCAGACTATGTAAGTGCTATTCACTAATTGAGTCGCACTGATGCGATATCTGATATATGCTTTGCTTTGCGTAGAAGGCCATTGAGTAAAGCCACTGAGTATTGAATCGCATATTGATTATATCTGAATGACTAAACCCCGATTTCGGGGTTTTTTTTATAACTGTTTGTCCCTTATATTAAGACAGTATTTAGATGAATTCATTTACAGAAGCCAGTCGTTGCTCTGTATAATTATAAATTATCGTTATTCACTTTATACCAATTTTCAAAATATGGTTAGCCGTGTCAAACATGTTCAGTCTACCATGCGTGGTACTTGCACTTGTTTTGTTTGCTAGTCCAGTTTTTGTGAATGGTATTAGATCGTTTGGATTGAAATTATGATGATCCGTTATGCTTCTTATTTTATCGCGGCGCTACTACCGTTATTGCTATTTCGTTGGTTTGCACCTGCGTCAATTGGTGAGATCGACTTTTGGTTACTGTGGCTATTAGCCATGGTATTGGTTGCGCTGCCAGTTATTTACGCTGAGATAGCACTGGCCTATCGTAGCGTTGAAGGCCCTCTAGCGGGTATGCAAAAGCTCACTCGTGAAGCAGATGTCAGTCCGATCTGGCGTAGCTTTGGTTGGTTAGCGGCATTAGTCTCTATTGTGATTGCAGCGTTGGTTATATCTGGCGCAAGTACAGGTATATTGTCTGCATTAACTGAGCTAAATAGTGTACCCGATGTACCGAACTTCGTAGTTGCTGCAGGTCTGATGGTCATTGCAGTACTCTTAAGCTTGCTGGGTGTTGCGCCTTTACCTATTGGTTTGGGTTTGATGGTAATAGGGTTGCTACTAGGATTCGCAAACGGTGTACCCAATGCTGGTTTTGCTATGACTGATGTCAGTTTGACTGAATGGGCTCGCGCAGTCGCGTTAGCATTAGTCAGTGTTGGTGCAGGTACAGGATTATACTGGTTCGGTCAGAACTTGGTGAGCAGACAAACAGTCACAGCGGTAGAAGCAAACAATCAGCAAGTAAAAAACAGAGCGGCTACTCGTGAGTACCGTGCAACCAAGCTAGTGTTACCGATTTGGGTATTGCAACTGCTGATAGGAGTAGTGGCTTTATTTACTAGTGGTATGTCGCTACCACCAATTGGACAGCTGTTATATTGGGGCGGGGTGTTATTTGTAGCCAGTTACTTGCTACATTACAGTACTCAGCAGTTAACGCATAAGTTTGGATTATTAGTTAGTTTGATAATCACTTTTGCTGTAGCGTTACTATTAGTGGTTGCGATACCGACAGCATGGTTAGTTGGCATCTTGGTCATTATTAGTAGCATTGCTGTACTATTATTATCAGTATTTGCGGGATGCAGATGAAAATCAGCCATCTACGCAAGTCGTTAAATTTTAGCAATGAAGCAGTTTATAACTTGTGGCGAGTAGCGATACGTTTAGTCGTACCATTAGCATTGCTGCTAGCATTGATAGGTTGGGTGATGCAGTGGTTGAGCTAACAGTCGAAGGTCGTGACAACAGCGTGCCACAGTCTACGCAAGCCAATCTAATGACCGTATATCTGGCGTATGCTGAAGATGAGCAGCGCCAGCATTATCTAGCTTTGCAGGTTAGACAAGATACTAGTTTGCATGAAGCGTTGGCGCAAGCAGGATGGCTTGAGAAATTTGCAGAACTGGCAGCGTGGTGTGAGCAAGTAATAGATATCACCACGCCAACTGCGAAATGTTGGCATGTGGGTATTTATGCACAGAAACAGCCATTAAGCTATTTGCTACAGCCTTTTGATCGTATCGAGGTATATCGCAGTTTAAGCGCTGATCCTATGTCTCAGCGCAAAAATAAATCTCGTAGCTAAACCGTTAACTATCTAAGCTAATAGGTTTCGCTGACTATGATGCTGGCAGACTCTCAATACCTTCGATGCGCGTGACCAAACCATTATCATCAAAGTAAACAACTAAATGCTGGCTAGCATTTTTGACATCTGCGATGCCTTTGCGGCTACCTTCAGTGCCTGCTTTGTAGTCATAGATATAATCCCAGCGTTTAGGTTCAAGAGTATCTCGAATCGCAGGGCTGCCAAGAGTATAAAGAACTTGGTTTTGATTCATACCCACTTTTAGCTTCTGGGCTTGGGTTTGCGTAATCGCTGTGCCTTGTGGCAAATCAATCTTATAAACACTCAATAATGAGCAGCCAGACATAGCAACAGTAGCGCTAAGCATACTGGTGATAACGATCTTACGTAATGCGCTTGTGTGGCTTAACGGACGGAAATTTAATGTCTTTATCATGGTAAGATGACTCATAAGAAATGAATTAGGCGCGGCCAAAGTTAGATGGTGCGAGTCTGACCGACAATCTTGGACAAATGATACGTCATTTACTTGCAATTGCCTACCACTTACGACATTATTTACCAAACACCACCTGAATGGTTTTATTATTTATATTTTAAATTCATAGGCTTGCACTGCGGTTATTCAGGGAATTATAAAGCAGTCCTTCACCTCATCAGCACTGTTTTGAGGGTGTTAAAACCACTTATATTTAATAAAGAATAATCAGCAACGATTATTTATCTCATATTTTTTTAGTTTTTCATTTGCTAAGACTGTCACAGTCAGAAGGGATATTATGGCTTCTTTTACCAATCAAGATTTACGTAGAGCAGGATTGAAGGTTACGTTACCTCGTATTAAGATTTTAGAGCTGCTAGAAAGCGCCGAGTTACACCACATGAGTGCAGAAGAAATATACAAAGCGCTCATCGAACAAGGTGAAGATGTAGGTCTTGCCACTGTCTATCGTGTCCTAACACAGTTTGAGCAAGCAGGTATTGTTGAGCGTCATAACTTTGAAAACAATCTATCTGTATTTGAGATTACCCAAGAAGAGCATCATGATCACCTAGTTTGTGATGTGTGTGGCAAGATTATAGAGTTTCATAATGAAGTCATCGAAGAAGAGCAGTTGAAAGTAGCAGAAAAACATGGCTTTAAACTGTCTGGGCACTCTCTTGTGCTATATGGTATTTGTGCGGATCAGGCCTGTAGAGATAGCGCGAAGTAATTGTCTAGCGTACTAGTAGAAACGCTTATTTCTATCAGTACTACGATATCGAACAATAAAAACCCTCGTTATAAATAACGAGGGTTTTTTATATATTCTATTCTATATTGGAAAATCAATAATTTAACTCACATCTAACGACAAACTATCAGCACCTTCATCTAAATTAGCCTTACCGTTTTTGCTGCTGAGCTTAATTTTGAGGCGTAGATCATTAGGGGAGTCGGCATGTAGAATCGCTTCTTTATACGTTATCTCTCCTTGTTCGTACAAATCAAAAAGTGCCTGATCAAAGGTTTGCATGCCACTGTCTCGTGAGCGTGTCATCACATCTTTGATTTCATGAACTTCCCCTTTACGGATATAGTCACTGATCAGCTGCGAATTTAGCAAAATCTCAATAGCAGCGCGTCGCCCTTTACCATCAGGTGTGGGGATAAGTTGCTGCGCGATAATAGCTTGCAGGTTCAACGACAAATCCATAAATAACTGGTTATGGCGACTGGTTTCAAAGAAGTGAATGATACGATCGATTGCTTGGTTAGCGTTGTTTGCGTGCAACGTTGCAAACACTAGATGGCCAGTTTCTGCGTACTGAATAGCATAGCTCATGACTTCACGGTTACGAATCTCGCCGATTAAGATAACATCGGGTGCTTGGCGTAGCGTGTTTTTTAGGCCTGCTTCAAATGAATGGGTATCGATACCAACTTCACGTTGGGTAATAATACAGCCGCGATGTTTATGGACAAACTCGATAGGGTCTTCTATCGTAATGATATGACCATGAGAGTTTTGATTGCGATGTCCTATCATTGCAGCAAGGGTAGTAGATTTACCTGTACCTGTTGCGCCAACTAATAGAACAATACCGCGTTTTTTCATGGCCAATTCTTTTAAAGCTGGCGGTAAGCGTAATTCTTCGACCGTTGGAATGTTATTTTCAATTTTTCGTAAAATCATTCCTGCCATATCACGCTGTACAAATGCACTGACTCGAAAGCGAGCTTGCTGTGCTTCATCAGAGATAGCAAATTGACACTCGTTGGTTTCTTCAAACTCTTTTTGCTGGCTTGGCGTCATTACACCTTTGACCAATCTCATGGTTTGCTCAGCACTCAAAGGGGTTCTACCGACAGGTAAGATTTTTCCATTCACTTTCATGGAAGGCGCTACGTCAGCAGTAATAAAAAGGTCAGAGCCATTTTTGCTGATCATTAATTGTAATAGTTTATCAATATCCATATCGCACCTGCACCGGATGTAAGTCGATTAAAATCATATTTTAAATACGTCAGTAAAAAGTAATAAAGTAAAAACAGAGACCATAAGTTGTTTGTTATTTTTAGTGGTATCTGTCAATACTATCTATCAGTACTACAAAAATGCCTCAGGTTGTTTAGCATAAGGACGTGCAACATCTTTGCTAATGGTTCCTTTACTTACCAAGTTCTTTAACGTTTGATCGAGGGTAATCATGCCATCGCCTGCACCTGTTTGGATGGCAGAGTACATTTGGGCGATTTTGTTCTCACGTATCAAGTTACGGATAGCAGGGGTGCCTATCATGATTTCATGGGCGGCTATACGTCCACCTGCTTGACGACGCAGCAATGTCTGTGAAATAACAGCTTGCAATGATTCTGACAACATAGCGCGGATCATGTCTTTTTCAGCAGCTGGGAATACGTCAATGACACGGTCAATCGTTTTAGCCGCTGAGCTGGTATGCAAGGTACCGAACACTAAGTGACCAGTTTCTGCTGCGGTCAACGCTAAGCGGATAGTCTCAAGGTCACGTAGCTCACCAACCAAAATAACATCGGGATCTTCACGTAGGGCAGAGCGCAATGCTGGCTCAAAACCCAAAGTATCACGGTGTACTTCACGCTGGTTAATCAAGCTTTTCTTAGATTGATGCACAAATTCAATCGGATCTTCGATAGTTAAAATATGCTCTTTTCGGCTCTCATTAATATAGTCAATCATCGCCGCAAGTGTTGTTGATTTACCTGAGCCTGTTGGGCCTGTGACCAATACCACACCACGCTTGAAGTCTGAAACGCGTCTAAAGACATCGCCCATACCTAAGTCTTCCATCGTTAATACTTTAGAAGGAATGGTACGGAATACAGCGCCTGCACCGCGGTTTTGATTAAAAGCGTTGACACGAAAACGTGCTAGATTAGGAATTTCAAAAGAAAAATCTGTTTCAAAGAACTCCTCAAAGTCAGCACGTTGCTTATCATTCATGATGTCATAAATAAGCTGATGTACAACCTGATGGGTCATCTCTGGCATATTGATACGTGTCATTTCACCATCGACACGTATCATTGCCGGCATACCCGCTGAAATATGTAAATCTGACGCCTTATGCTTAACCGTAAAGCGCAGCAAGTCTTCGATATTAAGATTATTTTTTTTCAGCCATAATTTGATATTCCTATCACTTAGTCTAGGTAAGACAAAACACTATAAAAGTACGTGGTAAACTATTTATCGATAGCCTTAGCATAATAAGAAATGATAAGAAGCTCGCCAGTATAGGTCTTTACCATCACTAACACATTCAGTAGCATATGTTAAAGCATGTAACAATATCATAACAAGACTGTGAGTATTTAACCATCTACTAAATTAAGAAAAACCAGAACTGTATCGTTTTAAAATAATTTTCATAGAAGTTATTTCTAATTTACTTTTAAAAATCGGATAGTTATGTTTTTTTTATAATAAAAATTGCAGAAAAAAATTTCAAAAAATTAATCAAGCAATAAGGGCAGAGCATGAAGGAAATGAATGGCAATATGAAGGAAATGAATGGCAATATTGATGAAGTGACACTTATCGATAATTGGCAACAAGTTAGTAAGCAGATGAAGCAAGCGTGTGATCATGCTGACAGACAGGCTGATAATGTTATGCTGCTGGCTGTTTCGAAAACGAAACCTGCGATATGATCGCAACTTTAGCAGCTCAAGGACAGCGCAATTTTGGTGAAAACTATCTACAAGAGGCCATCGAGAAAATTACTGAACTTAAAGCTCAGCCTGTAGGCAAGAGTATCGTTTGGCATTATATCGGTAGTATTCAACGTAATAAGACACGTGACATTGCAGAGCACTTTGATTGGGTGCAAACGGTTGAGCGCGATATCATCGCTAAACGGTTAAATGACCAACGACCAGCTGACCTGCCACCGTTGAATGTGTTGATTCAATTAAATATCGATAATGAAGATAGCAAGTCAGGATGCCTGCCAGCCCAGTTGCCAGAACTGATAACAGCGATCAAAGAGTATGAGCGTTTACAGCTACGAGGTTTGATGATTATTCCTGCTAAAGCAAATACGGATGCCTTTGCTCGAACTAAGCAGTTGTTTGAAGAGGTCAAAGCCGATTGTCCAGAATTAAATAATTGGGATACGCTTAGTATGGGTATGAGTGGCGATATGGCAGAAGCGATAGAAAACGGCACAACGATGGTACGTGTCGGCACCGCTATCTTTGGTCAACGTGCTTAAAACAATGTGAATAGGCTAGTTAAGCATTCTTTAACTAGCCAGTAAATTAAATGACATCTTCTAATTTGGTGACTAGCATCTGTGTGATTTTAAGATTATCAGTCGCAATAATCTCAAATCGATAATTGGCATACTCAATCGTGTCGGTCTTTTTAGGGATTTTTCGAAGCATATACATCATAAATCCACTGATAGTTTCGTAATTTTGACTGCGTGGTAAGTCGACGATATCTAATGCACGAATCACATCTTCGATAGGGGTCATGCCATCGATTAACCACGAATTGTCAGTGCGCTGGACGATAGGTTGTTCCTCGAGCGTTACCAACTCACCCATCACAATGCTCATCACGTCTTTTAAAGTGATAACACCAACGACTAGGGCATATTCATTCACGATGACCGCAAAATCAGCGCCAGTGGATTTAAACATCTCTAATACTTCAAACAAAGACAACGTATCAGGCACGAAAAGTGCTGGTTTCAATAAAGCCTTGTTTGTCAGGCTAACTTCTTGTTGGTTCAAAACCAAAGCCAAAAAGCTACGAGATTCCACATAACCAACGATATGTTCTAAATCATCATCATGGCAGACCAGAAATTTATTGTGTGGCTGCTCAATCATGATATTCACGACTTCTTCGGTACTTGTTTTGGTATCAAAGTAAACGATATTTTCTCGAGGATTCATCACTGAGGTGACGGTACGCTCTTGCATATCAAAGATGTTTTCGATCAAGTGATGCTCTTGCTTTTTCAGTACACCCGCTTCGGCACCAGCATCCATCACTGCATAAATATCTTCTGGTGTCATATCATCTTGACGTATGGTTGAGATGCCAAAAAGTTTAAACAGGATATTTGCAGCCCCATCGAACACCCATATAATGGGCTTTAGTATAAATATTAACAACATCATCGGGCGTACAAGCGTACCGCTATCGTCTCTGCATTTGACATGGCCAAACGCCTAGGCATTAGATCAGCAAGTAGTGAAAACAAACTCGTAATAAGTACAAACGATATGACTGATGCTATCGTTTCACTATTCAATAACTGCTCGAGATATGGACTGATGGCCGATTCACCCACGGCACCAGCTGAAATAGCGACTGCATTTAGCACTATTTGCACGACGGTGATAAAACTACCAGGGTGTTCCTGCATATTGAGGACATCAAGTGCGCGAACATCGCCTTCTTTTGCCATAATTTGGAGTTTAATCTTACGGCCTGCAGCGATGGCAATCTCAGCAGCAGAGACAAAGGTACTTAAGGCAAGCAATAAAAGAAGAAAAACACTAGCGGTTAGCAAACTCATGACGTACTCGAAAAAGGAATAAAGATAATTAAGGCAAATAGTTGGTGAAGCTGTGTGGAAAAGAATCGGGTTAGATGTAAAAGTTTTGGTGGATAAAAACCAAAAAAAGCTGGGCAAGCACCCAGCTAATAGTAAAAAAATTCGATATCTTGTAAAACTGGTGAACTAGCACCTCTCAACTTATAGATAGTAAAAGTTGAGAGGTATGTAGTAATTAACCTTTGATTGACCACTTATTAACCAATGGATAACGGCGCTCACGTCCGAAAGCTTTGTGGCTAATCTTTGTACCGATAGGAGATTGCAAGCGTTTGTATTCGCTATTGTCTACCATTTTGATGACTTTGGCGACCATCTCAGCATCGAAGCCTTTATCAATAATCTCTTGATAGCCCATGTCTTCATCGATATATGACGTCAAGATACCATCTAACACATCGTAGTCAGGCAAGCTGTCTTGATCTTTTTGATCTGGACGTAATTCAGCTGATGGCGGACGAGTAATAACGCGCTCAGGAATAACCGGCGTATCCTCTAAACGGTTACGATAGCTCGCCAATTTATAAACTTGAGACTTATATACGTCTTTTAGTACGTCAAAGCCACCAGCCATGTCGCCATATAGTGTCGAGTAACCCACTGCCAATTCTGACTTGTTACCAGTCGTGATAACCAAATGACCGAATTTATTGGACAAGGCCATCAAAATAACACCGCGAGCGCGCGCTTGGATATTTTCTTCGGTAGTGTCCGCTGGCGACTTATTGAATAACGGCGCTAGCGTATGACGGATGCCTTCGACAGCGTCAAAAATAGGGCAGACGGTGTAAGAAACATTTAAGCGACGTGCTTGGGCTTGAGCATCTTCTAGACTGATTTGAGAAGTGTATTCGTATGGCATCATGACTGCATATACCTTGTCAGCGCCCAGAGCATCAACAGCGATACAGAGCGTCAATGCTGAGTCAATACCACCTGACAACCCGACAATAATGCCAGAGAATCCTGAATGGTTGACATAGTCGCGTAGACCGACGACTAACGCTTGATACATTTCAGATTCACGGCTCAAGGTTAGAGGCGCTTTGGTCTGCTCGTTGAATTTAGCAGTTTTGACGTCTAACGTAGCCAGTAGCAACTGGTTCATAAAGCGCGGCGCTTCATGAGCAATGCTACCGTCAGCTTGTACAGCCATAGAGCCACCATCAAACACTAGATCGTCTTGCCCGCCCACTGCGTTGACATAGACGATAGGTAGCTTGTTTTCACGGCTACGCTTGGCTAGCATGGTTTTGCGATTGTCTTGCTTTTCAATCTCAAAAGGTGAGGCGTTTAAGCTTACGATTAAATCAGCACCTTGTTTTTTTAAGCTCAGAGATAGGACCTTTTTCCCATAAATCTTCACAGATAAGCAGACCAATAGTAATGCCTTTATAGTCAAATAAAACTTGATTGCGACCTTTGTCGAAGTAGCGACGCTCATCAAACACGCCATAATTTGGCAAAATTTGCTTATGATAAAAGCCTTTTTGATGACCATTATGTAGGATGGCAGCAGAGTTAAAAGTACCGTGATGATCGACATGCGGATAGCCGACAATCATGACGATATCATCGATATCACTCAAAGTAGACAAAGCGCTTTTGACGCGGCCAGACAAGCTTGGACGTAGCAATAAATCTTGTGGAGGGTAACCTAACAGAGCTAACTCTGGGAATACGATAACGTCAGCACCTTGTTCGCGTGCTTGTAATGCTAGGGTACGCATTTTTTTCGACATTGGTTGCGATATCACCGACCAAAAATGTGATTGAGCTAAAGCGAAAGTGACAGTATCTTGTGGTTTATTGGTCTTACTGGCTTCGTTTGAGGTATTAGAGTTGGGGTTATCAGTGTCTTTTGACATTGTTATTGTTCCTATCGATATATTATTAAAATTTGATGTGTCTGTATTGATTTCAAATAAAATCAAAGTAAATCCGAAATTAACTCAAAACTGCGCTCTGGCATATCAAGCTCAAATATTGAGCTGATATGCTGAGTCTAAATTTCGTATAAGCCTTTATAAAAGACTTATGATTTTGCTCAAGTAACTCACTCTAAGTGATAGCGACACCCTAAAATGAGAACTTATGATAGTCTAAAAGAAGACGATATAAGCAGGTGTTGAAATCTGGCTCAAAGGATTCGATGTCTGTACGATGATGTAAATAAACATGTGCAAATAAACTTAACTACACTGAAAAGCTTAAAATAATTGCTTTAGTATAACATCAATTGTCGCGACAAATAGAACGCACCAGTGGATTCCCTTATAAGATAACAGTTTAAAAGCTGAACATAAAAGCAGTTTTCAATACATCATTTTTACACACTAAATTCATGCATTATGCGCTAGTCATTATCGTCGCCATCTAGTAAGCTTGCATAGACAAAGTTGTAAGTAAAGATTACAACAACGCGTTATATAATTCACACGCTTTATTGCATAATAAAGTGTGCTAGCTGCATTTTTATTGTGTTATCTATGATAATAAATTGCTATGAATTCACGCTATGGAACTGAACACAGTCATACTATTTAACTGTTATATTACTTAATCTTCATGTGAACTTATAAGTCTGTAGCAATATAAGTCCGACGCAATGCTTTTTTGTATGATTCGCAACTCTCGCTAATGGATACGGCTTACAGACAGTGTCTAAGAGCTGATATTCATCACACATTTATAAACTCGCCAGCAAAACTATCGTTTGCTGTCCGCTTTTGGTTTATACGCTATGATTGAAAACTGGACAAAAGAATTTATTATTCAGCGCTTATTAGCAATTACGTTGCTAGTAGTGCTGTTCGTATTGTGTTTTCAAGTGGTGCAGTTTTTTATTGTACCAGCGCTGTGGGCAGCGATTTTGGCCTATGTGACTTTTCCTATTTATAATTTCTTCCATGAAAAGGTGAAGCTAAGCCAGATTTTAGTGCCGCTATTATGACGGTGAGCATTTCACTGATAATTGGCGTGCCAGTGGTTATCGGTGTGTTTATCTTGCAACAAGAAGCTTTGAGTTTAATCAGTAATTTGATTTACCGTATCAAGGTAGGTTACTTAGATGTGCCTGACTCCCTCAAAGATTTACCTATCATCGGTCAGCAAGTCAAAGACGTGCTGTGGCGTATCAACAAAAACCCAGAAGGGACGCTAGAAGCTTTTCGCATTTGGGTTCAGTCGCATTTATATTATGGCAAAATAGCCTTTGATGTGGTGTTCAGTAGTTTGGCCAAACTCGGTATGGCGTTAATGACGCTTTTCTTCTTTTACCGAGATGGCACCAGTCTGGTTCGGCAGATTCGTCAAGCGCTGCGTAACATCATCGGCAATCGCATCGACGGTTACATCGATTCTGTGGGTACAACCACACGTGCCGTAGTCTACGGTATTGGTTTAACAGCGTTGGCACAGGCGACACTGGCAGGTATCGGCTATTACTTCGCTGGTGCACCAAGTCCTATTTTATTGACCATTGTTACTTTTATTATTGCCTTGATTCCGTTTGGCACGCCATTCGTTTGGGGCGGGGTATCGATTTGGCTGTTGAGCCAAGGACATACTGCAGAGGGTATTGGATTGGCACTATGGGGTGTACTGGTAATTAGCTGGGTGGATAATTTGATTCGTCCTATCGTCATTAGCGGCGCGACCAAAATCCCTTTTATCATTATTTTTATTGGTGTATTAGGTGGTCTAACAGCGTTTGGTTTTGTTGGTTTGTTTATTGGGCCTGTCGTATTGGCTATCGGGCTTGCAGTATGGCGCGAGTGGATATCGCAGCATAAGAATGAGATATTTGCTCAGCAAGAGGTGATGCTTTCTGACTCTCGTGCGATAGATCCTGTGCACGAGCCAGAATAATGAGTCGCTAGCAAATACGATGTAAAAAATTATCGATAGAGATGATGAATAATGACAAATGAGAATATGGCAGATTTGACGAATAATAAGACCGATAAATTAAGTACAATTAAAAATATCACTATTTTAGCGGATAGCAACATCGCCAGTCTGAATGATTTTTTTAATGATGCTATGCTTGGTCAGCTGACTGAGCATACGGTTGAGATTATTACTGTCGCTGGTCGAGATATTGATGCAGCGCTACTTACCGAAGTACAGCCAGATGTGCTGCTGATACGCTCTGTGACGAAAGTAAATGAAGCGCTATTGGCTGACAATAACAGCGTGCAGTTTGTTGGGTCTGCGACTATTGGTACCGACCATGTAGATCAAGATTATCTAGCGTCTCGCAATATCACTTTTGCCAATGCGGCTGGTTGTAGCAAGCATTCTGTGGCTCAGTATGTGTTGACGGCTGTTTTTACTTTGTGTCCGCAGTATTGGCAGCAGTCGGCGTCATTAACCTTAGGTATCATTGGCCTTGGCAATATCGGCAGTACACTTGCTCAATATGCCTATGATCTGGGTTGGCAGGTGCTAGGTTATGATCCCCTGTTGCCAGCCTCTAAAACTAACAATGCTAGCTTGGAGCAGGTACTTAGCCAAAGTGACGTAGTTAGTCTGCATGTGCCTTTGACTAATGAGAAGAATGCGACGAATCTTAAAGGTAGTAATTATCCAACACGTCACCTTATCAACGCAGCTGCATTAGCAATGATGCCTGCCGATACGATGTTAATTAATAGTGCGCGCGGACCTGTAATCGAGGAAAGTGCGCTTGAAGCAGATATTGAGCGTACTGGACGTCAAGTGGTGCTAGATGTGTTTGAGCATGAGCCAGAAATTGCAGCAAGCTTATTATCCAAACTTGCTATTGCCACACCGCATATCGCTGGCTATACGCTAGAAGGTAAGCTGCGTGGCACACAAATCATTTATGATGCCTTGTGTGAAAAATTATCGATACCTCCAGCTCAATCTATGTCCAATCTGCTACCGCTAAATGTGTTCTTATGGTCTGAATTAAAATCGTATCCAGACAGACTGCCAAAGTTTTATGACATCATGCAAGATGATGACTTGTTGCGCAATAAAGCAGTTGATAGGCAAGTAAATGGTGCTGACTTCGACGGTCTGAGACGTGACTACCACCTGCGTCGTGAGTGGCAGTTTTAATTAAACAAGATACTGAGCAACCAATTATTCATCAGTCGCAGTAGAGCCCAATGACTCAAGCAAACAACATTTCTTCGCAGCTTATTACTTCTAATCCTAGCTACGCGCCAACCATGACACTTGCGATGGCACAACAGCGCGCGCAATTTATCAGTAATATTCGTCAGTTTTTTTACCAGTCGACAAGTGCTAGAAGTGCAAACACCGCTATTATCCCAAGCAGGCAATACAGACACTTTTTTTGCAGTCTGTAGCAGCTCATGTGACCTATCAGGACCGTCCACGCACTTATTATTTGCATACCTCGCCTGAATTTGCGATGAAGCGTTTATTGGCCAGCTGGCAAGTACCTATTTATCAGATTTGTCCTGTCTTCCGTGATAACGAAATAGGCACGCGTCATAATATTGAATTTACGATGCTTGAATGGTATCAACCGAATTATAGTCTGGACGAGATGGCAACTGAACTTAATGAGTTGTTAGAAACACTTTATGGTCATTCAATTGTGATGAGTCATTATCGCTATGTCGATGCCTTTATGGACTTCGTGGGCATCCATCCGTTGACAGCGAGTTTAACTGCATTGCAAGCCGTGGCAGAAGATATGTGTTTGACAGGATTTGATTTTAATAGTGCTGATGATAGCGAAGAAAACCGTCGCCAAAGCTGGTTGGATTTATTATTCAGTCATGCCGTAGAGCCAAATCTGGGCCATGATTTGCCAACATTGATTATAGAGTATCCACCTGCGACCGCTGCGTTAGCGAAGACCGCTATGGATAAAGACGGTAATAAAATTGCAAAACGTTTCGAGCTGTATATCAATGGCATTGAGATTGCCAATGCTTATGATGAGCTAGCAGATGGTCAAGCATTGCGAGACCGTTTTGAACAAGACAATCAATTACGCGCGCGTCATAATCTACCTCAAATGCCAGTTGATGAACATCTATTAGCTGCCTCCAATGATTTGATGCCATGTAGTGGTATCGCAGTCGGTATGGATAGATTGCTAATGGTGTTGACAGGTGCAAGCAGCTTGGAAAAAGTCATTCCTTTTCCCAGTGGGCAAGCATAATTGAAAGAGCGTCTTTAGATTAGTTGTAATCTAAATATATAATAAAAAGGTCGTTGCCGATTTACCAACTATATATTGGCGAATCGATAACGACCTTTTGTATTGGCTGCTTTTAAAATCTAGCGTCCACAACCAATTTTGCTACTGCTAAATTTATTTATACCGTAGAAACTGCTTCATTGATATCAATGTCACCATTGTGTAGGTTGAAGACTTTGCCTATGGTGTTATCTGCGGTTAGCACCGCGGCTAGCGTTGTCGCTACATCTTCGATGGCATTCTCACCAGAGCTGGTATCATTAATAGTGATTTTACCTGTACCGTCACGCTCTTTCAGTGCACCCGGCTGTACGATTGTATAGTCGAGTGAGCTATTATTCACGAGCCAATGATCAGCGTAATGCTTAGAGATATAGTAGTCTTTTAGATCTGCAATGTTAGGGTTGTTATCCCATTTCTCAGTTTCTAGCGAAAAGACAGAGCTAAGCATAATATAGCGTTTGATACCTTTGTCTTGCGCGGCTTGCATGGTTTTTACTGCACCGTGTAAGTCGACCTCTAATACATCTTTACCACCAGATCCTGCAACAAAATAGACAGCATCAATATCTTGATCCAGTTGTTTCTCGATAGACTCTTTGCTGGCGGTAATATCCAAATCTAGCTGAGTATAGCTGTCATTGTCAAACAGCTTTTTTTCTTGGCGAGTCGTACCAATTACTTGGTGTTCGTCAGCTAATAATTGCTTAACCAATTCACCACCGACACGGCCACTGGCACCAACGACTAAAATTTTCATAACCATTCCTATTCTTATTTAAATGCTATTGTTTAAGTTATTCAGTAAGTTTATTTATCTTAAAAACCAAATATAGAGTAACAAAGATAGGTAGCACGCTTCGTTATAAAGCGTGCTGATTGAATAGTGTTTGGTTATAGAGTGTATACCGTTTGCAAGGAAGCAAACGTTGGCTAAATAATGTTACTTAATAGAAGACATGATGGGTAGGCGTCAGATAGAACCATAAAAGGCATTAACGAACCAAGCGATTAAGCCCATCAGCAAAGGCTTTTTTTATCTCGATCACCGTAGGGTTTTTGTCCGCTCATTTCCTGTAACTCTAGGACACCAGTACCGCGCATAGTATCCATAAAGTCGCGCATATTGAGCTTTTGCTTGATGTTGTTCTTATCATAGACCACGCCGCGCGTCGTCAGTACCATACCACCTTTATCCAAAATGTCATTGGCTAAAGGGATATCGCTAGTGATAGCCAAGTCACCAGCCTGTATCTGCTCGACGATATAATCATCCGCTTTGTCGAAACCTGACGGTACGACAGTCATAACAAGTAGGGGCGACTTGCGTAGCTTGATCGGCTGATTGGCCACAAATATAGTCATGGTCTTGGTACGTTCAGCCGTTTTAATAATCAAATCTTTGGCAATCAATGGCACCGAGTCTGCGTCCACCCAAATCTGCATTATTTTTTTAGCCTTCTCAGATTTTGATGGAGGAGTATTCAGGCTGCCTGTTTGGCTATCTTTAGTGTCTAGTTCATCAGCTGTGGCATCATTTTGAACACTGTTCTGAGCACTGTTTTTAGGATTACTCTTAGTATCCACATCTGCTTTACTAGGCTGAGTATCTACAATTGCATACTCTTTATCTAGGCCAACCTTGTTTGGCAAGATAGCAACCAATTTTGCCATAGCAGGCTCTAAATCAGTCACGTCATTAGGCATCAGGGTTATATGAGCAATCTTACGATCGTCACGCTCAGCCTTATGATAGCTATGATAATGAGCGCCATCGATATTTAGCACTGCACTGATATCGGGATATTGACCCAGTACATTCACCATAATTGCAGGATGGACGTTATCTGTATCGCCTAATGGCAAGTTGACTACGGCACGGATATGATTTTCAAACTGGCTGGTGATAGCGCCTTCGATACTCCAGTGTCCAGAGTTGTGGACTCGTGGTGCGATCTCATTCGCCAGTATCGCATTATGACCGCGAGCATCTTTAGTGACGAACAATTCAAGCGCCATAACGCCAACATAGTCCAAATGGTTCATGACTTTAGTAATAGCATCGGTTGCTTGCTGGAACAGGTGACTCGTGCCAACAGCAGGGGCTTGAGTTTTGGCCAATATACCGTTGTGATGATGGTTTTCGACCAAATCGTAACAGCGTACCTGACCGTTTTGCGCTCTTGCTGCAATGATAGAGACTTCACGGCTAAAGTTAATAAAACCTTCAGCAATTAACGGCGCAGGTGTTGGCGTGAGTGAGCCTTTACCATTGACAGCGTCTTTTAGATCTAGCCAAGCAGTTTTAATATCACTGTCCTGCTTGATGACGAACTGTCCTTTGCCATCGTAACCACCTCGGCTGGTCTTCAGAACGATAGGCAGGCCTAATTCTTTACAAGCGTGCTTGAGCTCAGCTTCAGAATTTACTTCCATAAATGGCACGGTTGCAATATCAAGCGTGTTGAACATCTGCTTTTCTTTTAGACGATCTTGAGCGATATCAAGCGCAATCAATGGTGGAAACATGCCTTGCTTGCTGCCAGATTTCGACAAGCTAACCAGCTGTTCGACCGTAGACGTTGGCGTGTTTTCAAACTCTAAGGTAAAGACATCCGCTGCTGCGATAAAGTCTTCTAATTGATCGCTATGAAAGACCCGACCGTATAAGCTGGCAGGGCATTCTGGATTATCTTCTAAGAATACACATTGGTAACCCAATGGCATGGCGGCTTCGGCAAGCATCATACCAAGCTGACCACCGCCTAAAATACCGATGGTACGAATGGTTTGGGTAACAGGATAAGCGTTTGCTGTAGTCATGGCAGGCTCTTTGAATAAAAGTGAATAAGGTGTTTGGGCTATGAAAATCTAAAACTCAATGGGTGAAAATAGGAAAAGGTGCACTGTATGCACCTTATCTCTACTCAGAATTGCTTAAAAGTATATATTGATAGCTTCAATCGTTAAGCCTTCAATCTAAAAGACGCTGCTATAAGAGCTGATCGATTTATATTTACCTAAGGATTGATAATACCTGGTGTTGGGCTAGCGAGAATGGTCTCAGTCTGAGACTGGCGCATCTGATCGAGCTTAGTAGCAATCGTATCATCATGCAATGCCAATACTTGAATTGCAAGTAGGGCAGCGTTATAAGCACCAGCAGCACCAATCGCCAAAGTACCAACAGCGACGCCTTTTGGCATTTGTACGATAGACAGTAGACTATCCCAACCGCTCAGCATAGATGACTTTACAGGGACACCAAAAACAGGTAGCGGCGTTTGACTGGCACACATACCTGGCAGATGAGCGGCACCGCCTGCACCAGCGATGATCACTTGTAGACCATTATCTTTTGCACTTTTGGCATAATCAAATAATCTGTCAGGCGTACGGTGTGCAGAGACAACTTCACAATCAAAAGCAATGTCAAAGTCTGCAAGCAATTGCGCAGCAGCACTCATAGTTGCCCAGTCAGACTGCGAACCCATGATAATGCCGACTTTTGGCTGACCAGCAGGAGAGGTAATTGGACCGTTCTGGTTAGCAGCAGTATTCGTGGTGCTCATGATTGGATATCCTCAAAAAGACCATCATACAAAAATTTTGCTACACTCGTAAAGCCAAGTTTGACTTTTAATACTGGTATGGCGTTAATTGCAGTGATATCACGATTTTATGTTTGCTTTTCATCGTGATAATGCTGAACAAAATGCTTGGCCGTCAATGGTAATGGTTGTTCGGTATCTAACTGGTAGCAGGTCAAATAACCGCTATCCACTGCTGCAGAGTAGTCGGTACAGGCAACTTGTGGACTGAGTGGCTCAGGGGTACCAGTGAGCCAATAATGCCCGACGAACACAGGTTTATGAGTTTTTAGCGCAAATTCTATATTTTCAGCCAGCGCATCAAGTGGTATCTGCGCCAACGCGGACGATGGAGCACGAGACACTTCACGAAGTGTGCGTGTATTTAACTCATCTAGCCACCAGCGTACTCGTACTCGTGTACGCTCAGTACCTTCTTTATCTACCATCACAATGCCATCAGGTAAGCTTGTTTCAACCCCTTTTAGTACTCGCTCTAAAGCGTCAAAGGCGATGGTATCTTCTTTAGCCGTCGCGATTAAACCTGCTGGAGTCAGACAGTTATCGTCAGTCAGAAGGGGTTTTAGTATTGCCATGCTATCTGTATCCCAGCAAGCATGTACAAAACAGGCGTAGTCGGTCTCAATCCATAATGGAATTTCGTATAAACGCTGCAACCAGTACTCATGTTGCTCTGAGCCAAATGGTATCTCTGCTAAAAACGCCTCGTGTTGGCGTCTGTGGATGTCGTTGTGCGAGCGTAAATACTGGCTAGTATTATCGGGATCGCGCGTGGCATATGCCAATGCATTATATTCATGGTTGCCCATCACTGCATCGGCTACATCGGCATCTAGCATTGCAAAGACAATCTCTAACGTGGCTAATTGCTGCGAACCACGATCGATCAAATCGCCGATAAACAACGCCCTGTGACCTGTTGGTGGCACGAAATGCTGACCGTTATGCTCATAGCCCAACTGATGCAGCAGACCGATCAGTTTGTCTGCATAACCATGTATATCACCGATAATATCTATAATCATAATGTATTACTAAATCTCAAATGTAGAAGTGTACCCTGCGCAAAATAGAGTTTATAAAGTATAACTGTGTTTAAAGTGATAGCTTTACTATACGTAAAAATGTCTAAAATCCCGGTGATAGCAACGCATTGATAAAATGCGGTAGTACTTTTGGTTCCAAAACAATTGTGGCGATAACGCCAAATGCGCCGCCCCACATATGAGCCATGTGATTGATATTTGAGCCACCGCGTCGATCCGCATAGATACTATAAAATATATAAGCCACGGCAAATAGTATCGCAGGAATAGGAATCACGGCAAAGAGGTAAATTCTCTCCCATGGTGCTAACAGAATAAAAGCAAACAGCACAGCTGATACGCCGCCTGATGCGCCTAGACTCAAATAACTGGCGTTGTTCTTATTTTTCACGTAACTTGGAATCATGGCAACGATAATTGCCAACACATAAAAGACTACAAAACCGTAGCCAAATAAAAACGGCTGATATAGTCCTTCAATAGCACGCCCAAAGAAATACAAAGTAAACATATTGAAGAGCAAATGCATACTATCAGCATGAATAAAGCCGTGGGTCACAAAACGATCCCATTGCCCATTGTTGACTGCTGGCGGATAAAAAATCAATCGATTAAATAGCGTCTTGTTTTGCCAAGCCAATAAGCTGACAATAACGGTAATAATGATAATAAGCGTCGTATGGTTTAACAAAGGAAAATCCTTAGGCCGTGCCTGATATGTGACAATGTTACAAATGACAAGCTACAAATGACAATATTCAAAGCCTAAGCGTTACGGCTGATTAAAAAGTAAGTTTGACGTCTGATCCGTATTAAGTACTAACCATTAGCAATAGACTAATACTAACAGCAGTTGCGATAACGCGAATACCTATTGTGTGACAAAACGATGCTTTTTTATGCGGTTATAGTGAATAATGTAGCAGTGTACCATGCAACATAAGTGAAACTTTTAAAGCAAGGTTAAAGACGAGAGTATTGTTCATTCATCCGCGCTGAGATTAATCTTTTAGACAAAGAAGCAACGTACACAAGTGACATGGATAAAAATAAAATAAGTGCTCAATTTTGCACATTCAAATAAGGCTGATAGAGGCAGTGGAATATGAACATTATTGACCAGCTAGAACAAACGGTAACCCCAGCTGTAATGGGTAATGATGACAGCAATAATGTCGCCTATGTCAGTCTACTTGAGCAGTTTTATGCTGTTTTGGCTGCGCGCCTAGCTGTGCCACAAATTTACTCACAGTTGCTGCGTACTGATCAAGTAATGACTAGCACTAATAATGAAAGCCCTTTATTTGAACAAATATGGCAAGATAAAAGTCTGCAAGAGACTATCGTCCAAGAGTTGTCAGCCACTCATCACATTGATGAGCAGACAACTGAGCAATTACTAATTAGTGCCGCGCCGTTGGCATATCGTGAACTAAAAGTATTGGCCAATGGGCAGTTTTTGCCAGCATTTTTACAAGAAAAGCAGGCTGCTTTACGTCCATATTTACCTATCTGGGCAGCCGCTGTGATTACTGCTACTCAAAGCGTTAGTCAGCAAATACAAAAAAGCTTTGGTTCAGATGATGACCATGTGCCAGTAAGTGACGACATATCGAATAGACTTGACGACGCTACTTTAGATACTGGCATAGTCGCACCAATAACAAATAATGATGTAGAAAGCATAGAGCAAATATCAACTGCTGAGCGCGCAGACACTGAAGCCCTAGATGACAATACGATGGCCAATAGCGATGCTATTCATGCCAATCCAGCAGCCTACCATTTGGCAGAAAACAGTAACTTAAAGCGTGCGCAGGTGCGTACTCGCAATCAACGAAACGATCTACTAATACGTGTATTTTTATTAATAGTAGCTCTAGCTGCGCTTGCACTAGCAGCATGGGCATTATTAGTGAAACCCAATAATGAAATACCAGTAGAACCTGTGGCCACAGCACCTGTTGAACCACCACCAGCGCCCGTACCTCCTGTACCAACAATGACTCCTGTTGAGCTTATTGTCGGTGTAGACAACGGCGGTAACTTGTACACTTGTAGCGCGACCGTTGGCGATGCTGCACTGCAAAGCACGTTGCAACAAGCACTCAACACAAGCTTTGGCGAGCAGGCAAGTATTTGTGAATTGAACATACAGGATGGGGTAGCAACCACAATCGCTAATATGCCTGCGGAGATACTACCCAATGTCTTGACGATGCTTAGATCAACACCATTTGCACGTTTGCATGTGCAAAACGATCGTCTCATACTGGAGGCTCCAGACAATATGCTACTGCAAAAACTGGTCATAGAAGTACGCAACTTAGTACCAGCGATGGTGGTCGAGAGTACAGCACCATTACCGTTGCCTGATAATAGCAATATTGGTGATGCTACGAACAACATGGCAAACGCAAATAACCAGTTTGTAGATGATGGGGCGGGGATTAATAACCAATTCAATAATAATGGGGTAAATAGTAACTCTGGCGAATACCAAGCATCGGATGATGATACTGGAGATCGTGTGATACCAACTCCTTTGCCTAACAATAATAGCTTTAATAATGCGCCCAACAATCTGCCTACTAATGGCGCGAGCAATATTCCCAACAACTTTCCTTCGAATAATCAAACGACTAGACCGCCAGGCCCTTTTTCACCTTCAGAAGTGGATGAGATGGCAAACACGGTTATCGTTGCTGAACCAGCTCAAGTTAGGTAGTTTTTATAAGGCACGCTGTGTCATAGGGTGTGTCTTTTTATACGGCCTATCTTTTCATGTAACTTGGCTACAGTTACGTGTGCCAACCGAAACATTACTTACTGTATCATTTGCACAACAACGTACAGACTGTGAATAGCAGCTTAAGAATTTTATAATAATCAAAACCAAATAAAGTAGTTTGATGGATTTATCGCTACCATGATTATCTAATACTATAACGATTGAATACAAAAGAATGATATAGCTGCTTTTTGAGCAAACGAATGATATAAATAAAAATTAAGGGGAGAGCCATATTATGGATATTATTAGCCATTTGACACGCACCGTCAGTCCAGCCGTATTGGAAGATGACCGTAGCCCAGCTAAGAAAAATCTACTAGAACAGTTTTATGCTATTTTTGCTGCTCGTCTTGCAGACAACGATACTTTTAATCGCTTTGCTAATGAAAACATTGCCCGTGATGACAACGCTTTTTATGACCGTGTATGGACAGAAGGAGCACACCGCGACCAAATCTCTCGCGAATTGGCAGGCAAACATAATGTCGATGCGACTGCTTCACGTGGTCTGATTGCGATGGCAGCGCCACTGGCTTTTCATGAGATCAAAAGCTTAGCTGGTACCACACCTGTTCCACAATTTTTGAATGACAACCTGAACAGTTATCAGCATCATATCCCTGCATGGGCGGTACTGTTTTACCTGCTAGTGCAGTCGCTGCCACTTCTACTACAGCTGGCACACCGATTTCTGATACCACCAGTACAGCGCCATTACAAAGAGAAGAAGAGCCAAAAGAGAACTTTATGAAAGCGCTGCTACCTATTATTGGTTGATTATCTAGGTGCATTGGCTTGGGCACTACTCAGAGGCTGTCAAGAAAACCCCGAGCCTGTAGCAACACCAGCAGCCACAGTACAGCAAGGGGTACAAGGTAATGAGGCACTAGCGGTTGCCGGCGCGATTGAGCTGCATCACTGAGCATCGCAACTGGTGAAAATAGCGAGCTGTATGCTTGTCGTATGAGCGTAGGTGATGAGACATTACAAACCAATGTTATGAATGCTTTGACTGGTGCATTTGGTGACGAAGCCAATAAATGTCGCGCTGATGTTGATGATAATTTTGCAGTAGATATGCCAGCATCTGCTCAGTTGGCAATGATATTACCAATTATCAAAAATGTACCGAATGCGAGCATGATTATCAAAGGCGATAACATTACTGTCAATGCTCCTGATAAAGCCGCGTTGGACAAATTGGTTGCTGATTTACAAGCAGCTGCTCCTGCTATGACCGTGCAAGCTGAAGGTCCATTAGATTTACAAGGCGAGATTGATGACAGTCTGGCTGCTGCAGATGTGGCGATGACCAATCTAGGTGAAAACCCAGATCCACGTGATGTTGCTCGCGCTTTGAGTATTCAGGTGATTAATTTCCAAGTAGATGAAGCGGTTATACCTGAAGTCAATAAAGCACTGTTAGACCGTGCTGCAGAAATCATCAATAACGTACCTGATATGAAGCTGATGATTGTCGGTCATACGGACAGTCAAGCCTCTGATACCTATAATATGGAGCTGTCTCAGGAGCGTGCTGAGTCAGTGAAAGCATATCTAGTGTCTAAGGGAGTTGATGCCAGTAAATTAGCTACCAAAGGCATGGGCGAATCAGAACCAATCGCAGATAATTCAACCGAACAAGGTCGCTTCCGCAATCGCCGTATTGAATTTATGGTCAATGACGAGGTTGTTAGTGCAAACGATGGCATGATAATAAACGGTGATTCGCTAGATCCAGATATGAACCCATTAGATAGTAACAATGATGATTTGTTACCAGATGGCGATGACGCTACCCAAGGTACTGCGGTAGACCCAACCAATTAATCTATTTGTTCTTATTTTGATTATAGTAGCCAAATGATAAAAACCGCATCTTATAAAGGTGCGGTTTTTTTGTATGCTGCTCGATGATAGTTAAGTAAGCTATTATTTATACAGAGTAGGGTCTGTTGATTCTTTAGCAGTCTGAGCATCAGCTTGGGCATTAAAAAAAGTCTGAGTAACATTTTGCTTGGCTTGCTGCCAGTATTCAAACTTATGGCAAGTAGATTCAAGATCGCCTTGCCATGTCGGAATGTTGCCACGCATGGTTTTGATACGCTGCTGGTTAGGGTAAGGCAGATCTTGCGCAGCTTTAGCTGCCTCATGAGCAGCCACACGGTCGTTGCATACGAGAGCAATATCACAACCGGCATCAATGGCCGCTTTTACGCGAGCACTGACATCACCAGCCGCCTTTGCACCTGCCATCGATAAATCATCAGAGAATAATACCCCATCAAATTTAAGCTCATCTCGAATGATATCTTGTAGCCAAATTTTGGAGAAACCTGCTGGCTTGTCGTCTACCTGCGAAAATATCACATGGGCTGGCATAAGAGCGTCTAGACTATGTAGTGTTTGAGCAAAAGGTTGCATGTCGCTACTGATAATCTCATCTAAGCTACGCGTATCGATGGCTTCTGATACGTGCGAGTCAGGAGCAATGGCACCATGACCGGGGAAATGTTTACCAGTGGTTGCCATACCAGCCGCTTTCATTCCGCGCATAAACTGTGTTGCAAGCGCAGTGATGGCTTGCGTATCATGATGAAAGCTGCGATCACCGATGACTTGGCTAATACCATCTCTATCCAGTACGGGTGCAAAGCTCAAATCGATTCCTACAGCCAGCACTTCAGCTGCCATTAGATAACCGCAATCGTAGGCGCAGCTAAGTGCTTGATTTGGGTCTTGATTGAATAGCTCACCCAATCGACCCATAGCAGGTAAGGGCGTGAAACCTTCACGTAGCCTTGCGACTCGTCCCCCTTCTTGGTCCACACCGATAAGTATGTCTTGATTGTGATAACGTATATCGTCGCATAGTGCTCTGACTTGGGCTGCATCTGTGACGTTACGACCAAACAGTATTACTCCGCCAACCTGTGCTTGTTTAATCAAGCTGACATCTTCAGCGGTCAAAGCGGTACTATCGATATCTATCATTAAAACGCCGTACATCGCGTGATCCTTATTATTTTATATATGGTTGTATTATGAGGTTGACTGATGATATATCTGTGGCTGTCTTATCAGTCATTGTTCAGATATCTTATTATGACAGTTATTATTAATTGAGCATAATGTGGCAGGTTATTGGGGTCAAATCAATTTGCTAATAGCCATCAAATTCAGTTATCAGATCGATGTTGATAGCCCTCAATTACTATGTATGATAAAAGTGATAGAAAGTTTGGTATGTACAGACGTAGCGTGTAAGATTGCTTATACAGTTTGAGACAGTTCAGTATTTATGCGCGTGATAATATTGATTGATTTTTGACTATATATCAGTATTTAATGATGCATAAAGTATAAGAATAAAAACACAGCATTTATAGGTCATAACAGATTCGAGCATTTCTAATTCTGATGAATTACCCAATACTACTAACTTCAAATAACTAGGTACATATGATGAAAAAACAACCAGCACAGTGGTTACTCAGTGCAGCGTCAGTGGCATCGCCGGTATTATCTTAACCCAAAGCTACGGTACTGCAGTCGCCGAGACCAATACGGGAAGTTTCGTTCAGACCCCTGAGCAAAAGGTCACCACCCGTCAAGTAGCCGCTTTGCTGGATCGCAGTCATTATCTTAATCAGCCTTTAGATAGCAAGACTGGTAGCGAAATCCTATCAATGTATATCGATAGCCTTGACCCAAACCATACGTTGTTTTTGCAATCTGATGTTGATGAGCTGAAGAAAAAACACGCTGAAGACTTTGGTGCTCGCCTAAAGCAAGGTGATCTATCTGCAGGGGTAGAGGTGTTTGATCGTTACCGCAAACGCTCAAATGAGTACTTTGCGATGGCCACCAAGATGCTCAAAACAGATATTGATTTGACAGGTAATGACACAATCATTCTTGATCGTGAAAAACTCGGCCATTTTAAAACCAAAAAAAGAGCAGCGCGATTACTGGGAACGTCAGCTAAAGTTTCAGTTGATGAGTATTACGCTCGGTCAAGAAGACGAAAAAGCCAAAGAGAAAGTGTTTTTAAGCAACCCAGATATTACTCGCGGACAAGACTTGGTACGTAACGATGAGCGTACGCCAAATGAAATTTTGCAAAATCGTTTGTCGCGTCAACAAGAACAGTTTAAACGCCTCAAAGATGATGAAATCATGGAAACCATCTTAAATACGGCGATGCTGACCTATGATCCGCACAGTAATTACTATGCACCGATTCAAGCGACGGAATTGCAAATCCAGTCTAGTCTTCAGTTGGAAGGCATAGGTGTCTCTATTCGTCCAGATCGCAAAAATCCGGATTATACTCGTATTGTGACTTTGGTCGATGGTGGTCCAGCCGCTAAGTCGGGTCAAATCAAGCCCAATGACTTGATCGTCGGTATCGCAAAAGATGGCGAAACTATGACGGACGTGGTTGGTTGGTCAACGCGTGAAATTGTCAGCTTGATTCGCGGTAAACGCGGTACATCAGTCACACTGAAACTACGTCAACCTAATACACCAGATGCTAGCGCCCGTACGGTCACTGTGGTACGTGATATCATCCAGCAAGAAGAGTCCGGCGTTACTCAGCGAGTGGTAGAAGTGCAGCGTCCTAATATTGATAAGACACCAAAGCGTATTGGCGTACTTGAGATACCAAGTTTTTATTTAAACTATCGGGCGCGTCGTAATGGTGAAGACTATCGTAGCGTCAGTATCGATACTGAAAAAGCGTTAAAAGAGTTGAATAAACAAAATATCGATGGTCTAGTGGTTGATTTGCGCAACAACCCTGGCGGCTCATTGGATGAAGTTGCAAGATGCTAGGTTTCTTTATCAAGAGTGGACCACTGGTACAGATTCGTGATAATCGCGGTAACATTCAAGTGTATCGTGACAACGATGGTGGCGAGCAGTTGTATGATGGCAAAATGTCGGTCATTACCAACTTAGCATCGGCATCAGCCAGTGAAATCTTTGCCGCTGCTATTCAAGACTATGGTCGCGGATTAGTAGTTGGTAGTACGACAACTGGTAAAGGCTCTGCGCAGATTCAGCTCGATAGCTTAGCTTTAGGCTCTGCCACCTTAACTCAGCGTAAGTTTTATCGTGTCACTGGCGGTAGTACGCAAAATAAAGGTGTCGTACCAGACGTTGAGTTAGTCAATATCTATGATGATGCAACCTTTGGCGAGCGCGCTCAGAAAAAAGCATTACCTTGGGATACGATCAGAACGGCGCCGTATAAGCCTGAAGGGAAGTTTACCAGTGATACGTTGGCGACGCTCAATCAACAGTCTAAGATTCGCCAACAGAAAGACCCGCAATTTACTTATCTGTCGACGCTAAATGATATTCGTAACATGGATGATGAAAAGAAACCTGTTCGTTTAGATATCAATAGCCGCCGAGCTAAAATGCAACTGATTGAGAAACGCTCATTAGAAGCAGAAAACAAACGCCTTATCGCAACTGGTGAGCGTCCATACTCTAACTGGAATACTTATCAAGCAGCGATGGACGCAAAGTTTGAAGAACGTAGCCGTATGAAAGCCGCTGAACGTCCAGAATTACCAGAGGATGAAGCGTTTATCAATGAGGCAGCTTACCTCATGTTCAGCGCTGAACCTAAGACAATGCTTAGCCCTGAAGAGAAGCTATAATGTGAAGTTATTATAGCGTTACGTAATCTATGTAAGCATATGCTTACATAGATTGACGTTTAGACCTCTTACCAACGAAGGGTCAATCTGCGACTATAACTGTACGGCACGATTGAACGAAACGGTTCATTGATACTAGGGATTGGTATCTTAAAGATCGCACTAGGGATAAGTAGTTTGCTGATTAAGGATGATAAGGCTGGATGCCTGTCAGTTATGAGATACCCCGGGATTAGGTATCACGTAACGCTAACATGGATGGTTGGTAATAAAAGCCGCATGACGCTTGTCGTTATGCGGCTTTGTTACGTCTGGATATTAATAATGTTTATAGCGGATTCTTTGAATAGATAGTATTAAAGTTGAGCATATTTATATTAATTCGAAACTTGCCATGAGATAAGCATAAAAAAGGCCAGTAACCTGATCGGCTACTGGCCTTTTAGATTAGATGATAAATCTAATAACTTATCATCTAACCATTGTCACTACACTCTAGAAGAGATTAGTGCTCAACGCCACCTGCACCATGTACATGGCCATGGTTTAGTTCGTCTTCAGTTGCTGCACGTACTTCTTGGATTTCAACATCAAATGTCAAACGCTTGCCAGCCAATGGATGGTTTGCATCAACAGTAACTTCTTGATCGTTTACAGCAGTCACAGTAACCAACATTACTTGGCCACCAGCTTCTGACTGGAACTGCATACCAGGCTGAATGTCATCAACGCCTTGGAAGTTGTCACGTGGTACGTGCTGTACTGCTTGCTCTTGGTATTCGCCGTAGCCATCAGCAGGTTCAACGACTGCATTAACTTTTTCGCCAGCAGACTTACCTTCTAATTGTGCTTCTAGGCCTGGGATAATGTTGCTGTGACCATGTAGATAAGCAAGTGGCTGACCTTCTGGTGACTGGTCAAGGATATTGCCTTCGTCGTCTTTTAGTGTGTAATTGAATTTGACGGCAGTGTCTTTTGCGATAGTAGTCATAAAATATCCTAAATATATCTATGTAAAAAAATTAAATACGGTTGCAATAAACCTAAAAAAAGCCAATCTGCAAGCCAAAAGGCCACGTCATTAGTCAATTATCATCAGTTTATTAAAGTAACTTTAGCAGTTAGCATCTTTAATTGAGATGGCCCACATAACTTTCAAGGCAAAAAACATAAAAAAATGCCAATTAATGCCACAATTTACAATAATAACTGCTATTTTCTATAGTTAATGCATAGCTATTGGCTATTCATGGTTTAGGAGTTGCTTTTTTAGAGCAGGACTTCTAGCATAATTATAAAAATAAGGATGAGAGACACGATGACTGCATTTGCCAATACCACTACTAAACAACCAGCGAGCAATGTTTCAACCAATCATAATGCTACTAAGGCTAAAACGATAGCTGATATAAGCTATCAATTTGATTTTGCCCGTTTCTACGAGCATTTGGTCGATGTATCCCTGAGCTTTACAGCAGTATCCGACGCTCCCCAGCTTTGGTTACCAGCGTGGATACCAGGCAGTTATCTAATGCGCGAGTTTGCTCGAAACATCACTGCGGTACATTATCAAATAGTAGAGGCTCAAACAGCGGATAGTAACAAGCAGCCAGAGACTTACCGCGCGCAAAAAAATTGACAAAAATACATGGCAGCTACCAACTGTGCAAGCAGGGCAGACGGTCATCGTCGAGTACGAAGTCTATTGCTATGACTTGTCTGTACGTACAGCCTATGTCGATCAGCAACGACTTTATGGTAATTTCACTTCACTTGCGCTCGCCGTCGAAGAGCAAGAGCAAGCGCCTGTCCAAGTTAGCTTGATTGTGCCTGATACATTTTTTTGTAGACAAAGAAAGTAGCAGAGTACTGTTGGCCTGTGGTTTGGACGCTACGCACTTGCAAGTCGATCAACAGCAAAAAGGCAGTCAGCAAGCGAACAGTTATCACCTCTATAAGTTACAGGCATCGAATTATCACGAGCTGATTGACTATCCATTCGAAATCGCAGAACAAGAAAAGTTTGATTTTATTATTCATGATAATGAGCATCAGACGCTACATCATAGTTTTTACCTGTCAGGTAAGCAGAGTGCCAATCTAGGTCGATTGCAGCAGGATATTACTCAGATTTGTCAGACCTATGTAGATTGGTTAGGCGATGCGCCATTTGATGATTATACCTTTATGACCTTTGCCAGCGGTCAAGATTATGGTGGGCTTGAGCATATCAACTCTACTAGCCTTATTACCCCGCGCAATGACTTGCCAAATGCCAATGAACCAAAGTTACCAAGTACAGATTATCAGCGGTTTTTAGGCTTATGCAGTCATGAGTATTTTCATTCATGGTGGGTTAAGACGGTACGTCCTGATGTCATGATTGATGTCGATTTGCGCCGTGAGGCATTTACACCATTACTTTGGGTGTTCGAAGGGTTTACGTCTTATATCGATGACTTTATGTTGCAAGCGTCAGGCGTGATTGATAAAGCCAATTATCTGCGACTGCTAGCCGAGCAAATCAATCGCTACTATCAGACCCCAGGGCGCGGTAATCAAAGCGTGGCAGAGTCGAGCTTTGATGCTTGGATTAAACTGTATCGTACCGATGAAAATACAGGCAATGCGGGTATCAGTTACTATAACAAAGGCGCGTTGGTCGCTCTATGTCTGGATCTAATCTTACTCAAAAATAGCGACGGTCGTTATCGTTTATTTGATGTGGTCAAAGCTTTTTATACACAGGCCAAGCAGAACGACAGTAAGCGGATTGGTATCAGTAGTGCTGACATGGGCTCTGTTATTGAGCAGTTTATGCCGCTAGCAGAATGGGAAGATTTTGAACGCCGTTATGTCAACGGGGTAGAAGAGCTGCCAATTGAAGCGTTGCTCATTGCAAACGGTGTCAAAATACAGGCGAATACTAAAGAAACCGCTGACAAGCATGTGCCTTGGGGTATGCGATGTAACGAAACGCCAGCTGGGCTCAAGGTCAATCGTGTGATGCGAGATAGTCTGGCGGCTAGAGCTGGTATTTCAGCACATGACGTTATTATCGCGATTGACGGTATCAAAGCGGATACGAAACAACTTACCACTTTGGTTAATACAGCGCATCCTGTCGAGTGTTATTTATTCCGCCGTGATGAGCTGATGTGTGTTCAGATTCAACCCGAAACGACAACTAAAGTGAAGCCGCGAGATGAGACAACTGGCATGACTGGAGCAGTACCTCCTCATAAAGTAAGCCTACGCTTAGCAAAAGAAGATAAGACTCTAGAGAATGATAATGAGCAATTAAAAAGTGAGGCAGGTTGGGAGACATGGCTTAATGTTATGAAGCGGTAGCTTTGATGCTATATCAAATACCTTTCCATACGAAAAACCCTTCCATATAAAACTCTTCCGAGCATTCATGCTTAGAAGAGGGTTTTTTTAATAACTTTCAATATTGTTGATATGTCTAAGCAACTTAAATGCTCGATAGGTCAGAGGTTGGAGAGATATACATTTACTGCTCTTTAGCTCTGTTATCTAGATTATCTGAGTTATCTGGATTCTTATTATCGGTAGTTTCATGCTCAATGTTTTCATCTACAGAGCTATCGTCTTCGTTGCTACTTGCAGCCTCAAGCGCAGCAATCCAGTTTTTCATCACATCAATTTCAGTTTGCTGGTTATCAATGACGTCTTGAGCTAACTGACGCATCTCTTCATCTGTCCCATATTCGAGCTGAACTTTTGCCATATCAACAGCGGCAATATGATGCGGTAGCATACCGCGTGCAAATGCCATATCAGGCACGGGATCAGCCACACCCAAAGTCATTTCGCCATGCATATTTTCCATGTTTTTAGCATATGCTTGCTGCATTGCCACAGTATTTGGCTTAGGTTTGGCAGCATCAGGATGGCTAGCCAACCACTTGTTTAAGACATCGATTTCAGCTTGCTGGGCCGTAATGACATCTTGAGCAAGTTGGCGCATCGCTTCATCAGTACCATACTTGAGCTCTATTTTTGCCATCTCTACCGCGCCGCGATGATGTCCCAACATGCCTTTAGCAAAAGCGGTATCGGGATCGTTATACCTCATCCCAATCATCATCTCGTCATGCATTCTAGTCATCGATCTCGTATAGTCTCTGAGCATATCGCTCATTTGAGACTCATCACTGACACTGCTATCGCTATCATTTGTTAGAGTATCATCTGCCATACCGTCATGCTCAGCATGTGGCATATCAGTCACGGGCGGTGAGGTTTCTTCCGCAGGATTTGATTGGTTGTCCTCAGTCGTTGGCTGACAGGCGCTCAATACAAGCGCCGCAGAAATGCTAGTGACCAACGAAAGAAAACGACGAGAAGCAATCATGACATATCCCTATTGCGAAAAAAACCAAACGATAAATGGATAATACCTATTATACATAATCAATTACGTGCTGAATGTTAGCAGATAAACCTTACCCATTCGAGACACTATGTTTAACAGGTCGTAATATATTAGTGTCAGAGCTTTATATTAGGGGCTAAACAGCTAAATAGCCAAACAGTGTGAACTAATCAACAATATATAAACTTAAAACTATCTAAACTAGCTAGAAATACCTAGCTGACGACAGTGTTCGCTAGTTAGATGAACGCGTACAAACTCCCCAACAGCTAACTCACCTAGCTCAAATCCTGCCACTGACCAACGTATCAAACGCAGACAAGGCAGACCGACATGCGCTGTCATACGTCTAACTTGGCGATTTTTACCTTCATATATTGTCAGCATTAGCCATGAGTCCGGTACGCTTTTACGCTCACGTATTGGCGGATTGCGCTGCCAGAGTACCATCGGTAGCTCATTTTCACTGACGTGTTTGACCTCAGCAGGTAGCGTTTTACCATCTTTTAAAACCACGCCACGTTTGAGCTTATTGAGTTGCTCAGCAGTAGGGGTTCCTTCTACTTGCACTAAATAAGTTTTACCTTGTTTGCGCCCTGCATTGGCTTTTGGCGGATGAGTAATTGCTTTATTAACTCGACCATCATCGGTCAAAATCAGCAAGCCCTCTGAAGTGGCATCTAGCTACCAGCAACTCGCAAAGCCTTGTCAGTAAAGTATTGCGATAGGGTGGTGTGATCGTTATTACTGTCATCTCTAAACTGACTTTGCACGCCGTAAGGCTTATTGAATAAGATGAGACTAGAAGTAGACATAAAACGGTGTTTCCTAGTTTGTGATGGACAATGAATCATTGTAGCGTATGTTTTGTGATGCAGAGCTAGTATTAAGCGACAAGACTACGGGCGATATATTTAACGTGCTGTATGCTACGTGACCTGCTACAAAAGTAGGACAGCGCTTGTATAAATTTGCTGTTATCCTAAATCCGCATTCTGATAGTGGTATTTATATTTTTAATAGAGAAATATCTACTAGCTGCAAGCGATAATTATTGTTTGGGTCTTTATTTTAATTTTTTTAGCTTCGAGCTATTTTTAACATTGTTTAAATCAATGCCGCAAGTGTCATACTCATCAAAGCTTTGCTTAACCGATAAGCGCCCAGAGCGTTACAACTATAATAAAACGGTTAGCATAATAAAGTGTCTAGTTCGCTTGCGACGTCCAACATACAACCAAGGAGTATCATCGATGTCATATGATAAGGTTATCGTGCCAAGAGACGGCGAAAAAGTGACCGTAAACGCAGATTTAACATTAAATGTTCCCAACCATCCGATCATTCCGTTTGTGGAAGGTGATGGAATCGGTGTAGATATCACGCCTGTCATGATAAAAGTAGTCAATGCTGCGGTTGATAAAGCGTATCACGGCAAGAAGTCTATCATTTGGATGGAGACGTATCTTGGTGAAAAGGCAGCGAAAGTATATGACGGCGATTATTTGCCAAGCGAGACGCTAGAGATTCTAAAAGACTACGTCATTAGTATCAAGGGTCCATTGACCACGCCAGTGGGTGGTGGCTTTAGTTCGTTAAACGTCGCAGTGCGCCAAAACCTCGATCTGTATGTCTGTCAACGCCCCGTACGCTGGTTTGAGGGCGTACCAAGCCCAGTGCAGCATCCAGAGCTGACGGATATGGTTATTTTCCGTGAAAATACAGAAGATATCTACACGGGTATCGAGTGGAAAGCGGGCAGTGATGATGCCAAAAAAAGTTATCAATTTCTTAAGAGATGAGATGGGTGTGACCAGTATTCGCTTCCCTGAAGACTGCGGCATCGGTATCAAGCCTGTCTCAAAAGAAGGCTCTCAGCGCTTAGTACGCAAAGCGATTCAGCATGCCATTGATAATGATTTGCCAAATGTGACCCTAGTGCACAAAGGCAATATCATGAAGTTTACAGAGGGCGCGTTTAAGGATTGGGGTTATGAGCTAGCGGCAGAGCGTTTTGGTGCAGAGTTATTAGATGGCGGTCCATGGATGACTATGAAAAATCCAAAAACGGGTAATGATATTATTATTAAAGACGTCATCGCTGATGCGTTTTTGCAGCAGATTTTGATGCGTCCTGCAGACTATTCTGTAGTGGCAACGCTCAATCTAAACGGTGACTATATCTCTGATGCCTTGGCGGCTGAAGTAGGCGGTATTGGTATCGCGCCTGGCGCAAATAAAGGCGGCGCGATTGCTGTTTATGAAGCGACGCACGGTACTGCGCCTAAGTATGCTGGTCAAAATAAAGTAAATCCAGGTTCATTGATATTGTCTGCTGAGATGATGCTTCGTGATATGGGCTGGACGGAAGCAGCTGATCTTGTTATCAGTGGTATCCAAGGGGCGATTGCCAACAAAACAGTCACGTATGATTTTGAGCGTCTGATGCCGGATGCTACCTTACTGAGTACTTCTGAGTTTGGTAAGGCGATTATTAAGCATATGGAAGCCTAAGACTACTTAAACGCTAAGCATTCTATTTTATTGTTATGTACAAAAAGCCGCCTGATTATATAGGTGGCTTTTTTTATTTCACTTTTTATAAAGATTTTAGAAAACACAAAAAAACACCCCAACGTTCGAAGACGGTTGAGATGTTCTTTTACTAAGACTTAAACCCGCTTAATCGCTTCTGGGTATAAAAACCAAAAGCGATTAGGTTTAATGGTCTAAGAGCAATCGCTTAAATTATAGCGATGCCAAAGTCTCGTTAAATAGAGCGCTTGGACGCATTGCTTTCTTAGCCAATTCTTCATCAGCATAGTAGTAGCCTTTAATGTCTACTGGCTTGCCTTGAGCTTGGTGAAGTTCTTTAACGATGGCTTCTTCGTTCTCTTTTAGCTTTTGCGCAAATGGTGTAAATTGCGCTTTTAGCTCGCTATCTTGATCTTGCGCTGCAAGCTCTTCAGCCCAGTACATTGCTAGATAGAAATGGCTACCACGGTTGTCGAGCTCGCCAGTTTTACGTGATGGCGACTTATCGTTTAGTAGCAGTTTCTCTGTTGCTGTATCTAGCGTGTCTGCCAAGATTTGAGCTTTAGCATTGTTGTCGTTGTTTGCTAGATGCTCCAAAGATACCGTCAAGGCCAAGAACTCACCAAGTGAATCCCAACGTAGATGGTTCTCTTCTGTCAGCTGCTCAACGTGCTTCGGTGCAGAACCACCAGCGCCAGTTTCAAACAAACCGCCGCCTTTCATTAGTGGTACAACTGATAGCATCTTGGCACTGGTACCTAGCTCTAGGATAGGGAACAAGTCAGTTAGGTAATCGCGTAGGATGTTACCGGTCGCAGAGATAGTATCTAGACCACGAGCAACGCGCTCTAGCGTATAACGCATCGCACGAACCTGAGACATAATCTCGATATGTAAGCCAGTAGTATCATGATCTTTTAGATAGGTTCTAACTTTTTTTTGATTAGCTCGTTTTCATGTGGACGGTATGGGTCTAACCAGAAGATAACAGGCGTATCTGATTCACGAGCACGGCGTACAGCAAGTTTTACCCAGTCTTGAATAGGCTCATCTTTAACCTGACACATGCGCCAGATATCACCTTTCTCAACACGTTTTTCAAGTAATACTTCATCAGTATCAATGTCGACGATGCGTGCAATACCAGCATCGCTAGACTCAAAAGTCTTGTCGTGCGAGCCATATTCTTCAGCTTTTTGAGCCATTAGGCCAACGTTAGGAACGGTGCCCATTGTTTTTGGATCAAAGTTACCATGCCATTTGCAGAAGTTAATCATTTCTTGGTAAATACGCGCAAAGGTAGACTCTGGCATGACGGCTTTACAGTCATACATTTTGCCATCAGCACCCCACATTTTACCACCTGAACGAATCATCGCTGGCATAGAAGCATCAACGATTACATCACTTGGTGAATGGAAGTTGGTGATACCTTTTGAAGAGTCAACCATCGCCAGACGTGGGCGATGCTCTTGACACGCATGTAAATCACGCTCAATCTCTTCACGCTTTGAAGCTGGTAACGTTGAGATCTTGTCGTACAAATCTGCCATACCGTTGTTGACGTTGATACCTAGCTCATCAAAGAAAGCGCCATGTTTCTCGAAGGCTTCTTTGTAGTAGATTCTAACTGCATGACCGAAGACGATAGGATGCGAGACCTTCATCATGGTTGCTTTTACGTGTAATGAGAACAAGATACCAGCTTCGCGGCAATCTTCCATTTCACGCTCATAAAACTCTAATAGTGCTTTTTTGCTCATGACCATCAGGTCGATGACTTCTTTATCAAGCAAAGCAATTTTAGGCTTTAATACTTTTTGAGTACCGTCATCAAGTAACAACTCCATACGTACTGTACGAGCTTTATCTAATGTCATAGATTGCTCGCCATCGTAGAAGTCGCCGCCATGCATGTGTGATACGTGCGTGCTTGACCATTGCTTCCACTCACCCATAGAGTGTGGATGCTTGCGTGCATAGTTTTTGACGGCTTTAGGAGCGCGGCGATCTGAGTTACCTTCACGCAGTACTGGGTTCACTGAACTGCCTAGCTTTTGCCATAGCGCTTGCGTAGCTCTTTTTCTTCGTCAGTTTGTGGGTCTTCTGGGAAGTTAGGGATGGCATAGCCTTTGCTCTGTAGCTCTTTGATAGCAGCTTTTAACTGCTGTACAGAAGCACTGATGTTTGGCAGCTTGATGATGTTGGTGTTTGGATCTTGAGTCAGACGACCTAGCTCAGCTAAGTTGTCAGGAACACGTTGCTCTTCGGTCAAGTATTCAGGGAATTCAGCCAATATACGCGCTGCAACAGAGATGTCGCTGGTTTCAACTTCAACGCCTGCCGTTTTAGTGAATGCTTCGACAATAGGTAAGAACGACAGAGTCGCCAGCGCTGGGGCTTCGTCAGTTTTTGTATAAATAATTTTTGACATTTTAGTTAGATCTTCCTTTAGGCTGTAGTTAATAATAAAGCTCAAATATAGTGTTGAATATGCGTCAATGATACTATGCAATAATCCATGATATGGTTAGAACAAGTACTTCATATGTAGCTTCTTAGAAATTTTTAAGACAGGTCAGACATTTTCTTTTAATAATATTCATGAAAAAAAGCATTTAAAGGCAACACGTTAACGGTCGGTGCAAAATTGCCTAAAAGTGAATCACTGACGCTACATTATAATCAATCCACTATAAATCCGATAGGATGTCAATCGTATACCATGAACTAAGTATACTGTTTTAGCTCGTATCCTATGGTTTCGAATTATACTAAGCTAATAACAACCTTATTCTACCAGTCATCGGCTTCGATATCATCTTTTCCATACAACTACTGTTTTTTTCATGACGTTTTATATTGATCTCACTGCCTATGAGCGCAGTCGTACAAACCACCCGCGTTATCGTTGGTGGTTTTTTATTGGATGCAGATAAGTTTTTGCAAATTGTGACAGCAATGACGTAAAAATTTGCTAGTCTAGGTCATCAATAGATTGGTTATCGATAAATATATCGCGATTATAATAGTGACGGTGAATATGAGTTTAGAGTATGCGCTGATTAATGATACCAGCTGGCAGAGCCAAACAGAGTGGCAGACGCCAGATACCCCTTTTATGTCATTCGCTTTTTGGCAAGCGCTGACTGACACACGAGCAATTGGTGAGCAGGCAGGGTGGCTACCAATATTTATTTTGGTACATCGTGTCACAGGCGCTACTAACAGTGCGGATAGTGAAGATAACACTGATACCTTAGTAGATAGCACAGCAAAAAATACATTGCAACCTGTGGCTGTCATGCCAGTATTTATAAAAGGTCATCATCGTGGTGAGTTTGTATTTGATCATGCATGGGCAGAAGCTTATGCGCGCTATGGCGTTGATTACTATCCGCGATTGGTCACTAGCGCACCATATACACCGATTACTGGCCAAAGGATTTGGTTGGCAAAAGGTGAAACCTTAAATGAAGATATCTTCAGAACGGCCATCGCAGGTATCGATGATATCGCTCAACAAGTGGGGGCCTCAAGCTGGCATGGACTGTTTGTGACACCTAATTTGGCCTCTATCGCCACCACATCTATGCCAACTGAAATTGATGTAGAGCTTGCGATAGCGGCTCAAGAAAGCGGTGTAGAGTCAGCTGCTATTGAGCTACCGATATTTGAGCGTCAAGGCTGTCAGTTCTTATGGCAAAACAAAGACTTGCTTAATGACCGTAAGCCATTTACAGATTTTGATGCGTTTTTGATGACCTTAAAAGCCAAAAAGCGTAAAACCATTCGGCTGAGCGCCGTAAAGTTGCTGAGCAGGACATTAGTTGCCAGCGCAAGTGCGGCGATGCTATTAGCGATGCTGATTGGAAAGCCTTTTATCATTGTTATGTGATGACCTATGCAGTACGCGGACAGCAGCCTTATTTGACGATAGATTTTTTTATGGCATTGGCAGCGAGCATGCCTGAGCATATAATGCTTGCGCAAGCACGCGACGCCAGTGGTGAGATTATCGCGAGTAGTTTGTTCTTATATGACAGACCTGATAGCGACAATGTTGATGGTGATAAGGCTGATGGCGTTAATAATGCCACCTTATATGGTCGTTACTGGGGTGCGCTAGGTGAGTATGACAGCTTGCATTTTGAGCTGTGCTATTACCAAGGTATTGAGTTTGCTATTGAGCAAGGGCTGATGTCTTTTGATCCTGGTACGCAAGGCGAGCATAAGCTGGTACGTGGTTTTATCCCAACGACGACACATTCTATCCATCGTATCTATGATCCGCGTTTTGTACCGGCGATTGGCGATTTTTGTGCCAGAGATCGGCTGCATATGGCGCAGTACCGTCAGCAGGCCTTTGAAGCTTTGCCTTTTAATGCAGACAATATGCCTGAATTTGACGGCAGTGCTTCATAGCATTGATTCATCACGGTAATCAGCTTTGACTCACTCTGCTTTTATTCGTATGTACCTTTTAACTATCAAACACCCTATAGAAAATACTAGCCGTAAACTATGACCAGCAATTCTTTTAGTTCTACCAGTGGCCTACCTCCTACTGAACTCTTGCCTTGGCTCAATGCTGAAGGTTCTCTGACTGCGATGCTTGAGGTAAAAGCGGGTCAGCCGCTACGTGTCGAGCGTAGCTTTGAGGGTTATCGCTCATTGTCATTGGCACAAAAACGACAGTTGGGTGTACGAGGCGCTATGCTAAATCGTCCGATGCTGGCGTGGGTACGCGAGGCGCAGCTATATGGTAATGATGAGCAACCATGGGTCGAGGCACAGAGTATCTTTCCGTTACCCAGTCTCAAAGGGCGCGCCCGTCGTCTGCAACAGTTAAAAGGTACGCCCATCGGATATGTGTTGTTTAAGCGCAGTCGCACCTTGCCCAATCAGCGCTTTATCCAACACACGGGCGCAGGCTGGCAACGACAAACACGTTATGATTGGTATGGGCGCACGCTACTGATTAGCGAAACGTTTTTAGCTTCATTTTTAAAATGAGCACACTCGTAGTATATAGTCAGACCAATATGAAAAAGATACAGCGGGACTGGGATAAGTTTTTTGCAGCCTCTGTCGGCGCAGGCACAGCAAGCCAGAAAAATTTATACCAGTTTCGCGTTATTAAACAATGTGTCAGTTTTATTTAGTATCGACTATAAGTTAGGATATTAATAAAAATATTGTTTTAACCGTATGGGTGAGCCGCCAGTAAATACTTTATTTTATTGGCTATTTATCTGCGTGATATAGCCATTTAAATTGCTCAGCTTGCTGTGAGGTTTTTTTGCGCTCGCAGTACAAATTTTCATGTTACACTTAATCTTTAGCGATGATATCGATGCATTTATATGTCGAATTTATTGCCTATAATGGACGAGTTAATAACAAGGCCAATTGCCTTTGCTTGCCTATTTTACCTCCTTTTACTACTCGCTTCTTTTTCATAAACACTACCATTAACGATAGCCACTACCTAGGACATCACTATGTTTAAAGATATTTCTATCAAAGAGTTTGATCCAGCACTTGCTGAAGCCATGGCCGCAGAAAGCGTTCGTCAAGAAAATCACATAGAGCTTATTGCCTCTGAAAACTACTGCTCGCAAGCAGTGATGGAAGCACAAGGCACTGACCTTACCAACAAATACGCTGAAGGTTATCCAGGTAAGCGCTATTACGGTGGTTGTGAGCACGTCGATGTGGTTGAGCAATTGGCTATTGATCGTGCAAAAGAGCTGTTCGGTGCTGAGTACGTCAACGTCCAGCCACACTCGGGTAGCCAAGCAAACTCTGCGGTATTTTTAGCGTTGCTTGAAGCCAATGACACGGTACTAGGCATGAGCCTAGACGCTGGTGGTCACTTGACGCATGGCGCGCATATTAACTTCTCAGGTCTGAACTACAACGCCGTACAGTATGGCTTGGTCGAAGGCACTGGCCTTATTGATTATGACCAAGTAGATGCTCTAGCACGTGAGCACAAGCCTAAAATGATCATCGCGGGTTTCTCAGCATACTCACAAGTAGTCGATTGGCAGCGTTTCCGTGACATCGCGGACGAAGTAGGCGCTTACCTGTTAGTCGATATGGCTCACGTTGCAGGCCTAGTTGCTGGTGGTGTTTATCCAAACCCAGTACCTTTCGCTGATGTGGTTACAACGACGACGCACAAAACTCTACGTGGCCCACGCTCAGGTATGATTTTGTCGCGTGATGAAGTATTGGCTAAAAAGCTAAACTCAGCTGTATTCCCAGGCAACCAAGGTGGCCCGTTAATGCATGTCATCGCGGCAAAAGCGGTTTGCTTTAAAGAAGCGTTAGAAGATAACTTCAAAACGTATCAGCAGCAAGTAGTGAAAAACGCGCAAGCAATGGCAAAAGTGGTTCAAGAGCGCGGCTATGAAGTCATCTCTGGTGGTACTGAAAACCATCTAATGCTGATCAGTCTCGTTAAGCAAGAAATGACGGGTAAAGAAGCGGACAAATGGCTTGGTGAAGCACACATCACTGTCAACAAAAACGCTGTACCAAACGATCCAAAATCACCATTCGTGACTTCTGGTATTCGTATCGGTACACCAGCTATTACTACTCGCGGTTTTAACGAAGCACAAGCGGGTGAGTTGGCAGGTTGGATCTGTGACGTACTAGACAGCCGCGGTGATGAAGCGGTTGCTACTGAAGTGCGCGCTAAAGTAGAAGCTATTTGTGCACAATTGCCAGTTTATGCTAAAAATCAGTAAACTTTAGAATGGTAATAAAAAACCGCTAAGCTTTTGCTTAGCGGTTTTTTTGTTATTGCTCTCTATAAATATTAGAGCATTTAACGCAAACCTATATTGGTATTGCTATTTAGCTCTTTTTAATTATATTTCAGTCTGTTATTTAACCTGAAGACTACTACCGACATTTTTCGATAAGTGTAGTGAGCTTGATTGAGTTCCGCTATTAGTTTTAAAGAGCTAAGTTGACGTTTAATTAAGAAAAATATGTAAATCTCTTTGTTCATACAAAACTATTAGTATATAGTCAGTATTGAACATTTAGTAATAATACTAATACAAATTATAATAAATAGTTACACTTTGTATTAGTATCGCTGTAATTGATTGAATAATTATATAAATGTTATTTTCACTAAAGGGATTTACATGAAAAAAATAATCTTTAGTCGCAACGATGCTATTACTCAGCACGACTCTTGCGCAAGCAGCAGAACAATCAGGTTTAGCAGCATTTAGAGCAGGTCTCGATGGCTTTATGGCCAATATATTTGGCTGGTTCGTCGACCTTATTTTCTTTTCAGTACCTCTTGGAGACGTCAGCTTCCCCCTCATTGTGGGTTGGTTATTAGTTGCCGCACTCGTATTCACTTTTTACTTTGGATTTATTCAGTTTCGTCAAATAGGCCTGTCTCTAGATATTGTCAGAGGCAAATATACCGATCCAAATCCCGCCAATAAAGAAGAAGGCGAGGTCAGCCATTTTCAAGCCTTAGCTACTGCTCTATCAGGTACCGTTGGTCTTGGTAACATCGCAGGCGTTGGTGCAGCGCTTGCTATTGGTGGACCTGGCGCTACCTTTTGGATGATTATGGTCGGCCTATTCGGTATGGCGACTAAGTTTGTAGAATGTACGCTAGGTGTCAAATACCGTACGGTACTACCATCTGGCGTCGTATCAGGTGGCCCTATGTACTACCTAAGCCGCGGTATGGCTGAACGTGGTATGGGCGGATTAGGTAAGTTTCTGGCTGTTGGTTTTGCACTCATGTGTATATTGGCGACCTTTGGTGCCGGTAACATGTTCCAGGGTAACCAAGCCTTTGCAGTCATGAGCTCTACTTTTAGCATTCCAACGGACTACAGTGTATTCTTTGGTATTGGCTTAGCGTTTTTAGTCGGTATGGTTATCATTGGTGGTATGCCTCGCATCGCAACCGTTACCGAAAAAGTCGTACCCTTTATGGCTTTGTTATACATTACTATGGCAGTAATCGTACTGATTGCTAACTTTAATCATATTGGCACTACATTTGGCGAGATTTTCTCGGGTGCCTTCACTGGTGCTGGTGTAGCTGGTGGCTTTATTGGCGCATTGATTCAAGGTTTAAAACGTGCCACTTTCTCTAACGAAGCGGGTGTTGGTTCAGCCGCTATTGCTCACTCAGCGGTAAAAACTAAAGAGCCTGCTACTGAAGGTTTAGTAGCGCTATTAGAGCCTTTCATTGATACGGTTGTTATCTGTACGATGACGGCGCTTGTTATTACTATCTCTGGGGTGAACACTGCCGCAAACTTGCAAACCCAAGCGCTTACTGGTGTGGATCTAACCCGTGCAGCCTTTATGGAAACGGCACCTATCTTCCAGTATTTCCTAGCGGTTGCGGTATTGTTATTTGCTTTCTCAACGATGATTTCATGGTCATACTATGGTCTAAAAGCTTGGACTTACCTTTTCGGTGAAGGTAAAGGCGGCGAGATGATATACAAACTTATCTTCTTAATCTTCGTTGTTATCGGTACTATCGTACAGTTCAGCTTCGTTATCGACTTCTCAGATGCGGCTCTATTCGCTATGGCTATCTTTAACATCATAGGTCTGTACTTCTTGATGCCAATTGTGAAAAGAGAGGTTAATTCTTTCATAGCGCGTGTGAAAAGTGGTGAAATTAAGAAGTATAAATAATAGGTTCGATTGAACACTCTATTATAACTTGATAATTAAAAAAAGCCCGCCAAGATGAGTCTTGGCGGGCTTTTCGATGGCTGGTATTTGTTATTTGCTAGATAGCTGTTAAGTTCTGATCTGTAACAGCATCAGCCTACATAAACGGCAGTTTAGTAAAAATCTGCAATATCGTGGCATTGACGATATCAACAAAGAACGCACCAACCATTGGCACGATTAGGAATGCTTTAGGTGAAGGCAAATAGCGATCGGTGACTGCCTGCATATTTGCAATTGCAGTCGGTGTCGCACCCATACCAAAACCACAATGCCCCGCTGATAATACAGCCGCGTCGTAGTCTTTACCCATAATTTTAAAAGTAATCAGGTACACGTAGATAATCATAATGATGGTCTGTACGACCAATATGACTAGCACAGGGCCTGCCAAATCGGTCAATTGCCACAGTTTTAATGATAACAATGCCATCGCCAAAAATAGACTTAAAGACGCATTACCAAGTACATCAATTGAGCGGTCAAACATATCAAAATTGAAGACCATCGTTAGCACATTGCGAATGATGACGCCGCCTGCCAATGCCCATACGAAAGTAGGCAGCTCAAACCATGTACCTTCAGCAACGATGGCCATCACATCGGCAAAAGCCAAAGCACCTGCGAATAGTGCCAAGGTTTCGATAGTAGAAGAAGCGGTGATAAAGCGCATGCTATCAGGCCTTTCAAAGATATCTTTATTACTACCTGCAGACTCCTCATCGTGTTTGGTACTATATAACGACTGTGCACCAGCAACTTTTTCGATATCGCTAGGATCAGGGTTGGCTGGCGTTGGTTTTAGTCCAAGTCGGTTAATCAAGCGACGGGCAACAGGACCACCAACGATACCACCCGCGACCAAACCATAAGTAGCAACCGCGATACCAAGCGTCGTCGCACCGACCACACCATAGTCTTGTTCTAACGTAATGCCCCAAGCGCCTGCTGTACCATGACCACCTGTTAGAGCGATAGAACCTGTCACCAGACCGAGCAAAGGATCAAGTCCTAACGCACTTGCCATAGCCACACCAACGACGTCCTGCAATACAATAAACACTGAAACAACGATAGTAAAAATCAATAATGGTGTGCCGCCTGCTTTTAATCGACTAAAATCAGCGCTCAGACCGATGGACGCAAAGAACATCAACATGGTGGCGGTCTGTAATCCTTGATGAAAGTTAAAACTATATCCCCAAACCATATTGAGAGCATAGACAACAATCGCCGCGACCAAACCACCAGCAACCGGTTCTGGGATATTAAAGTCTTCTAGAAACTTTACTCTCCGCACCAAAAACCGCCCAAGAAGCAGTACTAGGGTGGCCAATATCAGGGTGTAATAACCGTTTAAGGTAATCTCCATAGGTTAATCCTTTCTATAAAATAAATTAACCTGAATTCGGGATAAATATGGCTTTATCTCGAATTCAGGTTTCTATGATGACGAATAATTATCGGTGACTATCGGCGGTCAAGCTTGCAATATATAGGCTGTTAACGACTAATTTTCTAACGCATAAGCTTCATTCTCAGATGGCACGATGATCCACAATTGTGGTTTGCCAAATTCTCTAAAGGCATCCTCAATGATGCTTTTAAAGACATTGAAGTCCTCAGTGTTTATCCTTTTGACGTCTGTCAAATCAAGCCTTAAATGAATTGCCTCACTGTCTGTTAGACAATCCCATGCACTGTCCCAGTTGTGTGAAAAATAACTAGGGAAGTCACAGGCCTTGCCTAAACTCGTCAATAGCTCAGTTTTTTTCGAGCGTGTCACCTACGGCTATAGTAACAGCCTGCGCAGGAATGCTAGTACCCAGTGCTGTACCGTTTTGGTTAATGTGGTCTTGATTCACGTGGCTTTGATTAACGTAGTGGATTGCTTGGTTCATACTGTCTCGATTCATATCGGCTTGGTTCGTATCCGCTTGTTTCATATTAGCTCGTTTCATATTAGCTCGTTTCATATTAAGGCACCTGTAGTCTTTGGAAACTATCATAATGGTTGATAGTCAAGTAATAGACAGTAGGTGGGTTACCACCTGTGACGATACGCCGTGCGCCGCGATGAGAGACACCAGGGGTGGGTACAGTATATTCGCGGTAGTAGCCTTGTGACTGGGCGGGTAGTCTGCCTTCACGGTTATAAAACGTCGTGCCATCTTTATTTGGATATGGAAACGGACCACCTTGCTGAATAAGCGCAATCGTATTATCGACCTGTGCGTCACCTGTTATACCAGCACGGGCGACTTGGCTTGTATTATTATTTACGTCCTGCGATACCGTTGTCGACTCGATGCTATCAGCAAACAATGTCGAATTTAAATCGCCAAAGAAATAGAAAGCGACGGCGATTATAGCGATAAGGCTAAATAGTGTAGAGCCTAAGCTTCTTTTATTGGGTCTGCTGTTTTGGCTGCTACGATTTGAATTACGAGTTCTGTGATGGCTATTTCTATTGGCATTAGTAGGGGTATAGCTTGGAACATCTAATGCATTATCTTGGTCAAGGCTCAACGAAGATGAGGTCACTTCAGTGGCTCTCAATTGATTTTTGTCGTTACGGGCACTGTTAAAATAGACACTTTGTCCAACCGTTATAGGCTTCGCCAGTCTTGCTTTGCTAATATGAAAGAACACATCTTCACTTTGATTATCTACATCGATAAAGCCATAGCCTTTATCTTCATTCCAGTGCTTAATCTTGCCACTTTGCATAGTCGTACCGCTCCCTATAATTTAAATGCATTGACTAAAATATTTATGATTTAAACGAAGAAACGCCAGCATAATTGCTGACGTTTCTGATTACTCGTTTTGATAGTCGATGCTAGTATGATTAAGCACGAGTTTCGCCATGACCATAAACAATCCATTTCTGTGAAGTCAGACCTTCGAGACCGACAGGGCCGCGCGCATGGATTTTGTCCGTTGAGATACCAATTTCAGCACCGAGACCGTATTCAAAACCATCAGCAAAACGGCTAGAGGCGTTAATCATAACGCTGGCCGAGTCCACTTCACGGATAAAGCGTTGCGACTTGGTATAGTTATCAGTGATGATGACATCGGTATGATGGCTGCCGTGCGTATTGATATGCTCAATCGCCTCATTAATACCTGAGACCACTTTTACCGCTAGGATAGGAGCTAAATATTCAGTATCCCAATCTTCAGAGGTGGCCGCTGATAGATGACCTTTAAGCTTAGCATTTTCATTTAGGATAGCTTGTGACTTATCATCAAGGCGTAGTTGCATTGCGTCATCAGCAGCGACGATGGCTTCTGCTATTTTAGGTAATAGCTCATTAGCGACTGCTTCATCAACCAGTAGCGTCTCCATCGTGTTACAAGTGCCGTAGCGATGCGTTTTGGCATTGACGCTGACTTTGATCGCAATCTCAGGATCCGCATCACTATCAATAAAGGTATGGCAATTACCATCTAAATGCTTGATCACAGGGACTTTGGCATCGTTGCTGATACGCGCAATCAGACCTTTACCACCACGTGGCACGATGACATCGACATATTCAGTCATGGTGATCAGCTCACCAACGGCTGCACGATCGGTCGTCTGTAGCACTTGTACGCTATGTTCTGATAGATCAGTATGGCTAAGACCTTTAATGATACATTTGGCAATGGCTTGATTAGACTCAAATGCTTCAGAACCACCGCGTAAAATAATGGCATTGCCTGACTTGAGTGCCAGTGAGGCAGCCTCTAATGTCACATTGGGGCGCGACTCATAAATCATACCGACCACACCAAGTGGCACCCGCATTTTGCCCAGATGAATACCCGATGGCTGATAGGTCATGTCAGTGACTTCACCGATTGGGTCAGGAAGGCCAGCGACGTCTTTAAGACCTTGTAGCATACCGTTAAAACGTGCTTCGTTTAGCTCCAAGCGGTCGAGGAGTGCACTATCAAGATTGTTTTTTTGACCGTTGTCCATATCGATTTTATTGGCAGCCAATATGTCTTGTTTGGCATTGACCAGCTCATCATGAATGGCCAAGAGTGCTGAGTTTTTATCGCCAGTGTTGGCAGCAGCCAGTGCGCGAGAAGCGGCTCTTGCTTGCTTGCCGACAGACTGCATATAGGTCGTAATATCCGTAGTATTCGATTGACTCATAAATTATTTTCCTTATTTGATACAGGTTTTTTTATAACTAAAAGCGCCCAGTTTTATATAGGTAAAAGCACCTAAAAAGGCGAAAAATATCGCAAAAAAAAGAAGTTTTGAATGCCTACTTAGATAACGGTAGGTCATTATGCTATTTAACATAGAGCAGATTGGGACGATAGTAAAGATGATTTTGTGAACAGAATCCGCTTTGCAACGCTCTTGTAAGGGCTTATTCAAAGTAATATTGCTCGTGCTAAGCGGTATTTATTTAGAATAACCGCGTTATCAGTACTACACTATATCTTTACGTGTTTTTAACAGAATTGCGCTGTAAATACTAAGGTAGCTGCGAGATATCCTCAGTATAGTAAGCATTAAAACAGCAAGGCTATCAGTAGATAGTACTTAATCTTATTATGACGAGTGATGGAGAAAGAACATGGCTACGAAAAATACAACTTATAAAAATTGGCTAACGGTTGGCTTGGTAGCAGGTGCTTTGGCATTAGGCGCTTGTAGCAAAAAAAAGACGACACACCGATGGAAACTGAAGCTGATACTACTGTAGATGCTCAAACCTCTGTAGAAGAAAGTGCGACAGCGAGTGACAATGACGATGTGGCCGTTGCTAGTGCCGATAATGAGGGTATGGACGTTACCAATAACGATGATGTGGCAGTGGCGACAGCAGAAGATGCAGATATGATAGATGGTACTGAAGACTCAGAGCATGTATCGACGTACTAATCGCATATTATAGAATGCACTAGCTACATATTAGATGTACTAAGCATATACTATAAATAGGCAGTTATCAGATAACACAACGTCTCGTATTCTAAAGTGATAAAATAAAGCCCAGAGCGATAAATGCAGTCTGGGCTTTTTTTGTATTCGTAGTTTGTTAGAAGCTGATTAACCCGTTGGTTAAATACAATATTTGCCTTTTTACTGCGTAATAAGAGACAATATGGCATTTTTCTCTTTGCCTCATCAGGCATATTACGATAATGCATCTAGATGCTTGTACTATATATAGATATAGCATATAGATATAGCTCTTATTTTATTCGTGTTTTCACTCATATTTATTGGAAGTCTGCTGAACCATGCTTGATACTGCAAAAAACCCGACTCGGCCTATCGCCCTAGACTTACAAGACATCCATAAAAGCTACGGCTCATTAGAGGTATTAAAAGGGGTATCCCTAACTGCCTATGATGGCGATGTTATCTCTATTTTGGGCTCATCTGGCTCAGGTAAGTCGACGTTGCTGCGTTGTATTAATCTTCTAGAAAACCCCAATCATGGTCGTATCTTGATCGGTAATGAAGAGCTGATGCTAAAACCTGCCAAGTCAGGTGAGCTACAAGCAGCAGACGTGAAGCAGCTAGAAAGCTTGCGCGCACGCGTCGGGTTTGTCTTTCAGAACTTCAACCTGTGGCCGCATAAGACAATTCTACAAAACATCATCGAAGGGCCAACGCAGGTCTTAAAGATTAAAAAAAGACCAAGCAATTAGTGATGCAGAAAAGCTGCTCGATAAAGTAGGCCTGCTCGACAAAAAAAGACGCTTATCCTGCCAACTTATCTGGTGGTCAGCGTCAGCGTGTCGCAATTGCCCGTGCGCTTGCTATGCAGCCACAAGTCCTATTGTTTGATGAACCAACCTCTGCGCTAGATCCTGAACTGGTCAATGAAGTGCTTGCAGTAATGCGTGAGCTAGCAGAAGAGGGGCGTACGATGCTTATCGTTACTCACGAAATGCGCTTTGCCCGTGAAGTATCAAGCAAAGTCGTCTTTTTACATCAAGGTGTGGTTGAAGAAATTGGCACACCTGAGCAAGTCTTTGATAACCCTACCTCTGAGCGTGTTAAGGACTTTATGGCGTCACACCGTCCTACTTAGTTATTAATTATTAGTTTTACGCTTAATATCATGTCTAATACAGGTGGTGGCAACACACTTGCCACCATTTGCCCTGCCAAACGTAAAATCACTGTAACGTAACCATTGTTGACTGTTTATTGCCCAATGATAACTATGAGTATGCAAAACGTTTGTTTTTGATATTTTACTCAGGTATTATCAAAAGGTTTATAGGCCGTCACGTCTCGTGGCTGTCTGTTATTCTGCTATCTATATTGCTTGTCTGGCAGGGACGTCAGAGAACAAAATATCAGAACCCTAAGTCAGAAAATCCTGTCAAAAACTTATGTAAAACCCATCAGAATTTAAGGAACGTATGATGTCGAATTCTCGCCTATTGTGGTCATCGATGACCGTTACTGCTGCATTGATGTTGAGCGCTTGTAGCCAACCTGCCGATGAAACTACCGATGCCAACGCTGACGCCCCTGCAGCAGAAACCACTGGTAAAACCATTCGTATCGCTACCGAAGGCGCTTACCCTCCATTCAACTACACCAATGCTGACGGCAGCTTGGCAGGTTTTGATATCGATGTTGCCAATGCCTTGTGTGATCAAATGCAAGCCAAGTGTGAAATCGTTGCACAGGATTGGGACGGTATTATCCCAGGTCTATTGGCACAAAAATATGATGCCGTGATTGCAGGTATGTCTATCACCGCTGAGCGTCAAGAAAAAGTTGATTTCAGCGAGCCGTACTTTGCCAATACGATGGTATGGTTGACCAATACGGATGGTGGTTTTGATCCTATGGCGATTAAAGATGCAACGCTTGGTGGTCAACGTTCTACTACGCCAGGTGCTTATCTACAGGATAATTACGAAGGCAAAGAAGGCAACACAGTTCAGTTGTATGACAACTATGACAATGCCTATCTAGATCTAAAATCTGGTCGTAGCGATGCGGTATTGGCTGAAAAAGTTTCTGCCAAATCATGGTTAGCAGAAAATGCAGCGGGCTTCGGTATCGTTGGTGATGAAATTGATAACGATGACAATATTGCCATTGCTGTACGTAAAGGTGACTCACTCAAAGCTGACTTTGACAAAGCATTGAGCGAGATCCGTAGTAACGGTGAGCTTGCACGTCTTGAGCAAATGAACTTTGGTCGATAATGAATCACTGAAGATTTATGCTTAAAACAAGTAACGTTTGATGCGAGTAATGCTAAAACTGGGCATTTTTCAAATAAACGGTGTTTATAAGCATAAATCAGCAAGCAGTGATTGACGATATAGCTGGTAAATATATTAAGGAATAAAACTTATGACAATTTCAATGACATCATCAATGAGCAAAAAAGTATTGTGGCTAGCACCGCTTAGCGCAGCAGTGCTAATGCTGGCAGGTTGTAACAATAGCTCAGCACCAGCAGAAAATGCTGAAGCTGATACCGCTACTGAAGCGCCTTTAAATATCAAAATTGCGACAGAATCAAGCTACAAGCTTTCAGTTACACTGATGCAGATGGCAAGCTGATTGGTTACGAGATTGAGCTGGTTGACGCACTATGTGCACAAATGAAAGCTGAGTGTGAAGTCATCTCTCAAGATTGGGATGGTTTGATTCCAGGCTTAACGCACAGAAGTTTGATGCAGCTATCGCAGGTATGTCGATCACGCCTGAGCGTAAAGAAGTGGTTGATTTCAGTGACCCTTACTTCCATAGCGGTATCATCTTGATCGGCAAAAAAGGTGATGACTTAAGTGTTGAGTCACTAACAGGTCTACCAATTGCCTCACAGCGCTCAACTGTTGCCTCTCAGTACCTACAAGACGAGCATGCAGATGCTGATATCAAGTTATATGATACGCAAGACAATGCTTATCTAGATCTAACCTCAGGTCGCGTGCGCGGTATGATGTCTGACAAAGTCACAGGCATTGACTGGTTAAAAACAGATGCAGGCAAAGGCTACGAAGTTAAAGGTGAAGAAATCAGCACCAATGATGACGCAATGGGTATTGCATTCCGTAAAGGCGATCCGTTAGTTGCTAAGTTCAATGCAGCATTGGCTGAGCTAAAAGACAACGGCACCTATGATCAAATCACGGGTAGCTACTTTGGTACTAGCTCAACGGCTGCAGCACAAAAAGCGGTGGCAACAACTGATAGTGTCGAAGAAGTAATGGTCACTGAAGAAGAGCCAGCTAACTAATACGATATCTAGCAGTTTGACTGCTGTTGTTTGAAAACGTGTTGTTTACTCAAGAAGAAACCAAGGATGATCATGAGCAACCATTGTGCCCCAATATGTGCCATGACTGGCAAATCTAACATTACTGTAGCCAGTCGTCTGTCTATGTCATTGTTTGCACTAGCGACGGCCTTTACCGTTGCTGGCTGTAGCAATAGTCAAGAGAGTGCCGCTGATACCAATCCAGAGGCTACCGAAACAACGGCAGCCTCTACAGGTGATGTATTACGCATCGGTACAGAAGGGGCCTATGCACCTTTTAACTATACCAATGCCGATGGGACACTGGGTGGTTTTGATGTTGAGATAGCAAATGCACTTTGTGCGGATATGCAGGTGACTTGTGAGATTGTGGCGCAAGATTGGGACGGTATTATCCCTGGTCTAAAAGCGGGTAAGTACGATGCAATCGTGGCCGCGATGTCCGTTACTCCAGAGCGTTCGCAGCAGGTGAGCTTTACCGATCCGTACTTTAGCAATGCCTTGGTCTTTTGGCCAAAAAGACAGCAGCTTTGACCCTAGTAACAACAGCGATATCGACTCGCATTCTATTGCTGCACAGCGTTCAACCATTTCATCGCAGTGGCTAGAAGACACGTATCCAAAAGCCGATATGAAGCTTTATGATACGTTGAGCAATGCGTTTTTGGATCTCGGTTCAAAACGTGTCGATGCGATGATTTCTGATAAGCTGCCTGCGATAGAATGGCTGAGCTCAAATGCTGGTAGCAAATATGCGCTAAAAGGTGATGAGATCGATATCAATGATAATTTTGCGATAGCAGTACGCCCAGGCGATCCGCTACAAGCAAAGATCAATCAGTCTCTTGCTAATATAAAAGCTAATGGTACTTACGATAAAATCAATCAAAAGTACTTTGCGGTGCCAGCGTCTGCAACGAGCACAGTTGATGAAGACGCAAATACAGGCACAGATACAAATACTGCCGACCAACCAGCGACAGAAAACGTTAGTTAATAGCGAATAGCTAATAGTAGTCAAAGACAGCAGTCAAAAAAATCGTGTTTTGATCAATAAAAGGATATCGCCTTCATGGTGATATCCTTTTTTTATTTGTCGTTATAGCAACGAATATACATAATAGCCGCCTATCAATTTTGCTCAAATTTAGTCGGCTGATTGTATGTATCTAGAGGCAAGTGTCTGTTTAAGTACGGTTTAGGCGCAGCTTTTACGCGTCAGTATTAACATCACGGCGAGTGAATATGATAAAATCAGCGCTCATTTCTACTGTGTCAATTATCGCAGCGTTAATCGTATTCTTCTGACGTCATTTTTTGATGCCGACCATCCCTATTGATTTGGTATAAAATACGGTGTTTCGCCGCGTTCAGCTATTGATGCTGATTCTTTTAACTCATATTTTGCAAATTGCTAATATAAAGAGACTGAGTGGATAATCGTGTTTGACTTACAAGGATTTGGCGCGCTTTTATTAAGCGGCGCTACCGTCACCATACAGCTAGCTGTGACCAGTTTGATCATTGGTCTGGCTTTAGGCTTGCTCGGCGCAACCGCAAAGATGTCCAATATCTGGTTGCTGCGTAAACTTGCGACTGTCTATACTGCGACGATGCGCGGTATTCCTGAGCTGCTATTGGTGCTCTTTATTTATTATGGCGGCTCTATCTTATTGATGAGCATCCTCAAAAAGTTCGGCTATAACGACTATGTCGAGATTAGCGCTTTTTGGGGTGGTGTCATGGCACTGTCTATTGCTTTTGGTGCGTATGCGACTGAGATTTTTCGCATGTCCATTCAAGAGATTCCAGTAGGGCAGCGAGAGGCTGCGCAAGCGATTGGTATGCGTCCTTTTCAGACTTTTTATCGCATCACGTTGCCGCAAGTGTGGCAGATTGCTTTGCCAGGTTTGGGTAATTTGTTTTTGGTACTACTCAAAGATACCGCATTGGTATCGGTCGTGGGTCTCAAGGACATCATGTATCAGTCATCGCGTGCGGCACAGTCTACACAGCAGCCGTTTACCTTTTATATGGCAGCAGCGATTATTTATTTGGGTCTGACCATGTTGATTACTGGCTTTATGATGTGGCTTGAGTGGCGCGCTAATCCTGCGGCACGCTATGCCAAAAAGATAAGCCGTCAATCCACTCACAGTCAATCGACCATAGGGTAGAGGAGAGATACTATGGATTGGAATTGGCAGGTCATTTTTGACATATCCCTGATTTACTAGGCGGCGCGGTATTGACCGTACAGTTGGTCTTGTTTTCAGGTGTGATTGGATTGCTGTTTGGTTTGGTGTTGGCGTTGTTACGACTGTCTAAGAATTGGGTGGTACAGATACTACCGTTTCTGTATATTTTCTTTTTCCGTGGTACGCCGCTATTGGTACAGATATTCCTGATTTATTACGGTTTAGGTCAATTTGAGGCCGTACGCGAGTCGTTCTTGTGGGAGCCGGTACTTAGCCAAGCATATTGGTGTGCCATCATCGCCTTTACCCTGAATACCAGTGCTTATCTGGCAGAGATTATAGCGGTGCGATTCAGACGATTCCTATTGGAGAGCTTGAAGCTGCTGATGCGCTTGGCATGTCAAAATGGCAAAAGCTAACACGGGTTACGTTGCCGCGCGCATTTGGTATTGTGATTCCAGCGTACAGTAACGAAGTTATCTTTATGCTAAAAGGTAGTGCGCTAGCTTCGACTATTGCATTGATGGATATCACAGGTGTCGCTCGTACGATTAGCGCGCGTACCTATACCTTGATGGAGCTATTTTTTTGCTGCTGGTATCGTCTATCTATTGCTGTCGTGGGTCATTTTGTTTAGCTTTAGAATGTTTGAAAAACGTATGAACCGTCATGCCAGTTATGTACCACCAGATGTCGTGACTAATACGATTCCATAGTTAGCAGTTAGCAGTTAGCAGTTAGCAGTTAGCAGTTAGCAACTAAAAATCGTCAAAGTCACTGTAGACAATATAGTATGGACTGCTGATAAAATAGCCATCATTCACAGGGAGAGTTTAGTATGAGCCAATCGCCACATGAGTCATTAGCGAACGCCATTGCAGCTGGTGTCAATGCCGAGCAGGGCGCTATCAATCATAATGAAAGATTGCGTACTTCTATTGGTAAAGTTGTCTGCGTCGGTCGCAACTATGCGGCACATGCTGCAGAGTTGGGCAATGAAGTACCAACCACGCCGATACTGTTTATGAAGCCTGCGTCTTCAGTGGTCTCTATCCGTGGTGATGTGGTTCGTCCAAGTCCAGAGTTATTTGGCGAGACTCACTACGAGGCCGAGCTATGTATTCAGTTATCAGCTGACTTATCTATGGCGACAATTGAGCAGGCTCAGCAAGCGATTGGTGGCGTGACATTGGGACTGGATTTGACCTTGCGTGACTTGCAAAGCAAGCTAAAAGAAAAAGGTCATCCGTGGGAGCGTGCTAAGTGTTTTGACGGAGCTTGCGTCCTTGCTGATTGGCTCGACCACAAGCGTTTGGCAATCTGCAGAGTATACAGTATCAGCTGTTTATCAATGACAAGTTAACGCAAGATGGCGATAGTGCCTTAATGCTATTTCCTGTCTATGAATTGCTGGTCAATATCAGTCACGCCTTTAGCTTGCAAGCAGGGGATGTAATTATGACTGGTACGCCAAGCGGCGTTGGTGTGTTGCAAGCAGGCGATCAGCTTAAACTAAAACTGGGTGCTCATGAGTGGGTATCACAAATACAGTAAGCTTGATTGCAATAACAAACGCATATTAAAAACCCCGAGCAATTGCTTGGGGTTTTTGCTTTTAAGCTTTTATATTTATTTTTTTAAGTTCACTAACTGCAAAACAATGCTAACTATTTAATCATTCTATTTTTCAATAATCATTAGTACAGTCGAATGTCATCAGTTTGTCACCTATTGTTCAGCGTGCTGTCATAAAGGTTGAGTAGACTTAAGCGGAATTCGTATTTTTGTGGTCGTAATGATAAAGCCGCGATCAACTCTCTGCCAATCTAGCCTAATAGCAAGGTGACTGATAATGACATTATTGAACAATGAGCGAACGCTTGCCCACGAAGTGGTTGAAGACTCAAATCCTACTAATAATACTGACTTTCAGACGATTATCAATCGTCGATTGAACCGCCGTAGTATCTTAAAGGGTGGCACAGGGTTGACGGCTGCTGCGTTTTTTGGCGCATTACCTTTGGTCGGTTGTAGTGAAGACGATGATAGCAGTATTGTTGGTAATAACGATAATGCCGCTATCCCTGCACAAGGTGATCTAAAGCGTCCTGATACCCTAAAGTTTGAAGCAGTCGCGCATTCAACAGCTGATACGATGACCGTAGCAGCGGGCTACAAGGCAGAGATGATATTACCGCTGGGTACACCGCTGAACTCTGGTATCGAGGACTGGAAAGACAATCGTGAGCAATCAGCAGAGTCGTTTGAATGGCGTATGGGTGACAACCATGATGGAATGTGGTTCTTTGGCAAAAATGGTAACGCTTACGATGCTAAAGCGTCAGAAAATAGCTTGCTAGTCATGAACCATGAATACGTTAATAGCAGTGAGCTTAGCCCATTTGGCTATTACGTCACTCAAGATAACGATGCTGCGCCTATCTTTCAAAACCGCCGTCTCGCGAGCGATGTACGCCGTGAAGTCAACTGTCATGGCGTCTCGGTGGTTGAGTTAACTCGCCGTGCAGATGGTATGGGTTATGAGATGGTACCTGATTCTAAATACAATCGTCGCATTACCAGTAGTACAACAGCACAATTGGCTGGCCCTGTGGCAGGCTCTGCTCTGGTCAAGACCAAGTTTGATCCAACAGGCTATCAGACCCGCGGCATCAATAATAACTGCGGCGCAGGTCTGTCACCGTGGGGTACTTATCTGACTACCGAAGAGAACTTCTTGGGTGTGTTTGCCCGTGGACAAGATGCCAGTCAATTGAGCGCTGGTGATAACTATGCGCGCGAGCGCTACGGTGCGGTGGAGGACTTCCCAGGTTGGGAGTATCTATGGCATACCCCAGAGGCAAAGGATGCAAGATAGCAGACGAGTTCTCACGCTGGGATATGACCGCTGTCGGTGCCAGTGCTGCTGAAGATTATCGCTATGGCTTTAACACTTTTGGTTATATTACTGAGATTGACCCATTTGACCAAAACTCTATACCGCAGAAACGCACTGCACTGGGCCGATTTGCTCATGAAAACTGTGCGTATGCTCCTGTCGAGCAAGGTAAGCCAGTGGTATTCTATATGGGTGATGACGCCCGAGGTGAGTACATTTATAAGTTTGTCTCCAAAGCGATGTGGTCAAACTCGGACATAGGTGGCGGACTAAAAGCAGGTGACAAATATCTGAATGACGGCACGCTATATGTGGCGGTATTTAACGAAGACGGTAGCGGTGAGTGGAAAGCTCTCGTCCACGGTCAAAACGGACTGGATGCTTTTAATAGTGTACTGCCATTCAATGGACAAGATGAAGTATTGGTCTTTGCCCGTGCAGCTGCCGATGCTGCTGGTGCTACCAAAATGGATCGACCTGAATGGGTATCGGTCAGCCCTATGACGGGTGATGTCTACGTGACATTGACCAATAATAAATATCGCGGCGTACGTGACGACCAGCCTGTCTCAGCTTCCAATCCGCGTAGCTATCAGTCAAGCGGAAAAGCGCTTGGTAATGATAATGGTCACATTATTCGCTGGGCAGAAGCGGGCGGCGACCATGCCGCAACGAGCTTCGAATGGGACATTTATCTGTTTGGTGCGCCAAGTGATTTATCAGCAGAAAACCTCTCTCAATTAAATGACAATAATGACTTCTCTTCACCTGATGGGCTATATTTCGACCCACGCGGTGTCTTATGGATTCAGACAGACGACGGCGCTTATACCGATACCAGTAGCTGTATGTTGCTCGCGGCTCTACCGGGTAAGGTCAGTGATGGAACGATGACGACCACATCGGCAGGGCAGTCAACCCGAGTCGGCACATCTGCTAGCAATGACAATATCAAACGATTCTTTGTTGGTCCTGAAGGATGCGAAGTAACAGGTATCACCATGGCACCAGATTTTAAGACGCTGTTTATCAACATCCAGCATCCGGGCAACACATGGGGCGCTGTCACTGGCGGCAGTATTCCTCGCTCAGCGACTGTGATGATTACTCGCGAGGATGGTGATGTCATACTGGCAGAATCATTCGATACAGCTGATAGCACTACATAGATAGATAAGCTGTAGGCCTATATTAGGCACAACCAAAATGCTCACAACCATAAAAATCCCAAGTTAAGGCTTGGGATTTTTTTTATTATCATATTGATTTGATGGCTAACAAGACCGTTTATCAGTAATCTGGCTCTGCTAGTCGTCATCCCGCTCTAAAGTCAAACCATTTACTTCTATTTGCTGCAGTTACAGGATAATATAGACCATTACTTTTCTCGCTGAATGTGCAAATATTATGAGCAGTTCAAAGGTGTTTTATAACGACAGTGTTAGTGACAGCGACGCTCAAAATGATAGCAGCTATACTCGTACTCATCATGAGCTCGACGCGCATTTTGTCCCAGATGCGAGTGTGCCGCTACATAGTCATCTATATGAGCAAATCGACCAACTCGAAGCCATCGATATGGATGAGCTGGTCAAGCTACTAGCAGATTCGGATGACAGTGATGAAATCAACAAAACACCTGTGTCTTTGGCTGATTTTTTTGAAGGATTGGCGCAGCTTGCCACCATGGGTGTGGTTGAGATTACAGAAATCGTAGAAGCCATTCACCGTGAAGTTATCTTGCGTCCGCTAGGTCGCTTCAATGACAAACATTTAAATAAATGGTCGCGCGGATTTACTGGACGTATCTATGGCACGATACGTCATGTCATGCAAATGGTCGGTAATAATCTGGCGTCTGTACTACGCATATACAAAAACCTGATTCTCCAAAAGTCAGTGCAGCCACTACCAGACTCACTAAAAAAACTGGTCAATGTACTCAATGGTGTCATGGGTGACCATCTTGTCAACAATCAAAATGCGCTCGCCATTCCGATGATGCTATACACTCAAGACGGCAAACCACAGAATGAAGTGCTATCAGGCCGTATCGCTATTTTGTGCCATGGTCTATGCATGAGTCATTTGAGCTGGCAAGCCCAAGCGGATAATGATTTAGGCGAGGCCATTCATGTCAGCCAGCCTGATACCACGGTGTTATATTTGGATTACAACACAGGTCGCCGTATCTCGCGTAGCGCCGTAAGTCTCTCAATTGCTACAAGCGCTGGTCGCTGACAACCCAAATATCAGTCAGATAGATCTGGTCGGACATAGTATGGGCGGTTTGGTCTCTCGCAGTGCACTGTTCTATGGTGAGCAAGATCGCCTAGACTGGATCAAGCGCGTGGGCAATCTCATCACGCTAGGTTCGCCGCATCATGGGGCAGTCCTTGAGCGTATCGGTAATTATGTGCAAGACGTCATTGCCAAGCTACCGTTTGCAGGCTCACTGGCCAAGCTCGGTGATATACGCAGTGCCGGTATTATCGATCTGCGTCATGGCAGTATTCGTGATGCAGATTGGAAAGCATTAGAAGGACGTAGCGTACTACCACAAGACTTTCGCCATCCTGCACGGTTACCAAGTGGTATCAAAACTTACTTTGTCGCCAGTGCGTTGCTTGAGACGCATTATGACTCTAAGGTAACGGATCTGCTAGGAGACAGTTTGGTATCAGTGGCTTCAGCGTTGGGTGAAGATGACGCTGAGCATGCTTTGTTTGTGCCAGATGGTCACAAAGCCATATTTTATGGCGTCAATCATATGAACTTGATTCATAGTAGACGAGTGCGAGAGCAGGTTGTTGAATGGCTACTTGATAATGGTCGCAGTGACTATGCTGGACGTCCGCGCATACACTCTTATCCTAGAAGTTTAGATGTAGCGGTGTAGTGATTTAATGATAAAAACAAAACCCCTCAAGCATCACACTTGAGGGTTTTTTTATAAAGGCTGATTTATAGTAAGTAAGAAACTTACTCAGCAAATATCGCTGCTACATCATCTTTATTAAACTTATAGACTTCACCGCAGAATCCGCAATCCATCTCAAACGTCCCGCCTTGCTCTTCGACGATATCTAACGCTTCTGCTTCGCCGATTTGCTCGATTGCCATTTCACACTTCTCGCGTGAGCAAGTGCAACCAAATGATAGAGGGGCAGGCTCAGGTGCCACGATGTTTTCTTCGTGATACAAGCGATAGAGTATTTCGTTAGCATCCAGTGTCGTTAGCTCTTCTGGTTTGACCGTGCGTGTCAATACAGACAAGCGTGTCCATAAATCATCGTCGATACCCGCGTCTTGGTTTTGCTCAACTTCAGACGTTTCTTCAGCAGTACGCGGTAGCATTTGCACCAAGATACCACCAGCTTGCAGGCCGTCAGATGCCAAGTTAATCAACGTTGGAATCTGGGCTGATTGCTTTTGATAATGTGCTAAGCAGTCCGCTAGATTGTCGTGGCTACGCTCAACGATACCTTGGTATGCTCACCGCCATCAGGCTGAATATTGATAAACAATACGCCTTGTCCCATCGCACCAAGTTCAGCAAACGCTTCTTTGGCATGGATCATATTGTCCCACGCTTGTACTTGCTCATCCGTCTCACCTTTCCAGCTAGCAAGCGCACGAATGATACCGTCTTGATCGCATTCTGCCATCGCCCAGTTTAGTAAGCTGTCACTGTCTGACGACTGCAACTGAATAGATAGGCGACCATTGATTTTGACCGTACTGATTAGCAAACTTGCTGCGGTTAGCATCTCACCCAATAAGCGTTTGATAGCTTCAGGGTAGGGCTTTTGTGCAATCGTGCTCGCATAGCTGCGTGATAGGCGTACCACATCACCGCGCACTGGAGAGTCTTCAACGAAGAAACGTTGGCGAATGTCGTTACTGCCATGGTTGCCAGTAGTTTGGCTGTCCGTATTTGGGACTTGGATATCTTGAGTCATAAGTCATTTGTAGTATAGAGAAGTTGTTTGCTTTATGGGGATTGCTGCCAATTTATCAATCTCACTTAGTAGACTGTTTTGACGATTATAAGCAGCAAAGGTTAATAACGAGCTTAAAAAAACCAAGCAGCTGTTTGTACAAAGCTCTGAGTAGATAGCCGCTATGAGCCATCAATTTATAGTTAGAATATAAATATATTCATAAATATGTACTCTCTCAAAAAAAATCACCCTCTACTGCAAATTTGTTGTACAGTAACATTAAGTTGCATTGTGATAAACAACAGCAACAACCGTACGGATGCGGGGCAGTCGGGTCAATCAGACCTATGTCGTCCAAGCACTCACTCAATCTTGCGATAAAAGGATGTATTTCATGACATACTCATTTTCCAAACCGTTGACTTTAGCTGCTGTTATGGCATTAGGCTTAGCGGGATGTAACAACAGTAGCCAAACCAGCACTGATGCGCCAGCAGATGATGCAACGACGACCGAAGCCACGACCAACGGTACGCTACAGAAAATCAAAGACTCTGGCACTATCGTTGTCGGTCACCGTGATTCCTCTATTCCTTTCTCTTATATCGCTGATGATCCTAACCAACCGATTGGCTATGCTCACGACTTGGAAATGAAAGTGGTTGAAGCCGTTAAGCAAAAGCTAAATATGCCAGACCTCAACGTTCGCTATAACCTAATCACTTCGCAGACTCGTATCCCATTGGTACAAAACGGCACGGTAGATTTTGAGTGTGGCTCAACCACCAATAACGAAGAACGTCAAAAGCAAGTCGCATTCTCTAATGGCTTCTTTGAAATTGGCACGCGTCTGTTGACCAAAAAAAAGACTCTGGTATTCAAGATTTTGAAGACCTAAAAGGCAAAACCCTAGTAACGACAGCAGGTACGACTTCAGAGCGTTATATCCGTCAGTATAACGATGATAATAAAATGGATACCAATATCATCTCAGCAAAAGATCATGGCGAAGGCTTCCTAATGCTAGAAAATGGCCGCGCTGATGCCTTTATGATGGATGATGTGCTGCTTGCTGGCGAAAAAGCCAAAGCAAAAAAATCCTGATGAATGGGTCATCGTCGGTACGCCGCAATCGTTTGAAATCTATGGTTGTATGATGCGTAAAGATGACCCTGAATTCAAAGCTGTGGTCGATGAAGCACTTGCTAATGTGTTTAGCTCAGGCGAAATCAATAGCATTTATGACAAGTGGTTCTTGAACCCAATCCCACCAAAGAACGTCAATCTAAACTTTGAGATGTCAGACAACTTAAAGGCCTTGATTGCCAATCCGCATGACAGCGCTCAGCCTAAAGAAGCAGCAGCGCAGTAACGCTCATTGTCCCTCAACATAGCTTGCCTATACGTTCAGATAGCCAGTAATTTTATTTGACGTATAGGCTTATCAATCGTTGCTCGGAGAGACAACCATGAATTATAGCTGGAACTGGGGTGTGCTCTTTGAGCAGACTGGTATTGGCAACGAGCTCTATATCCATTGGATGATCACTGGTCTTGGCTGGCTGCTATTGATTGGCAGTATCGCATGGGTCATTGCGATGGTCGTCGGTACTATTTTCGGTATCATGCGTACTTTGCCCAACAAGACTGCTCGTGCAATCGGTACGGCTTATGTGACATTTTTTTCGTAATATTCCACTGCTTGTTCAACTGTTCTTTTGGTTTTATATCGCCCCTGGCTGGCTCACGCCGACGATACAAGAATGGTGGTATAAGGATTTGTCTCCGAATACCTCAGCCATGTTGTCAGCCAGTATTGGTCTTGGCCTATTTACCGCTGCTCGTATCGTGGAACAGGTACGGACAGGTATTGAGTCATTACCAGATGGACAGATTAATGCGGCCTATGCATTAGGGTTTAGCATTCCACAAGTCTATAAAGAAGTACTGCTACCGCAAGCATTTCGTATTATCTTGCCACCGCTCAGCTCTGAGCTGACTAACTGCTTTAAAAACGCCTCTGTGGCCTCGCTAGTGGGGGTAATGGAGCTGATTAGCCAAACCAAAACCATCAGCGAATATACTCAAAATAGTATCGAGATATATACTTATGCGACGATTATTTACTTGGTTTTCAATTTATCCTTAATCGCTATTATGGGATTGATTGAACGTAAATTGCGTGTGCCTGGGCTTATTGCGGGAGGTCAGAAATGAATATGACCGAATTGGCAACAGCCTATCCTGGTTTGATGGGTGGCATGCTTACCACCTTAAAAGTGCTGTTTTTGGCTATTTTAGGCGGTATCAGTTTAGGAACTGTACTGGCATTGATGCGCTTGTCAGGTATCAAAGCGCTTGAGATTCCAGCCAAACTATACGTCAATTACTTCCGCTCCGTGCCGCTGCTATTGGTATTACTGTGGTTCTACTTCGCTGTACCGATGATTTATCTTTGGGTAGCGGGTAAGTACCTGCAACTCGATGCTGCGTTTGCCTCTTGTGTGGTCGCATTTATGATGTTTGAGGCCGCTTATTTCTCAGAAGTAGTGCGTGCTGGTATTCAATCGATTGGTAGCGGGCAGGTCAATGCGGCAAAAGCGCTCGGCATGACTTATGGGCAGACCATGCGTCTGGTCATCTTGCCACAAGCCTTTCGTAAGATGCTGCCATTGATTTTGCAGCAGTGTATTATTTTATTCCAAGATACGACGCTGGTATTTGCGATTGGTTTGACCGACTTTTTCCGCGCAGCCTACGTTCGCGGTGAGCTAATGGGCTTACTCACGCCGTATATCCTAGGTGCTGGTGCTGTCTACTTTGTGATTAGCTTAAGTGCTTCTATAGGCGTGCAACAATTACAGAAGCGTTTGCGGTTTTAATATAGCTATTTTAATACGGCTATCGCTTGCGCTTTTGAGTGTTAAGAGCTTGAGTATTTGATTTACCTTTTTTTAATAATGATTATCGAAAATAATGTGGTTAGGAGCCAGTGATGAGCAATGCTGATACGTACTTAAATGCCTTTGGCGGGCTGGTTACCAATAGTGGTCATGCTAGTGATGAGATGGTCATTGAGATATCTAATGTCAGTAAATGGTATGGAGACTTTCAAGTACTGACTGACTGCACCGCGCATGTACATAAAGGTGATGTCGTTGTTGTTTGTGGTCCATCGGGTAGTGGTAAATCAACCTTGATTAAGACGGTGAATGGACTTGAGCCTTTTCAAAAGGGTGACATCATGGTCAATGGTATCTCTGTCGGTGATCCAAAGACCAACTTGCCCAAGTTACGTAGCCGTGTCGGCATGGTGTTTCAGCATTTTGAGTTGTTTCCACATTTAACTATTATTGATAATTTGACTGTGGCACAAATCAAAGTGTTGGGCCGTAAAGAGTCTGAGGCCAAACAAAAAGCGATGGCCTATCTCGACCGTGTTGGCCTAACGGTACAAGCGGCGAAATATCCAGCAGAACTCTCTGGTGGTCAGCAGCAGCGTGTTGCGATTGCACGAGCGTTGGCCATGGATCCAGTCGCAATGCTATTCGATGAACCAACCTCCGCGCTTGATCCTGAGATGATTCAAGAGGTGCTAGATGTGATGGTCGAGCTGACTCGTGATGGTATGACTATGATGTGCGTGACACATGAGATGGGCTTTGCCAGTCAGGTGGCCAATCGTATTATCTTTATGGATGAAGGACATATCGTAGAAAACTGTAGTAAGGATGAGTTTTTTGAAGGCGCGAAAAGTGACCGTGCGCAGATGTTTTTATCGAAGATTTTAAATCATTAAATACATTTTGATTTACGATTGTTTATAGCAGTGTTTCTAAGATAAAGACATGTTCTAAAGCTTATTTTTCTTTCCACTACTAATAATTATACAAAGCGCTATTAAAGGCAGTTAAACGCTATCTTTAATAGGGCGCTTTGTATTGAGCTTTTTTTTGTATAACTATTTGAAAAACGATTTAGAGCCTATGATGTTTACTCTCAAGGTATTTAAATAAGATAGCTTTGAGACTATAAAGCTGCTGAAAATAGAGCGGGAATAGTCGCAGGATTAGAGAAATCGCAAACGGCAAAGGTAGATGAAATGGTTCATCTGATTAATCAAACAAGTTTGAAAAGATAGTAGTCATAATATAGATGAGTTTAATTTAATTTAACGTTATTAACTTAATTAGGATTGAATATGACGCTAAAACGAACCGTCGGCATACTACTATTCAATGAAGTAGAAGTATTGGATTTTGCAGGGCCCTTTGAGGTGTTTTCGTTGGCTGAAAATGCTGCCCCTGCTAATGATGATAAGCATTTTAAGGTTATCACTATTGCCGAGAACCAAGCAACGATATCCGCTAGGAATGGTCTGCAAGTCATTCCTGACTATAGTTTTGCCAATCATCCAGACATTGATGTATTAATCGTCCCCGGTGGATACGGTGCTGAAAAAACAGAAATATATAATAAGGTAGTAATTGATTGGATTATCACTCAAGCAATTTTGGCAGAGCTGACGCTTTCAGTGTGTACGGGAGCATTGCTATTGGCTAAGGCAGGTTTGCTAGCTGGTAAGTCAGCAACCACGCACTGGATGGATTTGGATAATTTAGCATCCTATCCTGATATCGATGTGATCTCGCATACGCGTTTTGTAGATACCAGTGATGATACTGGTAATATTGTCACATCAGCGGGGATAAGTGCAGGCATCCATGCAAGTCTATACTGTATAGAAAAATTAATAGATAGTGAAACCATGCGTGCAACAGCACATCGCATGGAGTTCGATATTGACTAAGTGAATTGTTAGATAGGTGAGTGAATGGCTGTTTACTGATACAATAGCGGTCAATATTTTTGATAATTAAAATAATTCATAAACCATATTGGAGTTTGTATGAGCGTAGAAAATTCATCTGTAGCATCGAGCACAGCATCAAAAAAAGGTGTGGTTATTATTGGTGCAGGACTGGCAGGCTGGCATGTTATTGATGCTATTCGTGCCAAAGACACAGAGATTCTCATCACACTAATCACGGCTGATAGTGGCGACCGTTATCATAAGCCGATGTTGACGATGGCAATCAGCCAAAACAAACGCGCATCAGATTTGGTACGGGCATCTGGTAGCGAAGCGGCGAACACAGCAGAAGTGACGTTGCTAGCCAACACACAAGTGACAGATATCGATTCAGTGAGCCAAACTGTACAGGTGCGCTCTACTGCACAGTCAGATGATGCGCTGACGACTATCGGCTATGAGAAAATGGTGCTAGCGATGGGCGCGCATCCTATCTTCCCTAAAAGTCTGCCGCAAGATTTGGTCTGGCATGTCAATCACATCGAGCGTTTTAGTCAGCTACAAGAAAAGCTAGCAACAGGTAGCCAACATATTGCGATCGTTGGTGCTGGTATGGTGGGTACAGAAATCGCAGAAGACCTGCTTAAAGCTGGTCATAAAGTAACGCTTATTGATTTAAATGATGCACCGCTTTCACAGATGCTACCAGCCAAAGCGACCGCACGTATAGCCAAAGCAATCGAGTCGCAAGGTATTCAATTCTTAGGTGGTTATCAAGTATCAGCTGTCACTCGTGTTGGCAGTAACGACGACGACAGCGACGATGCTGAGAAGCTACAAGTGGACTATGCACGTTATCATCGGATGCAGATAATACTGATACTCAGCCGCTCGAACCACTGATTGTAGATCATGTGATTGCCAGTACAGGTCTGACAGTCGATGAGCAATTACCTGCTGCGGCTGGTGTAGAATTCGATCGCCGTACGGGTATCGTGGTGGATGCAACGACGTTGCGTACCAATGCAGCGAATATCTATGCCATCGGTGACTGTATGTCTATCAATGGGGTGGCTTGTCGTTACGTTGCGCCATTACGCGCGCAGGCTGCGACTATCGCTGATGATATCTTAGGTCACGAGCATAGTGGCTATGATCATAAACCACCAATGATCCGCCTAAAAAAATAAAGCCATCTCTGTGATGGTGACGGGCGTACCGCAAGCAGCAGGTAATTGGCAAGTGAAGACTGAGAGTGATGATGAGCTAATCATGGATTTGCTCGATGATAATGAAGCCGTTAGCGCAACAGTAACGATTAAAGCGCCTGCAGTTCCTAAAGCATAACGATTGCAATACCGTTTTTTGAAAAACTAATAAAGGACATCATTTATAAGTGATGTCCTTTATTAGATGCTTTCCAGAAAATTCAGTTAAACGACAGTGTTGATGATCGAGCCAGCCCATTACTTATAATGTGGCTGGCTTTTTTTGTGTCAAAAACTTGCCATGATTCTATGTTACCTTTTACTAAGTAGAAACGCAGACTGACTAATTAAATGATACATACTGTATTGATATTGTTGACAGGCTTTCATTGATGGCGTTATAGTAGCTGAATGCTATGTAAGACCTGCCCAAGGAAGAAGGTTTGCACGCAGGCTATCAATAAGTGCTATTTATAAATAATATAAAAAGTAAAACGAAAGGACTCGTTATGACTCAAACTCCTGATCTCGATTCGACTCGCGTTGACTTCGACACTATTTTAAACAACATTCCTAGTATCAATATGGCGCACGCTCAGCCAATGCACCACTTACTCAAAGCTATGATAAAGGTCCTGATGTACCGCTGATTGAAGCGACAATCGGTGACTTTTTTTTGATGCTATTGTTTCCAAATATCCTGAGCGCGAAGCACTGGTCGTTCGTCATCAAAATATCCGCTGGACATATCGTGAGCTACAGCAGCAAGTGAATCAGCTAGCCAGTAGCATGATTGAGATGGGACTAGAGATTGGCGATCGTATCGGTATCTGGTCACACAACAATGCTGAATGGTTGCTCATGCAATTGGCCACGGCAAAAGTCGGCGTTATCCTCGTTAATATCAATCCTGCCTATCGTACTTTTGAGTTGCAATATGCGTTAAATAAACTTGGCTGCTCAGCACTCGTCCTTATGCGCCATTTTAAAAGCAGTGATTATGCGCAGCTGATTCGTGAGCTTTGTCCTGAGATTTATCATAAAGATTACACCCAATTGGATTTGGTTGAGATTCCAACCATTGAACGTATTATTTGGATTGATGAGCCAGACTCTGATGAAGAATTTAACTTTATGCAGAGGTTTTCGGCATGGATGGCGGAAGCGATGCCAATGATCCACGCGTCGCCGAGCGTCAAGCGCAGCTTAAAAACACCGACGCGATTAATGTGCAATTTACCAGTGGTACGACTGGCACGCCAAAAGGTGCGACCTTAAGCCACCGTAATATTTTAAATAACGGCTATTTTATCGGTGAGGCCATGAATCTCACTGAGGAAGATAGACTGTGTATTCCTGTGCCTTTATATCATTGCTTTGGTATGGTGCTTGGAAACTTAGCGATTTTGACCCATGGCGGTTGTATCATTTATCCGAACGATGGTTTTGAGCCATTGTCCGTCTTGCAAGCGGTTGAAGAAGAGAAATGTACGGCTTTGCATGGCGTACCGACGATGTTTATCGCCGAGCTTGACCATCCTGAATTTGATAAATTTGATTTATCGACCTTGCGGACTGGCATTATGGCCGGCTCTAGCTGCCCGATTGAGGTCATGCGTCGCGTCATCGATAAGATGCACATGAAAGAGGTTACCATTGCTTACGGCATGACGGAGACCAGTCCGGTTTCTTGTCAGACCAATGAGCATACGCCATTAGAGAAACAAGTATCAACGGTTGGGCTTGTGCAGCCTGCGCTTGAAGTCAAAGTCGTCGATACCGAAACGGGCGAGATTGTACCTTTAGGGGAAACCGGCGAGCTGCTAACGCGTGGTTATTCGGTGATGAAAGGCTATTGGGGCAGTCGCTTTAAAACTCGTGAAGCGATACAAGACGGCTGGATGCATACCGGTGACTTGGCCACAATGGATGAAGATGGCTACGTCAAAATTGTCGGGCGTAGTAAAGACATGGTGATTCGCGGCGGTGAAAATATCTATCCGGTAGAAATTGAAAATTACCTTTATCGTCATCCAAAGATTCGTGATGTGCAAATCGTGGGTATACCGACGAGCGTTATGGTGAAGTGCTGGCAGCGTGGATTATTCCGAAAGAGCCTGGCTGCTTGACTGAACAGGAAGTACGCGAGTTCTGTAGCGAGCATATCGCTCATTATAAAGTGCCGACTTACTATCGCTTTGTGACTGAATATCCAATGACCATCACTGGTAAAATTCAAAAATATAAAATCATTGAGCAAATGAAAGAAGAGCTGGGTTTGTAGTAAGCTTACTTATCTGCTCTAAAAAAACAAAAGACTAACCATATTCATTTCACTATAAAAGTATTACAGCGTTAACCTCGCTTGAAGTATCACACATACATCTGCACTCGGTTGCCTTGTACTACTTTTAAATTGAATCGACTATATGTGAGCAACGCTTAAAAATAGTACTTAGTATGATTTATATAAAAAGCTACTCACATCTACGTATCTATCTATGTATAAGAAAAAAAGGGATATCATGAGCGCTATCATAACCAGTAAACTGAGTCCAAACTCAAGCGATTTTCAGCAAAACAGTGCCGCGATGCAAGAGATAGTCGATGACCTGTATGTACACTTGCGTAAAGTTGCCCAAGGTGGCTCAGAGCGCGCACGAGCCAAGCATTTAGCGCGTGGCAAGCTGTTACCACGTGAGCGCGTCGAGCGTTTATTGGATGTAGGTACACCGTTCCTAGAAGTGGCACCAATGGCCGCACATGATATGTATGGCGAAGAGATTCCAGCGGCTGGCGTAATTGCAGGTATTGGCCGTATCAATGGCATCGAGTGTATGATTGTCTGTAATGATGCCACGGTAAAAGGCGGCACGTACTACCCAATGACGGTCAAAAAGCATCTACGTGCCCAAGAGATTGCTCAAGAAAATCATCTGCCGTGCGTTTATCTGGTTGATTCAGGTGGGGCTAATTTACCGAACCAAGATGATGTGTTCCCGGATAAAGAACATTTCGGCCGTATCTTCTTTAATCAAGCCAATCTGAGTGCAGCAGGCATTCCGCAAATTGCCGTGGTTATGGGCAGCTGTACGGCTGGCGGTGCGTATGTGCCTGCTATGAGCGATGAGTCTATTATTGTCAAAGAGCAAGGCACTATTTTTTTTGGGTGGTCCGCCACTGGTTAAAGCAGCAACGGGTGAAGAGGTCACGGCAGAAGACTTGGGCGGCGGTGATGTACATACCCGACTTTCAGGCGTGGTTGATCATCTAGCGCAGAATGATACGCATGCACTATCGATTGCCCGTAATATCGTCAGTCACCTAAATCGCCCTGCAAAAAAATATTCCTAATCAAATCACACCACGTCCGCCGCGTTACGATGCCAAAGAACTCTATGGTGTGATTCCAACAGACAAGCGCAAGCCGTTTGATATCAGAGAAATCATCGCGCGTATCGTTGATGACAGTGCTTTTGATGAGTTTAAAGCACGCTTTGGTACGACGCTGGTCTGTGGATTTGCTCATATCGAAGGGATGCCTGTTGGTATTATTGCCAATAACGGTATCTTGTTCAGTGAGTCAGCGCAAAAAGGTACGCACTTCATCGAACTGTGCTGTAAGCGCAAAATCCCATTAGTATTCCTGCAGAACATTACTGGCTTTATGGTGGGTCGTAAATACGAGAACGAAGGGATCGCTCGTCATGGCGCCAAGATGGTAATGGCAGTGGCCAATGCCAAAGTGCCAAAATTCACGGTCATCGTCGGTGGCTCGTTCGGCGCTGGTAACTACGGTATGTGTGGCCGCGCTTATAGCCCGCGTTTCCTATGGATGTGGCCAAATGCGCGTATCTCTGTCATGGGCGGCGAGCAAGCAGCTTCAGTATTGGCAACGGTCAAACGTGATAATTTTGATCGCAAAGGTGAAGCGTGGAGCGACGAAGACGAAGCCGCATTTAAAGCGCCAATACGTGAGATGTATGAAGAGCAAGGTCATCCGTATTATGCTACCGCACGTATGTGGGATGACGGCGTAATTGATCCTGCTGATACGCGCAATGTATTGGCTTTAGGACTAAGCGCGGCATATAACGCGCCGATTGAAGAGACGACTTTTGGGGTCTTTAGAATGTAAGCGTTCTAAGGTCTTCTCATAATAAACGACTACTGCGTTAACCTCATTTGAAGTATGGTTTGTACATTTACGTTTAGTCTTTGTACTTGGTTTCCTTGTATTAACATTATTATGGATTGACCAAGAGTTTGTTTGAGTATTTACATAAAAAAATATAGAGAAAGTTATGCAAAAAGATAGTGATAAAAATTATAAAAGCCTACTGGTTAAAGTGGAGCAGCACGTGGCGACAGTGACGTTAAATCGTCCTGAGATACGTAATGCATTTAATGATGAAATGATAGCCGAGCTAACCGATGCATTCAGTACGCTTGGTGCTGATGATGAGGTACGTGTCATTGTGCTAGCCGCTGCTGGCAAAGCGTTTTGTGCAGGCGCTGACCTTAATTGGATGCGTGCCATGGCGGATTATAGCTATGAAGAGAATCTAGCGGATGCTGATAAATTGGCGCAAATGCTTAAGACTATTTATGAATGTCCTAAGCCAACAGTCGCGGCTATTCAAGGCGATGTTTATGCAGGTGGCATGGGTTTAGTTGCTGTTTGTGATGTGGCTATCGCCGTTAAGATTGCTAATTTCTGCCTCAGTGAAGTGCGTTTGGGCTTAGCCCCTGCCACTATCAGTCCTTATGTTATCCGAGCGCTAGGTGCTAGAGCGTCGCAGCGTTATTTCTTAAGTGCTGAAGTATTTGATGCTAAAAAGGCGCGTCAGCTTGGTTTTATCCATGAGCGTGTTAGCGAAGAGTGGCTAGGCGATGAAGTGGCTGCGTTCTGTAATAAGGTCGTCAAAAATAGCCCTGATGCAGTCAAAACCTGCAAGCAGCTATTACATGATGTCGCTGGTGCGCCTATTACAGATGAGCTGATTGCTGATACGGTCAAAGGTATCGCTGATATCCGCTCATCAAAGCAAGGCCGCGAGGGGGTGCAAGCGTTTTTGCAAAAGCGTAAACCTGATTGGCTGACAGCAGACTAACTAGTAGCAGAACAATGATAGGCAAATGGGTAAATAGACAAGACGTCAAATAATAACGACAAGACACAGGGATAGTTATGTTTTCTAAAATTCTAATCGCCAACCGTGGTGAAATTGCTTGCCGAGTGGCCGCGACTGCTAAGCGTCTTGGCGTCAGTACCGTTGCTGTTTATTCTGATGCGGATCGTGAGGCCAAGCATGTGGCCGTCTGTGATGAAGCTATCTATTTGGGTGGTTCGGCACCAAAAGACAGTTATCTAAAAGGCGATGCTATTATTGCGATAGCGCTTGAAACGGGCGCTCAAGCGATTCATCCAGGATATGGGTTTTTAAGTGAAAATGCAGATTTTGCACAGGCTTGTCAAGATGCTGGCTTGGTGTTTATTGGCCCATCGGCGGATGCTATCCGTGCTATGGGCGGCAAGTCTGAGTCTAAGCGCTTGATGGAGTCGGCTGGCGTGCCGCTGATACCGGGCTATCATGGTGATAACCAAGATGCACAGTTCTTGCAGCAGCAGGCTGATAGTATTGGCTATCCTGTCTTGATTAAAGCCAGTGCAGGTGGCGGCGGTAAAGGCATGCGTATCGTGGAGCAAAGCAGCGATTTTATTGACTTGTTAGACTCATGTCGCCGTGAAGCGATTACCAGTTTTGGCAATGATCAAGTGTTGGTCGAAAAATACGCGCTAAAACCACGTCATATCGAAATCCAAGTATTTGGTGATACGCATGGCAATTATGTGCATCTGTTTGAGCGTGACTGCTCAGTACAGCGTCGCCATCAAAAAGTACTAGAAGAAGCGCCTGCACCAGGTGTTGATACTGCCATGCGTGAAGCGATGGGTACAGCGGCAATCGAAGCAGCACGTGCGGTCGATTACGTTGGTGCAGGTACGGTTGAATTCATCGTTGAGCAGCGTGAAGACTCTATGAATTTTTATTTCATGGAAATGAACACGCGCTTGCAAGTTGAGCATCCAGTTAGTGAGGCCATTACTGGTGTCGATTTGGTCGAGTGGCAGCTGTTGGTTGCTGCGGGTCAGCCATTGCCAAAAACACAAGACGATCTGGCTATCAATGGTCATGCAATTGAGGCGCGTATCTGTGCTGAAAACCCTGACAACAATTTCTTGCCAGCGACAGGTACTTTATTCACTTATCAAAAGCCTGAGCATAGTACCTTTAACATTACCGATGTGCGTATCGATGATGGCGTACGTGAGGGTGATGTGATCAGTCCTTTTTACGACTCTATGATTGCTAAGCTTATCGTCCATGCTCCTACGCGCGAGCAAGCGTTGGCGAGACTAGATCGTGCATTGGCACAGACGCGTATTGTAGGTCTGCCAAACAACGTGGCATTTTTGCGTTATATTTTAAATACCGATTCATTTAGCAAAGCCAATCTTGATACGGCATTGATAGAGCGTGAGCAGGATAAGCTTTTTGACCAGCATCCTCTCGGATTATCGACGCTTGTGGTGACAGCTATTGCCCAGCAGCTTGCGAGCGAAGCAACCACACAAGGCTCAGATCCGTTTAGCAAGCCGACGGGTTTCCGTGCTTATAGCGATTATACACGCTCCTTTAGCTTGGTTTATGATGAGCAGTCCTACAGCGCTCGCATTAGTAATTGGCACAATGCGAGTTGTGCTGATAGCAAAAAAGGCGGCGATAATCTCAGTAGTTTTACGCTCATCATTGGTAAAGAAATCGCGAATACGCAGGATGATAGCAATATCAATGTAGCTGCTCAGACCGAAACGGTTTACGAAGGTGAGGTCAATTATGATAGCAGTGACGCGCACAATCATACTTTATGGTTAGATGGTGCACGTATCAGTGCCCAAAGCTGGGTGAATAACGAGAGAGTTTATGTATTCACGGATAGTGGACGCGATGAAATTACGCTTATTGATATCATGGCACATGTGGGCGAAGATACAGCAGCGGTTGGCAGTTTAAAATCGCCAATGCCAGGACAAGTGGTTGCATTCAAAGTAGCTGTTGGCGATACTGTGAAAAAAGGCGAGCCACTTGCCGTCATCGAAGCCATGAAAATTGAACACACGATTACCGCACCGACAGATGGTGTGGTAGCAGAGCTGTTGTTTGCAGCGGGTGACTTGGTCGCCGATGGTGATGAGCTATTGCGCATTGATGCTGAAGGTTAATAAAGCTGATAATTAACAGCCAAATAACAAAAAGGATGACAAGTATGAGCCATTCGTATCCAAGCCATGTCACCATCGTCGATGTCAGCCCGCGTGATGGACTACAAAATGAGTCCATGACTGTGCCGACTGAGGTTAAGCAAACGCTTATCAATGATTTGATTGCGGCGGGTGTTAAAAAAACTAGAAGCGACCAGTTTTGTCTCGCCAAAGTGGGTGCCACAAATGGGTGATAACAGCGCGCTACTTGACGCACTAGCGCCGACGCGGCAGACGGACGTTTGCTACTCGGTACTGGTACCCAATATGCGCGGTTTTGAAAACGCCATTTTGCACCGTCCTGACGAAATCGTCATCTTTGGCTCAGCTAGCGAAACCTTTAGTCAAAAAAACATCAACTGTAGTATCGATGAGAGTATTGAGCGTTTTGCACCAGTGGCTGCGGCAGCAAAAGCGCAAGGCATCAAAGTACGTGGCGTTATCTCTTGTACGGTCGGTTGTCCTTATGAAGGTGACATTGACCCAAGCCAAGTAGCGTATGTCACCAAGCGGTTGATTGAGATTGGTTCAAAGCAGATTGGTATTGCCGATACGATCGGTGTGGGTACGCCGCTCAAAGTACAACGAGCGTTACAAGCTGCACTTGAGTATGCTGATATCTCTATGCTATCTGGGCATTTTCATGATACTTATGGTCAAGCATTAAGCAATACTTTGGCTGCATTACAAATGGGTGTTAGTGAGTTTGATACCTCTGTTGCTGGCCTCGGTGGTTGTCCTTATGCCAAGGGCGCAACGGGCAATGTCGCGACCGAAGATGTGGTATATATGCTGCATGGTATGGGTATCAGCACGGGTATCGATTTGGATAAATTAGTCGTGGCGGGCGAACGTATCAGCGAGTTCTTAAGGCGTCCTAACGGCTCAAACGTAGCACGTGCCATCATTAATAAACGTCAGTCTTAAATAGTATATTCAATCTACTGTGAAGGTATGACAGCGTTAACCTCGCTTGAAATATTCAATATACATCTACACTCGGTTGCCTTGTCACAGTTTTACATTGAGCTGACTATGACACTAAAAACGGTAGCAAAAATACAGTTATATTGGCTTTAAAAAAACAGATTAAAATTCGAAAACTAAATATTGAAATACAAGGAATAGTTATGAGTTTACCTGGATTAAATTTTCAACTTGGCGAAGATATTGACGCCCTACGTGATGTCGTACAGCAGTTTGCAGCAAACGAGATCGCTCCACGTGCTGCTGAGATTGATAGCAGCGATGAGTTCCCAATGGATTTGTGGCAAAAGATGGGCGACCTCGGTCTACATGGCATTACCGTTCCTGAAGAGTACGGCGGCTCTAACATGGGTTATGTCGCACACATGGTCGCGATGGAAGAGATTAGCCGAGCCTCAGCATCGGTAGCGCTTAGCTATGGCGCACACTCTAATCTATGTATTAACCAAATCAAACGTAACGGCTCTGAGGCACAAAAGCAAAAATATCTGCCAAAGCTAATCAGTGGTGAATTCATCGGTGCATTGGCAATGAGTGAGACAGGCGCTGGCTCAGACGTCGTTAGTATGAAGCTAAAAGCTGAAGAAAAAGATGGCAGCTATATTTTAAACGGTAGCAAAATGTGGATCACCAATGGTCCCGATGCGGATGTGATGGTGGTCTATGCCAAGACCAATCCTGAAATGGGTGCAAAAGGCATGACGGCCTTTATCGTTGAAAAAGGCATGGAAGGCTTTGGTACCGCACAAAAGCTAGACAAGCTCGGCATGCGTGTAGTCATACTGGTGAGATGACCTTTAATAATGTAAAAGTACCAAGCGAAAATATCTTGGGCGGTCTCAATGAAGGCGTTAAGGTACTGATGAGTGGCCTAGATTACGAGCGTGCCGTACTGGCCGCAGGTCCTATTGGTATCATGCAAGCAGTGATGGACAATGTTGTGCCTTATATCCACGATCGTAAACAGTTTGGTCAAGCGATTGGTGAGTTCCAGCTTATTCAAGGTAAAGTTGCGGACATGTATACAATACTGCAAGCAGGTCGTAGCTTCCTATATACCGTGGGTAAAAACCTCGATATGTTGGACGCGCGCGGTGCGGGTCATAGTCGAGAAGTGCGTAAAGATTGCGCCAGTGTGATTCTATGGTGTGCCGAAAAAGCCACCTGGATGGCAGGCGAGGGCATTCAAATATTTGGCGGTAATGGCTATACCAATGAGTATCCACTTGGTCGCTACTGGCGCGATGCTAAGCTGTATGAAATTGGCGCAGGTACCAGTGAAATTCGCCGTATGCTAGTCGGTCGTGAGCTGTTTAACGAGACCAAATAAGAAAGTATTGGGGCAATAACTAACAACATGTTAGCTATTTTCCAATAGTAAAATAAAAAAGCAGCACGTGTAAAACGTGCTGCTTTTTTGTGTCAACGTTAAACCGAATTATCTATAAGCGGTTAAGACTTATTGCGATAATCAAAGTATCTTGCCAAACCATTTAGTAATAAATCATCACGTAAGCGCACTGGACGATTAACATGCTGGGATATAATAGCTGCATCACCGCCTGTCATAATCAATTCAAAATTAGGGTGACGATGGCTAATCTCATTGATCGCGCCGACGATAGAGAGCAAAATACCGCGATGTACCGCGTCTTGAGTGGTTAAGCCTTGGTTGACGCTATCAAAAGTACCGTTCGAGATAGTGATTTGCTTAGTACCAGAGAACAGTGATTCACGTTGCAGGTAGATGCTAGGGAAAATATAACCGCCCAAATGCTCAGCATGATCAATCAAATCAATGGTCACCGCTGTACCGCAACCAATCACACACTGGCGTTTTTTTTCTTATCGACCGCACCGAGCATCTGTAGCCAGCGATCACAGCCGAGCTGCTGATCATTGTAAGCACTTTTCATCAGCGCGTGTGCGGCATCGACATGGACAAACTCAAACGGAATATTCAAACGACTGAGTGTCTCTGATACTTTGGCATTGAGATTGTCGCCTAATACTGATGAGATGCCAATAAAGTCAGGCGCATAACGCTCAAAGCGATCCGTCAGACCCATAAGTAGTTCGGCAGGCGCTTGCAAATGCTGCTTAGCATCATGCGCGACTATTTGTCCGATATCATCGGTTAGCCAGTATTTTAGGCGGGTATTTCCAAGATCAAGCCAGAGCATAAAAGTCCCTTTATATAGTGCTCGTTAATGATGGGGTTCATCAATATAGTTGTCTAAGCCTAATAAATAACGTCGATGCGTCCAGTAAAAAGCGTAGAAATCTTACCGCTATCTTGGCGCAATTGCAAACAGCCATGTGTGTCGACACCGCAAGCGATTCCCGTTATGACTTTTTCTTCGTTATTATAGTCTTGCGTGACGCGTAAGCGCAGACCTGATAGCGCATCCATCATCGCAAACTGCTCCAAAAAAACTATCCAAATAATAAGTATGACCGGTTGGCTGCTCTATACCTAAATGCTCAAAGCGTGTCATCGCTGCCATCAATGCTTTGCTCATCTGCTGATAGAGCATTGGTAGATCTGGTAGGCTCGCAGATCGTGTCTCTAAAGGTAGCATTTCATTGATGTCTTGTAAGCTAATCGCTTGGTAACTCATGCCCTCAGACGTTTTTGTGGTGAGCTTTGGTGCTGCTTGTACGTTTAGGCCAATACCTAGCACCACACCAACCAGTCTGCCAGCTTTAGTCACTGGCTCTATCAAAATCCCAGCCAGTTTATTAAAGGGTAGCGTACGCTGATTTGCTACATCACCATTCAATACGGAATCCAATACCGAGCTGTCCGTCATAGATTGCTCTTTGGATTGTTCTTTAGATTGGCTCTGAGCTTGCTGATAAAACCCCAAGTCATTTGCCCATTTCACCCCAATTGGCGTCAGTCCTTGTGCTTGTAGTTGCTCGTTCAACATTTGAATGACGGGCATTTTTGCCAGTTCAAGACCAATGATGAGCGATAATAAGCCACTGATCGGCATATGCACGGGATGATATAGCGATAGATAGACATTGCCGCGCGGTGATTGCCACGAGCGTCCGTGCTGTCCACGACCTGCGCTTTGGGCTTCCGCCGTCAAAACGTGTACGGTGGTGACATCTAACGACCCGTTTTGCAAGGCTTCTATCAGCTCGCTATTGGTCGAGGCGCTACTAGCCACATGACGGTGATTGAGCTCGGATAAATAGGTAGAAAAACTAGTGAGTGGCGGCATAAGTTTAGTCGATGTGGTTAAAGGAAACTTTGATATACTGAGCGATTGTTGCGGTCAGACAGTACCGAGTAAACAGCATAAAGGTCACGCTGAGATTTGGCAAATACAATTAAGCACGCCTAAGCGCTAGTGAGTACTATAGCGCCAGTCAGTATTATAAAAGGTTCGTTCTATGATGTTATATGTGTGGTTTGTGATTGCAGGCGCGTTTGCGGGTGTCAGCGCGGGCTTGTTTGGCGTCGGCGGTGGCATGATTATCGTGCCTGCATTGGTCTGGATTTTTACCGCTTATGACTTTTCGCCAGAAGTAATCACCCATCTGGCTATTGGGACGTCACTGGCAACCATCGTCGTGACCTCGATCAGCTCCCTGACCGCTCATAACAAGCGCGGCGGCGTGCGCTGGGAAGTATGGCGCAAGATGGCGCTTGGATTGGTTATCGGTAGTTTGGTCGGTGCTGGTATCGCGGATATGATTGATGGGCAAGCGCTACAGGCTATCATTGGTTTCGGTGCGCTATTGGTCGCTCTAAAAATGCTGTTCTTTTCGAATAAAGAGCAGGTGGGCAAACCGTTACCATCGGCCGGTGTCCAGTTTGGTGCTGGTACGGGTATTGGTATGGCGTCCTCTATCTTTGGCATTGGCGGCGGCAGCTTGACCGTACCGTTCTTGAACTGGGCAGGGCTTCCGATGAAGCAATCGGTCGGTACATCAGCGGCATGCGGTCTACCAATTGCCTTGGCTGGAGCAGCAGGCTTTGCTTGGTTCGGACAAGACGTAGTCAATCTGCCCGAGGGTACGATAGGGTTTGTCCATGTCACAGGATTCTTATTTATTTCAGTCGCCAGTTTTGCCATGGCAAAAGTCGGTGCCAAGCTTGCCCATATCTTACCTGCGCTGATGCTTAAGCGCGCGTTTGGCATATTATTAATATTTGCTGGAGGGCAGTTGTTGTTGAGTGGATTGGGTGTTTTATAGCAATAATGAGTTTTTATAAAATTAGTATGCAAACCGTGAGACATTATTAGTATGAAAGCTGCAGAAAAATACCGCCGTGTTTTCGGCTCAATGAATCATCTAAAAGACCAATTATCATGGACGACTGGTCTCTCTAATATGGTAGAGTTTTTGGCATGGGAGCCGCAGCGTATTTTAGGCATCACTAAAAAGCAATACGTACGCCAAATCATTGAGTGGGCGACTCACCCAGAGTTAAAGGACAAAAATATAGAAGAGATTGAGCAATCAGTCATCAAAAAGCTCAATACGAAAATGAATGAAACTGAGCAGCTAGAGACGTATTCAACGCAAACGATGGGTATCTGTAATGCGAGAGAAGCCGTGCGCCGCGTAACGTTCTTTTCTGAAGACTATCTAAATAAAGAATTCGATATTTTTTTGAGTTTGTGCAGTGATGTTTATCTGAACTTGTTTTATCAGCAGTTTATTAGCTTTGAGCCAAGTGGGTTATGGTCGACACATGGTAATAGCGGCATGTTTGAAAACAGTACAGAGCTAAAAGCAATGTATATGGACAACCTAGCCTATAACCATCAGGCGAATGTGCTGATAGCGAATGAGTTAAAACTCGCTGGTCGCAAAAACCCAGACCAAATCCTAAAATACTGCTTAATGTATGAGCACTTATTAGAAAAAGGCTTTATCGATAAAAGGGCAAAGTTTTTGTTACTGTTTATCGGTGGTGACGCGCTAAGGCAAAACAAGCGAACGCTCGTGGATCGGGAGCTGGCTCTCTGTCACAAAAGACCGAGGAAGTATCAGCATCTACTAAGACCAGAGCTGTTGGAGATAGTCGATCATTTAGAAGTAGCAAGTATCACATGGTCAGCCCTTATTGAGTTTAATAATCGCTACTTAGCAGAAAATGACACCTGCCAAGTGGAACAAAAACTGCTACGAGGGTTCCATCAAAGCCTTGAATCAAAATCGTTTATGCACTTAGCAGTTTAACCCTAAAAACCCACTACAATTTCAGGTAGAATAGCCGCCTGTTTTTGCTAAGTTTATTGACTCTTCATGCGTTTAAAATCTCTAAAGCTGGCAGGCTTCAAATCCTTTGCCAATCCAACCACTTTTACTTTTCGTCATGGTATCACCGCCATCGTCGGGCCGAACGGCTGTGGCAAATCGAATGTGATTGATGCTATCCGCTGGGTGCTAGGCGAAACCTCTGCCAAGCAGTTACGCGGCGGGGCGATGAGTGATGTTATCTTTGCCGGTACGCAAGATAAAACAGCCAAAAGCGTCGCCAGTGTCGAGCTAACCTTCGAGCATACCCAAGATGAGCAGACTGGTATTCGCCACGAGTTTAACTTGTACCAAGAGCTGTCGGTTCGCCGTCAGGTAAATAAGGATGGCCGCTCAGATTATTTTATCAATGGTACGCGTTGCCGTCGCCGTGATGTGGTCGATGTGTTTTAGGTACAGGGCTGGGTGCACGTAGCTATGCAGTGATTGAGCAAGGTATGATTGGCGGATTGTTGAGTCGAGTCCTTTGCAGTTGCGTGAGTTTATTGAAGAGGCGGCAGGTGTCTCGCGCTATCAGGCTCGCCGTGAAGAAACGCAAAAGAAGTTAGAGAAGACAAGGGACAATCTAGCGCGTCTGCACGATATGCAAAGCGAGTTACTGCGTCAACAAAAGACACTGTCTAAGCAGGCAGCTAGTGCGCAGCGTTACGAAGAGCTCGCCTTAACACTAGCTGATATCGAGCAGCAGCTCGCTATTCAGCAGCTGTATCAAGCCAAGCAAACCCATCAACAGCAGAAAGTAGCGCATGAGCGTAGTGCTGCTGAAGTATCGACGCTACAGGCCGATTATGACACGCTCAAAGCTCAGCAAGATAAGCTCATTGCTTGCATCAATCAAGAGCAATGGCTCAAAGACGATGCCCAAAGCGCTCACTATCAGCAGCAGCTCGGCTATCAACAAGCGGAACATCAATTGAGCGATGCTAAGTCACAGCTGACTACTATCGAGCAGCAACTGTCTGGCTTGGCTCAGCAGCGTGTGCAATCACTCGCTGATATCGAACGGCTCAACGCTGAACAAGCTGAGCTGAATCAAGCGCTAGAAGCATTACGCCCGCAGCTTATTGAGCTAGCAGATAAACGTGATAACTATAAGCGCAATGAGCAACCATTACAGCGCGCGTGGCATGAAGCGCAAAACAATCTGTCACGCTTACAAGATAAAACCCGTTCGCTTGAACAGCAGCAAGCCATTAACGCTCAAGCACAAAAGCGCCATCAGCAAAGCTATGATAAATGGCAACGCCGCGAGCAAAACTGGCAAAACCTGTGGCTGCAATTACAGCAGTCTATAGCGCCATCTGCATCTGACAGTGCTGATGTGAGTAAGACAACTGATATACAGGATCTAAGTCAAGCGCTAGAAAATCAAGTCACTGAGTTAAACACGCAGTTGCAGCAGATTGAGCGTCAACGCGACGCCGTCGATGAACGTTTGTCTGAGATACAACCGCAAGCACATGGCTTGCAGCAGAGACTGAATACACAGCAGAGCGAGCTTAGCGATGATGAAAAGCGTCATGCGTTGCTGGCAGGCGAATACGATACCCTGCATCAGATACTGCATCCTAAACCTATAAAACAGCAATCAGCAAAGACCCAAACTACTGCGACGGATAATGCAGATAACGATGGCATACATCATCAGCCGTTAGCTGTTGCAACGCTACGTGAGCAGATTGAGCTAAGTGCCAAGGGGCAGGAGCATGCGCCGCTACTCGATAATATCCTAGCATTGTGGCTAGATAGCCATGTGCTGGTTGCTAACCAACAAGCCAATCAAATCAAGCAATCAGACGCTAATAACGCTAACGGCATTTCTCAACAAGCGAATAGCTTGTGGCAAGCGCTTGAACATGACATTGCAGGTTTACTGACTTATCAGACGGCACAAAATACACCGGACAGTGCAAAAGATAAAGCTCTAGTAGAGACAGGTCATAGCTTATGGTTACCTACTGCGCAAAGTGCTATTAGTGACCAAGAATTTGTCAGCGAATTGCCAGACAATTTGATTGATAAAGTATTGCCATTATCGCAGTTGATTACTCAGCCGCTACTCTCGCTATGGCAGCAGTGCTATATATATACGGCGCAGTTTGAGACCAGTCAGCAGCATGAAATTGATACACTTACTGATGTACTAAAGTTATTACCATCGTCCGCTATTTTGCTTACCGCAGATGGTTGGCTGATCAGTCGTCATGGAACGATTAATTTAAGCAAATTCGCTGGTGCGCAAGATAGTCAAAGTGATAGCAGCAGCCAATTCCTCACGCAGCGTCTGCAACAGCGTACGCGTTTGCAAGCATTAGAAGACTTGCTTGATGAGTATGAAACTAAAATACAAGAGCAGCAAAAATCTATTGCAAAAGACCAGCGCGATTATGATGCGTTGATGGTTAGCTTGGAAGAAACGCGCGCGCAAGCTGAGCAGTTAACCCGTGATAAGCATCAATACCAGCAGCAACTGACGACCGAGCGAGCCAATGCTGAGCGGTTGCAAGCGGATAGCCAGCGTTTGAACGCTGATAAAGTAGCGCTTGAGCAAGAAAAGCAAGAACTGGCACAAGAGCAACAAACCCTTGAGCAAGAACAACAGCATATTGAAAGCGAGATTGCTACGCTTACCCCGCAAATAGCAGAGGCACGAGCGACAAATCAGCAACTGCAAGCTGAGCGCAGCGAGCTAAACCGCGCGCGTCAAGCTGATGATGACGCTTGGCAAGCATTACAGCTGCGTATTCAGCAGTATGAGATGCGCTTGGAACATAGTGTTAGCAGTCTGGCTCGTGCAACTGAGCAACACGACAAGTCGTTAGAGAATGAGCAAAGTCTACAGACGCGTCACGAGAAGCAGCAATCCAAGTTGCCAGAGCTACAAGCAGCTTTGCAGTCTGCACAGGTAACGCGCGATGAGCAGCAAGTGCTATTGAACGAGCGTGATACTGCGCTAACAGCACTAAAACAAACGTACGCTGAGCAGCAGACAGCATTTGATACATTGCAAAATACGTTACAAACGCAGCAAAAAGAGCTTGCCCGTCATGCTACTGAGCTGGCACTGAGTGCAGCGCGCTTGGAAGATGCTAGCGCACACACGCAGAGCGCTTTAGATGCCTACTATCGTGTAAGTCATAAATATAAAGCGCAAGCAGAGCAACCGCAACAAAGCATGAGCGTCTCAAACTTGCTAGCAGATTTCATCGCTCATGATCGCCGCGTTCGTCCAGACAAAATCGCTGAGCTAGAGTCCGAGCGAGCTAAGTTAACCCAGCAATTGAGTAAGATTGGGCCAGTGAATTTGGCAGCGGTCGCAGAGTTGGCCGAAGTGAACGAACGCCTAGAGCCACTCGCACAGCAGACGGCAGATATCGCGGCCAGTATGCAGACATTGACTGAAGCGATTGCCTCTATTGATGAGACGACCAAGACGCTGTTTATGCAGACGCTTGATGCGGTCAATAATGAGCTGGCCAATTTATTTGCCAAAGTCTTTGGCGGTGGGCAAGCCAGTCTGACACTGAATACCGAGGAAATGCCCGCCAATACGCCAAAGTCGGAACAATGGCGGGCAGGGCTTACCTTAATGGCACAGCCGAAGGGCAAACGCAACAGTCGCTTGGCGGTACTATCGGGTGGTGAAAAAACCCTTACTGCATTGAGTTTGATTTTTGCGATATTTAAGCAGCATCCTGCACCGTTCTGTGTGCTTGATGAGGTCGATGCACCGCTTGATGATGCCAACGTCGCGCGCTTTACCAGTCTCATCCATGAGCTAGCAGATGATTTGCAGTTTATTTTTATCAGTCATAATAAATTAACGATGCAAATTGCTGATGAGCTAAAGGGTATTACCATGCCAAGTGCAGGCATTTCTACACTCGTTAGTGTGTCGCTCGACGAAGCTGCGCGTTACGTAGAGAGCTAAGCGTGAAATAACCGACATTAAAAGTGCTATGAGAATCAGCGCGATGCAAATATAATCAATCAATTGGCATAAATGCAAATAAGCTTGACCTCAGTCCAGCATACTGGTTATAAAGTACACAATGTGGTGACGATATAGGTCAGCCATGCTAGAATATTGCCATTTATGCTCGTTTGTGTATTCCCTTTTGTTATATATACTAGGATGTATTTATCATGACCGTTATTCAGTTTATATTGATTGCCATTGCCGCGTTTATCGTGCTCGCAGGGCTGTTTATGGTCATTCGTAGCTTTAAGCGCCGCGGTGCTACCGAAGCTGCTGCGGTCAATTATGATAAAAATGGTATTCCGATCATACCGCGTCACGAGCGCAACATCGTCGATCAGCCAGATCTCGATGATACAGTCGCAGGCGAGACGAGCATCGGTCCAGATCGTAGTTACTTGGATGCCGTCGTTGAAGAAGAGCCATTGACGCAAGCGCATACTAACGTTGACGCTCAACTAACGGCTGAGCGTAACCATATAGCAGCTGACGACCATGACGTCATCGATGAAGCAGACTACGCGCGCTGGCAAGAAGAGCAACGCCGTGCCGATAGTGCTGAGTTTGTAGAAGTCGCCGATCAGATGCATATCGAGCAAGAGCCTGATGCGTTCTCTAGCCTAATGTCAGCGACCGATAGCCTGATGCCAACCATCGATACGGCAGAAGAGCCAAGCTTCGATGACAACAGCCCGATACTGGATCAGCATCTATCAGAGTCAGGTGATGACGCGCAAAATGGTCCTTTGATTAATGCCAAAGACAATATCAATATCACCATATTGCCGCACCAATATCGTGACCGCCCAGCGGCGATTATCCGTGGTCGTGATCTGTTAGCGTTGATTGATAAATACGGTCTACGCTATGGTGCGATGAATATGTTCCATCGCTATGAGCAAAAAGACGGTACGGGTATGTTGTGGTTTAGCATGATGGGTATCACTGATAGTGGTATCGCGCCGTTTGACCCGCATAGTGTCGCGACCAACACCTATAACGGTGTCGTCGTGTTCTTGTCATTGCCTCATCCACAAGCTGTGCGCAGCTTTGATAGTATGATGAGCATTGCTTACATGATGGCAAGCGACCTTGATGCGATTATGCTTGATGAAGAGAACGAACCAATCACGCCTGAATACAAGCAGCAGCTACGTAACCAAGTCCGTGATTATGAGGGCTAGCAGTGTAAAGGCTAAAAGCTGATTAATAGCAGAAATCATAAAAAAAGGCAAATAGCGCTTAACGTTGTTTGCCTTTTTTTTAATGGGCTATAGTTTCCGCAAAGTGCTAACCATAGTAGACTGAGCAAGCCTGACATGGTATTTGATTTATATAGGATTGACTATACCGAGCTTCCTACAAACTTGTTATCATATCGACATCTTGAATTGCAAAAAAGACGCCGACTATGACTGACTCTACCTCACCAAATAATTCTAAAAACCTATCTGCTCAAGTAGAAAATCAAGCACCTGCCAAATCTAATGTACCTAGTTCGACCGACAGTAGTACCAATAATAGTGTAGAGATTGTCTCAAAAATGCGTGCGCTTATTGAAGCGATTAAGACGCATAACTATGCCTATTACGTGCTCGATAATCCGATATTAGAAGACAGCGAGTATGACCAATTGCGTCGCTCGTTGCTTGAGGCTGAAGAAGAATATCCAGATTTGGTGCAGCCAGATAGCCCAATCAATCAAGTCGGCGATATGCCGCTATCTGCCTTTACCCAAGTCACTCATGACATTCCGATGCTGTCGCTGGGCAATGTCTTTGAATATGATGATTTGCGCGATTTTATGCGCCGTGTCAATGACCGTCTTAGCGTGTCGCAGCAAAACCCTGAGTATGAGATGGAACTAAAGCTTGATGGACTGGCTGTCTCACTGAAGTATGAGCATGGTAAGTTTGTCCAAGCGGTTACGCGCGGTGATGGGCAGACGGGTGAAGATATTACTCAAAATGCCAAAACCATTCGTAACTTGCCACTATGGATAGCCGATGCGGCTGACATTGAGTTGCTAGAAGTACGCGGTGAGGTATTGATGCCAAAGGCAGGATTTGAGCGTCTTAATCGATTGGCAGAAGAGAAAGAAGGTAAAACTTTTGCTAATCCGCGCAATGCCGCTGCTGGTAGCTTACGTCAGTTAGATCCAGCCATTGCTGCTAGTCGTCCACTGGCATTCTATGGCTATTCGGTCAATCAAGGTTTGCCAGATACTATCGGCACGCAGTCAGGGGCGCTAGCATGGCTTACTGAGCTTGGATTTACGGTCAGCGCCGTAGAAGTGGTAGCAAATCCACGCGCCGCGCAGACCTATTATGAGTCAGTGATTGAGAGCCGTGCCAGTTTGCCTTTTGAAATCGATGGCATGGTAATTAAGGTAAACAGCCTTGCGTTACAGCAGCAGCTTGGCTACCTATCACGCGAGCCACGCTGGGCAACTGCCTATAAATTCCCTGCCGAAACGGTAATGACACGTCTCAACGATATCGAATGGCAAGTCGGCCGTACGGGTCAAATCACACCAGTCGGTAAGCTTGAGCCTGTCAAAGTCGGCGGCGTCACTGTCAGCAATGTCACTTTGCATAACTTTGGCGAGATTCAGCGTTTAGATGTGCGCGCAGGTGACACGGTCAGCGTCCATCGGGCAGGCGATGTCATCCCTAAAGTCACTCGTGTCTGGCACGATCAGCGCCCGGCCAATAGCGAGCCGGTCACACTACCTTCGACTTGTCCTGTCTGCGACTCTCCTGTGGTGCTGCCTGAAGACGAAGCATTGGCGCGCTGTACGGGTGGATTGTTTTGCCCAGCACAGCAGCAAGAAGCACTTATTCACTTTGTCTCACGCCGTGCGATGGATATCGATGGGCTTGGTGCCAGTTGGCTGATTAGCTTCTTTGAGCACGGTCTGGTCAAAACCGTCGCTGATATCTATCAGTTGCATAACCATGCAGATGAGATGGTCACTTTTGAAAAACTGGGTGAAAAATCGGTACAAAATATCATCAACGCTATTGAAGCCAGCAAGCATACGACATTGGCTCGCTTTATCTATGCACTCGGCATCCGCGGTGTCGGTGAAGGTACGGCGCAGAACTTTGCTCAGCAATTTAAGGATCTCGATAGCCTAATGTCGGCCAGTATTGAGACCTTGATAAAAACGCCAGATGTTGGCGAAATAACTGCCGAGCTGACTTATAAATTCTTCCGCGCGCCGCACAATATCGAAGTCATCACGGCATTACGCGCGGCTGGTGTGCATTGGGATAAGGTCGAGCAAATTGCATCCGAAGGTCTACCACTCGATGGGCAGACGTGGGTCATTACAGGTGCGCTCGATAGCATGGCACGTGATGAAGCCAAAGCCAAACTACAAGCGTTGGGTGCAAAAGTCTCGGGCAGCATCTCGGCAAAAACCACTGCGCTACTGGCAGGGGATAAGGCTGGATCTAAACTGACCAAAGCGGAAAAACTGGGTGTAAAAGTAGTGGGCGAAGATGAGTTTTTAGCGATGGTTGGGGCGTAGATTATGAATATTGATGACATGGAAGGTCTGGACGAAGAAACTCGCAAAGAGATTGAAGGATTGCAGAAGGTTACTCGTGAGAAGGATGGCGGTGATACTTTTGCAAAGGCACAATTTAATATAGGAAGTGTATATCACGAAAATAACAAATTAGAAAATGCACTGAAAGCATGGAATAAAATTAAACGTTCAGATAATCCTGAGCTTTATGCTCAACTCCGATTAGATATTGGAGTCATGTTCAAACAAGGAAACGATGATGAACGTGCTTTGATAGAGTGGATTAAAGTAAAGCACGCTGATAGTTCAGTCGCATATGCTTATGCACAATTTTATACTGGTCGAGTATTATATAACTTAAATAAAACTTTAGAATCGATGAAAGCTTATAAAAATATTAAGCGTGAAGATAGCTTAGAACTTTTTATTGAAGCACAGTTCCGTATTGCAGAGATTTTACTTTTGGAAGGGGATCCTAAGGGCGCTATAAGTTCTTGGAGTAATATAGAGCGCTCCGACGATCAAGCTGCCTATGCTAAAGCTCAGTTCAGTATAGGCTCTATACTACTAGAGAGAAAGATTGATAAAGAGTTAGCACTAATAGCATGGAATAATATTAAAAAAACAGATGACCCTAAAATATTTGCAGATGCACAATTCGGTATAGGGTATGAACTAGACAATAAGAAAGATATTGATGGAGCATTGAAGCATTGTCTCAGATTTTGCGTTCAGATAATCCAGAAGTTTATGCGAAAGCGCAATTTAATATAGGGGCTATTTTAAGAAAGCAGAATAATAATGAAGGAGCCTTATTAGCATGGCGAAATGTAGAGCGTTCTGATGATGTGGACAGCTATACTAGAGCACAGTTTAGTATTGCAAACACCTTGAGTGAAAATGGCAAAGAGGATGTTTCTTTATCTATATTGAGAAGTATTAAACGTTCAGACGGCTGTGAAATTTATTCAAAAGCACAATTCAATATTGGTTGTTCATTAAGTGATAAAGGCGATGTTCAAGGTGCGTTATTAGCATGGAATAGTATAGAGCGTTCAGATAATTTGGAAACTTATGCTAGAGCGAAAATAAGAATCGGTTTTTTTATTAGAGAAAAAACAAGATTATGACGGAGCAATTGCTGCATGGTCTAAAATAGAACGATCAGATAATCCAGAAGCTTACGCTGTTGCAAAAGCGAATATTGCGTACTTATCATTTGGAAAACCTATAGTTGCTAAAAAAAGCTTTCTTGAACATTAGAAAATCTGACAACACTAGAATATATGCATATGCGCAATTCAAATTAGGGTTAATATTTATTAATGAAGGCAACATCGAAGAAGCAGTAAACTCATTTAATACAGCTAAAAGCTATTATCCTTATGAGTCTTATTGCTGTGAAAAAAATTTGCGATTTACTAAAAGTTTCAGAAACAAAGAATTTTGGTCTAATCTTGTTACAGTTATTAAATATAGTGTTAGATATAGTTGATATTTTGACTTTAGATTTTAGCAAGTATGCTGATGAAGAAAAGCCTTTCGAGAGAAAGCTTGCTCATTACACGTCTACGTATACTTCTAACCTACTATTGGGTAATGATAAGAATAATACTCGCCCCAGCTCATTTAGACTGAATACGATTAACAATGTTAATGATCCTAGTGAAGGTCAACTGCTTGTTAGGAAATTGAAAGGTGTAAAAGATAATAGCTTCGTTCCATTAGCTTTTGATGAGAAGTTCCATGCTTTTATCAGCTGCTTTACTTTTAACCATGATAGCCTGAATCAGTTTAGGTTATATGGCAAACAAGATAACAAAGAGGCTTCTGGAATGAGCCTAGTCTTCAAAAAAGATTTTTTTCCAGTCTCAGAACTTTATAGGAGGACTATCTCATTTATCGGTTGAGAACACTTCAAAAGTTATTAAAAATATTTCAACTATAAATGATACGAAACTAGATAACACAAAGGTGCAAGCCTCTGACAATAATGAGATAGTTAAATATTCAGTGATGAGATGCGTTTATTTAGACCCAACATCAGAGTATTTTCATTTAGCACAACGGAATCGTTTAACGTTTTTTCGTGAACTTGGTGAGAAAAGAATAATAAAAAATGGTATAGAGCAGTCTCAAGCTGAATACGAATGGGAGCTCTATCAAAAATATATAGGTGAAATAACTGATAACTTCAAAGAAGCTTATGACAAACTTAAGGTTATTTACAAGGAAGTAGAGAAGGAAATTGATAATGTAGAAGCGAGTTTAGGGGCTTCTAAAGCTAAAGAAATGAATGAATTTGCTGAAGAAATACTTTTGCCTTTGAAGTATCTTGTCAAACATTCAGCATTTCGTGAGGAGCAAGAGTGTAGGATGATTTATATCACTTCGATTGATAGGCCTGAAGTAACAATGGAGTATGGTAGCTTTCTATATGTTGAGTATGAACCTAGCGTGAAAGAACATCTCGATAAAATTTATATAGCTCCTGCTGCGCTTCATCACAAACGATACTTCGATCACCTTTTGAAAGATGTTGATGTACCAGTTGAAGTATCAGGAAATGTATTTCGATAATTGCCTAAACGCGAAAAATCATAAATAGTATGGATGTTGACTCACGTTCTATGATTATTTATTTCTCTATGGGTCTTCATCCACATTATATTTCAGTTTTCTACTCAACCATCTCCCCATGTGCTTTCACATCACCTTTCTTACCATCTGGCTGAATCACGATAGGTAGTACCAGCCCTTTGGCAAAGTCATCAGACAGCACATAATCATAGCGACTGGCAGCGACATCAGGCGTGGTATGAATGATAAGCGTCATCTCATTGCCATCGGTTAGCTCATGTGAGACATAGGTTTCGCTGAGTTGATCTAAGGCTTTCGATAGCGCTTCGTTACTTGCCATGCTCACCGTCAGATTATGCTGAGCGGTCGCAGCGTCCACCTTGAAGTAATCTGCATAGTCTCGGACGTTTTGACTATCGATCGCAAACGGATACTTATAGTTGGTAGGGTCAGCAGGCTTTGCACCACTGTCTACCAGTGACCAATCGATGGTGTCGGCTGCTGGTTTGCCTTCTGGTGTTGAAGAGTCTGCTGCTGTCTCCGCAGTTTGCTCAGTGGCATCGACAGAATCGGTAGCGTTATCGCAGCCCGTCAGCGCCCACATGCTTGCCGTTGCAATTACCATCATACTTATCAGACGCTTTGCCATCGAGTTACCCTTTTGATTGTTGGTCATGATTGATTTTCTTTACCTGCTATTTTGACAGCTTTCTTTGTGCTTCTCTAGCGAAATACATCAGTTGGTAAGTTTTGATATAGTCGATCCTCTATAAAAGAATGACAACGTTAACCTCGCTTACAGTATTACAGTTATATCTGCACTCGGCTGCCTTGTACCACTTTTAAATTGAATCAACTATATAGTCGAGTCTATATAAGTCCGCTACATTGTCATCCTCGCTAAGCATACTAATGTATAACTTGCACTCGGTTTCCTTGTATCGAAATTATGTTGAACTAACTGTACAACTATCTATCTGATACTGATTTTTATAGCCATTTCTATACGCGTATCAAACGAACACGCATAAAAAAGCAGCCACCATATAATGACTGCTTTTTGTCTATTACGACTATTTGTCTATTACGATATGAGCGTATCTCTAGCTGATTAGATTTGGCAGTTTACTTGATATTCTTTACCGTCAGCCCACTTCATCGCAAAGATACCTTTGTCACCTTTCATGTGCCATGCATAGACGACTTCTGGGTTTGAATCATTTACATAGCTTGCGACTTCGCCTTTTACTTTACCGTTTAGGATGATTGGCTGCTCGGCCCATTTTACTTTTGGCAAGGTAGCGTTGAGCATGACTTGTTCTTTATTGATAGACTGTTTTGCCATGATTTTGCTGTCATCGGTGCAGGTGTATGGTGCTGGTGCCATACGATCATAGGCAGCGGTTACTTTTTCTGGAACTGGCGTATCAGTTGCATCTGGGGTAGTTGGTGCGGTAGTCGCACAAGCGCTCAATAGGGCAAGGACTGGTAGGGTAGTCGCAATTTTAGTTATCATTTTCATAGTGCTCTCCAAAGCTTTTCGCTGCTGTCATTTACTTGTTCTTAATGATGCGTTTAGCATATGAGGGTTATAGTAGCGAAAACGAACCATTTCAATGTTAGAAATTGTTCGTTACCTGTTAGCTTCGTTACCCAACCGCTGTCTAATGTAACTTGCAATCTGCGACATGCTGAAAAGTAAGCCGTATTAATTCTGAGATGCGCAACTATAAAATCAGCGCATAAAAAAGCGTCTATCAACGAGTGGCTGATAGACGCTTTTTTGTTTTACTTAACACGCGTTAGATTGAGCATGCACTTTTATACTATAAACACTACCTGCTATGACACTACTTGGTTTTACGTGGTGGCAGACCAGTATGCTGAGTCTGGAAATTGCCTTTGCTAACTTTCTTCTTACTGTTTTTACCGACAGCATTTTTACCTGCTGCACCTTTAGCTGACCCACTGTTGTTTGACGAGCCATTACTACGCTTCACTGAGTCATTGCCAACACGGCTATTCTTTTTGCGCGCTGACTGATAAGTATCTTGCGCGGCATCACGCCCTTCTAAACTGGCATTAAATGGTGGAATCAAGCAACCACGATTTTTACCAATCAAGTCACTACGACCCATGTCTTGTAGGGCTTTACGTAGTAGTACCCAGTTTTTTGGATCATGATAGCGTAAGAACGCTTTATGCAATTTGCGCTGCTTGCCAGACTTGACGATATCCATGTCACCTTCATCACGGCTGACCTTATGTAGCGGATCTTTGTGCGTGTGATACATGGTAGTCGCGGTCGCCATCGGGCTTGGATAAAACGCCTGCACTTGGTCAGCACGGTAGCCATTACTCTTGAGCCAAAGGGCAAGGTTCATCATATCTTCATCTTTGGTTCCCGGATGGGCGGCGATGAAGTAAGGAATCAGATATTGCTCTTTACCCGCTTCTTGGCTGAATTGCTCAAACATGGCTTTGAACTGATCATAGCTGCCCATGCCCGGCTTCATCATCTTCGATAGCACGCCTTCTTCAGAGTGCTCAGGCGCAATCTTGAGATAACCACCGACGTGATGACTGACCAACTCTTTCACATATTCAGGATCTTTTACTGCCAAGTCATAACGCAAGCCTGAAGCAATCAGGATTTTTTTTCACGCCTTTGATATCACGCGCTTTGCGATATAGTTTGGTCAAGTTACTGTGATCGGTAATCAGGTTTTCGCAGACATCAGGATAGACACAAGACGGCTTACGGCAGTTCTTCTCAATGGTCTCATCTTTACAGCTGAGGCGGTACATATTGGCTGTTGGGCCACCAAGGTCAGATATCACACCAGTAAAGTTCGGTGCAGTATCACGAATCGCTTCTACTTCGCGCAAGATTGAATCTTCTGAACGGCTCTGGATAATGCGGCCTTCGTGCTCAGTGATCGAGCAGAAGGTACAACCACCAAAACAGCCGCGCATGATATTGACTGAGAACTTAATCATATCATAAGCAGGGATGCGCGCATCGCCATAGCTTGGATGCGGCAGGCGCGCATACGGCAAGTCAAACACATAATCCATCTCTTCTGTGGAGAGTGGTACTGGTGGTGGGTTGAGCCAAACGTCGATAGAGGTATGTGAGTTACCAGCACCGCTGCTATGACGCTGTACAAGCGCACGGGCGTTACCTGGATTGGTCTCTAAATGCAGAATACGACTTGCATGAGCATAAAGCACAGGGTCAGATTTGACGTGCTCGTAATCAGGCAGACGAATGACAGTTTTTTTCACGTGGTGGCATTTTTAGCTTATGCTTACGTGCGGTCATTGGCTTATCAAATCCGCGCATTTGCACCACTTGCGTCTCTTCGTCGACTTGTTCAGCGTTGATAACTTTATTAGCGACAGGTTCTGCGACGAAGCCCTGATATTGTGACGACATCGATGACATAGCTTGGCCAACAGGCGAGTCCGATGGTTTGCTCTGCTCAATTGAACAGCTATCAACGTCTTCGGTCATTACATAAGGGTTGATGATTGGATCGACACGGCCGACAGTATCGACATCGTTACTCGCAACCTCAGTCATATCTTCTTGCCAGTGACGACGAGTCGGGGTCAATAAGTAAGCCGTACCGCGCAATTTGCTCATTTGCTCAAAGCTATAGCCTTTAGACAGACCATGTACCACATCGACGATCGCACGCTCAGCATTACCATACAGTAAGACATCAGCACGCGCATCTAGCAAGATACTACGGCGGACTTTGTCTGACCAATAATCATAATGAGCGATACGGCGTAGACTGCCTTCAATGCCGCCTAAGATAATAGGCACATCAGGATAGGCTTCACGGCAGCGCTGGCTATAGACGATAGCTGCACGGTCAGGGCGTTTGTTTGCCACGTTGCCCGGAGAGTAAGCATCATCGCTACGGATTTTGCGATCAGCGGTATAGCGGTTGATCATGCTGTCCATGTTGCCCGCGGTCACGCCGTACGCATAGACAGGTTTGCCGAGTTCCATAAAGCGTCTTTGCTCTTCCAATCTGGCTGAGCGATGATACCAACACGGAAACCTTGCGACTCAAGCAAGCGACCGATGATGGCCATACCAAAGCTTGGATGATCGACATAGGCATCACCTGAAATGATGATGACGTCACAAGCATCCCAGCCCAAATCGTCCATCTCTTTGCGGCTCATCGGTAGATAAGGTGCTGGCTCGTAGCAGCTCGCCCAGTGTTTGTCATAATCATAAAGTGGCTTGGTGCCTTGTTTAAAGGCAGTGCGGGCGATGGTATCGGCAGACATGGGCGGACCTGTTAATTAGAAAAATGGCACTAAAAATACAGCCCTTATTACCCAATGATAATAAAGGCGAATTTAAAAGCGCTCATTTTAACATGAATCGCCTTCACTATGCGACCTATTCTATTAGGGACGATTGCCGATAAGTTATTGATAGCGTGAGATAAACTGCTCATGCAAAGCAAGCTATCCGCACAGCAAAATAATGGCAAAAATAGCTTAGCTGTAACTGTCACGCTATTAGTTTCATCACTAATTTTATAAAGGTCATTATCAGATCTATAGAACTTCCTTCTAACAATCATTCTCTACCCTAGTTCAATTTATAGCTACATCCTCGCAAACGTAATAGTCAAAATACTGATTTATCTGATACTGGTCATTTGTTTTCTTATATTTAAGACTTACTTCAATTTCTAATGATAGGTTTTGGCACAGGTTTTGCTCCACCTTATTAGGGCTTATTTGTGTGCATTAATGAGTAAAAATAGTGCACCGATAAAATTTGAACGGATAGATAAGTGTTTGGAGATAAAATGAGAACATCATCTGTTGGACTGGACACGATAAAGGCATTATTAAAACTATTACAACCATCAAAACTATCGCTAAGTAATAAGCTGGTGCTAAGTACAGTATTGTTTGCAGCAATGGGTAGCGCCCAAGCTGCTGAAGCCGACACATTGACCATGGCACAGCTGCTCGAATATCAAAATATCGCTTGGATTATCTGGGGCGGGGTATTAGTGTTCTTTATGCAGGCAGGTTTTGCGCTACTTGAGAGCGGATCGGTACGTGCGAAAAATGCGGTAAACGTGATGATGAAAAACTATACCGATATGTGTGTCGGCGGTCTGGCGTTCTACTTGGTTGGTTTTGGGCTGATGATGGGTACCAATCACTCCGGATTTGTCGGTACGGATCATTTTATGCCAATTGAGTTGTCCAATATGGACTGGGCATTGATGTTTTTTCAGATGATGTTTGCAGCGACAGCGGTGACGATTGCTAGTGGTGCAATGGCAGAGCGAGTTTCCTTTATCGGCTATGCAGTGGCCGCATGTTTGATTTGTTTGTTCATTTACCCTGTATTTGCCAGTTGGGTATGGGGTGGTTACTTCGGCGGTACGGGCTGGCTAGCCGAGCTTGGTTTTATTGATTTTGCTGGATCTACTGTCGTGCATTCTATCGGTGGCTGGTTGGCTTGGCAGGTATCTTGGTCATTGGCCCAAGATTAGGCCGCTTTGCACCTGATGGTACGCCAAGACTTATCGCAGGGCATAACATGACGTTACTGGCGCTTGGCGGATTTATCTTATGGTTTGGTTGGTTCGGGTTCAACGCTGGGTCGACATTATCTATCACCGGCAATATTGGTTTAATCGCAGTCAATACTTTTGTCGCTGCAGTCAGTGCGGTGGTGAGTTACATGCTGATCTCCCGATCGCTTAACAAAGCTATTTTACTGAGCGATAGTGTCAATGCCAGTCTGATTGGTCTCGTATCGATTACTGCAGGTTGTGCGACCACAACGCCTGTATTTGCCATTATTATCGGTGCGGTCGCTTCAGTGGTATATATCTTATCATGCAAGCGTTATTAAAATTCAAAGTAGACGATGTGGTCTCGGCAGTGGCAGTACATGGCTTTGGCGGGGCATGGGGTACGCTCGCTGCAGGATTGTTTTATACAGGAGATTTGTTTAACTTATCGCGGCTTGGCGTACAAGCGCTGGGCGTCGGCGTGGCGTTAGGCTGGGGATTGGGATTGGGTCTGGTGATGTATAAGCTGATTGATATGAGCTTTGGATTAAAAGCCAGCCGCTTACATGAGCAGCGTGGTCTTGATTATACTGAGCATGCAGAGCTTGGCTATCCTGAGTTTCAAAAGCAAATATTTGATACTAAAAGTTTAACAGAGCGGCATTTATAGGAGAGAGCTGATGAATATTGATACTCAATCCGTCGATCAAGCCGTGACTGCGATGGCAGAAGTGCTTGCCGATTATCTGAATCCTGAAGAGGTGCGACTGCTTAAATCACAGTGGCAGCGATACTCGACTGTCTCTGTAAAGATGATGCAACAGTGCGTCTTGGATGCGACAAGGCGTTATCCTGAGCTGCAAGCTTATAAGTCTGATATTAGGAAAGGCTTTTGGGCTACGTTGCAAGCGGATAGTCAGCAGACAATAGAGTCTGATAGTCACAATGGTCACAATAGCCATAATAAAGCAATCAAAGCGCCAGTCCCTGTCTCTGAGTTGGTTCTGGCATTTTATACCGTCATAGAAGCACTGCGCAGTCAGCTATCAGAAACAGAAAGTCGCAACCTATTTCTGACCATGCACCAAACTGTTTCGCAAGAGCGCACCTTCAAAGGGCATAGTCTTAACATCAGTCAGTTTCTAGAAGGCAATCGCCCGTCCGTACCTGATAATGAGCATCTGTTGAATAATTTGATGCAGCTGGCTTATGTATGCTTATGCGATGTTGCAGGCCCTGTCGAAGCAGATGAGATGATGTTTCGAGCGGCAGAGAAGGCGAAACAAAACTACCCGAAGATATTGGTCGAAAAGTTATTCTAAAATATTAAGTTGGCACGTTATGGTCGGGTACGGAATACCTTTCGATAACGTGCCTTATATAAAGGGACTTTTATAACGTAGCTTTCATGACGTAGTTTCATTATGTAGCTTTCATAACGCACCTTGAAGCTTGATACTAGACGATGAGTAGTCTAATAGTTAACTATTTAATCTAATAACTGAAGCGGGAAAGTAACCACGTCAAAGGCGAGGGCAAAGGGTAGCAATACTAGCTTTTGTGCGCCATTTGGACCGCTACGAGTGACGACATCTTGCTGAGTCTGTGTATAGAAGCTCACCGTATATGGTTTGGTCAGTGCGCGATAGTTTGACTGAATTAACCCTAAGTTACTAACTTGCGGATAGATAGCGCCTTTGACAGGAACGCTAAAACAAAAGCGCTGAGCATTGATACGTTGATCACTCGCTGAGGTGCACTCTTTACCGTTATTTTGCAAAAAGAACTGATAGTCTGAACGCCCAAACTCATCTTTTAATTTGGCATAAGACAATTTCATCTCACCTTGGAAGTACCCATCATTATTGGGTACATGAAAGCTCATGTCGTTATCCACTTGAATATTTTTTTTGCGTGAGGTTACTCAGTAAGTTCACCATTTCTGTCCCACCTTGGGTGAGGACGTAGCTGTTTTTTTCTCCTACGATAACCATTGACGCGTTTGGCATTTTTGGTAACGCCTGCGCAGGACGACCAAAAGCAACAATTTGATCTTCAGACAGTATTTGCTTCGTTGTGTTCGTAGTGACATGCCCGCTATTGTCTAACAATGAGCTAGTCGCACAGCCTGAGCTGGCTAGTACCGTAGTAAACAAAGCGGCTGCTATCACCTTGTTTGAATTTAACGGTTTTAGTGACGATTGATTATTCTTGTTATCAGCGTTTGTATGGTCAGTCATGATTAGTCTTCCTTGTCTAACAAATGGGCTTACGAAATTAACTATCGAGTTTTTATTTCTTCTCGGATGTCTGGTGAATATCGTACAGTGTTTATATGTAATTTAGCTACTTATCATCCATTGTCATATGATCTATAAGTTTAGCTGAGACAGATTAATTATAATTAATCTAGGGTAATTTTAGTTCCACTCTTAGTAAAGTTCATCACAAACTGGCTTTTGAAATTGCGCACATTATTTTCGTAAGTCAGTAAGCTGCGGGTGAACTGATGATAGTCGCTCATGTTTTTCGCATTGACCATCAACATAAAATCAAAATCGCCCGATACTTCATAGCAGCTCATGATTCGTGATTGCGCATCCATTAGGCGCTCAAACCGATGCTGCATTGAGGTATTAGAGCGCTCCATTTCTATCATTACCACTGCTGTCAGACCGTAGCCCACTTTGTCAGGATTGACGATGGCTACTTGTTTGGTAATCACGTCACTATCTATCAGTGCTTGTATGCGCCGCTGCGCCGTCGCGATAGATACATGCACTTGCTCTGCAACAGCTTTAAGCGGTAATGTCGCATCATCTTGCAGCAAGTTCAAAATAGCTTTATCAATATTATCTAAAGTATGGCTCATATCAGGACATCCTTAATAGCAGAGTTTTCTATCTATCTTTATAAATATTATCACTAAAAATACTAATATAAGAAAATAATGATTTATATGGTATTTATTTGATATTTTTATTCATTAATACATCTATATAGAGATAATATATTAAAGCACCATAGTAAAATAGACCATACCAATCAGAGCCGCTTTAAAAAAAAGAGCTAGCAATTGGTTTCTAAAATCTATTAATAGCTACGGTGCTTATCATGTCTATCTCAATGCTCTCCAATGTATTCGCTAATACGCTAGCAACAACTGTTGCACGTTTGCCACTACCTGCGATTTGGACGACAGGTAGCGCACAACAACGCACTCTGATATTAGGGGTGTCTTTTGCCATATTGTCCAATGTACTGTTTGGCGTACTTTATGCGTATAGCAGTTTTTTTAGCGCCGTTATCAGGGACGCAGGTTTTTATCTGGCGCATGCTCGCGATGTGGGCAGCGTTGGTCGGATACTTAATGGTCAGTGGACGTCTGGGATTGCACATTGATAAATTAAAAGTGCTCAAAGGCGCTAAGCAATGGGCTTGGCTGCTATTACCTACGCCAATATTCCTTAGCCAGTTTTGGTTATTTATGTGGGCGCCAGTGAATGGGCAAGGTGTGCAAACCGCGATGGGATACTTCTTATTCCCATTAATGATGGTGGTGTTTGGTTGTGTCCTCTTTGGCGAAAAACTAAGCCGTTTGCAATGGTTGGCAGTAGCCTTTGCCGCACTGGGCGTGGGTAGCGAAGTTATCCGTACGCAAAGTGTCTCTTGGGCGACGCTATGGGTATGCGGTACGTACCCTGTTTACTACATTTTACGCCGACTGCAGGGAATCGGAGCCGTGACTGGATTATTGGTTGATTTAACGATATTTGCGCCCTTTGCGTTGGCTTACTTATTCCTTTTTGCCCCAAGCAGTTTGGCATTGGTTAGCGGCTCTGGTTTCTTTATCATGATGCTAATAGGTTTGGGTGTGCTCAGCGTCTTGGCAATGAAGACCAACATTGATGCCAGTCAAATGCTACCAGTCAATGTCTATGGCATGATGAGCTATTTGGAGCCTGCATTGCTATTTATTTTGGCAGTGACCGTACTAGGCAACCCATTTGAGTCAGCGATGATCTATAGCTATGGTCTGATTTGGTTAGGTATTGGGTGTTTGATTGCTCATGGTGTTAGGCAATTGCGTCAGGCTAGTAGAAAGACAGCATTGTCTCTAGAAGAGCAAATGGCATAGTAGAATGGATTGCTAAATGCTTGTATGAGTTGTTATTGGTAGCTAAAGCTGAACGGTAATATTTATAGATATCGTAGATAACAAAAAAAGGACGGCTCAGTAAATATTGAGTCGTCCTTTTTATATAGATTAAATAACGCTTAATCTAAATGCTGTTTGAAACCGCGTTGTTTATCACGTTCCCAGTCACGATCTTTTAGCGTTTTACGTTTGTCATGCTGCTTTTTACCCAATGCTAGGCCAATTTGGCACTTCACCAGTGAGTTTTTCCAGTAGCAAGACAGCGGTACGCAAGCGTAGCCTTTCTGGTTGATTGCCCCAGATAGTTTTTCGATCTCACGACGGTTCAGCAGCAGTTTACGGGTACGAATACTGTCTGGACTAACGTGCGTTGAGCTCGATAGCAATGGCTGAATGTGCGCCCCAAACAAGAAGGCTTCGTTATTACGGAATATGACGTACGCTTCAGTAATCGTCATTTTTCCTGCACGAATGGCTTTGACTTCCCAACCTTGTAATGCCAGTCCTGCCTCAAAGGTTTCTTCGATAAAATACTCATGACGCGCCTTTTTATTGGCGCAAATCTGATTATCTGGCTTTTTTTGATTTTTTTTGACATAATTTCTCCATAAGGATGACCTAAGACACAGGCTCCTTATTTAATCAGTCCCACTAATTCCTCATCCTAATCCAATAACTAGTCTTGTTTTTTTATTTCGATTATGAGATGGATGAGTCGAACTGCCTATTGTATCAAAGCCTCTGATGAAAAGGTAAATCAGCTGTTAGGACAAATGTAGCAGATAAGTATTAAGTTTGAGCAAAATTTGCTAGCATATGGCCTAATATCACCGATTATATCAGTCATGCTATGAGCCACTCTATTTCTCCCAATTCCTCAAAGCTACATACCAAAATTCTATACCCTGGTACCTTTGATCCTATTACCAACGGTCATGTAGATTTGGTCACACGCGCCGTCAAGCTATTTGATGAGGTCGTTATCGCGGTTGCCTCAGGCCATCATAAAAAACCCTTGTTTAATTTTGAAGAGCGCGTTGCTTTGGTCGAAACCGTATTTGCTGATTTACCGCAAGTATCTGTCATTGGTTTTGAAGGGCTGCTTGTTGATTTTATGCGTGAAAAAAACGCCACGGCAGTTTTGCGTGGCTTGCGAGCGATGTCAGATTTTGAGTACGAGTTTCAGCTAGCCAATATGAATCGTGAGCTTGATGAAAACTTTGAGGCAGTGTTTTTGACCCCCTCTCAAAATTACTCCTTTATCTCATCTACAATGATTCGCGAAATTGCCAAGCTTGGCGGTGACGTCAATAAATTCGTTCCACCTTGTGTTTTGCAAGCATTCGACAAAAAGTTAAATATTAAATAAAAGATGCTGCATCAAAGATATGCTGCTAGCACTTGCTAAAACAGTAAGGAGCAGCCATATATGACTGATATAAGCAAAAATATAAGGAACAGTTCATGGCACTATTAATCACTGATGAGTGCATCAACTGTGATGTGTGCGAGCCTGCTTGCCCCAATGAAGCCATCTCAGAAGGGGATGATATCTATGTCATCGACCCTGATCTATGTACAGAATGTGTCGGACATTTTGACGAGCCACAATGCGTTGTGATTTGCCCAGTCGACTGTATTCCTCACGATCCCAATCATGTCGAGACTGAAAGCGACCTGCTATCTAAATACAAACGTATTACGGGTCAATAGAGTATTTATAAGCGATTGATGACGTTTGGGTTTACAACGTTTTAGGGACAACACGATGACCATGGAAATAATAACCACGCAAACAACAACCACGCAATCTATCCAAGTCACAAACGACTTTGATCAACAACACCTTTGGCACCCTTATGCCAGCCTGCCACCCACTTATTCTAATATCGTAATCGATCGCGCTGAAGGTATTTATATCATCACCGAAGATGGCAGGCGCCTGATCGATGGTATGTCGTCATGGTGGGCGAGCGTTCATGGTTATAACCATCCAAAACTGAATGAAGCATTGACTCAGCAATTGGGTAAAATGGCGCATGTTATGTTTGGTGGGTTAACCCATCAGCCAGCGATCGATTTGGGCAAAAAAAACTGCTCGACATTGTACCTGCTGGACTTGATGCAATTTTTTATGCGGACAGTGGTAGTATCGCGGTAGAAGTAGCACTAAAAATGGCGTTGCAGTATCAAGTAGCTGCCAAGCGTCCAACCAAGCAACAGTTTGCATCAACCCATTCAGGTATTACGGAGACACGTGGCATGCATGAGTGTCTGTGATCCTGTTAATGGTATGCACAGCCTATATGGCAAGCAATTACCGATGCAGCATTTCGTCCCTGCACCGCCCATTGGCTTTGATCGCGCATTGACAGTAGATGAGCGTAAATCATTAACTCAGTTTTTTTGTCGAGTATAGTGAGCAGTTGGCGGGGTTTATCATTGAGCCAATTATTCAGGGCGCAGGCGGGATGCGTTTTTATAGTCCTGAATATCTGCAATTGCTGCGTCAACTGTGCGATGAGCATGATGTACTATTGATTGCCGATGAAATCGCCACTGGGTTTGGTCGTAGTGGTAAATTATTTGCGTGTGAACATGCAGCTATTAGCCCTGATATCATGACTATTGGCAAGGCGCTAACGGGTGGCTATATGACTTTTGCTGCAACGCTATGTACCCGTCATATTGCCGATACCATTCATAATAGTGACTATCCAGCGCTGATGCATGGCCCAACCTTTATGGGCAATCCACTGGCTTGTGCAGTTGCGTGCGCATCGATTGATTTGATTATGTCTTATGATATTGAAGCGCGTACCGCAAATATGCAATGTATTATGGAGCAACAACTAGCGCCTGCTGCTTTATTAGAAGGCGTTGCTGAAGTGCGCTGCTTGGGCGCGGTCGCTGTCATTGAGCTGCATGAAGCGGTCGATATGCCCATTTTTCAGTCTTTGTTGATTGATAATGGTATCTGGGTCAGACCATTTGGCAAGCTGGTGTATATCATGCCACCCTACATGATTACTGATGATGAGCTGACTACCTTATGCCAATCACTGCTAAAAGTAGTGCATACTTATTTAGAAAACCGAGGTCAACCATGAGTGTTTTATTTGTTTCTGGTATCGATACCGATATTGGTAAAACCTATGCTACTGGACTGCTTGCCAAAGCGCTTATGCAGCAAGGCTTAGATGTCATTACTCAAAAGTTAGTACAAACGGGCGTATCGATCAATCCAAATACTAGTGAGATGAATGTCGCTGATGATATTATTACTCATCGTCAATTAATGGCGATCCCACTACAGTCATGTGACCTCGATTTTACCACCTGCCCTTATCGCTACGAGAAGCCTGCATCACCGCATTTGTCAGCAACATTAGCCAACTATCCCCTCGATATTGAAATTATTACTAAAGCTACTAAAGTGCTGCAATCGGATTACGATGTGGTATTGCTCGAAGGAGCGGGTGGTTTACTTGTGCCCATTACAGAAAATTTACTGATATTAGATTATATTGCCGAGCAAGGCTATCCTATCGTCTTGGTCACCTCTGGTCGATTGGGCAGTATCAATCATACTTTGCTGAGTTTAGAAGCCATAAAATCGCGCGGATTAATGGTACATAGTGTTATTTACAATCATATTCATGATGATGCTGAACAAACGGATACTGAGATCGCAAATAGCACTATTGAATTTCTACGAAGATATTTGGACAATCATTATCCCGAAGCGCATTGGCTACAAATACCATATCTAAAAGATAATCTGGTCGGTAATATTGAAACACTACCAGAAAATTTTGTTTAACCTATTTGTGTTGTCCACAAAAATAAATCCAAAAGACATTCGCAGGCAGTCATAAGTTTGCTATACTAGCGCGCTTGGTAGACTAGGCGATCGCCGCTGTACACTGGCAACAGATGAGCAGGGGAGGAAAGTCCGGGCTACATAGGGCAGCGTGCCAGCTAACGGCTGGGCAGGGTAACTTGACGACCAGTGCAGCAGAGAGTAGACCGCCTTTAGTATCTTAGGGTATTATCGGTAAGGGTGAAAGGGTGCGGTAAGAGCGCACCGCGTGAATGGCAACATCTCACGGCATGGTAAACTCCACGCGTAGCAAGACCAAATAGGCATCGGCATGGCGCGGCCCGCGTTCGATGCGGGTAGGTTGCTTGAGCGTATTAGCGATGATACGCCTAGAGGAATGATCGTCCACGACAGAACCCGGCTTATCGGTTTACCAAACCTTTTTTTTATTGTTTGATGTAGTAATAGTTGCAATTAATCTGAATTAAATTCGTTTTTTTGCAAAAATGCTTATTAGGGGTTGACGCAGTCAACAGCTTGGGCATAATGTGCAGCCTAAAACGGCGATGTAGCTCAGCTGGTTAGAGCGCATGACTCATAATCGTGAGGTCAAGAGTTCAAGTCTCTTCATCGCCACCATATATAGCAGTACGAAAAAAAACCAATCTATCGAGATTGTTTTTTTGCCTAGAATAAGTGGTTTTATAAACTAGAAGCAATTGATAGATAGCGTTTTAGGTGTGATTTACTTACAGATTTCTTACTAAATCATAGATTTATCTGTCTAAGTACAGATTAATTCTTGTAACTTATGTCGCGCTTACTTATCATAGGGCTGTTTTCGGTAAAGTCCTGTAACGCCATGTCTATACAATTACCTCCTTATCGTCCTGTTCAGCATCGTAGTGGCCTTAAAGTCATGGGTGCCGCATTTCATGCACTGATCATGCGCGAGCTACAAACTCGCTTTGGTGGTTATCGTTTAGGTTATCTTTGGGCGCCTTTAGAAATCATTTTTCAGATGCTTATATTTCTAGTTATCTTTGGAGTGATCATTGAACGTGCACTACCAGGAATGAGCTTTCCGTTGTTTTTAGTTGGAGGAATGGTTCCTTTTCGCATGTTTCAAACTATTGCAACTAGAGCGTTAGGAGCAGTAGATGCCAACCAAGGTCTTTTAATGTATCGTTCGATTAAACACATTGATGTCATTATTGCTAGATCAGCTTTAGAACTGATTATTTATTTTATAACGTTTATTGTATTGTTAATCGGACTAGCTTTTTTTTCAATGATTATACCAGTTTAGACAACCTGCATATTGTACTATTCTGCTGGATAACGCTTTTTATGTTCAGCTTTGGCGTTGCTCTGATTATGATGGTTATTGGATATTATGGTGGCGAGATAAGTAAGATAATTGCGATAATTTTTACCATATTGTATTTTGCTTCAGGCATTCTTTATCCAATTCATATCGTTCCGGAACCCTA
>NZ_BAWH01000008.1 GCF_000586435.1 Psychrobacter sp. JCM 18901
AGAAACTGACTCACTTCTATAGCTTGATTAACTGAATTTGCTTATGTCCTAATTCAACTGCAACGACCCTTTCGCATTCATCAACAGCTCAACCACATCATCACCGCTAATCACTTCAAAGCGCTTGTCGATATCTGACTCTTCTACACCGTTGTGTTTCATACAAGCGCCGCAGACCAATACTTGGCCACCTTTTTCGATAAAGCTTCTAGTAACTCACCAGCTGGCTCGAACGGATCGCCGATATCTACATTGTCTAGCGCGTTTGGTTTTGCCAGATGCACCGCATCCACCATTAATATCACAGTAGCAGAATGGCTTTTTTTCAGTGCCACGCCTGCCATGGTAAATGCTAAAGTAATTTTGCTTGGGTTTGATTCGCTATTATCAAATAACGTGCCGACAAAATCCGTCGTGTTAGCCATATTATTCTCCTTATAGGACTATATTTGTTTTGTCTGAGTATGTACTCTCCACTATCCTAACATTTATTATATTTATTTATATAATGAGTTGTTATGAAATAGTAGCTATAAGGTTTCTTGCTTGTACTATCTGTTAGATAAATCAAAAGTGATGGATTTCTAGCTTATAAAGTTAAGTTAGTCAGCTGTATCGACAGGCGGCCACGGACGATCAGCATCACTTTTGATCCACTCAGCCACGTAACCCGTTGGCGGTAGATCCCAGTCAGATTGGCCAAGTGCAGCCAGTACTTGTGCCGTGTCGATCACTCTGCCACCTTTGGTCACACCGGTACGCAGTAGTCCAGATGAGCAGGGCTGGCCCTTGACCCACATTGATTGTTCGATATAGAGCCAGCGCGCATCGATACCGACGATTTTAGTTTTGAGTGTGACTTTTTGAAAGGCGCGAATACGCTTACGGTATTGAATAGTGCTGCCAGCGATGACCAAACCCCAGCGTTGTTTTAACAACTGCTTGCCAAGACCAGTCCGTACTGCAAAGTCCATACGACCCAAATCATAAAGCGTAAATACGCGGCCGTTATTCATCTCCAAAAAAATTATCTATATCGGATAAGCGGCAGCGAAACTGAATCTCACTGGTATCTTTAAATGTCAGTGTGTCGCCCTTTTTGCTTTTAAGGCAGCATGAGCAATGGTGCTAGCATAACGGATAAATGGGTACATAAAACACTCTCAAAAGGTTATAAACATTGGCGTTATTATTTTTTCATTGATGACAGTAATTATTTATTGTTAGAGACTACATCTTGAGATGTTTCGCTAGTAGAAGCCACACCAATCCAATTAAAATAAGCGCTGACCGTCTCAGGTATCCAGTTAATATCGAATTTTGAAGTCTTCGACTCTTTATCATTGGTGACAGACGATTTGCTTTTGGACTGCCCATTGTCTGAGCGATAACGTAGATAACCGATGTGCCACCGTGCTCAGTATCTAAGATAGTGACACTCTCAGAGACATCATTTGGGGTAGCAGTGAAGCCAATAAAAGGATCGTCTTTTGCACTGATTAATAGCAGAGGGTGAGTAACGTTGCGCAAATACGGCATGGCGGACGCGGTATGGTAATAGTCGTTTTTTTGAGCGATATCCGTGACGCGGCGCAGTAAAGATATCATCGAAATCACTGATACGATTGGCAGCTTTGATAGAATTGATCTCATCTTGCGTGAGATCGTTTGCCAATGCTTTTTTGATAATTGGGTTAAGCAGATAAGGCGTATAGATACGATGACTCAAAAAGCTGTGCATAGTAATGGCAGCTGAAGACATATCGACTGGCGCGGAGATGACAACAGCACCTTTACATAGGACTTTGTCCTCATATTCGCCCATGTATTTGGCCAGTGCATTGCCACCTAATGAGACACCAACCGCATAGATATTGGCATACTGCGCACGTAAGTTCTGTAGCGCGTGATGCACCTCGGCAGTATCACCCGCATTATAAAAAAACTCGACCATTAGCTGGAATACCGCCACAACTACGAAAGTGTACCACCACAAAATGCCAGCCTTGCGCATGCATTTGATATGCGAGTGCGCGAGCATAATGGCTATCGCTACTGCCTTCCATACCATGAAATAGCACAATCAATGGGGTTTGCTCAAGCTCGCCATCTTTTGATGCTTCTACAGGATGCGCATCATAAAAGTCATAGGCAATATCGCTCTCGTCCAGTGAGTCTTTTTCGACCACACGGCGGTAGGTCGGTGCCTTTGGCGCAAAAAACTTGGGTAAGATGCTTTGTAGATGGGGATTGATCAGCCAAAATGGCGGCTTAAAAGGTGCTGGAGAAAAAGGTTTGGTTGAAGTTGACATATATTGGTCTTATTTAATAATCGTGGAAAAACAAATAGAGTAGTGTGATAAGGGTTTTTTATCATAACGTCAGTACCTGTGAAAACCAATAATTTTCAGTGAACGCATGATTACTGAAAACAGCTACTGAAAAATCTAACAAATAAATATATTGAAAAGAGAACTATCTGAAACGGCCGATAAGTAGTTAGTCAGAATTTTTTTAGTCTTCTGAATTGTTCAATACTCGACCATCCATCGCAAGTCGCTCTTTTAGGTTTTGGACATCTGCTTTAGCGAGTGTGGCGGTTAAGGTCACTTGTTTGCTATAGGAGACATCGTCGATATGACCGCCAAGGCTCTCTATCATATAGCGGCATTGGGCTTCGGTGGCAAACTCTGCCAGTATCTGAATCTGGGTCATCGGTACATAAGGTTTAGTATCATCTCGTCGACGGCCGCTTGAGCAGAGCCGCATAAGCACGGGTGAGACCGCCAGCACCCAATTTGATACCACCGAAGTAACGCACCACGATGACAATTACGTTGCCGATCGACTTATGCTGCAGTACATTCAATATCGGCCTGCCTGCCGTACCGCTTGGCTCACCATCATCATCGAAACCAGCACTAGTGGTATTATCTGGATCACCGATGATGTATGCCCAGCAGAAATGCCGTGCATCGGGATATTGCTCGCGTAGTTGTTCCACGTGAAACATTGCTTGCCCGCGAGAGGTCACCGGATAGGCATAAGCAATAAACTCAGATTTTTTTAATTTCGAGTCGCGTGGTAACGGCACGTTTTAACGTTTGATAGCTCATATTTCATCAGGCTTAGGTTGGATATGTTAAACTGGTCTGACTTTCACTGGCTTTGTATTGGGCACAGTGTTCATTTAATTTTTCATTATAGTACCATTTCTAACCATCGAAGATAATGAGCCGCTCACGGCTGAGTGCTGGCGTCGTTAATTTCTGATTTAGGGCTGGTATAATAAAACCGATGGTAGTAAATAGTATGCGTTTAGATAAATTCATTAGTAAAGCCACCGAGCTGTCGCGTAAAGAGTCAAAAAAAGATCATGCACGCCGGCGAAATCACCGTAAACGATCAAGTAGTCAAAGATCCTGGCCTACATGTCGATGTGGTCAATGATGATGTGATGTGGGCAGGCGAGCCGTTGTCGGTCGCTGCGGGTAATCGCTATATCTTATTGTATAAGCCTGAAGGCTTCGAGTGCACGCTAAAAGTTAAAGAATATCCAATCGTCACTGAACTGATTGCTGTACCAGAATTGGGCAGCTTGCGTATCGCTGGGCGTCTCGATGTCGATACCACTGGCGCATTGCTGATGAGTGATGATGGCGGCTGGCTGCACCGTGTCACTAGTCCTAAGCACGAGCATGCAAAGGTGTACGAGCTGACTTTGGCAGATGCAATGGATAGTGATGCACAAGAAAAAGCCGTTAAGAAAGTGGCTGAAGGCATCTTGCTTGAAGGGGATTACGAGCCAACCAAGCCTGCTGTTCTTGAGTTCATTGATGAAAAACATGCACGTCTGACATTAGAGCAGGGCAAATACCATCAGGTCAAACGTATGATGGGTTACTTCGGTAATCGAGTCACTGAGCTGCACCGCGCTAGTATCGGTCATATCAATCTAGAAGGCCTAGAAAAAGGCGATAGCCGTTTCTTAACGCCAGAAGAAGTTGCCAAGTTTTAAGAAGTAAGCACTGAAATTATTAAGCCTTTGCATTGATACTCGTATTAAAATTATCGTTTTAAACCCATTAGCAGCCGCTACCCAGTGTGCTGCTTTTTGCGGTCTGCTATATTGTATTTATGTCTACTATCTACTGTGTTGCCTATCTCTTAAAGCCAAGTAGCAGTTTTGCGATATTAGCCATTTTTTTACTTTGCAAAACTATCCCATATGCTACAGTCTTTTTTTATCTATATTTTTATGACAGACAACCCTTAAACCAATTCCAGAAATCTGACTAATCAGAAAATGGATTGCTACCTTTCAGTGAGTGGTAGCTTTGGAATTGGTCTTAATATCGAAAATCGTCATGATTAAAAACCAGATAGGAATCTCTCTGTGACATTACCTGTATTAAAGTCCGCTAGCCTAATCAGCGTCATACTATTAGCAACCACTGCTTGCGCTCAGCCAAGTTCAGCGGATGCTAATAGCAATAACGTAACGCAAAACACTACAAATTTTTAAGTAGCTCAAACAGTGAATGCGACTGTCGATAAGCGTTTGCGTCAAATATTGACCCAAGCAGGCATCAAAACACAGATTACTTCTATTTTGCCGTCCAAACTGCCCAATATGTATCAAGTCAATTTGGCTGGCCAGTTGCCGCTGCACATCACCGAAGATGGTCGCTACGTCATTCAGGGTGAGCTACAGAAGAATCCAAGTAAGCAAGTTGTCACCAAAACACCATTACGTAGCACGAGTGCGCAGGTAGGCGAACCTGTCATTGCCTCAGTCAAATCAAATATGCTAGAAAATATGGCTGCGCTTAAGAACATGAGTGCTAAAACCCCCTTCTTTTATACCGCAGTACCGGGTGTCATCTGGGGCGCAACGCTAGAAGGGGTGCCGTTTTTACTATCGGACGATGCGCAGTATATTACCGATGGCGAAATATCAGTCATCGAAAATGGTCAGTTTATCGGCCTTGATGAGAACTTTGAAAAACATAAAAACCAGTCTGTGTTTGCGTCATTGGACAAAAGCCAACTGATTACTTATCCAGCAACCACTACTGAAAGAGCCGTTATCTATGTGGCGGATGATGTGAATTGCCCTTACTGCCGCCGACTGCATCAGAAAGTGCCCTCGCTCAATGCAAAAGGCGTGACGGTCAATGTCATCGGCTATCCGATATATGAGGCGTCACCGAAGCAGATGCGTGGTATCTGGTGCCAAGCGGATGAAGACAGTCGTCGACAGGCATTTGATAAGGCGATGCTACAGGGTGAAATGACATCTGCATCAGCAAGTTGTACAGTTGACCATGTGATACCCAATCGTGAAAAAGCCGCTGGACTCGCGGTGATGGCGACACCTGCAATCTACCGTGAAGATGGCGTGCTATATCAGGCGAGTTTTGAGAGTCCAGAATTTCTAGAATTCTTGGGCGTTGAATAATCGACTGGTATGGTTAAATGTTTCAATAATTCAAAACTTTAAGGTATTGGACTGCTAAACAACGTAAAAAAAACCGCCTTATGAATCAGTTCATAAGGCGGTTTTTTATGGTTCTATTCAGACATTTTTGCATCTCAAAAGCTGTCTTAAATAATTTATGGTAAGACGATATCAACGATTTTCCAATTGATAAGCCCTTCACGCTGCATCTCGATAGTGAGAGGGTAGCCTTTTACCTGACCACTAATACTAAAGCAATTAATACCGCAGTAGCTAAGCGTTGGCTTTTCACTGTCATTGCCTTGGGCTACTTGCTGCTCAAGTTCTGCCGCTTGTTTTTTCATGACTTGCTGTATTTGGCTTTTGACCACGGCATCGACATCACCGCGCTGAATGATTAAGCTTTGAATTAGGTTTTTCAAGTCAACTTGATCGCTAGCGATGGCCCATGCTGCGGCTAGCTCTTTGGTTGCTGTATTGGCTTGACCTTGGGTATTAATCACTTTTTCGATATTTTGCGGCGTGATGGCCCCTTCAACTGCCTGCGCGATAAAACCATTCGCGGCTTGGGTCAACGGCTCACCACCCAATTCAGAAATTAGTGGGTACTTAGTCATTGTCGTCGCAAATTGGCTGGTTAGCTGATTTTGGACGCTTGGTCGCACTTGCTCATAATCAATAGCCGCTGCGATAGTGGCACCGTCTTTATCATCATAAGCGTTTTTGAGCTGATAAGCGCTGTAATAAGGCGAGCCTGCATACACTGCTACCGCAATGATGATTAATAGAATAACCAGCTTTTTCATAAGACTTGATACCTTGTCGCAATCGTCATCACTATGAGTATAAATGACCGTAGATGTGGCGGTAAATATTAGCACGACTGGGCACCGCTCAGGTACGAAAAGCTTTGCAGTAACCTTAATAAATCGTTTGGCTTTTGCCGCAGCAATGCCAACTGCTAATTTCATTATTTAAGAGCTTGATAAATCAGCAGACCATCTCCATAAATAGCGCAAACTTTTTATAATTGATTTGGCTAAGTAGCCTTCACCGTATTTGTTGGTTAAGTTTAAGCATCATGGTTCTATAGCATGTGAGTTGTAATGTTTCATGTGAAACGCTATACGTATCCGTTAGCTAAGAGTCATGAATAAGATTAAGACAATTATCAATTGAGCTGATGATTTGACGAACCGGTGTGGCTGTAAAGACGATAGGAGAGAGCATGAGTAAGCGCGATTTTTATGAAATATTAGGTGTCAGCAAGACCGCTGACAGCAAAGAAATTAAGCGAGCCTACCGTAAGCTTGCCATGAAATACCATCCAGATCGCAACTCTGATGATCCTGATTCGGAAGACAAATTCAAAGAAGCTTCAATGGCTTATGAAGTATTGAGCGATGAAGAGAAACGTTCGGCCTACGACCGTATGGGCCATGCAGCCTTTGAAAACGGCATGGGTGGCGGCGGCTTCGGCGGCGCAGGTGGCGGTAACTTCCAAGATATCTTCGGCGATATCTTTGGTAACTTCGGTGATATTTTCGGTCAGCAGCGTGGTGGCGGCGGTGGGCGTTCGCGTCGCGGCTCTGACTTGCGTTATGTGATTGAGCTGACATTAGAAGAAGCTGTACGTGGCTGCAAAAAAAGAAATCAGTTTCACGGCTCCTGCGCCTTGTGATACTTGTGATGGTAAAGGGGCAAAAAAATGCTTCTGATGTGGTCACCTGTCAGACTTGTCATGGTCAAGGCCAAGTACGTATGCAGCAAGGTTTCTTTGCGGTACAGCAAGCTTGTCCTCATTGCGGCGGTACTGGTAAACAGATCAAAAACCTTGTTCGGACTGTCATGGCAATGGCGTAAAAGACAAATCACGCACGTTAGAAGTCTCTATCCCTGCAGCGTCGATGATGGTGATCGCGTTCGTCTAGCAGGCGAGGGCGAAGCGGGCGGCGCTGGCGTACAAAACGGCGATCTATATGTCGAAGTACGCGTCAAACAGCACAATGTATTCACCCGTCAAGGTGCTGACCTATATATGGATGTACCGGTAAGTATCACTGATGCAGCATTGGGTAAAGAAGTCGAAATCCCAACCTTAGATGGCAAAGTGAAAATCAAAGTGGCAGAAGGTACGCAAAGCGGTAAATTACTGCGTGTACGCGGCAAAGGCGTAACGCCAGTCCGTACTACCATGAAAGGTGACTTGATTTGCCGTGTGGTTATCGAAACGCCAGTGAATCTGACTCGTGAGCAAAAAGACTTGCTACGCCAATTCCAAGACACTTTGGATGACGATAGCAAGCATCAACAGTCGCCACATAAAAAGTCATTCTTCAAGAAAATCGGCGACTTGTTCGATTAAGAAACAGTCTAACTAAGTAGCTAGTATTAAACTAAGCCCAAAGGTTTCACATGAAACCTTTGGGCTTTTTATTGATGGTATAAAAAGCCATTCATGTGATGATATTTGCTAAACTTACGATAAATATGGTCAAAAATAATTTCACCAAATATAAAACATCTAAGGTAAAAACATGAGCGAACAATCGAATAATAAATCTATCAACGTTGGGGTAATCGGTGCAGGCGGGCGTATGGGTCGTATGCTTATTGAGGCAGTACAGAATAACCCGCAAACTACATTAAAAGCAGCGATTGAGCGTCAAGGCTCTAGCCTAGTCGGTGCTGATGCCGGCGAAGTTGCTGCTATCGGCCATTTAAATGTGCAAATCGTTGATGACTTAGCCGCTGTGATTGATGATATTGATGTACTGATTGATTTTAGCTTGCCTGACGCCACTGAAAAAAACATGCAAGTTTGTGCTGAGCATAATGTAGCTATGGTCATCGGTACCACAGGATTCAATGAACAGCAAGAACAAGTACTGGCAAAAGCAAGTGAGAAAATAACTATCGTATATGCGGGCAACTATTCGACAGGCGTTAATTTATCATTGAAGCTACTCGGTATGGCTGCCAAAGCGTTTGGTAATGATGCTGATGTAGAAATCATTGAGGCACATCATAAGCATAAAATTGATGCGCCTTCTGGTACGGCGTATATGATGGCCGAAGCCGTCGCGGAAGCGCGCGGACAGAACCTAAAAGACGTCGCTATTTATGGCCGCGAAGGACAAACTGGCGAGCGCAAATCTGGAACAATTGGTATTCATGCAGTACGTGGTGGCGAAATCGTAGGCGACCATACTGTGATGTTCATCGCAGATGGTGAAGTGGTTGAGATTACCCATCGTGCACGTGCGCGCATGACATTTGCCGCTGGTGCAGTGCGTGCCGCAACTTGGGTCGTTGAGCAGGAAGTAGGTCAGTACAACATGCAAGATGTACTTGGATTAAGTGACTAACGACTATTTATAGTTAATGGTTGATGATTGACTATAGCGTGATGACTGATGACTTAATAGCAGCAAGGGAGCAGGTATGAATAGTATCAAACGTTATGTTAGGCATAAACTGATAAATACTTTTTGTACCACCAACCTTGCAAGCCTATCAGCCTTTGCACTGAGTCTAGCGGTTCTACCAGTAACCGTACAAGCCAGTACTTCTCAAACCTATGTTATCCATACTTATGGTGGGGCTAATCTGTTACCTGCAGTAAGGCAGCAATTAAATAGTAGCGCAGACGGTGGTACGGTGACTACCTATCAAGATAAACTGGTACTGCGGACGACCGCACGTAATTATCAGGTAGTACAGCAGTTATTGTCTCAGATTGACCGTCAGCCACAGGCATTGACGGTCGCCGTACGTGTTGGCAATAGTAGTAGCGAGCAAGGTAATATTCACCAAAGTCAGGTCATTATTACCAATCGCGGTATCCAAGGTGCAGGGGTTATTAGTCAGCGTAGCAGCCAGCAGCAGAGTAGTAATCTATATCAAGTACAAACACTATCTGGCAGTGCGGCGAGTATCAGCACAGGTACGCTCTACTCACTGACTCAAACCTATAATACTAATAATCATTCAACTTATCATCGTTCAGCTAGTCACGACTTCAAACCACAGATCGTGATTCAGCAGCAAATACTACTGCCAACGACACAAGGGATTGCCGTCACACCAAGACTGTTGCCTAGCGGGCAGGTGGAAATACAACTCTCCCAAGTAGAAGAAAGGTTAGTGCAGCTGAATTCACCTTATAATCAAATGAGTTCTACTAATAATACTAACAGTGCTAGCAATGCTATTCGAGGTCAAAGATTGAACAGTACGATGATCGTGCCACGTGGACAATGGGTAACGATTGGACAGATTTCACAAAACTCAAGCAGTAGTACCAGTAACGGTAGCCGAACTATTAATAACAACAATAGCGTGCCTATTTCCTTACGAGTTGACTAGTTATGAAATCGTTACGTACAAAAAAAAGCGCGATACGGGTATTAACCGTGCCGCGCTTTTTTGTGGAGTAGCATTAAGTACTAGTCAATATAAACCACTTCTAGCGGTGGGAAACCATTGAACTCTACCGATGAGTACGAATTGGTATAAGCACCAGTAGTGAGCCAGTAGATTTTATCACCAATCTCAAGCTCTTCTGGTAGCTGATAACCTGCTTCTTCATACATAATATCAGTTGAATCACAGGTTGGGCCTGCCAGTACTACTGTACCTTCGCTGGTAGACGTCTCCATCTTAGGCGTATAGACAGGGTACTTGATAGCTTCACCTAGCGTCTCGATTAAGCCTTGGAATAGACCAACGTCGGTATATACCCAACGAGTCAAATCGGTATCAGACTTACGAGAGATCAGTACCACATCACTGACCAAAACGCCTGAACCACCAACCAACGAACGACCCGGCTCTAAAATAATCTCCGGCATGTCGTCATCATTATAGTCGTCAGTCAGATAGCTGGTAATCTCTTCCGCATAGACTTTGATAGGGTTGACTTCGCTGATGTAATTAGTCGGGAAGCCGCCGCCCAAATTAATCATTTGTAGCTTGATGCCTTCTTCGTTCTTCATCCAGTCAAACATATATTTAACTTTGGATAATGCATCATCCCATGCAGCGACGTCTTTTTGCTGGCTACCGACGTGGAACGAGATACCATAAGGAACCAAGCCCAACTCACGTGCTTGAACCAGTAGGTCGATTGCCATATTAGGGTGGCAACCAAACTTACGTGATAATGGCCACTCTGCTGTCTCTGAGCCTTGAACCAAGATACGAACAAATATTTTAGAACCTGGAGCGTGTTTGGCAATGTTTTTTAGATCCGCTTCTGAGTCAGTCGCATATAGATCGATGCCTTTCTCAAAAGCATATTTGACATGCTCAGCTTTTTTTGATGGTGTTGCCATATGAGATACGAGATGCTCAACGCCGCAACCAAGCACGCGATCAAGCTCATAGATAGAGGCGCAGTCAAAGTTTGAACCAAGGTTTGCCAATAGGTCGATTACTTCCACCGCAGGGCTAGCTTTCATTGCATAATGCAGTTTTGCATTAGGAAACAGGCTTACCATTTCATGGTATTTGGTTTCGATACGACTAAGGTCAACTACTAAAAAAAGGCGTCTCGCGACCTTCAGCAGCTTGGTAAATTTCTGCCAGCTGGCAGGTTCAAAATATTGGTCAATTTTGATCATTGTCATAGTAGTAAACCTTTTGTGGAAACTGTATCGGTTAGAAAAATTATCGCCAAACAGTGAATGCTAAATATTAACACCCACTGTAGACGTAACTATGTGAACGATAAAGACGAAATAAAAAAGATAAGAATAAAGAGTAGGGCTTTAAGAATTGACGGCTTGTGTCTGTTTTTCTGCTGATTGAGCTTCTTGCTTTTCGCGTATTTTAAGAACTTTGCGAACTTTATCACGAGCACGAGTCTGTTTAAGACGAGACAAGTAGTCAACGAAGATTACGCCATTTAGGTGATCCATTTCATGCTGGATACAAACAGCAAGCAGTCCTTCAACGACTTCGTCGATGACCTCACCGTTACCGTCTAACGCTTCAATACGGACTTTATTAGGACGCTCGACCTTGTCATAGACATCAGGTACAGATAAGCAGCCTTCTTCATACGGTTGCTTTTCTTCTACCAGTGGCGTGACTTTTGGATTGATAAAAACTCTAGGAGAGCTTTTGTCTTCAGACAAATCCATAACGATAAGCTGAATATGATGATCCACTTGACTGGCTGCAAGCCCAATGCCTTGAGCATCATACATCGTCTCGATCATGTCTGCGATTAAGGTTTTGATTTCAGCAGTCACTTCCTTGACAGGCTTGGCGATAGTACGCAAGCGAGGATCTGGGTAACTTAAGATAGGGAGTAGTGCCATAACGCTCACCTCAATGATAGGGACAAAATAGGGTTGGTATTATAAGATAAATGGGGACAAAAGTAATGCTTATCAATACTTTCCTGTTCATATCAGGTTTTATAAGTCTGTAGAATAGAGAGGCTTATGTTTATTGATACAAAAAAAACTCGCTTAGTGCGAGGCTTCTTTGATTGTTTTGTGTGACTGCTAACTATATGCGGTCATTAGGCACGGCGTTTGCTTACAATCATTTCATATAAGAACAGTAGGATAATTGCACCAATTACTGAGAATATAAGACCAGTGAAACCGCCATCAGCGTTAATACCAATTAGGCCAGCTAGGAAACCACCTAGCATTGCACCAACGATACCCAATACGATAGTCATAATCCAACCCATAGGGTCGTTACCTGGTTTGATGGCACGTGCTAATAAACCTGCGACTAAACCTACAATAATCATCCAAATAAAGCTCATGTTATTCTCCTAATATTATTAATATTTATAATGTGTTACAAGTTTTGATAAGCCTATTGTAAACACTCCCCGGACGCAAAAGTAAACATAAAATGTTACTACTGTAGGGGCTATGTGAGGAAAAAGTCCGATTTGCTATTGAGTAAGAGCAATAAGTAAACGAAAGGTTACAAAGGTAGCAGTGGTGCTAACAGCGTTTATCAACGTGGTACTTGTAAGGCTGAATCCATATAATGAAGATATGTAAATATTAGAAATAAAAAAAACGCAGCCATCTATTAGATGAGCTGCGTTTGTATAGAGAAAAATAAGAAAAGCTATTTCTTGATTCTAGCTAAAAGCGTTAGCCATTATGCAATGCGGTTAATAAACGCTGATGAATCCCTTCAAAACCGCCATTTGACATAACCACAATCGCATCACCTGCTTTTGCATGACCGCTGATATGCTCAATGATAGCATCAATGCTTGATAGCACTTGTTGGTTGCCGATAGAGTCGCTAGTAGATTTAGCTTGTTCGATGACCTCTTTTAAGCCCCATTCCAGACCAGTAGGCTCGTACCATAACGTGTAGTCAGCAAGTGCCGCTGATTGAGCCAAGCTGTCTTGATGAATACCCATTTTCATGGTGTTACTACGCGGCTCAATGATAGCCCAAATGCGTCTATCAGACAGCTTCTTTTTGGTACCATCCAATGTGGTCGTAATAGCCGTTGGATGATGGGCAAAATCATCAAAGACTAAGATATCATTGACGTCGCCGATCAGCTCCATCCGACGCTTGATACCAGCGAAATCTGATAAAGCAGCACAAGCAGTCTCAACACTGACACCAACATCATAGGCCGCAGCCACAGCAACTAACGCGTTATTGACGTTATGGATGCCGCTCATTGACCAGTTTACGATAGCAGTTGCCTCTCCATTAGCGGCAAAATTAACTTTAAACTGGCTGCCGTCTTCTTGAATTAGCTCAGCTTGCCAATCGCTACTATCTTTCAGAGCACGCGCGTTTTCACTGGTATCAGCTAAAGTAGAGTCGATGACGGCAGTACGCCAGATAGGTGTCCAAACCCCTTTTGCTAGCGTATCTTCTAGACTAATGGTCGCGGCTGGCATGATGATTTTGCCAGTGCTTGGAATCATACGCACCATATGGTGGAACTGAGTTTGTATCGCATTAAGATCTGCGAAGATATCTGCATGATCAAACTCAAGGTTATTCAAAATAGCAGTGCGTGGACGATAGTGAACGAACTTCGAACGCTTATCAAAGAAGGCAGAATCGTACTCATCTGCTTCAATCACAAAGTAACCAGATTTATCATCAGCGCTTTTATCAGCACCCAAATAGCTGCTGTGGGCAAACACTTGCTGTAGCTGCTCGTCAGTCGTATCAACTAGTGGTACACCGCCAATTAAAAACCCTGCATCAATACCAGCATAATGTAATATCCACGCAAGCATAGTCGTGGTTGTGGTCTTACCATGCGTACCTGCAACGGCGATTACGTGACGTGACTGTAATACTTGCTCAGATAAAAACTGCGGACCTGAGGTATAGCGCAAGCCATTATCTAGCATGTACTCAATCACATCCATGCCACGCTTCATCGCGTTCCCAACGACGACTAAGTCTGGCGTTGGTTGCAAATGTTCTACCAGATAGCCTTCTTCGATAGTCACGCCAGCATTTTCGAGTTGAGTGGACATAGGAGGATAGACATTGGCATCTGAACCTGTGACCGTATGCCCAAGCGCACGTGCTAGCAATGCCAGTGAGCCCATAAAAGTACCACAAATACCAAGGATATGAATATGCATAGACGTTCCGTACGCGCTTGAATGAAAAGAATAGAGAGCTGATAAAATAAAGTATGAGGTGCCTAGCTGTTATCAGTAAAAATAACCACTTTGATTAACAACGACCAATATATCAGCTTGGCAAACAAGCAATCATTGTAAAGTAAAGCCTGTTCGATGACCAATAAAAAAACGCCTAACAAGTAGGCGCTATGTAGCTAATGTAATTTAGTCATTTTAGTATGCAGCGATACGCCAACTAACAGTCAGCATGATGACGCTTTTATTTTCGTGATAACGTATAGTCATCCTCTAAATTATCGTGCTCATCGATCCGTATCAAATGATTGTCTTGGATATGATAGGTCTCGATATTTTTCCCTTCATAGACAATGGTGATTTTATCATTGTCTTGTCGGTAGATGCCCGATTCGAGTAGAGGTGTTTTTGGTTTTTCAGGATTATGATAATAACTTGATTTTAGTACGGAACCATCAGCGAATAGGTTCAATGTAACGTCGATACTATCGCAATCTGTACAAGAGACCATGCCGCCATAATCGCCCATCAATGTCGCTTGCAGCATACTGCTTTTCGCTTCTGATCGCTCCATAGAGCTGTCTGCATAGGTATTTTTATTTGATTGAGCAGCAGCAATTAATGATTGCCCTTCCACCATTTCGCCTGTCTCATCATTATTCGCTAGCTCAGCACTCTCAATATTGTCATCTTGAAAAGATTGTGAAGCACCCTGTGGTTCAGAGTTAGTAGTAGCGAACGTAGATACCATGTCTTTTTCGGTGTTAGATGAGGCACTATCACAGCCTACGAGTAGCACGCATAGTGACGCTACAAGTAACGATGGACGCCACCGTTTTACGATAGCAAGCGTAGTAGAGCGAACGGGAGCAAAATATATCATGGTCATACCAAAAACAGTTTTTAACAAGTATTTTTCAAGCTCATCTATACTATCGACAACGTAAAGCCATTGTCAAAGATAAGGATAATAAGGCATGGGCGCGTAGTAATAATATAAATTAAGAACTTGACAGCATTATCTTATATTCAAAATACAGATAGCTTATGAGTAGAAAGCGACAAATATCTAATGCTTATCCGTTTATAAGGTAAGCTGACTAAAGATATCAAAGGCTTGAAAATATCTCTGTGGGCTTTTTGTTGTTGGCCTTATATCTAAAAGGCATAAGTCGACATTAGCGATACCTGTTGGTAACGCTAATATGGTTTATAAGGGCGGGTTTATAAGGGCGGGTTAATAGTAGACAAAAAACAGACATCGTATCGAAGATAGCAATGTCTGTTTTAAAAGCAGAACTAGGAAAGAAACCTAACGTCTTATTGAGTCATAAGATACTACTTGGAAGATTTTACGATACGCATTAATATCAAGACATGTACGATCAGCAGCACACTAAATAGAATCAACGACTGCTCAGGAATACTTAATCCCATAAGCATCCAATCAACAGAGGCGCATTCGCCAGATCCTGCAAATACTTCTTTGAATACTTGTAGGATAGGGAGGGTATCAAGCCAATAGTTCAGTCCTGGACCACAAGAAGGTACTTGGTCAGCAGGCAAGTGTTGCAGCCATACATGGCGTGCTGCTACTGCGGTTGCCCAGCCGATACCTAATAGCTACCAAGCCATAATAGTAGTCTTATCACTTTAGACTTAGGATTAAACAACGCTGATATCAGGGCAAAACCGCCCATGACGATCAAGCCAACACGCTGAAAAATACAGAGCGGGCAAGGTGAAAGCCCTAAATGACGCTGTAAATAAAACAGCGCAAAGCTCATGCCTATCACGGCCATTATCACCAAAAATACTTGCAGGTTACGGTAAGTGGTTAGCTGTCGCATTGTGCGGTTACTCTTATGGGTTTATCTATAATAGATGTGGGGTAGCAATCCAGATTAAACAGTCAAAATTGCACAGTCAGGACTTAGTAATTAATAACTAGCAACTTAGCGATACTGCTGTAAAAATTCCGCAAAGTCTTCTGTTTCAGACTGCTCAATCTCAGCTTGCTGCAAGATAGATTTTTCTGCCAATACCTCGTATTTCGCTTGAGTGTTTGGACTAAGTGTCTGCTGTAGTAAAGACTCGCGATGCTGCTGAGCCAACGTAAATCCAAGCTGCCATAAGCTGCCTAAGCGTTTGCTGTCGGAATTTACTTGTGCAGAGATAGTCGACTCAGAGTGTCCTGCTTTGCCCTGCATCAATGCTACGGCTGCGCGGTAATCGTTACCACCGTAATGAGCATCAAGCAGTGCAGCAAGCGGCTGCATACGCTTTAGATGCGCGAGCATCCAGCTTTCGAGTGACTGCTCTTGGCCATTATTGATAATGTGCAAATCATCACGGCGACCTTCATTGACCACACGTTCAAGATTAATAGCGAGCGTGTCTTCTTCTTCAGGTAGCAGGTCTGGTGAGTCACTAAACAGACAATACAGCGCCATTACTTCCAAGAAGCAAGCACTAGAGAGGCGAATACCTACGTCACTATATGGATCAAGATCGATAGCGCGGAACTCAACATAAGCGATACCGCGACGCTCAAGCGCTTCGGTTGGTGTTTCACGCTCATTGCGATTTGTTTAGGACGAATAGGGCTGTAGTACTCGTTTTCTATTTGTAGAATATGATTGTTAATTTGGATCGGGTTACCATCTTCGTCTTCTAAGCCAAGCTTAGCAAAGCTCTCGTGCGGCGTTTGAATGGCACGGCGTAGACCATCGACATACTCTGGCAGATAGTTGTAACGGATATCAAGCTGCTCTTGCACGCTATTTGTATAGCCAAGCTTGCCCATACGCAGGCTAGTCGCAGCAGGTTTGTAATAGGTCGAATCATTGAGCAATTCTAAATCGTGCTCACGCCCTGCCAAGAAACAAGGACATACGCTCGGACTGGCACCCAGTAAATATAAAACAAGGCTGGTTAGACGTTTAAAGTTACGAATCAACCCTAAGTATTTCTCGTTTTTGAACTCTGTCAATGTCTGGTTTTGGGCAGTCGATGTTTGGGCTTGCCATGTCTCAAACAACGTATCACCAAAAGACAAGTTGTAATGTAGACCAGCAATCGTCTGCATGCGGCGACCATAGCGGATACCAAGGCCACTACGATATAGGGTTTTTAGCTTACCCGTATTAGAGCTACCATAATCAGCTAGTGGAATATCTTCATCTTTAGAAGACAACATACAAGGCATCGATAATGGCCACATCAGCTCACCTTCAGGTATGCCTGATAGACCAATACGTGCAATTGGCGCAGCATATTGAGGGTCTCTTTTGGTGAGGATTTTGGTTCAGTGATGAGCTCAAGCAGACTTTCTGAGTAATCGGTAGTAATAAAAGGATGGGTAAGTTTTGATCCAAGTTTGGCTGGATGCGGGGTCTGTGCCAAGAAACCATCAGGCTTTACGCGCAGGCCCTCTTTTTCAATACCGCGGAGCATACCCGTTAAGTGTTGGCTATCAAACCAATTAGGGATCTCGAAATTAACAAAGCTACTCGCAAAATTACTCATAATAGTCATCTATTGTTATTTATTATGGCGGATCAAAACACGATAAGCGTTTGTCCATAAAATAGGTAAATGTTAGGTCAATAATTCCGTCAGTTTAGCTCAAAGCTGTCTTGAAAACCACGGACAATTACAAATACGATAAGCTTTAGGCAAAGCGATTTGTGAGGATTTTGACCCTGTTTTTAATACAAATTCATCTCGAATATAGCGTTATTCTAGCCAGACAGTTTGATAAAAAAAGCATCTACCTGAGAGATAGATGCTTTGTTCATTATGCCTACAAGCCATTTGACATAGTGTTCGCACACTATCGCATTATCTGAATAATCATAGCGCGACCGCGTCTATTTGGCTTATATAGAGAATGACGAACCGCAGCCGCACGTGGTCGTGGCATTTGGATTGGTCACCACAAAACGTGCCCCTTCCAGTCCTTCAGTATAGTCAACGGTCGAGCCTTGCAAGTATTGATAGCTTAGCGAATCGACGACTAACGTCACATCACCATTATCAAAATTGGCATCGTCTTCGTTTAGATCATTGGCAAAGTTAAACCCGTAAGAGAAACCAGAACAACCGCCACCTGTCACATAGACACGTAACATAAGATCGCTATCGCCTTCTTCTTCGCGTAGACGGCGTACTTTTTGCGCCGCACTATCAGTTAGGCTTAATACGGTTGGGTCTACTGGTTGGCTTGAGCTTGGACTAAATTGGTTGGCTGATTCGTTCATATCTACCTCAGTTGCTAGGATCAAATGCGGTCGTCGTCCTGTTTGGGTTTGCAATAGGGTACTTGCAAATAAAGATACGCACGGCGTTTGATTTAATTGGGTGCTGTCATTATGGCAAAGCTATTGGTGCATTATAAACTGTTTGTGCAATTTCAAAATAGTATTTGTGCCACTACAATATTTTATTGGCTCTATTGATGGTGGGTACTTATCTTTTAGCAGTATATCATAATGGGGGTGCTGATTCGTTTGTCAAGAGTGATGTAACTACTGAATTTTACTAATGAATAGCAGTGATCTAATTTTGATATTGTATTTTTTTCAAACAATTGCGTCAATGGGCTAAACCAATAACCAGACTAAAAAAATAATAGCGTGTGACTAAATAGCGTATGACTATATAAAACACTACTTAATAATATTAGACAGTCTTAAAGCTTATTAGTCATATTACGGTATTTTACGGCCATAACCTTTATAATAGTAACAACCATGTATGAGCTCAAGAGTCGCTTGTGCAACTTAAGGGATTTAGCGTAATAAATACTTAGTTTTGAAATAGTTATTTAATTGTTTGCCTATGGGGCGAGCGTTTGAAATAATAGCCGCCAGTTGGCATACCCTATGTGTGTTTCTTATTGCCCTATATCTATATTATTGTTGAGATGAAGAAATTATATGATCGAATTTAAAGACGTTGGTGTTCGCCGTGATGGTCGTGAATTGTTTGCAGGTGCAAGCTTTCAGCTCCATCCAGGTCACAAAGTTGGACTGACGGGCAACAACGGCACAGGCAAATCTACTTTATTTGCGCTATTACTGACGCAGATGGGTACAGGCGATACAGAGGTCACCCTTGATAAAGGTGAAGTCAGTATTCCTGATAGCTGGCATGTGGCGCACATGGCACAGGAAGTTGGTGCTACGACGCAGTCTGCAATCGATTATGTATTGAGCGGTGATGAGCAGTGGTATGAAATTAATGCTGCGCTAAATGATTTGAGCAGTGTCAGTGATGAGCAAATTGGTGTGCTACACCAGCAGTTCGATGAAATCGACGGATATCGTACGCCGACCAAAGCAGCACAAATTATGGCAGGTCTTGGTTTTAAGACTAGCCAGCATGAACTGCCAGTAGAAGGGTTTTCTGGTGGTTGGCGTATGCGCTTAAACCTCGCCAAAACCTTGATGAGCCGTGCTGATTTGATGTTACTCGATGAGCCAACCAACCATTTGGACTTGGACGCTATCTTGTGGCTTGAAACATGGATCAATGCCTATATGGGCCTGGTTATCGTCATCTCGCATGATCAGGCATTTCTAGATGCAACCGTCGGTCATATCCTGCATGTAGAGCAACAAAAAAATCACTCTATATACTGGTAACTATCAGCAGTTTATTCGTACCCGTCACGAGCGTATGGCGCAGCAGCAGCAAGCGTTTGAGAAGCAAGAAGCGACCAAGGCTCATTTGGATGACTTTATTCGTCGTTTCCGTGCTAAAGCCAGTAAAGCTAAGCAAGCACAGAGCCGTATTAAGCAGTTAGAGCGCATGGCAGAGCTGTCACCAATGATGGCTGACAATCCGTTCTCGTTCCAGTTTTACGAGCCAGCAAACATGAGCTCACCGCTAATTGAGCTAACCAACGCAGATATTGGCTATAGTGAGACACCGCTTCTACACAATGCCAATGTACAGGTAACCCCTGACACCCGTCTTGGCTTACTAGGTATGAACGGCGCTGGTAAATCAACGTTGATTAAAGCATTAGTCGGTGAACTTGGCGTACTAACAGGGAAATATCGTGTTTCGGATACCCTAAAGCTAGGCTATTTCAATCAGCATCAAATGGACATCTTAGATGCCAAAGCAACGCCTATAGAGATGTTACGTCGCCTAGCGGGCAAAACCTCTGATGCGATGCTACGCTCGTTTTTGGGTAGCTTTGACTTCCGCGGTGAGCGTATTGACACCCCAAGCGAGCTATTTTCAGGTGGTGAGCGTGCGCGTTTGACCTTGGCACTGATCGTTTGGCAACGTCCAAACGTCCTTGTACTCGATGAGCCAACCAACCATTTAGACTTACAAATGCGTCAAGCATTGACTATCGCCTTGCAAGGTTTCAAAGGTGCAGTGGTATTGGTCTCGCATGATCGAGAGTTGATTGCCAATGTCTGTGATGAGCTATATCTGGTACATGATGGTATCATCGAAGAGTTCGATGGTGACATTGGCGACTATGGTAAATGGCTAGCAGAGAAGCGCAAGCAAGAGAACGCATCAGATAAAAATACAGGTAAGAAAAAAAAGTAAAAAAAGAGAGTAAGAAGTTTGTTTCACGTGAAACAGATAATAGCCAATTAAATAATAAAGCATCTGATAACTCATCAAACAGTAAAGCTGCGACGCCTGCGCTTAGTAAAGAAGAGCAGCGTAAACTAGCCGCTGAACAGCGTAAAATGACAGCACCTATCCGCCGCGAGATAGAAGAAACAGAAAAGACACTGGCTAAGATTGATAAGCAGCTTGTAACGCTTGAAGAAAAACTGGCTGATACAGATCTGTATGAAGAGAGCCGTAAGTCTGACTTGCTTGTATTGCTCAATGAGCAAACAGCGCTACAGCAGCAGCATAGTGATAATGAGGAAAAGTTACTACTATCAATGACGACTTTAGAAGAGATGGAGGCTAAGTTCGCATAAAGCGTTCTAGATAGTTAGTTATATAAGCAGACATAAAAAGGGATGGCATCAGCCATCCCTTTTTTATTACATTATTCCTTACGATATTTGCCATCACCGTACGACAGTATTTCCATCGTGGTCGTACAAAGCTGACAGTTTATTTCACCAGCAGCGGCTTTTGATAAATCAAGGATACGACCTCTAATAAAAGGTCCTCTGTCCGTGATTTTTACAACGACGCTCTGCTTTGTCTTTTGATTGGTTACTTGTACCTTCGTGCCGAACGGTAACGTGCGATGTGCAGCGGTTAGAGAGTTCATGTTGAAGATGCTGCCACTCGCTGTGCGCTTGCCATGAAACTTACTACCGTAGTAACTGGTATTGGCAGCGAAAACTGTGGTGCTAAGTAGTAGCGATAAAGTGACAACCAAAGACTTGATTAAATAAGACATTTAATACCTTTAAGCAATTAATAAAATAGACAGATGCTCTTGCCTACGTTATCTATACTCCCTATGAGTATGAATAATAGGGGATTCTACAAGAGCTAGCTTGTCATATTATTACTGCTGTGTAAAAAAACTCATGAGGTCAAATAGCTGTTTTTTAAGGAAAAATAGCTATTTTTAGCAAAAATAATGATGACGTAGATACTAAAATTAGACTTATAAAGAGTGATTCTCATAAAGAAGCCGACAAAATACTGGAAAGCTATTAATACAATATAAATAGGTAATATATAAAGACCAAATCTATCGATATAGCATAATTATCGTTATGAAAGCTCAAGTAGAAATAGATAATATAATGTAAAAAAAACCTTGCTATATTCTTACTATTTTGTAGAATGGATAAGGTTAGACATTATTCTAGAGTATCTATCAAATATACTCATAATAAGTTTGATTTTTTATCAAATAATCTATTTTTTATCGTCTTTCGAGGAAGTTTTATGTTGAAAAAAAATTGCGATTGCTTCAGTTGTTGCTGCTATGATTCCATTTAGCGCAGCTAATGCCGATCTTGGTTCTAAATTTAAAACGGCAGAAACTGGTCGCACTATCGAGCAGATTTATAAGCAGTGTGGTATTGGTGGTGCTTTGTTTGGTAATTCTAGCCCTATCTTAGCTATTATCTCTAACGTGACTTGGGATTTAGGTACTACGGCTGCTACTTCTGACTCTATGTCTCCTGAAACTTGCCAAGGTGGTAACGTTAGAGCTGCGGTTTTGATTAAAGAAGCCTTCCCAAGTGTTGAAAAAGATCTAGCTTCAGGCCAAGGTGCTCATTTATCTGCCTACAAAGTGTTGCTAACTGTGATTCAGCCGCTAGCGTACGCGCACAGTATGGTCAATATACTCAGACTTCTGCCTATCGTACTGCTACGCAAGATCAAAATGCTGAGACGCTATTTAGCATCGTTAAGCAAAGCTGTGCTATCTAAATATTGAAAGTGCTAGGTATTAAGTTTTTAGTTTAATACTCAAACTTTTGATGATTTAATGATAAAAACACGTAAACCTAGTGCTTACGTGTTTTTTATTGCTCATGTATTTATGGTATCTAAATAAAATGCAAAAGATGTTTTTATGGGTGGCCTGTTTGGCTGCAACGACTATTTGCAATGCGGAAGTTGATGAAACGAATGCCTATGCTTCAGATCCAGTAATAGTAGATAACGAAAATAAGTTCTCTTCTAGTAATGATTCGGCTATCGCAGCAGACATGACTTTAAGTGATCGCGAGAACTTGTCAGATATTGAGCCAAGCGTACAACGACTCACTGAATCGCAGATACAAGAGCAAAACCGGAACTCTCAAAAAAATACCGCTATTGATCCCATAAAACTAAAATCATTGGCTAAGCACTCCCAATGGCAACATTTATTGTTTTATAAAAATGGCAAGGCTGAAGTCATCTCACCAGATTTTTATTTAACCAATCCTAAGCCTCGTTCGAAACGTAATTTTGATCCCTATGCAGAGCTTATAGCAACGATAGAGCAAATAAATAATGAGGGCGTAGCTTGTAAGTATCCAGCCAGATATTTATGGCTTAATCATCATCTACCAGAGCTGAACGTCGATCTCAAAAACTGCTCAAAATTACCCGATGCGAATCAAGAAATAAGCTTGATCCTAGTAAGCAGCTATCTAAAAAAACCCAGTTTCTTCATTTGGTCATGTACTGGTCAAAACCAACACGCCTATAGATAATGCCAATAATACGAACAGTGATGTCAGAGAGCTATCTAGCGAGGACTTACTTAATAATTCATACAACTTCGGCGCTCGTATTCCAGAAAATGAGAACGGTGCAATGTACGCGCTAAAAGGACTATTTGGGTTTTATGATGCTGGGTTTTCAGAGACGGAATTCTTCAAACAAGACGCGGTATATTCCAAGAACGAGCAACGTGATATGTGGGAGTACGTGCTCAATCTAGATACCTTTGAAACACAATTATTGAACTATCATTTGTACGAAGCAAAGTCTGCTCGATTTGACTACTATTTTATCAAACAAAATTGTGGTTATCGCTCAGGAGAGATACTTGAGCTGATAAGCGACATAAAAACGACTGAGCGAGTAGGTCCTTGGTATGCGCCAGACTATGTATTCGATCAGCTATTAGAACACGACAACGGCGCTGATTCCTTAGTTTCTTCAGTACGCTATTTGCCCTCTGAACAAACGCAGCTGCGCGAGAAGTTTGTACAATTATCTAGCCAATACAAGCCATCATAAACTCTGTCATTCGTACAGAAGACACTGCCCCACTTGCTACTTTAAACGCGGACGATAAGTCAGTTGCGCTTGATTTTCTGATCTTACATCGTACTTATAAAATCACGCAAGACGATACACCGAAGCAGAGAGCTCTCAAAAGCGAATTGCTCAGTCAGCGTTTTGCGCTACCAGCTAGCAATGGTTTGGCTCAGCTGCCTGTACCAAACAAACCCTCTCCAGCATTGAGTAACAAAACCACGCAGACTACCGTCGTTTTATCTGAGGAGAGGGCAGAAGTTGGTTTATCGTTATTTGTAAAAGACCCACTGAACGCTCATACAGATATTGATAAACGTTTTGAAGCCGTAAAAGCGTCACTGGGTTATAGCTTTGATATGCATCAATGGACATTGACGGATTTCGTATTTTTAGACATGCAGCAGATTGAAGATCTTAGACAACCGTTATTAGGCGAACCTAAACTGTCTTGGCAACTAAAAACAGGCGCTCGTACAGACATGTTTACTGGCAATCGGCATAGCCTTACGCACAAGCTGGCGTTGGCGCAGGCGCTAAGTTTGGTAAACATATACTTGGCTATGGTATGGTCAATGCGACGGTCCATGATCAAGATAGACACGCAGATATCGGTATTGAGCTTGGCTTACGTATGAAACGTAATAACCAAAGTGCTGAATTGTCTTACGTAACTTCAAAGCGAGAAGGGCGCGCTGCTATTGATGTTGCCAAATTAACATTACGCCAGCAGCTATCAAAGAATAACGATGCTAGGCTTATAATGACATATTCAGACACTGTGATGGCCGATAATAGCGTAGTGTTAGGTGATTCAGATAAGATCGATGCTGCAGTTGCTTGGCATCATTACTGGTAATATTTATATAACGGTGTTTGTGGTAATTATTGCTATTATGATAAGTAGGCTACAAAAATTGCTATAGCAGAATCTAATAGCTATCTATACTGTATCGTTTGAACTTGGCAGACTGATACCACTAATATGTTTTTATTTTAGGGAAAATCACATGGCAGAGAAAAACTACTATGACATTTTAGGGGTCAAAAAAGACGCCTCAGACGCTGATATCAAAAAAAATACCGCAAGCTTGTTCGTCAGTATCATCCCGATGTCAGTGATCATCCAGACGCTGATAATAAAATTGCAGAAATAAATAACGCTTACGAAACGATTAGAGATAAAGACAAGCGCGCCGAATATGACGCTATGCTCAATAATCCGTTTGCTGGTCAAAGTAGATCAAGTGGGTTTGGTGGCAATGGGCAAACTGGTGCGGGTCAAGGTGGGTTTCGCTGGGAAGATATCAAAGATCAGTTTGGTGACGGTGAGGCCTTTGGTGATGGTGGTTTTCGCTTCGATGACATTTTTTCAGCATTTGGTCGCGGCGCACGTGGGTCAACTGGTGGACAAACGGGCAGTCGCTCTCAAAGCAGCGGATTCGATCAATTTGGTGGTGGCTTTGGGACGCAAGACAGCAAAGGTCAAGATCAGCATGCCGAGATTACCGTTGATTTGTCTTCAGTATATAGTGGCGACGACTATAGTATTAAGCTAAACGTCCCTGTTCGTCAGCCGAATGGTAATGTCGACTACGATAATAAAACCCTTAAGATAAAAATTCCTAAAGGTATCACTGATGGTAAGCAAATTCGTTTAGCAGGGCAAGGTGCTGCTGGTAGCAGTAATGGCAAAAATGGCGATTTGTTTTTGAAGGTTAAAATTCGTCATGATGCAATATTCGTATAGAAGGCGCAGACATTTATCAAACTGTGAATATTACACCGTGGGAAGCGGCACTGGGTGAGAAAATCAACGTCAGTACGCCAGCGGGTACGCTTGGTGTGACCATTCCTAAGAACAGCAAGTCCGGTAGCAATTTACGTCTCAAAGGCAAAGGTATTCCTGCCAAGCAAGCAGGTGACTTGTATCTAACTCTAAATATTGTCAATCCTGATGTCAGTAACGATGCGTCGATACAGGCTTATGAGCAGCTAAAACAAGCCTTTGCTGATACCAATATTAGTCGTTAAACAAGATTATGAACAACCATTACTTATTACTGAAGTAACGAACAAATAGCAGAGATGAACACGATACCGATGAAATAAAGAGAAAACGAGGATAATAGCTATGAACCACTCGACTGAATTTACAGACATCATCATGAGCTTAGATGAACTGGTCTCTGCCTGTGGCCAAGAGCGCCAATGGGTCATCGAATTAATCGAAGAAAATATCATTGAGTATGATGTACCAGAGCATGAAAAATTTACTGGTTATCAGCTAACGACAGTGCGCCGTGCATCGCGACTGAGTCGTGATTTTGAAGCCAGCGTACCAGCAATTGGTTTGATACTTGAGCTGTTAGATGAGGTTGAGCAACTGCGCCAACTTAAACGTCAAATAGAGCAGCAAACACCAGTCATCGAAGTCGACATAGACAACCTAAAGTAATCAAACAATCAAAATACCGCATAAAAAGGGCCCTATAAAGGCCCTTTTTTTTATGTCTATATAAAATACTACAGCAGAAATTAACGCGAATACGTCGGATCCGCTGCTGCTGTAAATAATACATCAGTAGAAGAGTTCAAAGCAGTCTCAGCTGAGTCCTGAATCACACCGATGATAAAGCCAATCGCAACTACTTGCATCGCGATATCATTTGGAATGCTAAATAAGCTAGCAGCGAGTGGAATCAATAGCAATGAACCACCAGCAACACCAGAAGCACCGCAAGCACTAATCGTAGCAACCAGACTGAGTAGCAGCGCTGATGCAAACGTCACTTCGATACCCAACGTATGAGCAGCAGCAAGCGTTAAGACGTTAATCGTAATCGCAGCACCCGCCATGTTAATGGTGGCCCCTAGTGGGATGGTCACCGAATAAGTGTCTTCATGCAATCCAAGCTTACGGGCAAGGTTCATGTTGACTGGGATATTGGCCGCTGAACTACGTGTAAAGAAGGCAGTAATTCCTGATTCGCGCAGACATCTGAACACGAGTGGATAAGGGTTCTTGCCAGTTTTGATAAGGACGATAAGCGGATTGGCAACCAACGCAATGAACAACATACAGCTGATTAATACCATTAAGATACGTGCGTAGCCTGCCAAAGAAGCAAATCCTGTTTCAGCAACCGTGCTAGCGACTAGGCCTAAGATACCAAATGGGGCTAAAGCAATAATCCATTTAACCACTTGTGAGATGGCATCAGCGAAATCACCGACAACATTACGAGCAGTATCACTGGCTTGGCGCAATGCAAAACCAATAATAATTGCCCATGCTAAGATACCAATATAGTTGGCTTCAGCGATTGCATTGATCGGGTTAGCGACCAAGTTCATGAGCAAGTTCGTCAAGACTTCTTTTAGGTCAGCAGGTGGTACTTGTGCGATATCGGCGTTGATCAAGACCAGCTCAGTCGGGAATAAAAAGCTGGCACCGACTGCTGTTAGCGCTGCCAAAAAAAGTGCCGAACATGTACATAATAAGCACCGGCTTTACGTAGACTTCATTGCCACTGCGATGTTGACTAATTGCTGCCATAACCAGAATAAATACTAGGATGGGAGCGACTGCTTTTAGTGCGCCGACAAAGAGTGTACCAAGCAACCCTATGGCGGTGCCGATACTTGGCGCCAGCCAACCAATCAATACCCCTAAAACCAAGCCAATAATAATAAGCGACACCAGCCCTATACGCTGATACATCGCAATTAATGAACGCATCTGTACACCCTCAAGTCCGTTAAAAGTAAGTGAATTGTCACAACAGAAAATCTATCGAAGGATGGTAGCATTTTTTTGACATATTCGCATACCGCTCATAGCAGTAGCTGTTGCATGCAAATAGAGGAATAGTAGAGTTATACAACTAGTACAAAAAGAATGCAGCACTTATAGGCAAGGGCTAGCTACTCAGAATACCTCATTTATAGGAGAGTAAAAGCAGCGATATAGGCAGTGATATATAGGTAGGAAGACATGTCGCTGTAAGAGATGAAGGGAAAATAAACGGCAGAGCTACACCTTAAAGTGGGTCAGATCGTAACCTAATTGCTGGTAGGCTTTATATTTATTGCGACCTTCTTGGGTACTTGTAGCATCAGGTCGGATCAACTCAAGGACTCGGGAGGGTTTTGAATTATTAGTAGCGGCCATAAAATCGTTGACCGGACGTGTTGTCGTATTGAGCACGATACCATTAAAATCTGCTGGCATATGATTGCCTAGTAGTACAGGCGCTAATGATTTATGAGTAGCGATGTTGCTATCATCAGTACCTCTATCATCAGTACCTCTATCATCGGTACTTTTATTGTCATTATCAGAAAGACATTGATGCGGTATAAAACTCGTAGAATCTTGTGCAAAGTGCCGTATCTAGATTTGCTAGTAATGTCTCATCTTCAATTAAAATCAGCAAAGACTGAGCGCTTTTGTTAAGCGCCGTCTGAGTCAGCTGACAAATAAAGCCCAAGAAATCTTGGGCCTTACTCTCACTTAATACATAAAAACTAATTTTCATAAATGGATTAAGCCATCTCTGCGCTGTTTTTTAGATATTGCATAAACAATGGCACAGGACGACCAGTGGCTGCTTTGTCTTTACCTGAGTTCCATGCAGTACCAGCGATGTCTAAATGCGCCCATGCTTGACCTTCTTCAATGAAACGCGATAAGAAGCAGGCGGCAGTTACGGCACCAGCACCTTTACCACCAATGTTTTGCATATCGGCAATTGGTGAATCAAGCTGAGCTTGATACTCATCATCTAAAGGCATATGCCAAATTAGGTCACCTGATAAGTTGCTAGCATTTTCTAAATCAAACAGGACATCTTCATCATTACTAAATACGGCTGAACGCACATGGCCTAGTGCAACTACACAAGCGCCAGTCAAGGTGGCAACATCGATAATGGCTTTTGGCTGATAACGCTGCACGTAGCACAAGGTATCTGCTAGTACCAAGCGACCTTCAGCATCAGTGTTCAAGATTTCAACTGATTTACCATTCATTGCTTTAACGATATCGCCTGGACGCGTGGCATCACCTGATGGCATGTTTTCAGCACAGGCTAGCGCACCAACGACGTTGATTGGTAGACGTGCTTCACATAAGGCTTTGATTGTACCAAGTACTGACGCCGAACCACCCATGTCAAACTTCATCTCGTCCATCGCCGCACCTGGCTTGATTGAAATACCGCCTGAATCAAAGGTCACGCCTTTACCGACTAATACGATAGGTGCGTCGTCATTGGTCACTTGTGCATTATCATTGCTATTTTTGCTTGCATTTTTAGCTGACTTTTTGGTTGGTAGTTTATCGGCTAATGCCTTTAGACCACTTACTTTTGCGTTGCTAGTGGTTTGCTCGGTAGTGCATGCATCTGAACTAAATTCTGATTTGCCACGGTATTCCATGAGAACCAGCTTACCTTCTTTAGTAGAGCCTTGTGCAACGGCCAAGAAGCAATGCATACCTAGCGCTGACATCTCGTCTTCACCTAGTACTTTCACGGTTAATAGGTCAGGATACGTTTTCGCAAGCTCTTGAGCTTGTTCAGCCATATAAGCTGGGAAGCAGATGTTACCTGGTTCATTTGCTACATCGCGAGTCAGGCTCTGACCAGCAAATACTGACTGAGCAAATGCTAGCGCAGGCTGTAGTGACTCATCAGCTAACAGGTAAACATCAGTCAATACAGGACTCGCTTGCTCAGATTTATATTTATCAAAGCGGTAGCTCGCTGCCAACAGATTAAGCGCAAATTGACCAAAGTGATTTTCTTCCAGTGCATCACCCAAAGCAACAGTGATAGAAGATACACGCTTTTGTGTGCTGCTATAGATAGTATTGGCGATTTTTTGCAGCACTGTGTTATTGAACTTATCAGTGTTACCCACACCGACCAACAGCAGTTGTACAGGGTTTTGCTTAGTGGTTTTTTTATCACCTGCCAGCGCATAGTCAGCAACAGTCTCACAGGTAGTACCCTTGAAATGTGATACTTCAATCAACTGCTCAATACGAGTGGTATATTCGGTCAGTACAGATTCAGCGAGAATGTTTTTCTTGTCATCGACCAATACAACCAGACAAGCATCGTCTTTACTTTTGGCTTCTTTTTTTCAGGATTTTTTTGTGTATGGGTCTTTGGTAAATGCTGAGATAATTTGATATTCATATAGTTATCCTTATTAGAGTTATGAAAATTGCAGGATTTGTATGACTGCTTATACCTGTCAGATTATTAGATTATTTGGTCTGTTGAGCAATCACAGTAGTGTAGCATATTGCGATAATCGTGCGCAGTTAGCAAGCCTTAGGTAATACGTTTGAATTATTATGCTGTACTAACTTACGTTATGGTTTAGCGGTTACATTATCATTTTTCGATGATGCCAACAGATGCCAACATACTAGCCATTGACCAATTCATCGGTCGTTACCATCGCGGCAAATCTGTCTTGTAGTGCGGCCATGGCAGTATCATGCATGATTTCAGCGCTTATCGGATCTCTTGTAGCGCTAGGTAAGTCGCGAGTGGCACAGGCATCGTGACAGACAAAACTATCGAAACCTAAATCAAATGCGGCGCGGACGCTTGAGCTGACGCACATATGACTCATAAAACCTGCAAAAATAATCTGCTTTTTTTCTGTTGCTGAGATCAATGATTGTAATTGCGTATCATAAAAGGCATTCGGATGCTTTTTGGCAATTACTGTTTCGCCATCTTGCGGCTGCAACTGTTCGACTATCTCAACGTTAGCTGATAGAGGGTCAAAGACATTGCCATTCTCTGCACCATGATGGGTAATGTGGAAGATAGGTAGATCTTGCTGACGCGCTCTATCGAGTAGTAGGCGCGCATTGGCGATAGCTTTTGCCCCAGCATCCCCTAAGGCATAGCGCCATCGACATATTCGTTTTGATAGTCGATAAGAACAAGCGCGCAATTTGACCAGTCAAGCGCATTGAATGTGCCGCCAGCGAGTTCGAGTAGGGTGGAGGGTGTAGAGGTCGTTTTATTCATTAGTATTATTCTCCGTTTGACGATATAAGTATATTTTTCTATCAGTCAGTCTAGCAATTAATAACAGAGATAAATGTTCGATGATACGAATGACAAACAAACCTTTCCAAAATAAATAAAGCAAAAACTTAACGCCATAAATACTATCAATTCGATGCAATTTAAGGTTTTAGCAATTATTCATCCAATAATTGCTATATTTGTTACTTACTGTCAATAATGCGCTCTCAGCAAGGTGTAGGTAATGTTTTCAAACACATTTCACAGCAATTTTTGGGCAAAACATGCTAGCATTAGCGGTTATATCTGTCGCTTGTGTTTATTGAGTATGACTAACCAGTCGCTTAGTAACGTTTACCGTTATTTGAGTATTTAGATGACCCATATCATGCTGATGATATGACGTCTACGACCTAAACATTCAATAAGCTCATCATCAATCGCGCGCATACCAACCGTTTAAGAGTACCCATTGTGATATTACGCCGCTACATGACACAACAAGTTGCCTCGACACTGCCTTAGTGTTGGGGTTTTTGGTAGTGATGATGCTCGGCGGTCGTTTGATACGCTACTTTGGCATCGCTGCTGAAGGTCGTTTGGACGTCAGCCTACTGTTTACGATCATTGGGTATAACCTGCCGTATTTTTTTAGAGCTCATTTTACCGTTAGCATTCTTTATCGCTTTGATGCTGGTATTTGGTCGCTTATATGTCGATCAAGAAATGGCAGTGATTAATGCTAGTGGCGTGTCTCGAGGTAAGCTTGCTCGATTGATGACACCATTAATATTGGCATTGTTCGTCGGCGAGGCGGCACTATCTGTCGTTGGTAAACCTTGGGGTGTCCGCTCGTCTGAGGCTGTGTGGCAGCAGCAAGCATTGACCAGTGCGTTTGATTTGATCCGTCCGAACGAGTTTATCAGTAGCGGTAATTATCATTTATATGTGGGTAGTCTCAGCGATGATAAGAAAAAAATTGCAAGATGTGATATTAATCCAATCTGAACCTGCGAAAAAAAGGTAGTGCTGCTGAAAGTGTTAATGCTACTGCCACTGCTACTGATATGAATAATACGATTGACAGTGAAACAGCCGAACAGATTGGCATCTCAGATATCCCTAAAGATATTATAAATAGTGGTGCAAAGGACATCAGCAAAGACACGATCACGTTGGCTAAGCGTGCTGAGCAAGTAGATACTGGCAATAGCGGCGTGACTCAGTTGGATCTGTTTCAAGGACGTCGTTACGAAGTTGGCGCAGGCAGTCTGAAATATAATCAAGTCGCTTTTGATCGTTATCGCATCACCTTGACTGAATCTTCACAGGAAGTTATCACCGAAGACAATATTGAAACGCAAAAGATTGGACCATTGTGGCAAGCTGCCACGAGTAGCTCACCATCAGGTACGAATAGTGCAATGCGTGCTGCACAAGGTGAGCTTGGCTATCGTTTGGCGCTACCATGCTGATGATTATCGCGCCTATGTTGGCCGTACCACTGGCGCAAGTGCGTCCGCGTCAAGGACGTTGGCTACGCTTGTTTCCTTCTATCTTATTATTTGTCAGCTGTGTATTAGGTATCATCTCGCTAAAAAAAATGCAGTGAGCAAAGACAGCATCAGTGTATGGGCGTATGCATGGCTCATCTTAGGATTTATGGCATTGGCGCTTTATATGAATTGGGGTAGCCGTGTGCAACATCGATTGCGCTTTCGCAAACAAGAAAATAGACTAGCCGCTGCCGCAACTGGTTCAGTTAGCGACATAGACAATCAGAACAACAGCTCACAAGGAGGGCAGTTTTAATGCGCTCTTTATTTGCTAAGTCAGCCAAGTCTAATCAATTGGCTAAAAAACCTGCCAATCTAAAAGTCCTCAGTCGCTATGTCAAACTCAACGCTCTATTGGCTATTATCGCTGCCGTCATTGGTTTATGGGCCTTGCAGCTGATTTTCTCTTACTTATCAGAGCTTGACTCGTTAGATGATAATTACACCATGGGCGAGGCGCTCAAATATATCTTTTATCGTTCGCCATACTTTTTAGAGCAGTTTATCCCAACAGGTGCGCTACTGGGTGCTGTGATAGGGTTGGGCTTACTGGCCAACAAAAGCGAGCTGGTCGTTATGCGCGCGGCTGGGGTCAGTATCTATCGCATCGTCGGCTGGGTATTGCAGCCTGCTTTGATATTTGTGCTATTGGCCTTGGCTATCAATCAATTTGTTTTACCATCTTCTAATCAATTGGCAAAACAGATTAACGATGAAGAAAGCGCCTCGCTAGTTACCTCGGTACGCGGATACTGGACAATTCAGCCACGATTTGATAGTGAAGAAGATGGTAGCGCGTCACCTGATGGTAGCGATATTTTATATATTGATTATGCTGATGTCGCAGGTAATATTGGCGAAATTAAGCGCTGGCATTTGGATAACGATGGTAACTTGCAAACTGCTGTCCATGCGGAAGGTGGGAAGTATACTGGCCGTGAACCAATCGATGTGAACAGTGAAAAGCCAAGCGAGCAGTATCGTTACGAGTGGCAGCTAGACGATATGGTTAAGCTTTCTATCAATCAGGGCTTCGAGAGTAGCCAAGCCGTTTCACTATCAGATACGCTAAGTCTGCCCTTTGCCCCAGAGTCTGTGTATCTGCTAACGCGTAAGGCAGAGGATTTGTCATTGACGCAGCTGTATGAGCATCGTACGTTTATGCGTCAACAGGGCAGTCGTTCGTTAGATCATGAGGTTGCCTTTTGGCAAAAGCTACTATCACCATTATCGATATTGTCGTTAGTGATTGTCGCTTGCTCGTTTGTCTTTGGTTCGCTACGGACGCACAGCTTAGGCTTGCGTATCGTCGTGGCGTTGTTGTTTGGTCTACTATTTAGCTATATACAAGACTTAGTTGGTTTTGTATCGCTAGCCACAGGCTTTTCACCAATGCTCATGGTGCTATTACCGATTATTGGCAGCGCGCTATTAGGCGGATATCTAATAAAACGCCAGATGTAAAAAGACAATTGGCCATACAAAATAAAAAGCACGCTAAAATTAATTTAGCGTGCTTTTTTATGTCGATTTCAATTTAAGCTTCAGTTTAAATGGCCGAAACTCAATCATGGAAAGCTAAAACTAGTCTTTGGTCGCCATCGTAATCGTATAGGTTTTACCTTGTTTGATTTTATCGCTATTACCAAACACTTCGGTAAACGAGCGTTTCACAAATTGGCGCAGACCATTGATGGTGACGACATAAAAACGGCCACCTTTACGCATGCGTGCATAAGCATCGAGGAAGTATAAGTAATGCTGCTCTTTACCGACTTTGGCTGGCAAGTTTGACATCACAAGGCTAAAGTCTTTGTCTTTTGCCACATGATTAAAGCCATTTGATAAATGTACATCAACATTGTTTAGACCATTTTTTTCACAGTTACGGCGTGCATATTCTACTGCCATAAAGTCTTTATCAATCAGTGTATGCTGACCATTTGGACATTCACGTGCTGCCGTCATACCAAGTACACCATAACCACAGCCTAAATCGATCGAATCATCATCTTGCTCAAAATCCACATAATCAAGAAGCATCAAGCTACCGTCATCGAGCTTTTGCGGTGAAAAAAATACCCCACGTGGTCGCAAAATCAAACGGCTTACCCAGCACTTCTTGGCGAAAATTGATATCTTCGCGCCAGTGTTCGGCGTTTTTTTTAATAGGTCAGCAGGTGGTCTATGGTTCATGGGATTCTCGGATAATAGATAGGAAAAAGGTAGTGCGCAGCCCAGTTAGGCAGCGTGTATATCATGACGCACTTTAATAAGAGTATTGTAACGAGAAAAGGGTAGGTTTGCAGCTATCTATTTCTAGAACTGCATTTTGCTATATCGCAAAAAACTTTTAAGAAAAAAAATGTTAGAGACATTAGATAAGAGGTAACGCTTAATATAGAATCAAATTTAACCTGATAGTTGCTAAGTATTATTTATGCCAGACATTACATTCGTATCTAAAGTAGACTTCTGGCTCGCACTGTTACTTTGGAGTTTGAGTTTATTTACTGTGTCTGTTCCATTATGGCAGTGGAAGCGAGGTGCTCACAAATCCCTCATACAAACCATATTAATGACGGTTATTCTCATACCTTTTGCAGCACTAATGCTTATCCCTTTTTTTCGGTACTCAGTACATATTAACGAATGACCAGCTACAAGTAGATAGTGGGTTTTCTGTTCAAAAAATTGAGATTACAGATATCATCTATATTACGCCGACTCGAAGTATGAGTTCTGCGCCAGCACTATCACTGGATAGGATTAAAATAGTATATAAAAATGAAGAAATACTAATCTCACCAAAAGACAAGTTACGTTTTTATCGGGAGATACAGGCACGTAATCCAAGTATAGCGATAGATGAAGCAGGCGAATAGAATAGCATTATAGTTAGCCGCGTTGAGCCATATATCGTTCCTGATAGTGAATTTCTCTTGAAATTATTTCCTCAAACTCTTATTTAATAAGTGATCAAATATAAATGGTCCGAATGGCAAAAACGAGCCGAGCACACCAGCAGGTAGCGCCCAAAGCGGCATTTTTATTCTGCTCGCGGTGATGATTAATACCATGACATAAGCAACGAATAATACCCCATGCACTGGACCGACATAGCTTACCGCTTCTGGAATATCGAACATATATTTGAGTGGCATCGCGATACCAAGTAACAATAAAAAAGAAGTGCCTTCTAAATAACCCATGATAGTAAGATTTCGGAGTGCAGAGTTTTGACTCTTTGTTAAGGCAGACGGTTGAGCTTGCGACACAATATATTCCTTTTACAATCATCAATAAATATTAGATTTCAATGCTGCCCATATGACAATATGGCAAGGCTACCCACGTGGATGATGCTCCGCATGCAATTTCTGCAATCTCGCTGTTGCAACATGAGTATAGATTTGCGTGGTGGATAAATCGCTATGTCCTAGCAATAATTGCACACTACGCAAGTCTGCACCATGATTGAGCAAATGTGTGGCAAAGGCGTGACGTAGCGTATGCGGGGATAACTCTTTATCGATACTGGCAACTTTGGCGTACTTCTTAAGTAGATACCAAAAGTTCTGCCGCGTCATATAACCACCTTGCGCCGTCAAAAATACCGCTTGGCAATTGCCCGATTTTAAATGAGCAATCAAGTCGCCACGCCCATGAGACAGATAATCTTCCAATGCATCCGCTGCATATTCGCCGAGGGGCACCAGTCGCGTTTTATTCCCTTTCCCCGTGATTTGTAGCCAACCTGAGTTTAGATTCACTTGCTCTAATGAGAGGTTAATCAACTCACTCACCCGCAGACCGCAGGCGTATAAAACTTCTAGCATGGCTTTATCACGCAGTCCAAGTGCCGTGCTGGTATCAGGTGCGGCAAGTAGATTATCGACATCCGCCTCGGCTAAGTCTTTTGGTAACGGTCGTCCGAGTTTTGGGCTTTTGATACGTTCACAAGGATTGTCTTCACGCAGATTACTGGCAATCATCCATAGATAAAACTGGCGCAAGCTTGAGAGCATGCGTGCTTGTGTACGTGGGGTTTTGCCATCTTGAGCAAGGAGCGACAGACAATGCAGCACATCATTAGGCTGCCAGCGTGTCAGGGCGATAGGATTGGTCAGCTCACAAGAGCGCAGGTCACGGACGTACGCATTACGAGTACGCGTCGCTAGACCGCGCGCCAGCATGGCTTGACGAAATTCAGTCATATAAGCTGGCTCATCATCGACCGCCAATGCTTTAGGCTGTCGTTGTTGCACGGCACGATCACGCTCATAGGATGATACTCAGGTAGGGGTTAAGTTAGCAATAACAGACAGTTATTAAAATAATGCCAAACTTATCATGCCATTTTTTTCTTAACCAGATAGCGATATAGCGTTACGCTTGCAGGCGTATCCTCATCGCTATCGATGGTAATTTCATCAGGATCAGCGTCTAAGCTCACGTTCTCAGCCAGTGTTTCTTGGCCTACTAGTTCATGACCTAAATGACGACAGAAATTTGGAATATCGCGCGTGGTAGCCGGATCTGTCGCCAATATTTCAATCACTTCACCGCCATCTGCTTTGCGAATGACGCGGTGTAGCATCATGACGGGTTCAGGACAAATGAGCCTTGAGTATCTAAGTGATGGTGGATAAGCGTGTCTGGTATCGAAGTGGTCATAGTCATTATCGTAAAGCTAAATAAGTGAATTTGAGGGTAAGTAGTTTGCTTAAGTGCTTATCATGGCGTACTTTGTAGATCGTCTATGCTTTAGTACTTTCAGCCTCTTCGTCGGCATCAGGCGTATCAGCTACTTCTAAAAAGTTAAAAAAACCGCTTAAAACTTACTTTAAATAAAAATGCCACACCTAGCCAACAAGATAGTCCCAACCATGCAGTATCGGCAAAAATTAATCCACCAACCAATATAATAGTCGATACGCCAATACTCATGGCAATCATCGACGGTTGGTTTAAGCGATAACGATAAACGACCAATGCATCATAAATAGTAATGGGTATCGTGAGGGCTACCAGGGCGTAGGGCAAATTGTAAAATAACTGATAAAGCAGCTGGTTGTCATGGAAAGCTTTGATACTAGCAATCGTGCCAAAGACCACAAATGCAAAAATAGCCGCATAAATGAGATAAATCGCTATTTGGTTGGCACGTTGGGCGCCTTTAATACGGGCAATAGCAAGTGGAGCAAAACCATGCTGTGACTTATGTTGCGAGGGTTGGTCTGAGACAGTGGTCATAGTAATCAGTCATTTATCCGTTAAGAGGTACGATGTATCGAAGTGACATTATAGCCGCACACGTGTCTTTTACCTATTTGGCTGCTTTATTCTGCTTTGATTGCATCGATAGCGATACTGCTATTAGGATCAGCAAAATAGGTCGACATTAGGATACAAGCGGAGATATCATCGATTGGGTCGCGTTCGTTTTTGATCCAACCGTTATCCCATGCGATTTCTCTTGCTTCGATTGAAGTCAGACGCTCATCACACAGTGATACGGTCACTGGCAAATGTTGCTCCATTACTCTATGGGCCAGACGACGAGCGAATTTGTGCGCTCGTTTTGAAAGCATAGAGCTAGTGCCATCCATATTAAGCGGTAGACCAACCACGACTTGCGCCACGCCCCAGACTTTGATGATACCAATTAAGTTGTCCCAATCTGGCTGACCGTTATTCATTGCCAAAATGTCAAAGGCACGCGCCGTCTGCGTAATGGTATTACCGAGCGCCATACCCATTTTTTTTGACGCCGTAGTCTAGCGCCAAGATAAGATGCGGCTTTACTTCTGGCTCAATAGTTTCAGCAATGATATTGCTATCGTTATCGAGAGTATCAAGACCAATATCACTGTCATTATCTATAGCGTCTGTGCTATTAGCCGTAAAAGTGCTAGCTACCATAGTAACGGGTGTCCTTTATGTCTTTATCTAAATTCGCAGAGCGTATGATATTACGCATGACCTATGTCACTACTAAGATAGTCGAAATTGACTCCGATTTTGTCGGCTGCAATTTGCCAGCGTTCTTCAAACGGTGTATCAAATAATAAATTCAGATCGGCAGGGCAGACTAACCAATCACCATTACTCAGCTCTTGGTCTAGCTGTTTTTTGCCCCAACTGGCATGACCTAGGCATAGCTGATAATGACCGACGCCTTGCCCTGCGGCAATACGCTTCAGAATATCTTGGCTAGTTGTGATGCAAACGTTCTCTGAAATAGCAAAAGAAGACGCCCATTCCGGCTGACCAGTATGCAGCACAAAGCCGACCTCAGGATACATAGGGCCGCCCTCTAATGCCACATCTTCCATCACCTGCGGATTGGTCACTTCAATGTCTAAATCTTCTAGCAGCTTACCTACGCGAGATTGCTCAAGCGGACGATTGACCATCAGACCTAGGGCGCCGTGCTTGTCATGACGGCAAATATATATAAGTGCCTGCTCAAACCTTGGGTCTGACAGCTCTGGTGCTGCAATCAAAAAATGATGGGTCAAATTGGTTTTAGACATAGAAATAAATGCAACCTAATAATAAGGGTGAAAGACTACTATATGGTGATAATCAACAGAAAAGCAAGATTCGCACTAATTGCTACTGACCATCATACAGACTCAGATAACCATCCGTTTGATGAAACGAACGGTTATTTAACGTTAGATAGGTCAGGTAGAGCGTTATTTAACATCGGATAATAAGCTGCGGGCATGATCGCGCGTGACATCAGTGATAATGACACCACCAGACATACGCGCCAACTCGTCTACTTGCGCACTGTTGGTCAGTATGAGTAGCTCGCTTTCGGTCTGTTCTTGATGGTGCTTTTGTACCAAGATATGTTGATGCGCTTGCGCTGCGACTTGCGCTTGGTGTGTGATGGCCAGTAATTGCTGTGTTTGCCCAAGCGAGCGTAGCAGTTCGCCAACCACTTGCGCAGTACCGCCACTGATACCGACATCGACCTCATCAAATACCAGCATAGGCTTGGCAGCATTATTATCGGCATTGGTCGCTTGTAAGACTTGCATCACGAGCGCCATACGTGACAGTTCACCACCTGAGGCGATTTTGTGTAGAGGCTGCATTGGCATACCGACATTGGCGCTGAATAATAAATCAATATCGAAACAACCTTGGGCATTGTACTGACTAGGTTCGGCTTTCTTAGTAAAAACAAATTCACAGCGAGCATTAGGTAGCGCAAGTGGTTGTAGCTGTTTGATGAGTTGCTTACTAATTATCGGAGCAGCTTTTGTGCGCTCTTTATTCAACTGTGTCGCCAGAGCGAGATAGTCTTGCCAAGCCTGATCAATTTGCGCTGCCATTGCATCACTGCTTGGCTCGTTCTCTAGCTGCTCTAATTGCGCTTCCCAGCCTTTTGCTTCATCAATTAAATCACTCGCTGGCAAGCTATGCTTACGTGACAGACGATGTCCTAAGCTGATTAAATTGTCTAATGTCTGTAAGCGTTCAGGATCAGGTAGCTGCTGTTCGGCATAATCTGATAGCAGGGCAGTCACTTCAGTGATTTGCTGCTGTGCTAGATGGAGCTGTTCAGAAGCTTGTTCAAACGTTTGACTGACACTTACTTGATTGTCACAGAGTTTAATCGCTTGTCCGAGCAAGGTCATGACATCTGGCTCGTCAGTATCATTGTCGAGCAAATGCAGACCATGACTAGCCTCTTGCATTAAGGCTTCAATGTTGGAGAGCTCTTCGTGTTCAGATTCAACTTCGGCGTAGTCCACAGCCAATAATGGCGCAATATCTGCTAATTGGCTCTGCAACAACTGAATACGATCTTGACGCTGGGCTTCGCGGCTCGCGATGTCATCTGCGCGACGTTTTAGCTGCTGATAGGCTTGATAGCTACTGGCAGTTTGGATGGCTAGCGGTGTTATCTGGGCCATCTCATCAAGCCATTGCACCACAAATTGCGGCTTGAGCAATGCTTGCTGAGCATGTTGGCTATGTATATTGACCAATAAAGTGCCTAAACTCTTTAGCTCCGCTAAGCTAACCGGTGAACCATTTAGCCATGCTTTTGAGCGGCCAGTATTGCTTAATTGTCGACGAATAAGTACTTCAGGCTCTTCTAGCGGTCGATCATTTTTGGCAAACCAGTCAGCGACGACGCTGTTATTTTCTACATCAAATTGAGCGTAGATATCTGCATGCGCAGCGCCATGCCTGACCATTGCACTGTCTGCTCGCTCACCGACACATAGTGATAGTGCATCTAGCAATAACGACTTGCCAGCACCTGTTTCACCAGTGATGACATTAAAACCTTCAGCCACGCTCAGCTCATGCTGAGCAATCAACGCAAACTGATGTAAAGTTAACGATACTAGCATCAACGCCTCTCAGGACAGACAATGGACATCATATAAATCTTAGGAAGCCATCTATAAATAGGGTAAATAAGGAATTGAAAATATCTATTTAAACTTGCTAATTAGATAAATATTGTAGGCAAATAGTATGGTGTTAAATGTGCGTAAATACAAACTTTAAGACGAGGTATAACAGAATTTATTATTGGGAGATTACCATAAAACTATTAAAAACTGACAATAAATCATCGACATAATACCTATGACATTAATCATTAGGGTCATTGGATATCCAAAGATAAGCATAGTATGAGAAGAAGTATTTTGACTGATAATGATAAAAAGATACCTAAAATGATGGTCTAGCATCCGCCTAGAAAAATACCAAATGAATATTAAATGAGTGAGTGGATACTTTCCATCAAATAGCATTTTCCTAGCCGCTTTAACAAACTTTATAGATATAATGTGGTAGCATAATCTCACATAATGATAAACTCTTCTTATGAGTTTGATGCGCTATGCAACCTAATAACGAGTCATAATTTTGTAAAATTGTAGGCGTATAGTGGTGAAAAATATGCCACTCGATCATTATTCAAAAGCGTTTTCATAGAACCTGTGGCTACCTTTAGCGCGCAGATATCTACTATAGAGGGATAAGGTGCCTAAAGCAGGCGTGTTTGCTTACTGGTCGCGTATTTAAAGCCCAGTACAACTCTGTCAGTACTTTAACCCGTTACTTATTCTTTAGTTTTGCCATAATTATTTGATAAGGAAGCCACTATGACAGCGGCGCAATTTACTAACGTAACAGTTAATGCCCAAGCGACAGTATCTTATGATGGTCGCTGCTCAAGCCATACCATTATGTTTGAGGATGGTCGCCATAAAACGCTAGGCGTGATCTTACCTTGTGACAACTTGGTTGAGCATTATCACTTTAGCACTAATACCTCTGAGCGTATCGAAATCACCAGTGGTGAGTGTGAAGTGAAGATCAATGGTGATGATGAATTCAGCTACTACCGTGCAGGTCAATCATTTGTCGTTGAAGGCAATAGCGGTTTTAACCTACGTACTGAAGAAATTGTTCAATATGTCTGTCATCTAGAAGGCTGATACTATTAATAGGGCGCTTGAGCTTTCATTCTAGCGCCTGTTCTATCACACGTTAGTGTTTCGAGAAAATAAACAATATCGGATTGGTATTGTTTATTTCTTTTTTTGACGTTTGGTTTACTGTTCTCTCATCATCAATGAGCTATGACATTTAAAGCCGACGTTATCCTCTTTTATCCCGTCGCCTAGTGCGATATCCACTTTATATTTAGTAGGCCTATTATGGCAAAACCCATTTATTTTTACGGCATTCATGCCGTTGATGCGTTACTTGAACATCGTCCTCTTGATGGTCTTAGCTTGTTTGTGCAGCAAGGGCGTGAGAGTGACAGTCATGTACAAGCTATCATGGCCGAAGCGGAAGCAAACGGCATTAGCATTCAACCAACCCAAAAAGACAAGCTAACGCAATTATGTGGCAGTCCGCAGCATCAAGGCGTGGTACTTAATGCTCGTCCGTTAGGTTTTGCGGATGAAGGTTTGCTTGATACTATTATTGGTCGTGAACAGTGCTTATTATTGGTACTAGATCAAATTACTGATGCACATAACTTTGGCGCTTGCTACGTACCGCAGTAGCTATGGGTGTGGATGCAGTGGTTTGTCCAAAACACCATGCAGCGAGCCTAACGCCAACAGTCGCTAAAGTATCAGTTGGCGCAGCAGAGATGATGCCGATCGTCAGCGTGACGAACTTAGCTCGTACATTATCGCAAATCAAAAATGCAGGCGTTTTCGTATTTGGTACGGCACTTAGTGAAGAGGCTAAGCCAATACATGCCGCTGACCTAACTGGCAAGACCGCTATTATTATGGGTTCAGAAGGAGAGGGGATGCGCCGCCTGACAATGGAGAGCTGCGATGAGCTGGTTTATATTCCAATGTCAGGAAACGAGCATGGTAATCTACAGAGCCTAAACGTGAGTGTTGCTACTGGCATGGCATTGTACGAGGTTAATCGCCAGCGAACTTTAGCTGCTGGGCAAGCGTAAGATACTCTTGGTGCAAGGGTTCTAACTGTAGATATAGAGAGGCAAGGTCGCTTTCATTGAGTATGACATTGTCTGCATGACGATTACGCTCTTCACGACTCAGCTGATTGGTCATAATGGCCTTAATTTTTTTTGTATGCTTTGATCATCACGCTGACTGGCACGTGCAAGCTGCGTGTCTTCGGTCGCATCCATGACTAAAATACGTTGACATAAATTGGCCAGTCCTGCCTCTGCCGCCTCTATAAGTAGAGGCGCAGACAAGATTATATACGGTGAAGTACTAGCATCTAGCTGTGCTTTTGCTGTCTCACGTATTGCTGGATGAGTGATAGCCTCAAGCTCAATCAGCGCTTCAGGATTTGCGAATACGTGTGTACGTACAGCAGCCCTATCCATAACACCATCATCCGTCAGTATCCAATCACCAAATTTTTTTCTGGATTTTCTGCAGAGTGGCGCTACCTTTAGCGACAGTCTCATGGGCGATCACGTCTGCATCAATAATATCGATGCCTTGCTCAGCAAACCAAGCACTAGCGGCAGATTTACCGCTACCGATACCACCCGTCAAACCAACCACGAGCTTCTTATTTTTTTGGTTGCGTGGTTTGTGGTTGGTGTGAATAAGAGTGCGATATATTTTTTTGACATAATAATGGCTTATCTGAAAGATAGAACAATGGATGCAGCTTTAAACTCATAATTGGCCTTTTAAGGCTTTATTTATAAGTCACTACCGAAAATTTACTACAATGATATTTACTATAATAATCTAGTGTGCGCTGTCAGCTATTAGACATACATACCAAGATACCAGCTAACGATATCTGAGCCGTATAATAAGGCAACAATACCTGCTATAGCGATATAAGGCCCAAAAGCAAAAGGTCGACTTTCACCTTGTTTTTTCATCAAGATCAGCCCAACGATAGAGCCAAGTAAAGACGATAGTAGGATGATTAAGGGTAACATCATAGGTCCGAGCCAAGCACCTAATACTGCTAGTAGTTTAAAATCCCCTTGACCCATTCCATGTTTTTTTAGTTATTAAGTAAAACACCTTGACTACTATCCATAGCGATAAAAACCCAAGTAGTAATCCCCATATCGACTGTGTTGGTGTGACAAACCAACTTTGTGAATTCACCGCCAATCCTAAGCCTGCCAAAGGAAAAGTTAGACGATCAGGTAGTAGCTGTGTGTCAAAGTCGATACCTGTTAACGCCACTAGTGTCCATACTAAAACCAATGCGAACAAACCTGTAGTATTTACCCCAAACTTATATATTACTAACACAGACAGGAAGGCAGTGACTAGCTCAACGAGAGGATAACGCAGACCAATAGATGCTTTGCAGCTTGAACAGCGTCCACGTAGTAATAGCCAGCTTACTAAAGGAATATTTTCATACCACTTAATTTTATGTGCGCAATGAGGACAGCGCGATGCAGGTCGACTTAAAGTAATCGGTTGGTCAGTAGCGACAATATTTGCTATGGGTAGCGTATGCTCGCGTGGCATATCTGCCTGTTCAGACATAAACTGGCTACACTCCTGTCTCCAACCATACACCATCATCAGCGGTATGCGATGAATCACAACATTTAAAAAAACTACCAACGCAAAGACCTAATAGGCCAAACACGAATAAAGCTAGGGTGATGTTTTCTTGTAGTAACTGTATAAACTGCATCAAATCATTATCCTACTACTGAGCCCATTTGGAAAATTGGCAAGTACATTGCGATGACTAGGCCACCAACTAACACACCTAACACTGCCATAATTAACGGCTCCATCAAGCTGGTCAATCCATCAACCGCATTATCAACTTCGTTTTCGTAGTAGACAGCAACTTTATCTAGCATTTCTTCTAAGCTACCAGACTCTTCGCCAATGCCAACCATTTGAATGACTAGACTCGGAAACAAGTTGGTCGAGCGTATGGAAAACTGTAATTGCTGACCAGTGGATACATCATTCTTAATTTGCTGAGTGGCATTATAAAATACGACATTATTGGTCGCACCAGCAGTAGAGTCTAGGGCATCGATAAGTGGAACACCCGCCGCAAAAGTTGTAGATAGTGTACGAGAGAAACGTGCAATAATCGCTTGATAGGCGATGTTGCCAAATATGGGAGCTTTTAAGACAGCACGGTCTAAAAAGTCACGAAATTTTTTTAGATCGTTTTTTTAGCTTCTGAAAAACCGATAATTGCACCACCGATAGCAATAATTAAGATGAACCACCATGCTTGCATCCATTCAGACATGCTAACTACCATCTGTGTAAAGGCAGGCAGCTCTGCGCCAAATGATTCAAATAAGTCAGAGAACACAGGTACTACTTTTATCAATAGAATCATGGTGACAATGATAGCAACCACGATAACGGCAATAGGGTACTTCATTGCTTTTTTTAATTTTTGCTTTTAGTAGCTCACTTTTTTTCTTTATAAGTAGCGACTCGTTCAAGCATCGTCTCAAGTGCACCGGATTGTTCGCCCGATTCGACGAGAGAGCAGAATAAATCATCAAAGTAACGAGGATGTTTGCGCAAAGAAGAGGCAAAGGTGCCACCTGCTTCAATATCTGCTTTTATTTTCAATACTAAGTCTTTCATACTTGGATTATCGAGCGAGTCGGCGACAATCTCAAATGACTGGGTCAACGGTACACCTGCTTTCATCATTGTTGCCAACTGCCGAGCAAAAATAGCAATATCAATGGCTTTAATAGCTTTTTTGAAGGTATAAAGTGGTTTTGGCTTTTTCTTAATCCCTTTAACCGTAATACCTTGTTTGCGTAGGGTGGCTTTTGCCAGCTCTAAACTACGGCTAGTAGTTTCGCCCTTTACCTTCTGCCCGCGTCGGTTTACACCATCGTAAACAAAATCTAACAACATATCGGTCTTAGCTTTTGCCATATTACTACCCTCAAAATTGTCCAATATATATTGTAAATTTACAATAGAATACCAGACTTAAGATACCAGTCAGGCATACTTTATTTTAGCGTAAAAAAACCAGTGTTTATCTGTTTTATTTTTAAAAGTATCTGATAATGAAAGTTACAGATTTATAAGTTATTTAATGATTAGCAGTTAGAATAAAAAAATGCATCGTACATATTCTATAAATTTTACTTATCATTCAGAAGTTACTCGCATCATTTCCTGAATACTCGTGACACCTTGCAACACCTTTAAAATTCCAGAACGACGTAGGTCGCGGAAACCGTTTTTAATGGCAGCGTCTTTGATATCTATTGCATTTCCATCTTCCATGATAATGCGTGAAATATCAGGGCTGACTTTCATCACCTCATAGATACCTACACGGCCTTTATAACCTTCACGGCATTCATTACAGCGACTGGTTCATAAATGACATTATCAGTGTTATCTAAATCAGTATCGGTAAAACCAATCTCTAACAAGCTCTGACGCGGGATACTAATAGGTTTTTTTACAGTTCTTACAGAGACGTCGTGCCAAACGTTGGGCAATGACTAGGTTGACTGATGTGGCAATATTAAAAGAGGCGACGCCCATATTACGTAGGCGCGTTAGTGTTTCGGGTGCTGAATTGGTATGCAAAGTAGAAAGAACCATATGTCCAGTCTGTGCTGCCTTAATAGCAATCTCAGCAGTTTCAAGGTCACGAATCTCACCGACCATAACAATATCAGGATCTTGACGTAAAAAAGACTTGAGCGCATTGGCAAACGTTAGACCAACTTTGGCATTGACATTGACTTGGTTAATTCCTTCAAGGTTAATTTCGACTGGATCTTCAGCCGTTGAGATATTGGTTGCGCCAGTATTTAAGATATTGATACCAGTATAAAGGGAGACAGTCTTACCAGAACCAGTAGGACCAGTGATAAGCAACATGCCCTGCGGTTTGTGCAATGCTTCTAAAAACATTTCCTGCTGATCTGGTTCATACCCCAATGCATCAATACCTAGCATGGCTGATGATGGATCAAGGATACGCAAAACAAGCTTTTCACCGAATAACGTTGGTAATGAGTTTACCCGGAAATCAATCGCTTTATTTTTAGAAATTTTTAGTTTAATACGCCCATCTTGCGGTACCCGACGTTCTGAGATATCCATTTGCGACATGACTTTGAGACGTGCTGCAATTTTATTTGCAAGTTGAACTGGTGGATTAGCCATTTTCTGCATGACGCCATCGACACGAAATCGTACTCTGAAAGACTTTTCATATGGCTCGAAATGTAAATCAGAAGCACCCATACGGATAGCATCTACCAACATTTTATTGACGAACTTTACAACAGGTGCTTCATCGACGCCGTCATTCAGCTGAGTTTCGCCATCTTCTTTATCTTCATTACCATCTTCAAAGTCTACATTTAAATCACTATTAGAAAAGCTATCAAAGCTTTGCATTGTATCTGCGTATGCACTTTCAATACGCTTTTTGAGCTTATTTTCTTCGACAACAATGGTTTCTATCGACAGTCGAGAATTAAAGGCAATCGCATCAATAGCGTCAACGCGTGTGGGATCACTTAGTGCGACAAATAGACGTTGTCCTCGTTTAAAGAGTGGTAAAGCATTAAACTTGCGAACGATTTTTTCATCCACCAAGTCTTTTGGAATAACATCAACGTTTAATGCATCAAGATCAAATAGAGGGTCACCGAAAGCTTGGGATAGCATTTGGGCAAGTAAATAAGCATCGGCCAGTTTATTGTCTACCAGATAAGGTACCAGTCCTATTTGCTGCTGCTGCGACTCAATTTGTGCCGTCTTCATATTCGCTTCACTAACGACACCGTCGCTAATCAGTTGCTGCGCTAGACCGCCGTACTTACTAGTTGCGATAGACATTGTAACCTCTCCTTTGATACAAAATATTCTGTAGACTTGCTTGGTCTTGCCCGCTATATACTTGTCGTTGCTAGTCGATAACTCGCTATAACTGTCTTGCTTTGTTTATCTTATCTACCTGTATATCTATATATAGAACCAGCAACAATATTTGATTTTATAAACTCTATATTTCATCAACTCTGTAGTATAGAACTTTACTTTAGTTTGAAAAAAATTATATATACCATTAGACGACTAGCTCGTAAAAATAATGGTCTATTGATGCACTATATGTAGATAAGTTTGCAGAAGTGATTCTGTGCATGGTGGCACGCTACTATAGCACTTACGAATTATTTGTTATACTGACGCGCATATTAGCCGAATTGGCATGAATACATGAGACAAGGTAAATAAGTATGCAAGCTTGGGTAATTGGCAATTGGAAACAGAATCCTGCGACTAACAGTGCTGTCAATGCACTATTGGACGACTTATTGACTAAAGTTAATACTGAAGAACAAGCCAACTCGCAGGCATCAAAAAAACCGCTGTAAATTAATGGTAGCACCAAGTTGTGTTCATTTAAGTACAGTGAGTACGCGTCTAGCAGATAGCTCAATACTCTGTGCAGCACAGGACGTTAGTACTTATAGTGCAAGTACAGGAGCCTATACGGGTGACTGCTCAGCGCAGCAGGTAGCAGATGCAGGTGCCACTTGGACGCTACTTGGCCACTCTGAGCGTCGCCAATATCACAAAGAGTCTCATGATTGCCTGATAAGCAAATTGTCTCATGCGTTTTCTCAGAAATTAGGCGTGGTGTTTTGTATCGGCGAAACGCAAGAGCAGTATGACAATGATCAAACACTCGACGTTATCAATGAGCAACTTTCGGTTATTAAGGATTTACTGACTCAACAGCCAGAGTTAGCATCATCGTTATCTGAAAGGCTGCTCATCGCTTACGAACCTATATGGGCGATTGGTACAGGTAAAGTGCCTACTGTGGCAGAAGTGAGTGAGACTCATCAGTATATTAAGCAAACGGTTGCAAGCTTTGCTGATACAACAGATACGATTACCGTGCTGTATGGCGGTAGTGTTAATGCTGATAATGCCAATAGCTTTGCTTCCGACGCTATGATTGATGGTGCATTAGTGGGCGGTGCTTCATTAAAAGCAGAGAGCTTTCTAGCGATTGCCGATGCCTTCAACCAAACCAATGCTTAAATGAATAAATAACGCTCAGATATCAAGATCATAGCTTATAGAGAGTATGGTTTTATCGGTTAGTAAAAGTAGGTTTAACACTGCCCTTGCAATCGTGTACAATGCGCCTTATTTATATAGTCGATTTGGCATTTGATCATGCCGATTGTCATTCTATTAACCTTACGTTTTATTTTCCGTTATCAGTCGTCATTACACGGCAAAAGAGGCCACCATGTTTACGTTTATATTAGCCCTGCATATTATTGTGGCCATTGCCATGATCGGCTTGATTCTGATACAGCATGGTAAAGGGGCAGACGCTGGAGCTTCTTTTGGTGCCGGTTCATCAGGTACCGTGTTTGGCGCAGCAGGTACTGCTAACTTTTTGACGCGTGCTACGGCAGTACTAACGGTCATATTTTTTTATTACTAGTATGACGCTTGCTGTTCATGCGCGTAAGCAAGCAGAAGATCAGTTCGTCTAGATGCGCCAGTTTCAGCACCGCAAACGCCGCGTCCATTGACTCAAAATCCTGAGTAAGCCTCTTTTAAGTAGGCAGCGCTTGCTATTTTGGTAGGTTAGATTTACAATGCTTTCCTGTTTTCGCAACTCCTGTTCTATAGATGCCTACCTTAAGCATTATTGATTATAGACTGGATGATAGAAGCAGAGCAGTACAATGCGATTGTGGTGGAATGGTAGACACGCCATCTTGAGGGGGTGGTGGCGAAAGCTGTGGGGGTTCAAGTCCCCCCAATCGCACCAAGTTTTACAGACGTAGCATAGCGTCAGGTTGGATTTTTAGCAGATAATACTTATTTTATAATTAATTTAAAAAAAGTATTGACACTTCTACAGAACCTCCCTATAATATGCGTTCTAGATTGATGCGGGGTGGAGCAGTCTGGTAGCTCGTCGGGCTCATAACCCGAAGGTCGTTGGTTCAAATCCAGCCCCCGCTACCACTTTTTATACTGATGTTTTGTACACTAAATTTGTCAGTACCGATTAGCCCACCATTATGTTTGTGGGTTTTTTTGTATCTGAAGGTCAGTGTTATCGCGGTATCTATCCTACTTATGCTAAGCTCTAAGTCTATAGAGTACGATATTACTCGTCACTGGTCATCATCGGCCGCTACCGGCACGATGCTTCTTAAGCAACACTATCTTTTATTCCTCATACTTTTATCGATAGTAGTGCTTTATAAATAATAAAAGCATTGTTTGGCCGAGCTTGATATTTTTTACGCTCGTCCCTACATAAATGCACAATATGTATCATATATTTGTGATTTAAAATTATATACTGACCGTGATTCTGATCATTATAAGATTGCTATATATAGATAAGAGTTCATCTTTAATACGGTTTACTAAGTACGATAGATAAGTGAATAGGAAAATACAAAGAGATTATGAAGCTTTCGACTAAAGTTGCAGAACTGACTAATATTATTGCCCCTGCCGTGGCCGCTTGTGATGTGTCATTATGGGGCATCGAGTTTGCGCCACAAGGTCGTCGCTCTTTACTACGTATCTATATTGAGGCATTGCCAGAAGAGCAAGCCCAAGATAAACAAGTAACGATTGAAGACTGTGCGGCAGTAAACCATCAAGTAAGCGGTATCTTAGAAGTTCATGATCCTATCGCTGGTGAGTACATTTTAGAAGTATCTTCACCTGGTTTTGATCGTGCGTTTTTCTCAGATGAGCAGATGCATGCGTATGTTGGTCAAACTGTGAGCTTGCGTCTGATTCAAGCTATCGGTACAGGCGATCAAAAACGTCGTAAAGCCACAGGTACTTTAGATAGCATTGATGAAAACTCTTTAAAACTGACGTCAAGCGATGGCGAGCAGTTTGAGATTGCATTAAGTAATATTGATAAAGCCAATTTGATTTATGAAGATGCCTAGGTTTTTACTAGGGTAACTGTTTATAGATAGACAGTTTTATCTTCCAATAGCTTATGTGGCTTATAGCAACTATATAATAGCAGCACCCAAATTATAAAATTTAAGTCAATTAAAAAATGATAGGACAGGTATAGCATGAGTCGTGAAATCTTAACGGTAGTAGAAACTGTCAGTAATGAAAAGGGCTTAAATCCTGAAGATATCTTTGAAGCAATTGAAGACGCTTTAGTGGTATCGACTAAGAAAAAAGTATATACGAGCAGCCAGAAGTGGCTGTACGGGTAGCAATCGACCGTGCAACTGGCGATTACGATACTTATCGTTACTGGACAGTGGTTGCAGATGAAGACCATGAAATGCCAGCTTGTCAGCTTGCTATCACAGATCTTGATCAAGAAGAATGGTCAATTGGTGATATTAAAGAAGAGCAAATTGAATCAATCGAATTTGGTCGTATTGCTGCTACTCAAGCCAAACAAGTCATTATCCAAAAGATTCGTGAAGCTGAGCGTGCATTAGTTGCAGATGCTTTCGAGCCGCGTGTTGGTGAGATGATGTATGGCGAAGTCAAAAAACAGACTCGTGATGGCTATATCATAGATTTGGGTGACAATGCCGAAGGTTACTTGTCACGTGATCAGATGTTGCCACGCGAACAACTCCGTGCAAAATCGCGTATCAACGCTATCTTGTACCATGTGAACCGTGAAAACCGCGGTGCACAGTTACTGTTATCTCGCACACATCCTGAAATGCTATCAGCACTGATGCAAAAAGAAGTGCCTGAGATTGCAGAACAAATTATCGAAATTCGTAACGTCGCTCGTCTGCCAGGTACTCGTGCTAAAATAGCCGTGAAGACTAACGATCATCGTATTGATCCTGTTGGGGCTTGTATTGGTATGCGTGGTACACGTATCCAAGCAGTACAGCAAGAGCTAGATGGTGAGCGTATCGATGTTGTGGTTTGGTCAGATGATCCAGCTCAGTTCATCATCAGCTCTTTAGAACCAGCTGATGTCAGCAGCATCATCTTAGATGAAGACACGCAAACAGCAGATATTATCTTTAGCACCAATGATCAGTTGGCGCGCGCTATTGGCTCACAAGGTCAAAACGTACGTCTAGCGTCTGAACTGACGGGCTATAAGCTGAATATGATGCTCGAAGAAGAGTATCAACAACGTCAACAAAACGAATCAAAAGCGTTTATTGAATTATTCTATGAGCGCCTAGAAGTAGATAAAGATTTAGCACAGGCATTGGTTGATATTGGTTTTACCAGTATCGAAGAAGTGGCCTATGTACCAGTTGAGACTTTCTATGATATCGAAGGTCTAGACGATGAAGCGATTGATATGATTCAAGAGCGTGCTAAAGAAGTTGTCATCGCTGATGAACTGGTCAAACAACAGAACATGAAAGAGCCAAGTCAAGAGCTTCAAGAGCTTGAAGGTATGACAGTCAGTTGGGCTTATAAAATGGCGCAAAAAGACATCATTACTGTTGATGACTTGGCAGAACAAGCCGTCTTCGATCTAGAAGATATCGAAGGATTAGACTCTGAAACTGCAGGAAAACTCATCATGAAAGCTCGGGAATCTTGGTTCGATGAATAAGCGGTAACTGCATATCGCTGTCTTTTGGTGATATGCTATTGAGAATAAAGCGCTGATATTTATTTATAAGTATCAGCCTTAACCCAATCATTTGTAGCCAACAACTGAATTGAACATATAGCAAATAATAGACAGTAGGTGATAATAAATGGCAGATAAGACCGTCAAAGAACTGGCAGAAATGGTAGGCAAAACTACAGATGCTGTAAAGCAGCAATTAGTAGATGCTGGCCTGCCTGCTCGCGCAGAGGATGACCTAGTCACCGAGCTTGAGCAAGAAAAGCTGGTGACGTATTTAAAGCAAAGTCATGGTCAACAAGAAAAGCGTCGTATTAGTCTTAAATCTAAGACGACCAGTACTGCACGTGTGACCGGCTCTTCTGGTAAATCTAAGAGCGTTAACGTCGAAGTGCGTAAAAAGAAAGTATTCGAAAAGCCTGATCCAGAAAAGATGGCTGAAGAACTAGCTGCTCGTGAGCAGGCTCTGGTTGAGTCTCAAGAACGTGCAGCAAAAGAAGCTGAAGAACGCGCCGCTACTAAGAAAAAAAGCGGAAGAGCGTCAAGCAGCAACGCTAGCAGCAATGCGTGCAAGCTTAGGCTCTAGCAAAAAATCAGACGACAAAAACGATGATATTTCTACATCAGTTGTCGTCAAAAAAAGGCGGTAAAGCGACTGCTGAAGTTAAGCCTAAAGAACAGCCGAAGAAGAAAGTTGCTGCAACCAAGCCTAAAGTTGAAACCGCTGCTGAACGTAAAGCTCGCGAGACTCGTGAAAAAGAAGAAGCGCGTCTGCGTGAAATCGAACTAGAAACCCGCCGCACACAAGCTGAAGAAGCGCAAAAGCGTACACTTGAGCAGATGCGCAAAATGGCTGGTAAATATACAGATCGTGAGCCTGTTACTGAAGTACGTAAAGATGAGCCATTGGCTGAAGGTTTGGTCGGTGATGCACTAGAAGAGTCTTTCGAAAAAGAGCGTCGCGAAATCAAACGTGGTTCGAACAGTACTGGTACTCGTGGTCGTCGTCGTAAGAACCAAGATGAACGCGAAATCAAAAACCGCAAAAACGGTTTGCGTTCAACTCAAGCATCACAGCATAAGTTTGAAAAACCTGTCGAAAAAATCGTCTATGATGTCGAGATTAGTGAGCAAATTTCAGTTGCCGATCTTGCGCAGCGCATGGCGGTTAAAGCTCGCGAAGTAACTAAATTACTTATGAAAATGGGTGAAATGGCTCGTGAGTCAGATACGATTGATCAAGCAACCGCAAGCTTGCTTGTTGAAGAAATGGGCCACAACCCAGTACCAGTTAGTGATACTAAAGTTGAAGATGACTTACAATACGCAGTTGATGAGCGTAGTAGTAACGTTCAGACTCGTCCACCAGTAGTGACTATCATGGGTCACGTCGATCATGGTAAGACTTCACTACTAGATAAAATTCGTGAAACGAAAGTTGCGAATGGCGAAGCGGGCGGCATTACCCAGCATATCGGTGCTTATCATGTAAAAACTGATCGCGGTGTTATTACTTTCCTTGATACTCCAGGTCACGCAGCGTTTAGCGCAATGCGTTCACGTGGTGCTCAAGCGACTGATATCGTTGTATTGGTGGTTGCAGCTGATGATGGCATGATGCCACAAACAGCAGAAGCGATTGATCATGCACGTGCAGCTGGTACGCCGATTATTGTTGCTATCAACAAAATGGATAAGCCAGGCGCTGATCCTGACCGTGTTCTTAATGAATTAACGACGAAAGAAGTTATTTCAGAAGAATGGGGCGGCGATACACCAATGGCTCGTATCTCAGCCAAAACTGGTGAAGGTATTGAAGACCTACTAGAATTCATTAGCTTACAAGCTGAGCTAATGGAGCTAGAAGCGCCATTAGACGGTGCTGCTCAGGGTGTGGTTATTGAGTCAAGACTGGAAAAAGGTCGTGGTCCTGTCGTTAGTGTCCTAGTTAAAAAAAGGCACATTAAAGCAAGGCGACTTGGTTCTAGCTGGTGAGCACTATGGTAAAGTTCGTGCATTGACCGACGAGCATGGCCAACGTATTAAATCAGCTGGTCCTTCTATTCCTGTAGAGATTTTGGGTCTGCCTGAAACACCTGCTGCTGGTAGTGAGTTCCTAGTTGTAACGGATGAGAAAAAAAAGCTCGTGAAGTTGCGGACTTTAGAACCAACCGTGAGCGTGAGCGTCAACTTGAGCGTCAAAATGCCATGCGTTTAGAAAGCATGTTTGATCAGATGGGCCAAGGCGATGTGTCATTCTTGAATATCGTACTAAAAACAGACGTACGTGGTTCACTTGAAGCACTACTAGCTGCCCTAAACGAATTGTCTACTGACGAAGTAAAAGTCAGAGTGATCAGTTCAGGCGTTGGTCCTATCTCTGAGTCTGACGTAACCCTTGCAGAATCGAGTGAAGCGGTACTGTTAGGCTTTAACGTTCGTGCAGACGCTACTGCACGCCGTAAAGCAGATACTGCTAACATGGATATTCGCTACTATAGCGTAATCTATGGTTTGATCGATGATGTTAAATCAGCAATGAGCGGTATGCTTGCTCCTGAACATCGTGAGAAAATCCTTGGTGTTGCAGATGTTCGTGAAGTATTCCGTTCTAGTAAGTTCGGTGCTGCTGCTGGTTGTATGGTGGTCGAAGGTACAATCTATCGCAACAAACCTATCCGCGTATTGCGTGATGACCAAGTTATCTTTACTGGTCAATTGCAATCATTACGTCGCTATAAAGAAGACGTTAATGAAGTACGTACTGGTATGGAATGTGGTCTGGCCGTTCGCGGTTATGATGTTGAAGCTGGCGATAAGATCGAAGTCTTCGAAATCCAAGAGTTCGCACGTACTATCTAAAGCTGCTGTTCGATAGCAGAGTATGTATCAATGCAATATGCGTAATCCGCTGAGCTATTTAGATACTTTGCTAATATTCAGCTGTACTTAGGCCTAACAGGTACATCCTGCTAGGCCTTTTTTAGCACATATCAGTGCAACATCTATTAATCAGCAGACTTATACAGTAATAAAATAAGCCCATTAAAGTAAGGTAACAACATGAACCAACGTTTACAAAGATTGTCGGATCAGATTCAGCGTGAGCTTGCTGTTCTTATTCGCGATGAAGTCAATGACCCTCGTCTAACGGGTTTTGTCACGATCTCTAGTGTCAAAGTTAGCCCAGATTTAGGTTATGCGGACGTCTATGTCACTATCATGGAGCCTGAGCTCAATGATGCTATGAACAAGACCAACCATGAAGAAAGCATCAAAGTATTGAATAAAGCGGCAGGGTTCTTGCGTACAGAATTAAGCCATAGCTTAAAGACACGTACTACGCCGCGCCTACGTTTTCATTATGATGAAGTGACTGCTCGTGGTAACTACATGATGGACTTGATTAGTAAGGCCGTGACTAAAACTGAGCAAAACGAGAATGACGAGTAAATTATTATTATGTCTATAGCGTCTAAGCAAGTTGATAAACAAGCCAATAAAGTACCTGAAAAAAATAAAAGTTTCAGGTGTCATACTGGTGGATAAACCCAAAGGTATGACGTCGCAGCAAGTCGTGTCAAAAGTGAAGTATTTATTTAAATCACCGATACACGATAGTAAAAAGGCGGGGCATACAGGAACGCTTGATCCAATGGCAACTGGCTTACTGCCTATTTGCTTGGGTGAAGCTACCAAGTTTAGCCATTATCAACTGGATGCTGATAAATCTTATCAAGCGACTATCTTGCTAGGTAGCCAAACCGATACTGGTGATGCTGATGGCCAAATTGTAACGCAGGCTTCTATCCCAGTATTCGACGAAGCATCATTGGCAACTATTGCCCAGCAGTTTTTGGGTGCTCAGCAGCAGATACCACCGATGTATTCAGCGCTAAAAAAAGATGGTAAAAAAAACTGTATGAATATGCTCGCGCTGGTATTGAGGTTGATAGGCCGCCCAGAGATATTACAATTAAAGCAATCAATCTACAGATGATAGATGATACCCAGATTAATCTCACGGTTACTTGTACTAAAGGTACTTACGTACGTGTATTAGCGGAAGATATTGCAAAGCAGCTAGGTACACTAGGACATTTGACGGCATTACGTCGTACACAAGTAGGGAACTTCAGCATTGATGATGCTATCGCTTTATCTTCATTAGAAGAGCATGGTCTAGAGGAGCGTCAGTCTTGGCTACTGCCTATCGATGCTTGTATTGATATCAATGCTGAACTGATGCTGACAGATGAGCAATGCGCCCGCGTACATATGGGGCAGCGCCTAAACGTATTTGATGCGCTAACAGGTAAGCTCAAGGATTATGTTGCTAGAATGGTTTCTGACCAACTAGCTAATAATAACTCTGTCGATATTAATGATGACGCTAGTCCCAATGGTAAAGCTGATACTGGACTTGATGATGCGCCTCAGCTCCTAGAGCACGAAATACCTGTTGATATACGTTTACTCAATGAGCAGGGAGAATTTCTCGGTTTGGGGTCTGTGAGCTTAAACGGACGTCTACAACCTAAGAAATTGATTCAGCGTTAATAGTAACGTTTTCACCAATGTTACTTAAATAGAGAAATTACCACCTAACATTGACCTGATTTACTAATAGTTTACACTAATCACATACCGTCACATTTTATTGCAGGTTTCGCCTATGGTGAAACCTGTTTTTTTTGTACTCTAGATTCATCAGATAGGGAATGCTGAGTTAAAAAAAATAAAACGGACAAATATTATAAAAATAAAAAAATTGCCATAAGGTTAATAACTAAAACGATAAACAATTAAAAGTAAAAACCAATGCAGAAAGGACGCATTTGAACAAAAATAAAATAGTTCAAAGGAGAATGTACTGCCAAACAATAATAAAACTAACTTATAAAAATATACTGGCTCACAAAAACTAATAGATAAGAAGAAGGAAAGTTATGAAAACGATCGCTTTTTTACTACATAACCACTTTGAACAAGCAGAGTATGAAGACGTCAATAATCAGCTAAAAGACAAAGGCTATAAAACACTTCTCATAACAACAAATGATAAAAAAAGAAGTGCAAGCCATGCAGCAAGACGTAGATAAGAGTGATACTTTTACTGCTGATATCTTTGTAGAAGATGCTAACGTTTCTGACTATGATGCATTGGTGTTACCAGGTGGTACTGTCAACGCTGATACTATTCGTGGTAACGAAAAGGCTCATCAAATGATCAATGCTATAAATGAAGCAGGAAAGCCACTAGCTGTTATTTGTCATGCTCCTTGGGCTCTCATCAATACAGGTATTGCTAAAGGCAAAACACTCACCGCTTATCCTACTTTGCGACTAGATTTAGAAAATGCTGGAGCAAACTACGTAGATAAGACAGTACAAGTAGATGGCAATCTTATTACCTCGCGTAACCCAGACGATATTCCTAATTTTGTTGATGCCATAGATAAAGCATTATCTTAGAATTTTGACTTCTAATTAAACAAGTCTAATCAACTAAGTACTATTAAATTTCAACTCTGTACAACTAATATTCATAATCATAACTAAGGAAGATACTATGTCAAACTCTAACCCAAATGATACTAAACTTGAGCAACAACGTTCTGATTCAGCAGAAGCAGCACTTAAAGGTCAAACTGAAGACAATCACAATGAAAATAGCGAAGCAGCAGCAGAACGTATCGCAGCTAATTTAGAAAGCGCGAAAGAAGATAAGTAGGTTTTTAATATGCCACCTGTAGTAGGGTGGCATTAATACGTTTATAGTTTGCACGTCTTATGCTCGATGAGTGCAACTACCGTTAGTCCACAAAATAATAATTCAGGAGCTAATATGAGTAATTCACCGAACAATATGGACGAGCAGGAAAAAGAGATTGAAAAGCTTGCAGAAGAAATCAATCCAAGTGAGCATACCGTCCCAGATAGTCTAGCGGAAGTTACTACTGCTGCGCCTCTTGAAGATGATGAACTAGGCGGCAATGCAAAAGAATCTGATGTTAATAAGTAGTCTGCTTAGGTAGGATGTTAATAGCTAGTTATCTGTAGGATATTAGTTACTAGAAATTAAATGTCGCTTTACAAGTATTATGAAAAACTGCTGCTAGTTCAGCAGTTTTTTGTTATAATTACCCCCACATTTAAATTAGGTTTTGAATGATGTACTGTAACTAGCCCATTACTTTGATTAAGTAGTGCTATAGCTAAATGCAATGTACGATTCAAAATATATTAAATGGTTGTTAACTGAGCTTGTCGTACACTAGGTCAACTCTAGTAATGCAGGGTTGTCCTGAATGGCGTACAGGTTATTTTATTTATTATTCTATTGCTTTAATACTGACTCAAATTGCAGCCTGTATTTAAAGTTTTTAGCATTGCCGGAGATATTTATGCTAACTAATACCGATCGTGAACAAATCATCGCTCAATACCAACGTGGCGAAAATGACACTGGTTCTCCAGAAGTTCAAGTAGCTTTGTTGAGTGCTCGTATCAATGATTTGCAGAACCACTTTAAAGCACACAAAGCTGACCATCATAGCCGTCGCGGTCTTATCCGTATGGTTAACACGCGTCGTAAACTGCTTGATTACTTAAAAGGTAAAGACCTTGGTCGTTACACTACTCTAATCAGCCAGTTGGGTCTACGTCGTTAATCTAACGACAATAGTACGAGTGGATGCTGAATTTTTTTGCTAAGTCGCTTGGAAATTGTTTGTTATTATCGATAAAATAGATTTTTCTAAAAACGGTGTGGAATAGTTTCACGCCGTTTTTTTATGCTTATTCGTTTTAGATACCGTGCTCAAATAGTAAGAGCTATAACTCCTTCTATAGAATAGTTAAGAGGAATATAGGTATAAACTGTACTAACCAAGCCTCAAATACGGTATTTTCTGACGATAATTGCGCTACTGTGCAATTAATTGGTCAATGGCTATAAATCACTGTAAAATAATGCCTTGTGAGTTTGATAGCGCATCTGCTACAGATATGGTGATTATTGATAGAATACTTATTATTTGGCTTGGTAATCAGCGCAGATAGCTGATATTTGAAAGTTCAGAAAATAGCCTGTAGGGTTTTTAGCATCGAAGTCTTTTGACTTAATGTCTTTTTGATAGTATTTATAGTAAAGCCAAAATTGCACGACCGAATATACATAATAGTACGATGTCTAACTCAGATAAATATATGAGATAACCAAGTAACGTTATTGGCATTGGTTGCGATGCTTTCTGATAGAAAGCATCGCAACTGATAGCATATACACAGAATTTTAATGACAGATATCAGCTTTTTTTGACGCTGATATCAGTTTTGTCAGTCAACATTAGGAAGATTATATGACAATGTTCAACACCATTAAGCGTGAATTTCAGTATGGCAACCAGCAGGTTGTTATTGAGACAGGCCGTATTGCCCGTCAAGCAAACTCTATTTTAGTACACATGGGCGGTGTAACCGTATTAGTTGCAGCAGTCGTAAAATCAGAAGCTAAAGAAGGCCAAAACTTCTTTCCGCTAACGGTTAATTATCAAGAAAAAAATGTATGCAGCGGGTAAAATCCCAGGTGCTTACGGCAAACGTGAAGGCCGTGCGAGCGAATTTGAAACCTTAACTTCACGCTTGATTGACCGTCCGATTCGTCCGCTATTCCCAGAAGGCTACGTAAACGAAATCCAAATCACCGCTACAGTTGTATCATCAGATAAAACTCAGTCTGCAGATATCGCTGCACTAATCGGTGCTTCAGCAGCATTGGCTATTTCTGATGCACCATTTAATGGTCCTGTTGCTGCCGCTCGTGTTGGTTTCATTAACGGTGAATACGTTCTAAACCCAACATCTGAGCAGCTTGAAACTAGTGATCTAGATTTGGTTGTGGCTGGTACTAAGTCTGCAGTATTGATGGTTGAATCTGAAGCGGCAGAGCTGTCAGAAGACCAGATGTTAGGTGCAGTATTGTACGGCCATCAGCAACAACAAATCGTTATTGATAACATTGCTTCAATGGCTGAAGAGATCGGTACTGCTAAGCAGCAATATTCTGCTCCTGAGCGTGACCAAGCCCTTACCAGCAGCATGAAAGAGCAGTTCGGCGAGCAAGTTGCTGACGCTTATACCATTACTGATAAGCAAGCACGTTACACGAAGCTTGATGAAATTAAGCAGTCAATTATTGATGCACTTGCTGGTGATGCTGAGTCAGAAACTTATGCTGATACCGTATCTGAGCTTAAAGAAATCTATAACGACCTTAAATATCGTACTGTTCGTGACAACATCTTGTCAGGTAAGCCGCGTATCGATGGTCGTGACCCTGAGACAGTTCGTGCGCTTGACGTACAAGTTGGTGTATTGCCATATACGCATGGTTCAGCATTGTTCACACGTGGTGAGACGCAGGCATTGGTTACTACCACACTTGGTAACAGCCGTGACGTCAACATGATTGACTCACTAGGTGGCACGATTCGTGACCATTTCATGCTGCATTATAACTTCCCACATTTCTCAGTTGGTGAAACGGGCCGTGAAGGTATTCCAAAACGTCGTGAAATCGGTCATGGTCGTCTAGCACGCCGCGGTGTACAAGCGATGTTGCCAGATAGTGAGCGTTTCCCGTATGTGATTCGTGTGGTATCAGAAATCACTGAATCTAACGGTTCATCTTCTATGGCTTCTGTTTGTGGTGCAAGTCTGGCATTGATGGACGCAGGCGTACCATTAAAAGCACCAGTGGCTGGTATCGCGATGGGTTTGGTTAAAGAAGGCGATCGTTTTGCTGTATTGTCAGACATCTTGGGTGATGAAGATCATCTAGGTGATATGGACTTTAAAGTGGCTGGTTCTAAAAATGGTATCACTGCACTTCAGATGGATATCAAAATCGAAGGTATTACCCCTGACATCATGGAGCAAGCGCTTAAACAAGCTCATGCAGGTCGTATCCATATCCTAGAAGCAATGAACCAAGTATTGCCTGAGAGCCGTACTGAAATCAATGCTCATGCACCAAACTACGCGGTTATCGAAATCAACCCAGACAAGATTCGTGACGTTATCGGTAAAGGCGGCGCAACTATCCGTCAGCTAACGGAAGAAACTGGCGCGGTTATTGATATCGATGATGCAGGTACTATCCGTATCTTTGGTGAAAACAAAGCAGCGACCAAGGCAGCTATCGGCAAAATCGAAGCACTAACTGCTGAAGTTGAAGTTGGTAAAACTTATGAAGGTACCGTTGCTCGTATCGTCGACTTCGGCGCATTTGTAAATGTCTTGCCAAATACGGATGGCCTAGTACATATTTCACAAATCGCAGAAGAGCGCGTAGAGAATGTATCAGACTACCTAAAAGAAGGTCAGATCGTTAAAGTACTCGTCCAAGACGTTGATAACCGTGGTCGTATCAAACTGACTATGAAAGGTGTTGAGCAGAACTAATACTCAATATCTGATGTGGTTTAAGTAATAAAAAACCGCTTTGAAATGCTCGTTATGAGTATTCAAGGCGGTTTTTTTTATGTTCTCGAAAGGACGATGACTGGCTAGCTAAAAGGTCATTTATAACTCAATGCTTTTAGGCAGATGTATATCGATACGAAGTTTGGTAGGTCTTGTAAGTACTCAGTTAGTAATGGCAAAGTATCAGCATGCCAGTCTAAAGGCAGGGTATCTACTGTAGTGCTTTCACTGGATACGATATCACGTGGTCTGCCTGAGATAAGTGGCCGCGCAAGCAATGCAACTCTGCGTATGCCTTGGTAACGTATAAGCGGCATTATTTGCTGTTGCAAATCAATCAAGGCAGCAGTCAGCCAACGTGTGCGCGCTGGATGATAAGGATGGTTTGATATCACAAGGTTGGCAATATAGTTTGGCTGGTTACCGTTACTACTGATACCAAGTCCGACCTGCTCACGTGTACGCTTATTAATTAAGCAGCTACCAACATTCAGACTACCATCGCGGCACGCACGATGATAGCGACTATAATTATCAGGGAATAGAGTTTTTGCTCGTGTGAGTACAGGATCTAAAACGACACCAGCATTGTTGACAGGTAAAATAAGCAACTGTGCATTGCTATTTAAAATAGAGGCATGTGTGAATTGCAAAATCGCCATCGTAAGCCTCTCCATAACCAAATCAAGTATACGGTTATTGAACCGTCGCTTTATTAGAGTCGTTCGCTTCTAACTGAGCAATTTGTTGTTCAAGTAGTGCAATTTGTTCTGCCTTCATATCAGTCAACTGCTTATTCATAGCCACTTGTTCAGCGGCTAACTTTTCTTGTTCGGCCAGTCGCTGACGCTCATCTTCTAAACGATCAATCTCTTCTTTAGCCAAGCTGTCATTTTCTGGTAGAGGCGCATCTAATATAGCAGTAGGATTTGGTATCGCGTTATTGTCATTATTGGCTGCTTCAGAGTTTTCATCCATGAGCACACCATCGTTAATCACAGAGTCATCTATTAATTCCGAAGTGCTGTCTTTGGCTAATTCTGTCTGTGCTTGGTCAGTTACTGGTGCTGAAGTGGCGTTATCTACAGGGAGTGTGGATTGAGTGCCAGTCCTTCCTACGATAAGGTAGACAATGATAATAAGTAGCAATATGGAGATAAGTACTGCCAGAATTTTCTGACGTGTTTTAGTCTGTTTTTTTCTTGGAAGCGCGGGTTGATGAAGGCCGGATGTTGTCTGGTTTCATATTATGATCGATTCATGTCAAGAATATAAGTAGCCATACTATAGCAAACTCAAAATAAAAAGCCTATCTATTGATAGATAGGCTTAATAGACCATTAAATAATAAAGGATTTAATCTGTTTTTAGATATGAAAACTAAATAACTAAGGCTTAAATTTTACAGTGCCGCTGGTGCCAGTCGCCATCGCATCACGAGCCATTTGATCTTCTAAATGGTTCTTAGCACTAATGGCATCAGGGTCAGGACGGTGCTCTGTGTGTCCGCACTGAGTACATTCAATATACTCATCTGGGCAGGAGTCACGATATTAACTTGCACCACAGCGTCCATCTCCTGACATTTCGGACAACGTACCCCTGCTAAAAATCGGCGCTTAGGACTAGATGACTGATAACGCATTTAAATGACCTCGCGAGTCGTTTGAGTATTTGCCGCATCAATATTTTTAGCATCAGTGAAACCATTATGGCGTAGCAAGGCATCGATACTGGCGCTACGACCACGGAAGTTTTCGAAATTGGTCTTGGCCGGGAAACTGCCGCCAACAGATAAGATAGATTCACGGAACGCTTTGCCTGTCGCTGGGTTGAAAATACCGTCTTCTTCAAACTTGCTAAACGCATCAGCTGATAGCAGTTCCGCCCATTTATATGAGTAATAGCCTGCAGCATAACCACCCGCGAATATATGACTAAAACCATTAGCAAAGCGGTTATAGTCAGGTGTTTGCATAACGGAGATATCATGACGAACAGTATTGAGCGTCTCTAAAATACCATCATAACTAAGTGCTGGCGTATGAGCATGAATGAGTAGGTCAAATAGGGCAAACTCAATCTGACGCAGTGTTTGCATGCCGCTTTGGAAGTTTTTTTACTGCTAATAGTGCATCGAGCTTGTCTTTAGGTAATGGCTCACCAGTCTCAACGTGACTACTGATAAGGGCAATGCCTTCAGCGTCCCAAGCCCAATTTTCCATAAACTGACTAGGAAGCTCGACCGCATCCCACTCGACGCCATTGACACCAGCGACATCACCGACCGTCACTTGGGTTAATAAATGATGCAAGCCATGACCAAACTCGTGGAATAAGGTTAATACTTCATCATGGGTCAATAAACTAGGCTTGCCATCAAGTGCTGGCGTGAAATTACCAACCATAAAGCAAACGGGCAGCTGCTGATGGTTCTGTTCTTCATAGCTATAGCGAGATTGGAAACCACTCATCCATGCACCGCCACGCTTACCACTACGTGCAAATAAGTCAAAGTAGAAGCCACCGAGCAAGCGATCATCAGCGTCGAATAATTGATAAAAACTCACATCGTCATGCCAGCGAGAGACTGAGTCACTTTCTGCATCCTTATGACCTTGCTCTTGTACTTTGATACCGTATAGACGCTCAACGATAGTGAACAAGCCATTAATCACTTTGGGTAATGGGAAATATGGACGAATTTCCTCTTGCGATAAGCTGAACTCACTTTGTTTTACCTTTTCAGCGATGTAAGCGCTATCCCATGGTTGCAACTCGTCAATGCCATAATCACTAGCGTATTTTTGTAGCTGTGCCAAATCCGCTTTGGCAGCAGGGGTCGCTTGCGTTGCTAAGTCACGTAAGAATGTTTCAACTTCTAAGACGCTGTCTGCCATCTTGGTCGATAGCGATACTTCAGCATAATTTGCAAAACCAAGTAGCTTGGCTTTTTGCTCACGTAATGAGAGTATTTGACTCATATTGTCAGCATTATTTAATGAATTACCTTTTGCATTGGTATGCGTATCAAATTCAGAAGCACGCGTGACATAAGCATGATAAAGCGTCTCACGCAGGCTACGATCGTCCGCATGAGTCATGATCGCTAGATATACAGGAATATTTAAACTGGCCACATAGTAAGGAGTAGGAAGTGCATCTATATCGGCTTGGCTAAGAGCACCGCTAGCAAGCTCACGCGCTTTGTATTGCTCGCCTGCATCTGCCAATAGTGCCAGACCGCTCTCTGTTAGACCTTTAATTGGGAGTCTTCTAAAGGCAGAGCAAATGCTTGCGTCGCATCCAAGATATTGTCCGAAAAGGTTGCAGACAGGGTAGATAACTCGCTTTGGATAGCAGCAAATTTTTCTTGCTCAGCTTGAGGTAATGCAACGCCTGATAACTCAAAACTACGTAATGCCAGTTCGATTGCACGTGCACGAGCAGGCTCTAACGTAGCAAAGAAATCTGTGTCATTGACGATAGTTTGATAGCGATTAAACAAAGGCTGATGTTGTCCAACTCGTGTACCGTAGGCAGACAGCTTTGGTAGCAGTTCATGGTGAACATGTCGAATCTCATCGTTGCTCATCACACTATTGAGATGCGACAAAATACCCCAGCTACGATCTAATGCCAAATTTATATGATCAAAGCTCATCACATCTGCCAAAGCGTGTTCAGCGCTTATTTCTTCAGCACTTGTTTTTTCAGCACTATCGCTTTCTATCACGGTTAAGGTATCTAAAAAAGCATTGGCAGCATCAATAGCGTCAATCACTTGGTTTTGTAACGTATGTGGAGCAGTGTCGGCAAAATCGACAAGGCGTAAATCTAAAGGAGAAGGTGTCATATAGGTATCCGATATCAATGAATTATTATTAATCAAAATGAGATAAGTCTGGCTACTATTGAAATATACAGTGTGTTCTTATTTTATATATAGATTATATAAAAGATGGGTTCGTTTGGTAAAAATACAACCTAAGCACTTTTATACGATTCAAGTAATTAGGACAGTGCTAGCAATCTGAAAGTAAATGTTGAGATTCTGGTATTTAGATTCAACTTTTCAAGATAATTGTCCGAATATATAGTTATGCTCGTTAAGGCAGTCCTTTAACAATATAGAGTGCTCTACTTACAAAGCGCTATCATTTGCTTGCAAATTAATCCTACAGGGAGTGGGGTATAGCTGTTAGCATCAAGATAATGGAATTTAAATATTATGCGTCAATGAGATGCAAGAAAAACACGGATAGAAATTTCTACACTTATAAAAGTACATGAGTAAAGAAACATATAAAGTTAAAAATGAACGATAATAAAACAAGGAGCAATATATGAAAGCGACTCTTAAAAGTTTACGTGAAACTAAAGCTAACCCTGCAGTAAGTATCTTTGTTAAAACGCATCGTGAACATCCAGCTAATGAGCAAGATCCTATCGCTCTAAAAAAACCAATTGAAAGTTGCCGAAGATCGTCTGACAAAAGAGTACGATAAACGCACAGCGACTACCATTCTAGATAACATTCAAAATAAAATCAGTGAGCTCAATCATAATTATAATCTTGATACGTTGGCTATATTTGCTAGTACAGATGATGTGCAATTTATTCGTATGCCAATTGATACGACAGAACGTGTTGTAATTTCAGATAGATTTGCGACGCGTGACTTGGTCCGTGATATGGCAAGTGCAGTTCATTATTATACTGTGGTCTTAACCCGTGACAATGCTCGTTTGATCGAAGCCTCTAATGACCGCGTTGTGAGAGAGTTCGATAAAGATGATGATGCACAAAACAACATGGAGAACATTCAGTTCCCTGTTGAAAACAACGGACTATACACAACAGGTGACGGTGGCTCAGATCGTTCATCAAATAATGAAAGCAGTCACTTAAAAGAATTCTTTAACCAAGTTGATAAAAGCGTCCAAGAACTATGGGGCGAGCATAAAATGCCTCTTGTTATAGTTGGTGATGCAAAAAATATTGGCTACTATAAAGAAATCTGTGATCGTCCAGACAATATCATCGCTACAGTATCGAATGCGACCAATCTAGAAGATGGTAGTGCTCAGCATATCGTAGATAGTGTGCAAGAAGCTGTAGAAGAGTATCGCACATCGCTGCACAAAGCTGCCTTAGGTGAAATTGATAAAGCTCGCGGTGCGAATATGTTGCAGACGGATTTGCAGGAAGTATATCGCAGCGCCTTCCAAGGGGCTGGCGAGACGCTTTATGTACGCCGTGGCTATATACAATCCGCTAAAATTGACGAAAAAGCACAAACGTTAAGCCTGCCAATGATGCGACTACGGAAGGCATCACAGATGATGCAATCGGTGAAATCATCGAACACGTCATTCATAATGGTGGCGAAGCTGTATTTATGCCACAAGATATCATGGATGAAGATCAACCAATAGCGTTAGTAACTCGCTACTAATCTGACGATGACACCTATACGCGATGTTCATTTAGAATCAGCCATTTATGAATTAGCCATTAATAATACATAGGTGTAATATGAGAGCATTGGTTCAATACGAGCCAGTGCTCTTTTTATGTCTGTCATTACCATCACTATGGGTGTTATCGTAGCTGAGCTATTGATCTTTACTCCATAAATAATGAGCGTACAACTAACCAAACTATGACTACCACCTCTTTTGTTTTAACCAGCTACAACATTCACAAAGGCATGTCACCGCTGAATCGCCAAGTGAAAATGCAAGGTATTGCTCAGGCGCTAGAGTCTGTAGGTTCAGACGTCTTGTGTTTGCAAGAAGTGCAAGGCCAAAACCTCAAACGTAATATGCAATATAACGAGTATCCAGATCAGTCGCAACATGAATGGTTTGGCGAATTTTTAGATTTGCAAAACAGTTACGGTAAAAACTCAGAGTACGAAAACGGCCACCACGGCAATGCAGTATTGAGCCGCTTCCCGCTAGATCCTAAACACAATGTAAATATTACGGTTAATAAGCTTGAGCAGCGCGGTGTCTTGCACTGTGAGGTACAGCCTATCGGTTGGGAGATGCCAGTTGTCGTATTGTGTGCACATTTAAACTTATTTGAGCGTGATCGTATCAAGCAGTATCAAGCGATTAGTGACTATGTTCGTAATGAGATTGCGCCGAATCAACCGCTTATCTTGGCAGGCGATTTTAACGATTGGAAAAAGATGTCTTGTGACAAACTGGCATCAGATCTCGGTATGATAGAAGCGTTCAAACATTGTCATGGCAAGCTGTTGCCAACCTTTCCAGCAAAGCTACCAGTACTCAGCTTGGATCGTATCTACGTGCGCAATTTGCTTGTGAAGGATGCTTGGGTACATACTGGGAAACCTTGGTCCTCGCTATCAGATCACCTGCCCATTAGTGCAGAACTGATGTTGCCTAATACCTAACTATAATAATTCGTCTAAATGTATTATATTGGCAATCTATCGATATATGAACAATTGTCTTTATTGATCATATTATTAATTAACTATGTTCTCGATTGAAAGTGCTATTAACAGCACAACGTTTCAATAAAATGAATAACAAGTACAGCCTAATAAACAAAATATAAGGATATTCTACGATGGCAACAACGTCTACTACTGATAATAATCAACAAGCTAACCACAATATACCTAAGACACAGCACGCCGTACTCATACGCGAGTTCGGTGAGCCCGAAGTAATGAAATATCAAGATGGTGCTGATGTCCCTGAGCTACAGGACGACCAAGTGCTAGTAAAAATCGCCTATGCTGGAATTAACCCTGTCGATTATAAGACCCGCCAAGGTAAAGGCTGGGGTGCAGAGAACATTCGTAAAGACAAGTTTGAGAATGATCAGCCGGCTATTTTGGGATTCGATGTATCAGGCGAAGTAGTCAGTAGTAATAGCGACGAGTTTGCTGTCGGCGATAGAGTAGCGGCTTTGACCTTTAGCGGTGGTGGCTACGCGCAATATGTGGCAGTAGATGCCAAGTTACTTGCGAAAGTACCAGATAATGTCACTTTAGAGCAGGCAGGTGCTTTGCCTTGTATCGGACAAACGGCGCTACAGTTTGTAGATTTTGCTGATATAAAAACAGAAGAGCATGTGGTGATTAATGCACCAGCAGGCGGTGTCGGTCATTTGTTAATCCAATTGCTTATGAATATAGTGGCGCAAGATAACATCAAGGTGACGGTAATTTGCTCGCCAGAAAAGTACGCCAAGCTTGATGAGTTGATAGACGTATCTAAGCTGGCGGGTTGGATAGATTATACCAAAGATGAAGATTTCCCTGACCTACAAGCCGACGTGCTACTTGATTTAGTCGGCGATGAAGCAGGTGTCCGTGCGCTTAGCGTGCTCAAATCAGGCGCCCGCGTGAATGTGTTACCAACTATCTGGGTTGATAAGCTCAAAGAAGCCGGTCAGCAAAAAGACTTGGCAGTAGCAGGCTATAAAGCGCAGCGTAGTGGTCAAGATATGGCGCGTGTTTTACAGGAAGTGGCCGATGGCAAGCTGACTTTAAAAATTCAAAAAAACCTATCCGCTCTCAGAAGTTGTTGCAGCGCATCACGAGCTACAAAAAGGCGATGCTTTTGGCAAGATTGTCTTGGCCGCTGCTGAGTGACTGTCAAGATTGTCCAAGTATGAGGTAGTGTTTGGTAGGATTTATTAGTAAGGGGATGTCTTTTGAAACCCAGTAAACTTAACTGATGACTTAACAAATCATACAAAAGTTTTATTTTGAACAACAGAACGTCCCTGTAGTCTTTGCTTATTTATCATAGGATAGAAAGCGAACGATACTAATAAAGGAAATAATATGACTACCAACAACAAGACTATCAATAATAAGACCAGTAATGAAAAAAATAACTGACCACATTGCTTATGAATCTAAAGCCCGTGAAGAAATAGAAGCATGGAAGAACCCCGAGAAAGGGATTTTGGATAAGACGCTCGCAGTGCTTAATACCCCTGTGGTAGCCGCCGGTGATGCTTTGATGGAGGCTCCACAATTTGGCGATTCTCTAAAAAAAGCAACTGAGGAAACGATTACTGCTTTAAGTGATGCGGCCAACTGGACATTGGACACTCAAGACGTCATTGATAGCTATCAAGAGGCAGCAGATATTAACGACTTCTCTATCAAAACGCTGTCTGACATCAAAAGTCTACCCATTGCTGTTATAGATAAACAAGTTAAGCTTTTTAAGAGCAAATATGTAGCGCTAACCAGTGCGCAAGGGGTGACTACGGGGGTTGTAGGCTGGGCAGGTATCCCTGCTGATGTCGTTGGGCTTATTACAGCTAACCTACGAGCGATTGGAGAATATGCAACGTACTATGGCTTTGATATCAATGATGAAGGCGAACAGTTATTTGCGATGTCTTTGTTGGCTGTAGCAACTTCTGCCTCTGTTGAAGAGCGTAAAGCGGCGTTAGATGAAACTCATGCGATGATTAAAGATACAGAAACTCAAGCATTCAATCAGATTAATGAAGAAGTTATGTCTCGTGTACTGCGTCAGACAGCGACTAAAGTAGCCACTAACATCACTAAGACAAAAGCGGCGCAAATCATTCCAGCGGTGGGTGCAGTAGTCGCAGGTGGTGTTAATGCTAGCTACACTGCCAATGTTTGTGAAGCTGCTTATCAGTGTTACCGTGAGCGTTTTTTTGGACCGTCTCGTATAAACACTCAATGGCTCGTTAAGTCAGCGATAGTATCAAGATGTAAGCATATGCCGAAACGTTAGACTGATTCGCCCAGCATCGACCATCTTTGTCTTGGTGATCGTATGTTTCCAAAAGGTTTGTGTGTCACCATGCATCACAACGAGCTGACCAGACTCAAGATAAAGTTCAACTTTGTCTTGAGTTTTTTTTATGCTTAAAAACAAATTTGCGTGTGGCACCAAGCGATAAGGAGGCGATGACTGGTTGCTGACCGAGCTCTTTTTCGTCATCAGCATGGTAGCCCATACCATCAGCGCCAGAAGGATAGTAGTTAAGCAGGCAGGTGTTGAAACTAGCGATGACACCAACCTCTGCTAAAGCTTGTTCGATATTCTGTTTCACGTGAAACACTATGTCTGACCATGGAACGGTTTGCCGCACGTGTCCCGAGTATTGATAATTGACATCTTTGTCTCCCATCCAGACAATTTGACGAGTAGTTATATGGGTCTTACCAAATAACGTTACGATGTCTGGCTGCCAAGGTAGCTCATTTAGTAGAGTGTTATAAAGGGCAGTGGCATCGTCGATAATTACGCCTAAATCATTTACCTTACCCTCATAGGGTAGTAAGTTATCCGTGGGTGCAGGGGCAAAGAGGTCAGTCATAATTCAGTCGTTGTAAATCCTTATTTACTGCTTTGGTAGTGCTCGTTGATGATTTGAGCGCATAGTTCAGGTGCTTCCATTGGCAATAGATGCCCATAATCTGACAGCGAAATAAGACTGCTATCTGGGACAAACTTTTTCCATTGCTTGCGTACTTTGTCATTGATGAACAGGGTAGGCTTGCCTGTAATCAAGGTGTAGGGACAGCGTAGTTTTTTTGAGTGCGGCATCGATATGAGGTGCGCCAAAATAATTGGCCAGCTCTTGTTCTGGTGCAAACATAAGCGTATAGCTACCATCTGTGTTTTTGCTCAGACTTTGTTCAGCAAACACTTGCAAGTGCTCATCGCTGATACGCTTATACGCACGCTGCGCACGTAGGCTCTCGTAATAACTATGGATACTTGGCCAAGTAGGTTGCTTGGTTAACGTGCTTTTGAAAGGCTCGCGACTCAGTAGGACAGAGCGTGGCAACAGGTTATATAAGGTAGCTTGGTGTTTGGTAAATGTGACAGGCTCGATCAGGTACAACTGCGAAAACAACTCTGGACGTTTGGCAGCTGCCATCGCTGTAGCCGTAGCCCCTTGCGAATGACCAATACCTATGACAGGCTTATCTTGGGTCTTTTCCAAAAACTCAATCAGCATATCAGCATCTTGCTCACGCGTAAGACGACGGCTTTGCGGCTTATCATACCAGTAGCCACGCAGAGCAAGTGAGCTAATATCAAATTTAGTGGCTAGCTTGCTTAATAGTGGTGTATAAGTGCCAACGGTAAAACTATTACCACTATAAAAATGTGCTGGCGCACGGGGAGTAGAGCTTGAATCTAGCGGCTGATTAAACTGGCTAAGGTCATAGTAGCGTGCCTGTTTTCCGCCAAGGTCAATGCGGTTTGTGAATGCTTCCATAAAATAAACACTTCCTTGTGACTTATTTTGAGTGATTTGTTTTCTTGTAGTTTTGCTTTTTATGATTGAGCTGACTTAATGAATCCTAGTTGTCTTCACCTAAGAAGCCACCGCTTTGACGTTGCCACAGTCGAGCGTAGACACCGTTTAATGCTAATAGTTCATCATGACTACCTTGCTCAATGATGCGCCTTGATGCATAACGACCAGTCTATCCAATGCGGCAATAGTAGATAGGCGATGGGCAATAGCAATAACGGTCTTGCCGGTCATGATGTCATTTAAGCTCTCGGTAATAGCATATTCTATCTCAGAATCTAGCGCACTGGTTGCTTCATCTAAGAGTAAAATCGGCGCGTTTTTTAGCATAACACGTGAGATAGCGATACGCTGACGTTGACCGCCAGATAGTTTGACTCCGCGTTCACCCACTTGGGTATCAAGTCCTGTATTGCCTTTATCATCGTACAAATCTTTGATGAAGTCCCATGCCTGAGCTTGTTTGGCAGCGATCATAATCTCTTCGTCAGTAGCATCAGGACGACCATAGGCGATGTTTTCACGCACGGTACGATGTAGCAATGACGTATCTTGAGTCACCATACCAATCTGTTGACGCAACGATTCTTGCGTAACTGCATCAATAGCCTGACCATCAATCAGGATTTTACCGCTATCGACATCAAAAAAGCGCAGTAGCAAATTAACCAAGGTCGATTTACCAGCACCTGAACGCCCAACCAAACCAATCTTTTCACCTGGCTTAATATCTAAGTGGAAGTTGTCCAACAGTTTGATATATGAGTTAGGAGCGCGTTTAGCAATGCTGGTACTATCAACAGTCTCGCCAGTTTGTCCATTGTCTTCTTCGTCATTCTCATAACTGAAGTCAACATGGTCGAACACAATGCGACCGTCCGTAACGGCTAGCGCTGGTGCATCAGGTTTATCAATGATCGTTTGCGGTGCTGACAACGTACGCATACCGTCTTGAACTGTACCGATACTCTCAAACAAACTGGCCGTCTGCCACATAATCCAACGCGTCAAACCATTTAGACGTAATGCCATAGCAGTCGCAGCAGCAATGGCACCAACACCAACTGCGCCTTGTTGCCACAAGTACAATCCAATACCCGCGGTACTACTGACCAAGATCACACTGATAAGATGGGTCGATACTTCTAAATAGCTGACCCAGCGCATCTGCGCATGTACCGTACCTAAGAATTGTCCCATGGCATTTTTGGCATAGCCTAGCTCACGACGAGAATGGCTAAATAGCTTAACGGTCATGATATTGGCATAAGCATCAGTGATTCGTCCTGTCATCAAGGCACGGGCATCCGCTTGCACAATCGCTGTTTGTTTAAGCTTAGGGATAAAGTACCAAATGGTAATGGCAACCAAGACCAGCCAAATGACAAATGGAATGAGTAGTAAGCTGTCTAAATTAAACAAAATCACCCCTGAGGTGATAAAGTAGACAGAGACATACATAAACATATCGGTGACGGTCATTACGGTATCGCGTACTGCTAGGGCTGTCTGCATTACCTTAGCTGAGACACGACCCGAAAACTCATCCTGATAAAACTGCATGGATTGCCCAAGCATTCGCTGATGAAACCGCCAGCGCATCTGCATAGGAAACACGCCTTGCAAGGTCTGAAAGTGGATAAACGATGACAGGGCAATCCATAATGGGCTTACTATCATGACAGCGAGCATGATGAGTAGCATGTCGCCTTTTTCTACCCACAAGTTTTGCGGCGTATAAACGCCCAACCAATCAACGATATTACCTATCCAAGCAAACAGCATGGCCTCGTAGATACCGATACCAGCGGACAAAATCATAAAGATTAGTAGCCAGCCGCGTAGGCCATTGGTACATGCCCACAAAAACTTCAGCATACCATCGCCAGGTGATGGCAATGGCATAGGGGTGTCTGGAAAGGCGGGTAGGCGGTTTTCGAAAAAGCGAAATAAAGCATTCATAGGCAGTAATAAAACATCAATAGCAGTACGTCAAGATGAACGAGAGGACTCGTTATCTAGAATCTTTACTTTTGTGATTGGGATTAGATGCTATTTTAGCAAAATTACTAATCATAGCTGCATGCTAATTGTAATTTACTTAAGAATAGCTGTGTTTTGAAAGCTTCAGTTATAACCGTAATAAATAGATTGCTGTAGAAAAAATATTTTGTTACATTCTACATCCAAACTTATGCATGGTTTAAATATTGCTTTTATAAGTATGATTTCATTGCAAAAATCAGCTGATTAGCAGGTATTTTATTTAATGGTTTTTATAAATATACGAACAGTAATAACTCAACATTGAAGTTCAAAAGGTAGCAGCAAATGATGTATTTAATAATAGCGGTGCTATGTAGCGTCGCCGTCTCAGTACTTTTGAAAATATTGCGCCAGAAAAATATAGATATTCGTCAGACCATCGTGGCAGGCTACCCTGTGGCTTTTTTACTGACTTGGGTATTACTAAAACCTGATGTAGGTGCCATTCATGCGCTTGATAGCGCTTGGGGCATCATTATCGCGCTTGGGATACTATTGCCTGCCGTATTTATCATTTTGGGACGAGCCATTGAAGCGGTGGGGATGGTAGCAACCGACGCGTCTCAGCGTTTATCACTCATTATTCCTATCGTAGCGGCTTTTTTGCTATTCGGTGAGGTGCTGACTGGTACACGTATACTTGGACTGGCGTTAGGTTTTCTTGCATTAGGTGCGCTTGTCTATCGACCACAGCATAACGATATTACTCGGCGAGCAAAGCATACGCCACTGTGGTTATTCGGGGTATGGGCAGGCTACGGCATTATTGATATTTTGTTCAAACAAGTTGCCAAACAAGGGGCAGCTTTTCCATTGACTCTACTGGTTATCTTCGGGGTAGCAGGTGTATTACTTCTAATCTATTTGCTTGCCACACGGGTACGTTGGCAAAAACAAGCGCTTATGACAGGTCTACTGCTCGGCGCATTAAACATGGGCAATATTTATGCTTATGTGCGGGCACACCAAGTGCTGCATGATTCTCCCAGTATTGTTTTTACTGGTATGAATGTCGGTGTTATTGCCGTAGCGACATTGATCGGCGTAGGTGTGTTTAAAGAGCAGCTGAACCGTATCAATATAATAGGATTAGTATTGGCAGTCTGCTGTGTAGGGGTACTGTTTTTGGCATAATGCACTCTGTCCAAAAGTATTGGTTTCATAATTTTTTTAGCTATATTGTCACGTATCCTATATAGGCATACAAATCATCCTATGATAAGGTTATCTACAAATAACACGGCTTGTATGGAATAAAAAAGCTTAGTTTATGATATTTAACTTAACCAATAAAAATAGGATGCAGGCTCAATGGAATACGATAAGCAATTACAGCGTATAAAAAAATGGTTCAGGTTTTATTGCTGCTCTTGATCAAAGTGGCGGCAGCACACCGAAAGCGTTAGAGACTTATGGTGTCAACAGCGACGACTATGATAACGATGAAGCCATGTTTGATTTGGTTCATGAAATGCGTGCTCGTATCATGACGTGCGACTGTTTTGATAGCGAGCGTGTACTTGGTGCAATTTTATTTGAAGATACCATGGAGCGCGAAGTCAATGGTAAGTCGACAGCTAATTACCTATGGGAAGATAAAAATATCGTACCATTTTTAAAGGTAGACAAAGGTTTGGCTGAGCAAATGAGCGGCGTACAAGTTATGAAGCCAATCCCGAATCTAGATCTATTATTGGATAAAGCAAAAAACTATCCCGTATTCGGTACTAAAATGCGCTCAGTCATCTATGAGCCAAATGTCGATGGTATCGAGCTTGTGGTACAGCAGCAGTTCGATGTGGCTAAGCAGATTATTTCAAAAGGCCTGATGCTATCGTCGAGCCAGAGGTCAATATTGATAGCACTCAAAAGCATGAATGTGAGCTACTGTTAAAAGCAGATATTTTGCGCAATCTAGAACGCTTAAGTGACGAACATCAAGTGATGCTTAAGCTGACGTTACCTGAAGAGGCAGGGTTTTATCAGGAGCTGATTGATCATCCTAAAGTGCTCAAAGTAGTGGCGCTATCTGGTGGTTATAGTCGTAGCGATGCTTGTGCCAAGCTCAAACAAAACCCAGGTATGATTGCGAGCTTCTCGCGTGCCTTTACTGAAGGCTTGAGTAAGCAACAAAGCGATAGCGAGTTTGCTGAAACCATTAATGCCTCAATTGAAGAGATTTATGAAGCGTCGAAAATGTAAACTTAGTAAATAAAAACTCGTACATAAATCATGAGTAAATAAGCCAAAAAAATCCCTACTAGATAAGTATGCAAATACTTAAATAGTAGGGCTTTTCTTATTCACAAGTATAGATTATTAACCCTACACCTCTTTATATAACTGGCGTCCTTCATTGTTATATTTCTTAGTCATCTCCGCCATGCCTTGGCGAATTTCCTCAGCAGTGGCCTCACCAACTTGTCCGACGAGCTCTGTATCTACCTCTTTAATTAGGTGACCAGCATCGGTTAGGTCGCCTGTTTGCGGCGTTACTTTTTGGTTAGCGGCATCTTTATTCAGCCCTGCTGCATATTCACGCACGTTTTGAGTGATTTTCATTGAACAAAACTTAGGGCCACACATGGAGCAAAAGTGTGCCGATTTGTGTGCGTCTTTTGGCAACGTCTCGTCATGATATTCGCGTGCAGTATCAGGATCGAGCGCTAGATTGAACTGATCATCCCAGCGGAATTCGAAACGTGCTTTAGACAGTGCATTGTCACGTGCCTGTGCTCCTGGATGACCTTTAGCAAGGTCAGCAGCGTGTGCAGCGATTTTATAAGTAATAATGCCGTCTTTGACGTCTTTTTTATTTGGCAGACCCAAGTGTTCTTTTGGCGTGACATAGCATAGCATCGCTGTACCAAACCAACCAATCATCGCAGCTCCGATGGCGCTGGTGATGTGGTCATAGCCTGGAGCGATGTCTGTCGTTAATGGCCCTAAAGTATAGAAAGGCGCGTCAGCACATAGCTCAAGCTGCAAGTCCATGTTTTCTTTGATCCGGTTCATCGCGACGTGTCCAGGGCCTTCGATCATCACCTGTACATCATGCTCCCATGCGACTTTGGTCAATTCACCAAGCGTACGTAGCTCACCGAACTGCGCTTCATCATTGGCATCTTGCAAGCAGCCAGGACGTAGGCCATCACCTAGACTAAATGCCACATCGTACTGCTTCATAATCTCGCAGATGTCTTCGAAATGCGTGTATAAAAAGCTTTCTTTGTGATGGCTAGACACCACTGCGCCATGATAGAACCACCACGTGAGACGATACCTGTCAGACGTTTTGCGGTGAGCGGTACATAGCGTAATAGTACGCCGGCGTGAATAGTAAAGTAATCGACTCCTTGCTCTGCTTGCTCGATCAACGTATCACGGAATATCTCCCATGTAAGTCTTCAGCGACGCCATCGACTTTTTCTAGTGCTTGATAAATCGGTACCGTACCAATCGGTACAGGAGAGTTACGGATTAGCCATTCACGGGTTTCATGAATATGATTGCCCGTTGATAGATCCATAATAGTATCCGCACCCCAACGTGTTGCCCACGTCATTTTAGATACTTCTTCATCGATAGACGAGCCAGCGCTGAGTTACCGATATTGGCATTGATTTTCACCAAGAAATTGCGCCCGATGATCATCGGCTCAGACTCAGGGTGATTGATGTTGTTTGGAATAATTGCACGTCCAGCTGCCACTTCATCACGAACAAACTCAGGAGTGATGATTTGAGGAGTATTGGCACCGAAGCTCTCGCCATCGTGTTGACGCATATCAGTCAGTTCATGCTGCTTTTGCGTCTCACGAATAGCGATATATTCCATCTCAGGGGTGATGATGCCGCGACGCGCATAGTACATTTGCGTAACGTTCTGTCCTGCTTTGGCGCGACGCGGTTTATCGATATGAGCAAATCTAAGGTTAGCAGTGCTGATGTCGCGAGCACGCGCTTGTCCGTATGAGCTAGATAGGCCACTTAGTTGCTCTGTATCATTGCGTTCTGCGATCCAGTTCTCACGCAATTTTGGCAATCCACGTGTGAGGTCGATATCGACATTAGGGTCGGTATATACACCTGAGGTGTCATACACATAAAACGGTGGATTATGCTCACCGTCTTTATCTCCAGTGCCACCTACAGGCGTATCCGCCAAGCTGATTTCACGCATCGGTACTTGGATGTCAGGTCTTGAGCCTTCGAGATAGACTTTTCTTGAGGCGGGTAAAATACGGTGCAAGTCGCGCGCATCTTCTTCGAAACGGGCATCACTTGAGGCACGGTGAGCAGGGGTTTTTAGCGCATCTGCTTTCTTATCTGCTTTGACGTTATTCGTGTCAGCAGCATTAGAAGCAAGCGTTGAGTTGTCGGCTGGGTTATGCGTTTGGGCTTTCGGTGCAATTGAGGTGGTGTCTGCAGTAGTCATATGCTGTCCTAGCGTGTTGGTTTTTGAATAAAATCAACACCGCCAGTATCTGCGGGGGTAGGCATCCATCATCTAGACAAATTTATATCATGAACCCACAACTTCGAACAAAAAAATATCGTCGCGCATGGTGGTCATCAAATATTGGACGCAGCTTTATATCCTCTCTTCTTATCTGGCTATGCATCACGCATATTAAGACAGTAGTGACGATAAAAATGTATTTCTACGCGCCCTTTGTCATAAATAACAAAGTGCTTAAGACTTCCCTGCGTCGGTACTAACCGCATCAGGTTCGGCGGGTGATCTCTCAGCGAATGTATCAAGGCGACTACTTTAATAAAGCAAGTTTAATAAAGTGAGCCAAAAATACACCGCACCCCGAGTCTGTCAGTGTTGTAAATCAGCCTTCATACTAACAAAATTCTGTACCAACGGCTAATAGTATTTGGATACAAATATTCTGTGTCAAACACACGGTTCAATATTTTCGTGAATAATTTTTTTTGAGTGTTGATAGATGAGGGTACTTAGTATTACTAGGTTGTAGACAAATTGTTCAAATATTATGTAAAGCGAATGAAGGATTCTAGAAGTTGTCATTAAACTGTCATAAAGATTTGGCAAGATAACACGCATATCACAAGCAATGCTTTTTTTATACCGTTGTTAAACTTCAGGAGTCCTACATGCGTTATTCGTTATTAGCAGTGGCCGTCAGTTGTACATTAATGCTTACGGCGTGTAATAAGTCAACAGATACGGCGGAGCAGCTGCTGATACTAGCAGTAGCGCTGTGACAACAGCTGAAACAACCTCTCAGACAGCATCTTCTGCTACGTCAGATTTTAAATCTGCTGAAAATATCGCTATGAATATTACAGGTGCAGGTGCGTCATTCCCGCAGCCTATCTATGCGAAATGGTCATATGATTACAATGCTGCGACTGGTGGCCAAGTCAACTATCAGTCGATTGGCTCATCTGGTGGTATCAAACAAATTCAGTCAAAAACAGTAGACTTTGGTGCTTCTGATGCCCCGATGACACCTGAAGAGTTAGATGAAGCAGGTTTGATTCAGTTCCCAACAGTCATCGGTGGTGTTGTACCAATCGTCAACATTGATGGCGTTGAGCTGGTGCACTGAAGCTAGACGGTACGACTTTAGCTGATATCTATTTGGGTAAGATTAGCAACTGGAATGACCCTGCGATTAAGGCGATGAACCCAGATTTGACCTTACCAGATGCCCCAATCACAACAGTATTCCGCTCAGATGGTTCAGGTACGACGTTTAACTTTACTGACTATCTTGCCAAGGTTTCACCAGACTGGAAAGACACTGTTGGCGTTGATAAAACCGTCAAATGGCCGACTTCTGCTACTGGTGCAGGCGGTAAAGGTAACGAAGGCGTTTCAAGCTACGTAAACCGCATGAAAAACTCTATCGGTTATGTTGAGTATGCTTACGCTAAGCAAAATAAGATGTCACATACTGCGCTGAAAAACGCAGCTGGTAACATCGTACAGCCATCTGCTGAGACGTTTGCAGCAGCAGGTGATATCGATTGGTCACAACAAGAAGGCTTTTATAAAGTCATCACCAACTCTGAAACTGACCAAGCATGGCCTATCGCTGCTGCGACCTTTATCTTGGTACATAAGCAACCAGAAAATCCTCAGCAAGTCGCTGGCGTGTTGAACTTCTTTGACTGGGCTTATACCCAAGGTGATGACAGCGCCATGGAACTAGACTACGTACCATTCTCTGACACGGCAGTGGCCTTGTTCAAAGAGAAGTGGAACGAAGTAAAAGGTAGTGATGGACAGCCTGTCTACAAGCCAGCTCAGTAATTTGTTTCTGCTAAATACTATTTAGCATCCTACAAGTTATCCTCTCGAATAACTATTCTCCGGTAGTTGTTTGAGAGGTTTTAACACAGCAAATTTGATGAATACATCTCGATAGATATGTTTACTCATACCGTTTAAGTTTGTTGTGTTAAAACCTAAGATACATCTTTTTAATATTTCGATTCATCCCATTAAATGCTGAGACACTTATGACAGACTTAAGGTCCCAACTGGCTAAACAAAAACGTTACGACGCTTTGTTTGTTAACTCTACCAAAGCGTTTGCCATACTCGTCCTCCTATCTTTAGGGGGCATTTTGGTGTCTCTAATTGTTGGAGCATGGCCGAGTATTCAAGAGTTTGGTTTGGGATTTTATACCAGCAATAACTGGGATACAGTCGCCAATGAATACGGTGCATTAGCGCCTATTTACGGCACCTTAGTCACGTCATTTATCGCTATTGTTATCGCGGTTCCAGTCAGTTTCGGTATTGCGATATTTTTAACCGAAATGTGCCCTAAGTTCCTAAAAAAACCACTTGGTATCGCTATTGAGTTGTTGGCTGGTATCCCATCTATCATTTATGGCATGTGGGGACTGTTCGTATTTGCGCCATTCTTTGGTGATCACATTCAGCCATGGTTCATTGAGCACGTCGGCCCTTTGCCTATTATCGGTAAGCTGTTTGCAGGTGCGCCTATGGGACTGGGTATGTTTACCGCCTCCCTAGTGCTTGCCATTATGATCATACCGTTCATCGCCGCTACCATGCGCGATGTTTTCTCTGTCGTACCAGATTTACTGAAAGAGTCAGCCTATGGCATGGGCGCGACGACTTGGGAAGTCATGTTCAAGATTATCCTGCCTTATACCAAAGCTGGTGTCGTTGGTGGCGTAATTTTGGGTCTTGGTCGTGCATTGGGTGAGACGATGGCAGTTACTTTCTTAATTGGTAATGCGTTTAATATCAGTCCAAGCCTATTCACGTCTGGTGTGACGATTACCTCGGCCTTGGCCAATGAGTTTGCTGAAGCGTCAAGTGAGCTACATCTTGCGTCTCTACTACATCTAGCTTAATCTTATTTGTCATCACCTTCATTGTGCTGTCTTTAGCAAAACTGATGCTCATGCGCATGGATCACAAAGCAGGTAACCGATAAATCTGTTACCGATTTATTGAACCTTGATAGATATTGATAAAAGATATGGGAAATAAATATTATGCCTGCTAACAATGCGATCAATGCACCACTACCTACTAAGCCAAACGGCGCTACCCGCTACAATCAAAGCCTTTATAACAAGCGTCGTTTGACCAACAAGTTAGGTCTAGGCTTTGCTATGTCAGCGATGATTTTTGGCTTATTTTGGTTATCATGGATTTTGGTGACTTTGTTTGTTGAAGGCTTCCAAGGTATGGTGCAGTTGCCAATCTTTACCGCTGATACGCCGCCACCGATGAGTGCGGGCGGTTTACGCAATGCTATCGTTGGTTCGGTCATGTTGGCGTTTTCAGGCTTGTTTATCGGTGCACCTATTGGTCTTATGACAGGTATTTATTTATCTGAGTTTTCTAAAGGCAGTATGCTGGGCAAGGTCACTCGCTTCTTAAATGATATTCTATTGTCAGCGCCATCGATTGTCATCGGTCTATTTATCTATGCACTGATGGTAAAAGGTCAAAGTTTCTCTGGTTGGGCAGGCGCGTTGGCATTGGCATTGATTGTTATTCCAGTGGTCGTACGTACGACAGAAAACATGCTGAATCTGGTACCTAATAGTCTACGCGAAGCGGCCTATGCGTTAGGTACTCCTAAATGGAAGTTGGTCACTCAGGTTACGGTAAAAGCTGCACGAGCGGGACTGACCACAGGTGTGCTACTGGCCTTTGCTCGAATCACTGGTGAGACAGCGCCGTTACTATTTACCGCACTTAACAATCAATACTTCAGTACAGATATGGGTCAGCCTATTGCCAACTTACCCAATACCATCTACCAGTTTGCGATGAGTCCTTATGACAACTGGCATACACTGGCTTGGGCGGCAGCACTACTTATCACCGCATCTGTCCTAGTATTGAATATTTTGGCAAGATTTATCGGTGGTAGAGGTCAGCCCAAATAAGCTGAGAGAAGACGGTAGTACGCTGCACGCTAAGCATTTACTTAAACTTATATGAAATTAATTGAGCTAGGTTGAAATATTATGAATGATGTCCTAAGCAACGTCCGTACGAACACGACTGCTGACAACTTTAATACGGCAACAGGCAGCCTATTAAATAGACCCATGTCTACTAGCGCCCAAGCTCAGCAACCAAACACTGCTGATTTTAATAAGCAAACGATTCAAGATATTCCTAAGAATATGCCTGCTGCAAAAATGGAAGTTCGAGATTTAAATTTCTATTACGATGATTTTCAAGCATTAAAAAAACATCAATATCGATATCGCGGATAAAAAAAGTGACCGCTTTTATTGGTCCTTCAGGTTGTGGTAAATCTACGCTACTGCGTACCTTTAACCGCATGTACGATCTATATCCAGGTATGCGCGCAGAGGGCAATATCAATCTAGATGGCAAAAATATCTTGGGTAAAGACATCGATGTGAACTTATTGCGTGCACAAGTTGGTATGGTCTTTCAGAAGCCAACGCCGTTCCCGATGTCAATCTATGACAATGTCGCCTTTGGCGTACGACTGTATGAAAAATTAAGCAAAGATGAGCTGGATCATCGCGTAGAGTGGGCACTGAAAAAATCAGCGCTATGGCCAGAAGTAAAAGACAAGCTAAAAGCATCAGGACTGTCGTTATCAGGCGGTCAGCAGCAGCGTTTATGTATCGCACGTAGCGTCGCGACCAAACCTGAAGTGCTGCTACTCGATGAGCCGACATCAGCACTGGATCCTATCTCGACGGGTGCTATCGAAGATTTGATCGAAGATCTGAAAAACGACTATACCATCGCTATCGTCACTCACAATATGCAGCAAGCAGCACGCGTATCTGACTATACGGTCTATATGTATTTGGGCGACATGATTGAGATGGGTGAGACCGATCAGATATTTACCAAACCTACCCAAACCGCGACAGAAGACTATATTACAGGTCGTTATGGCTAACATTGATTGAGATTGAAATCGGTACAAGCAGACAACGCTGATTAGCATGTCATAAGCCGACTTTCTAACTTCATAGGCACACTGCGCTATTAAAATATAGATTCTAGGGAATACCTCTCATGCAAAGTGATAAGCATATCTCCAAAAGTTTTGACCAAGATCTTGATGAAGCCATCCGTTTATTTTTATACATGGGTGATAGCGCGGCCAACCAAGTGGCCAAAGCCATTCATGCTCTGATCGATAAAGACGAAACACTGGCGCAAGAAGTCATCGATATGGACTTCGATATCAATCGAATGGAAGTCGAGCTCGACGAGCACATTTTATTATTGGTCGCCAAGCGCCAGCCAGCAGCCAGTGATTTGCGCTTAGTCATGTCGATCAGTAAAGGTGTGGTTGATTTGGAACGTATCGGCGATGAAGCGGTAAAAATTGCGCGAATGGCCAGTAAAATAGCGGCAGAAGGCAAATCAGCATACGGCTATGCTGAAGTTCAGCATCTGAGCAATCAAGTCCGTCTGATGCTAAACAACTCGCTAGAAGCTTTTAGTCAATCGAATGCGGAACAAGCGTTTGAAGTGATGCGTAATGATAGCGTGGTCAATACCGAATATCAGTCAGCCATTCGTGCCTTGATGACCTATATTATGGAAGACTCACGTCATGTATCAAAAGTCATCAATATCATGTGGATACTACGATCGCTAGAGCGTATCGGTGACCATGCACAAAATGTCGCAGAGCTAGTGATTAACTATATCAGTGGGCAGGACGTGCGTCATTCAGACTATGCCATGGTCGAAAAAGCGGTGCAAGAAGCCAATGATCGCTTAGCTGCTCGTCAAGTTAGTACATTGTCAGCCAATGAGCTAGAAACGTCAGATAGTGATGAAGGCTGATAGGAAATACATTGATTTTTACCTTATAATAAAAAACGCGCTATAGTGAGCGCGTTTTTTATAACTACTAAATGTAGCTAGTAGAAAGCCAGTAAATACTAACTTTCTGGTGTCCAGCCTTGTGCGCGCTCATAGTCTTCATTGTCTAAGAACTTATCACGCTGCTCTGTTAAAAACTTTTTGGCAGCAGGATCCATCATGCTTAGATGGTTTTCGTTAATAAGCATCGTTTGATGCTCAAGCCACTCTTTCCACGCCTTTTCAGATACGGTCTCTTGCAGCTCTTGACCTTTTTTATTAGGGAAGGGTGGATGCGGCATTTTCGGTAAATCTTGCTTATATTTACGACAAAACACAGTATTTGCTTGAGGATTAAAAGTCTCAGTCATAAGGTATTCCTTATTCATTATATTAAGTGGTTAAATCAAATATCATATGAGTCTATGATAACGGTCTTGGTAGATTTAGCAAAGGGTACTAATGTATATCGTTAGACCTCTATCCATTTGTTATAAAGTCTTTGGTAGTTGGTGTATGACAAATACTATCTACGTTTAACCTTTTTATTTAGGTTTTCAAAGCTAGTGATATTTTGATAATGACATTGGCCAAACCAGTAGAGGTCATAGGACAAATAAAAACACCCGCATAAGTAGCGGGTGTTAAGTTTAAATTAGCAAGTTGGCTATTATTTGCAAATTAATGATTAAGCAAAGGCTTTTAAGCGAGCACGGCCATTGATCACCGCTTGCTTGACTTGGTTTGGTGCAGTGCCACCTAAATGGTCACGAGCTGCTAATGAGCCTTCTAGCGTTAGATAGTCGAAGACATCTTCACCGATAGCATCGCTAAATTGCTGTAGCTGTGCCAATGACAAATCACTTAGATCAACACCCTCTTTGATGCCTAAAGCAACAGCGTTACCAACGACTTCGTGAGCGTCACGGAATGCCACACCTTGACGTACTAGGTAATCTGCCAAGTCAGTCGCAGTCGCATAGCCTTTCATCGTAGCGGCACGCATGGCATCGACGTTTGGCGTGATATTTGGTAGCATATCAGCAAACGCTAATAGTGAACCTGTCAACGTATCAACGCAATCAAACAAAGGCTCTTTGTCTTCTTGATTGTCTTTGTTGTAGGCGAGTGGCTGGCTTTTCATTAGGCTAAGCAAAGTCATCAACTGACCAAAGACACGTGCCGCTTTACCACGTACCAACTCCGGTACGTCAGGGTTCTTCTTTTGCGGCATAATCGATGAGCCAGTACAGAAGCGGTCTGGTATCTGCACAAAATTAAACTGCGCTGACATCCAAAGAATAATCTCTTCGCTCATACGCGACATATGCATCATCAGGATAGATGCTGCTGAAGTAAACTCAATCGCAAAATCACGGTCTGAAACAGCATCGAGCGAATTTTGGCAAATACCTTCAAAACCTAGCAATTCAGCAGTAATGGTACGATCGATTGGGAAAGTTGTACCAGCAAGCGCTGCACTACCAAGTGGCATCTGGTTGATACGGCGGCGTGCATCGACAAGACGCTCAGTATCGCGATACAACATCTCAAACCATGCCATCACGTGATGCCCAAAGCTAACAGGCTGTGCTGTTTGCAAATGAGTAAAGCCTGGCATGATAGTATCAGTATGTTGCTCAGCCAAATCAAGTAAACCACTTTGTAAACGTACTAATAACTCAATAATATTATCAGTCTCTTCGCGCAACCATAGGCGAATGTCTGTGGCTACCTGATCGTTACGGCTACGACCAGTGTGTAGCTTTTTACCAACGGCACCTACAATGTCAGTCAGACGTGACTCGACGTTCATATGCACGTCTTCAAGGGCGATCGACCAGTTAAACTCACCTGCTTCAATCTCGCGCAATACTTGCTGAAGGCCATCGATAATGGTGGCAACTTCATCAGCAGTTAAAATGTTACATTCTTTTAGCATCGTTGCATGAGCAATCGAGCCTTGAATATCGTGACGAGCAAAGCGTTGGTCAAAGCCTACAGAGGCAGTAAAGGCGGCAACGAAGCTATCTGTCGCTTCACTAAAGCGCCCGCCCCACATTTGTTGGCCTTGGCTACTAGCAGGCGCAGTCTGCGTTGTGGTACTTGTTATCGGAGCATCTGTGCTAAAATCAGAGTCAGATGAACTTTTACTTGATTCAGGATTACTAGGTTTTGAAGAATTGGCGTTCATATCGGTACAAGACAAGTCAAGAGAATAAGAACCCGAGTATAGCAAATGATGAGGTTGCCTTACTAGCTACACGCTTAGAGTTTTTTATTCCTAAACTCATGGAGATCATGAGCTTGGCAGTGGCTGACATATATCTTTTTTTGGTCCTTGTTCCTAACGGTAATGGAGCGCCATAGCTTAGCCACTTGGTCAGATTTCATGATTCAGTTTGTACGTAGTTTCACCCAAAACGCTCTGACGATTATCCCCTCACTGTATTTAGTTGACTATCTACGCCCTGCATTTAAAAATGCTAGTATTCTTAGCGTAAGTATGCGGATTGTACTGTTACTGATGTTTGCTGCTGCAGTTTCGACGGCGTTAGTCACATTATCTATGATTAATTTCGGTTGGCTAACATATGATAGTCGCACGTTTGTATTGAATATCGTGCTCAATACAGTATTAGCGGGTGGTTTTACGACTGTATTTTTATTATATTTTTTTGCGTAGCTATCGTGAGCTTAATGCGCTTAAGTTGTCCTTTGAATATAAATTAACCGCACAAAATGATCTAATAAAAGCGCGTACGGCCCCGCACTTTTTCTTTAATACTATCAATACACTCGTATCACTGATTGAATCGAACCCGCCTAAAGCCGCTGACTTACTACAGCACGTTTCTGCATTATTCCGCGCTAGTTTTAGTGGCACACGTGAGATTAGCTTTGAAGAAGAGGTTGATCTTTGTGAGCATTATTTGGCAATCGAATCTAGTCGTTTAGCAGACAAGCTCGAAGTCAATTGGAAGTTACCTGAAGAAGATATCATGTATGACATGGTTATCACTGCACTAACGCTACAAAGCGTGCTAGAGAAAATACTGCTCAATGTGGTAGAGATGACCACAGAAACTATCTGTATTAATATTGAAGTCACGTGGGAACAACACCGAGTTAAAATCATGATTGATGTTGCGCTTCCCAAAAAGACATTAATCATCAATCATGACTTGCGTCAGCATATGAATTTCTATATTCAAGCTGATCGTTTGCGCGCCCATTTTGGACAAAGTGCTGATATCCAAAGCTCGGTAGCCAGTACTCAAATTATCACCATCATCGACTATCCTCTACAAGACGTCGGTTTATAACTTACTGTTCTTTATTAGCTTTCTCCATTTTTTTCAACTCTTAAAAGCCTATTTGGCATACTTATTGCATTGCCATGTATAGACGTCATAATTTATGTTTGATAAATAATGATTACGAATAAGTAATATCATAACTACCGTGAAACACAATTACACCATATAAAATCTACCTATAGCAGGAGTATATTGTCCGCTATAAAAACTGGTAGCTTTCGTCAGAATTTTATTAAATAATTTAGATTTTATATCCTAAGTGATTGATAATGAGTGTTAATATAGCCGTAATATTATTACATAAAATATTAAGTATGTCCTTGGATGGGAGTTTGCATGCGTATCGTAGTTTGTGATGATGAGCCTAGCGCGTGAGCGCTTGGTGAGAATTGTACAGGAGTCAGGTCATGAGGTAGTTGCTCAGGCCACAACAGGTGCAGAAGCCATCGTCGCTGTAAAAACTCAGCAGCCAGATATTATATTATTAGATATCCGAATGCCTGAAATGGACGGAGTGCGCTGTGCTCAAGAGCTTGCCAAACTTGAGCATCCACCAGCGATTATATTTGTGACGGCATACGACCATTATGCGATCGCAGCGTTAAAAGCCAATGCAATTGGCTATTTGTTGAAACCTGCAAATAAAGATGAGCTACTAGAGGCATTAAACAAAGCAAAGAACCTAAATGCTGCTCAACTAAATGAAATTCGCAAGCTTGAAGACCCGACAGCACGTCCGATACGTGAACATATCGCTGCTCGTACGCATCGCGGTGTTGAACTGATTAAGCTAAAAGACATCTACTATTTTGCAGCAGATCAAAAATACGTCAAAGTGCGTCACAAAGATGGCATGGTATTGATTGATGAAACGCTAAAAGAGTTAGAGCAAGAATTTGATGATCGTCTGTTCCGAGTACATCGCAATGCCATCATCAACCTTAGTTATTTGGACTTTTTAGAAACCCTAGACGCAGGCCAGTATCAGATACGTTTTAAAGGTATTGATGAGACGCTAGCGGTCAGTCGTCGTCACTTACCTGCCTTACGTGATAAAATCCAAAGCATGTAATAGGCTGTCCTGATAGCGCCCAATCATCCATATCATCAAACCCTTATTTATGCTTAAATAGGGGTATTTTTTTGCGTCAGCATCTACTATTAATCATTTGAGTCACCTATGCTTTGGCAAATTTGCCCTATCGAGTAATATCGATACTATTCAGTATAAATATGAATGGTACTGACATAGGGACTATAGCCACTATAGTATTAGTATCGAACTTATTGAGGCCCTTTATGAGCAATTCGCAGCAACCTGTTTTGACTACTCTAAATATCGCTACACGTCAAAGTCCTTTAGCCCTATGGCAGGCTGAGCATATTCGTGATCGTTTATTGGCGTTGTATCCTGATCTGACGATTAATTTACTAAAAATTGTCACTAAGGGTGACAAGATTTTGGATACACCTTTGGCCAAAATCGGTGGCAAAGGATTGTTTGTAAAAGAGCTTGAGCAAGCGCTGTATGACAAACAAGCAGATATAGCAGTGCACTCGCTAAAAGATGTACCGATGCAGCTTCCCGAAGGCCTCACATTAGGCGTCTACTGTAAACGCGCCTCACCAACAGATGCCTTTGTATCAAACACTTATAATAGTATTGATGAGCTACCACAAGGTGCAGTCGTTGGGACATCAAGTTTACGTCGTCAATGCCAAATCAAAGCCTATCGTCCTGACCTGCAAATCAAAACGTTGCGCGGCAATGTCGGCACTCGTTTGGGCAAGCTAGATGCTGGTGAATACGATGCCATTATTCTGGCAACGAGTGGCTTGCAACGTATTGAGCTAGACGAGAGAATACGCGGTGAGCTTGATATCGCAGCTTGCTTGCCTGCAGTTGGGCAAGGTGCCTTAGCAATCGAATGCCGTGAAGGCGATCAAGAAGTCCTTAAATTACTTGCACCACTCAATGATGACAAAGCCCGTATTCGACTTATCGCTGAGCGTGCTCTGAACCGTCATTTAGAGGGCGGCTGCCAAGTACCGATCGCCGCTTATGCAGTTCTGCAGACAGCTGAAGAAACCAGCGTTAATAATGATAACAATGGTGATAACGGCAATAACGACAGCGGGAATGTGCTATGGCTACGCGGTCGAGTGGGTCAGGCCGATGGTAGCGAATTGTTGAAGGCAGACAAACGAGCTACGTTGGTTGGGACACAAGCTGAGCAAGAATCCCAAGCCAACCAACTGGGTATCGATGTCGCAGAAATGCTACTTGCCGATGGTGCAGGCGCTATTTTGTCAGCGATCTATCAGCTGAGTAGTAAAAGTACAGTCGCTATAGGCTTGATTAATCGCAAGATAGGCTGATCTAAGCATCAGCCATTTTTGTATACTTAAGCCTTTTTCATTCTTTTTTTGTCATGGTATATCGATGTCATCAATACCAACTCAGTCTACATACACAACTTCTCATAAGAATTGTTCTAATGATAAGTCAAACGTCGTGCCGAAAATTGTCATCAATACTCGCCCAGTAGAGCGAGCAGCACCGTTGACTCAGCATTTACAAGCGGCAGGATTGACAGCGATTGATATACCGATGTTGACGCTACGACCACGTCCAACAACTGATATAGATATTGCATTAATGCATCAGTGGATGGCGGGGGAGTACAAAGCGCTTGTTATCGTCAGTCCAACTGCTGCCGCTTCAGGGCTAGTCGCTTGGCAATCACTTGAACATGAAAAGCGTAAATACAAAGCGAAAGACGGTAATGACAAGTATGTGCAGAGATTCTCAGAAGGCTTGTCATTACCTAGTCCTCTGGTTGCGGTTGGTGAAGCAACAGCGGCAGAGTTCAGTCAGGTGCGTATAGATACAACAAACTATCAAATACTTCAGCCTGAGACGGCCAATAACGAAGGCATGCTAGCAATGCCTGAAATCGATAGCTTACAAGCAGGCGATAAATTGCTGATATGGCGCGGGCTTGGTGGACGACGATTATTGGTTGATACATTGCAGGCGCGCGGTGTACATATCGATAGTATTGCTTGGTACGAGCGTACAATGCCTATCGATGCAATGGCTGAGTACCAGCAGTGGCAACAAGCATTTCTTACTCATAGTACTACGTCAGATATTGCCCTACCAAAGCAGCCAAAGCCAATTGTCGTCATCAGCAGTGCGACAGCTTTTGAGCATTGGTCAAATATCGTCAATGACGAGCAATCGAAGACGTTAAAAAAAAGAGCAAAATTCTGATGCAGTGGCTGATATAGAACAGCGGCTTTCGCTTACGCTAAAAGATTTTTCTTACGTTGTGTTGGGTGAGCGTCTGGCCAATATGGTTGACGCACAGCAGTTGAGCTACTGGCGAGTAGAGGATTTGTCGCCAGATACGATTCTCTCAGCCATTCATTCTAAAATATAATACCTTAAACTTCCCATTTGCTTTAAACATGTTTATCTATACCAATAACGGTACTGCCTTATGTCAATGAATTCTGAGTCCTTATCTAAGGATCCTTCTACTGTTCAGCAGCGCCGGCAAGCAAATATTTTGCTGCTACGGATGCAATGGCTGGTTATCTTGTTACTGATCGCTGCATTATTGTGGCTATATATTAGTCAGCAGCGCTTTCAGCATAGTGTCAACGACCGTTTGCAGAGTAATGAGCAAGTAATCAGTCGACTAAACGAAATGGACGATCGTCTATTTGCTATGAGTCAGCAGACGCTACCGGAACCTAGAGTTAAAACGAGTAGCCAAGCGCAGAATCAGTTGGACCTATTGCGTATCCAAATCAAAGCGGCTGATAGACTGTTGGCGGATAGTAATGACAGTGCGGCGATTGAGTTATTGCGAGGTTTACATTGGCAATTATCGCAAAGCAGTAATGAGATTGCGCCTGCGCTAACTATCGTTATCAAGCAAAGTTTGCTCAAAGATATTGAGCGTCTGCAGGCACAAAGCTCACAGCCAAGCCCGTGGCAAATACAAAATCTGGCGATTCAAAACATTCAGGAATTTTTGCACAGTCATGAGCGTCTTGGCAGCTATGAAGGTACGGATTTACAGCGTCGAGAGCTGGTAGATGCAGCTACTGAAAATAAACAGCAGCCTAAAGTAACCAATGCTACTGATACCTCAGCGACTAGTGGTACAAACTTAACGCGTCGTCAGCTCACTATCCATGAGGTCATCATGACGTTAAATTTAGCAAGCCAAGCCAGCAATATGCGTAAGCAAGATCAACTTGTCAGCTATTTGACGCAGGCACGCAAACAGTTAAAAACGTTGGTACCTAAAGCTTCAACTAGCGACAATAAAAAGTCAGCACAAGCTGGTGCGATTGGCATTGTACAAGCAGATAAAAAACGAATCGATGGTCAAAGTAATCTTGAGACAATGAAAGCACCAAGTGACATACCAGAAGTAATTGTATGGCTAAATCAGTTGATTGCTCATGCACCCAAACCAACGCCATTATTGACGACAGAAATCTTAGACAAGCCGCAACGCTAACGAAAGCTAGTCACAATAGTTAATACAGAAAATATAAAACGTAAGGTAAGCAATGACCCATCCTAATGAAAAGTCAGCATCTATGTCTGATACAGCAAACGAACACCGCCCTGAATTACTAGCTCATTATCCTGTTATTCATCATCAGCCGATACAGTGGGGAGAGATGGATGCCTTCAATCATCTGAACAATGTGGTTTACTATCGTTACGCTGAGTCAGCACGCATTAGTTATTTGCATGCGCTAGGTATGTTTGATGGCAGTATGGTCACTGTTTTAGCCCAGTCTAGCTGCCAGTATTTACGCCCAGTTACTTATCCTGATACGTTATTATTAGGAGTTCGTTGTAAGCGTTTAGGCAATACAAGTATGGCGATGGAATATAGTTACTATAGTATCGTGCAAGAGATCATCGTTGCTACGGCAGAGGCTGTGGTAGTACGTCTGGATAGTGATGGAAAAGGTAAGTTGCCATGGACAGCAGCAGAGCGTCAACAGCTGCTAGCATTGGAAGCCAAGTTTGGTCATACGCCTGAGCTTTAGGGCATGTTCTATATGAACCGATTGTTCATTTCTTCAAAAAAAACTATCCCAAATTAGAATCTAAAAACAAAAAAGGCACACTAACATAATGTCAGCGTGCCTTTTCTATAACTCATTCTTCAACTAATCTCTTAAACAGTTTTTAGTCTTGTTGCGGCGCATGAACAAAATCAACCACATTTAGATCAAAACCTGACAATGCAAAAAAAACTTCATTGGCGATGATAATAAGCGCATATCACGGACACCTAAATGACGTAATATCTGTGCACCAACACCGATGCTACGATATGGCTGTTGCGTGATGGTTGATTGCGACTCGTTGTCCGCGGCTTTATCCAACGCATCTCCCAAATCAACTGGCTGATTGCTACCAATCCATACCAGCACACCACGATCTGAAGCACTGATTTCTTCTAGTGCTGACTGTACGCTCCAGCCACTACGGCCAGTCATATCGTTTTTAGCTGCAAACAAATCGCGTAATGGGTGGAAACCGTGTACACGTACAGTGCTGACACCTTCGCTGACATCACCTTTTACCAAGGCTAAATGTGTTTCTTCAGCCCCAAACTCACGGAAGCGATGTAGCGTAAAAGTACCGTGTTCAGTTTCAAAAGGATGTGACTCAATTTCTTCTACCGTTTGCTCATTAGCGATACGGTAGTTGATAAGGTCAGCAATCGTGCCTATCTTGATGTCATGTTCTTTTGCAAATATTTCAAGGTCGTCACGGCGCGCCATCGTACCATCTGCATTGATAATCTCTACAATCACCGCTGCTGGCTCTAGACCTGCTAAACGTGCTAAATCACACCCTGCTTCTGTATGGCCTGCACGGTGAAGAACACCGCCGTTTTGTGCCATAATTGGAAAAATATGTCCAGGCTGAACGATGTCTTCAGGCTTTGCTGATGAAGATACCGCTGCCTGAATAGTACGTGCACGATCACCAGCAGAAATACCAGTGGTGACGCCTTCAGCTGCTTCAATCGAGACAGTAAAGTTGGTGCTGAATTTAGCTTCATTACGATCTGACATTAGTGGCAGTGCCAATTGCTGGCAACGTGCTTGTGATAAGGTCAAACAAACAAGACCACGCGCGTGAGTAATCATAAAGTTAATATCTTCAGGGCGCACATGCGTCGCTGCCATGATGATATCACCTTCATTTTCGCGGTCTTCATCATCCATCAAGATGACCATTTTTCCAGCACGAATGTCTTCGATAATCTCAGGGATTGCATTTAAACTCATAGTAAATCTCAATATTTTATTATTTATAAATAGGTGTCATTTAGAATATAAAGCTCTATCTGCTTATTGTAGCAGTAGATAATACAAAGCGCTGTTACGGTCAAGCAAAGCGCTACTACGGTCAAGTAAATCGCGCTATAAGCAATATCATTTGATATAAAAGTGACTCGCTTAATTGCCTGTATATATCATTATGAGGTTATTTTAACGCTTTTCAGCGTCACGTGCTGCGCCATCTTCCCACTATATCGTTCAGTATGTCAAAAATAGTCATAAATATTATCAATGAACATTAAAACTGGCTCATAAATCTAGGCGTTATATTTTTATTAATCTATTTAATCTATTTAATCTATTTAATCTATATCGCAGTTAATCATTGCTCGCTGCTTGGTTTTTTAACCAATCCATAAATTGCTTACTGTGCTGCTCACGCTGATTATCTGCAAACTCGTAAAAACTGGTACCAACCAAATTATCTGGTAAGTAGCTTTGAGGATAGTAATGGTTAGGATAATCATGCGGATAAGCATAACCTTGACCGTAGCCTTGACTACGCATCAATTTGGTTACGCCGTTGCGCAAATGTAGCGGTACAGGTGAGGCATCTTTTTCAGCCAACGCCATTGCAGCATTGATCGCTTTATAAGTGCTATTGCTTTTGGCACTGGTCGCTAGATACACCACAACTTGACTTAAAATAATACGCGCCTCTGGCATACCTATGGATTGCACACTACGCAATGCTGCATCAGCTAGGAGTAAGGCATTAGGATTGGCATTACCAATATCTTCACTGGCTAAAATTACCAAGCGGCGCGCAATAAAATCGGCAGGTTCGCCGCCTACGAGCATACGTGCCATCCAATACAATGCCGCATCCGGATCGGAGCCGCGGACTGACTTTATTATTGCTGAGATAATATCGTAATGCTGCTCGCCATCTTTGTCATATCTTACCAAAGCAGTTTGTGCCACTCGGCTGACCAATTCATCATCAATAATCACTGACGACTGTCTGGCATCAGCTGTTTGAATCGCTAACTCTAATAAATTTAGCGCTTTTCGAGCATCACCGTGGGCCAATTGACTAATGGTATATTTTGCTTGTAAATCGACGGTCAACTTTTTGAGTATATGGTCTTCCGAGAGTGCTCGTTGTAGCACGGCACTTATCTGCTCAGGTGTTAACGGCTCTAAACGATATACTTGGCAACGTGATAGTAGAGCGTTGTTGACACTAAATGACGGGTTCTCCGTAGTGGCACCAATCAGAGTAATATCACCAGACTCTACCGCACCCAATAGAGCATCTTGCTGTGCTTTATTAAAGCGATGAATTTCATCAATGAAGACCACAGGTGATTCAAATGCCAACGAATCTTTATTATCTAGGACTTCGCGTAACTGTTTGACTCCAGTATTTAACGCGGAGAGCGCGTGAAAAGGTCTATTCACGGCATCGGCTAACAACATCGCAATGGTTGTTTTGCCAATACCTGCTTCACCGTGCAGGATAATAGATGGCAGATGCCCTTGCTCTACCAAACGTCGTAACGGTGCACCAGTTGCCAGCAAATGCTCTTGACCAATAATATCGGTAAGAGAAGTAGGGCGCATACGCTGAGCAAGTGGGGTATCGGCATGGAAGTTAGGTGGCATAAGACTCTCTATCGAAAAATGAAAAAACTATTTACTAGCTGCAAAAGTAGTAACGGCAAGGTCTCTATAGTTAAATCCAAATAACAGCATACTAGTCTAACTTCATCATTCTTATTGGATGTTGGCACTCATATACGTTTGGCATGATTTTCGCATCAATTTTATAACAGTAATGAGTATTAGACATCAGCAGTAGAAGTAGGCTAGTTTATAAGGATGGTACTTGTTATATGTCATACGCGCTAGGTTAACGCAAAAATATGTTAATGAAAGCTAACTAAGCGTATAGCTTGTGTCCCGAGCACTTTAGTTTTCATCATTCATCTATATTAACGGCTCTACTATTAACAGCTTTACCGTATCGATGGGAAAATTGGCCAATTGCGACTGTTAACTATTAACTATTAAACACTAAAAATGGCTTATCAAATATAAGGTATTGCATTAACGATGTCTGAACCGACTCTTAAACGCTTATTCAATCGTTACTTGCGTAGTGATACAGGCAAGCAGCAATCACGTTATCTGACAGCTGGCGAGATAGCATTGGCACATTCGGTATTTGGTGACAGTATCAAACTCGATGCAGTGCAGTTAAAGACAGCATGGTGGGTACTAAAACATTATGCAGTCAGTCCTAATGGCAATATTTACTTTAATTCAGTCGATTGGATTACGGATTTTAGCGAAGCTCCATTGAGTAAACAAAGCTGGCTTATACATGAGCTAACGCACGTATGGCAGATACAGAAAGGCTTAAAGGTTGTACGCGGAGCGATTATCAACCGAAAATATGACTACGTGTTAGAAACAGGCAAATCATTTTTTAAGTATGGTATTGAGCAGCAGGCACGCATGTTCAAGACTATTTTGTACGTCGTCATCGTGGTCAGAACTGCCAAGAGTGGGAAGCTTGTATTCCATTTTTGACAGAGCAGCCTATTAAGGCAAAAAAATACTGATAATCCATCAATCATCTAATTTTTAAAAGTAACAGTAAGCTTAACTATGATAAGCATAACCGAACTATAGAACAATTAAACTATATAGCAATTGAGATACAGGTCAGTCGGATAAATATTGGATAAGTAAGTTGAACGATTTAACAGTCAACTGTGTCGCTAAAAATCAAAGAATAATGAACCGCAATTGTAACTTACCCTTTTATAATTTTGCTTTACCAAAGGATATATACTCTCATGTTTAAATTTTTGTCAGTAAAGCCTAATGTTGATACTCGATATCCATCGACCTTGCTTGTAGCCGCACTGTCAGGAGTATTGTTTTTGACAGGTTGTCAGCAGTCTGAAACATTGCCTGTAGCTGATGACAGTCAAACCAGTGAAAAAAACAAGCGTAGAAGACAGTCAGCCTATGCCAAAAAGTGACTCAGCTGCTGCGCGCATAAAACAATTTCAGCCGATATATGTCGCACAGGCGCAGAGTTTACAGAGACGATTGCAAGCGGAATATGAGTCATTGCAAGCGGCAGATGCGTCAGACAGTGAGGAGCTTTTATTACTGAATACTAATAATAATGAAAATACAGATAGTAATAACGAAGTAGCGACCGATGATACCGCTCCCATTGCGAATACTACTGCTACCAGTTCTGCAGAAGTGGCGTCATCGAATATCGATATTGACGCGATAGACAGTGATCCAAATGTAAATGCAGAGGTAGATGTCAATACTAGCACTGAAGTTGGTGAGCGTGATTTAAAAGTTTTGAAACGCATCAGTCTTGAGCCGCGTAAACCTGTTATGTTGACCGAGGATCAAATCATAGAGCGCTATCAGCAAACTATGGACGCCTTGTATCAACCGGTGACTACACCGCTGAGCGCAGAGGATTCTGATACATTAATCAATGTGGCGACCTTGGTTCCGCAGTTATTTGAGCATGCAGAGATTGCTGGTAGAGTAAGTGCAAAAAGTCCGGCACTTGCCCGTTTAATCATCCAACATCAGGTATGGGAACAAATAGAAGCCCAGCAAGTGGTTGATATGCAGCAAATTAAACAGAAGCAGCAACAAGAGTTTGAAGCTTTAATGGCTAAATTTAATGAAACTATCGAAGGATACGATGAACAGATTGCCAAATATGAGCAAACGTTGAAAGAGTTTCAGTAACTGACTATAGTTTTATGAACTGATTGAATTAATCATTTCTCATAAAACAATCAATATCAAATAACGAGAGTTAAGACAATAAAAATCCCGTACGATGGCGGGATTTTTTTTATTGGATAACGATTATTTTTGCTTACTTGCGATCTTCAACTTTTACAAAATCACGGCGCGTTTCACCAGTGTATAACTGACGTGGACGACCGATTTTGAACGGTGCACTGTGCATTTCTAACCAATGGCTGATCCAACCTGAAGTACGAGCCAATGCAAAGATTACGGTAAACATAGACGTTGGGATACCGATAGCTTTCAAAATGATACCAGAGTAGAAATCAACGTTTGGATATAGGTTACGCTCGATGAAGAACGGATCTTCTAACGCAATTTTCTCTAGTGCCATCGCCAATTCAAGTTTAGGATCGTTGATACCTAGTGCTTCTAGTACTTCATCACAAGTCTCTTTCATTACTTGAGCGCGTGGATCGAAGTTTTTGTAAACACGGTGACCAAAGCCCATTAGCTTCACTTCACGGCTCTTCACTTTTTCCATGAACTCAGGCACGTTTTCAACAGTACCGATTTCATCTAGCATCTCAAGAACAGCTTCGTTCGCGCCGCCATGTGATGGTCCCCATAGGGCTGCGATACCAGCAGCGATACACGCATAAGGGTTTGCGCCAGTAGAACCAGCTAAACGTACCGTTGACGTAGAAGCGTTTTGCTCATGGTCAGCGTGCAAAGTAAAGATTTTGTCCATTGCGCGAGTGATAACGTCGTTTTTCTCGTAGTCTACATCAGCAGGCGTTGCAAACATCATGTATAAGAAGTTTTCTGCGTAGTTAAAGTCATTACGCGGATACATGAACGGTTCGCCTTGTGAGTATTTATAACTCATCGCAGCAAGCGTAGGCATCTTAGCAATCAGACGAATAGCTGTGATTTCGCGATGTTCTTCATTGCTCACGTCTAGGTCTTCATGATAGAACGCTGATAAGGCACCAACAACACCAACCATAATAGCCATTGGATGCGCGTCGCGGCGGAAGCCTTCAAAGAATTTACGCAATTGATCATGAACAGCAGTATGCTCGCGGATTTTTCGAAAAAGTCTGCTTTTTGCTCAGCAGTAGGTAGGTCACCATGTAGAAGTGCATAAGCAACTTCTAGGTATTCAGCGTTGTTCGCTAGCTCGTCGATAGGGTAGCCGCGGTGTAATAACTCGCCTTTGCCACCATCAATATAAGTAATCTTTGATTCAACAGGAGCGGTTACTTTAAAACCAGGGTCATAAGACCAAAATCCTGATTCTTGTAAAGCAGCAATATCGATAACTGGGCGCCCTAAAGTACCTTTAATAATAGGAAGTTCGTATTCTTCACCATTCACGGTTAGTTTGGCATTAGTATCAGCCATAAATTGCTCTCCATTGGTTTGACTTGTTAGAATAAATTACTACAGACGCATACCCTCGCGTCATTGTCGGTTGAACGGTAAAAGTGCATTCAACTCATTTAGTACGCAGGGTATATTAGCAGCAATTCTTGATGATTTGAAAAAAACTTTTATGGACCATGTGTCCAATTGGCGCGGTGTGGCGGTAGTTATTCGCTGTAATTTTTGTATCAAAATATGTCTGTCAGGTTATTTTGCTTAAAATTCCTCTGTTTTTGAGCAAGTTTATAGCAGCATTATCGAGCCAATATTTTGGGTTTCTAAATATATTTAAGAGACAAAACTCATAAATAATGACACCAAAAACTGGCAGACTATGCCTAGTAAGCGGATTAAAGTTTGTCATAATAATCACTGTTAAAACCAGTATTATCCTTATCCATTCATTTATTGATTAAATATGTATATATTCTTACTGAATGGATAAATTTGTAATTATTGCTCAGGCATTTTATAATTGTAGGAATTAACTGGCATTAGCTTTGCGCGAATTAATAAATGACCATGTTATAGTGTCGTTCAGAGCGTCTTCTATTCATGCTTGTTTACGATTGTCTGATGTTACGATAGACCAAACCGCATTCTATGGTTTGAACTTTCTTCTTAACCAATCTTTTTTTATTTGCTTGGCATAGGATTTCAAGTGCCTAATATAAGGTCTGCTCTGATATAGAAGACATAGTAACGTTGTCTTACTATTCATACGACCTCTAAAATAGACTGGTTAGTCGATGTTACTCATGTTTATTCTCTTTGTTGTATAATAGATAGGTTGTTTGATAGGCCTGTCGATTCGACAAGCGACATTGAACAGTCTATCAATACCTTTATATACATGATCCTTTCTTCATATTTAGCGCAAACTAAACGAAGTCAGCTAGCTCTTCCTTACTTTATTCGTCTCGTGTGTTGCTCAATGCTCAATTGGCACTATTTATGTCAGGCGTTGATAGCAGATACAGGAGTATAACCGCAAAAGGATGCCCGCTGTGAAAAGCAACCGACCTATTGATCTGCCTTTAAGCCAAGTGATTAGCGTTAATCGCTCACCGATCGCGATCGCCTCTATCTTGCATCGTATCTCTGGCATTATTTTATTTTTACTGATTCCTGTCATGTTATGGATACTACAGAACTCATTGGCATCGCCTGAGAGTTTTGCGACCGTATTTGACAACGTACTTGTGCGCTTTTTGGCGTGGATATTTGTTGCCGCCATTGCATATCATTTTGTGATGGGTATCAAACATTTATTTGCTGATATGGGCATGAACGAAGAGCTAAAATCTGGCCGCACTGCTCTATGGTCAGTTTTGTGATTGCAGCGATTTTAGTTGTCGCGTCATTTGTATGGGTGATGTTCTAATGATAAAAAATGATTCAGGAATCAAAAGTGCTACTGGTCTGACAGGTTCAGGCTCACGTGATTGGATTATTCAGCGTATTAGTGCTGTTGTTTTAGCCGTTTATAGTGTGGTGTTGCTGGGCTTCTTTTTGACCCATGGTGATGTCACTTTCGTTGAATGGTCATCATTTATGACCAGCCTACCGATGCGTCTATTCAGCTTGGTTGCAGTACTTGCACTAGCTGGTCATGCTTGGGTTGGGATGTGGACAGTATTTACTGACTATATTACAACAGGCAAACTGGGCTCAAGCGCAGCAGGTTTACGTTTAGTACTACAGTCATTGATGATTATCGCTATTTTAGTATTTCTATTTTGGGGCATCATGATTTTTTTGGGGTAACGGTTTCGGTATCGCTGCCGTTTAACCATCTCATAAAAAGCTCTGATATCTATATATAACGACGGATGCATCCAACTAATACATTAGTTGGCAAAGTATTTTAGAGTCATCCGTTGATAGCCAAGAATAGTCATAGCATTGGACTGGCATTACTGATCAGCTAATCTGATTATAGTTGAGTAGGCTTAGTTCAGTATAACGATAGATATGCAAATTAAGTGGTTAACGATTATTGAGAGTCTTTATTTTATAAGCGTAGAAATGGCCAAATAGTAAGCCTTTATAGCTGTAATAGAGATGTCTCAAAAAGTCTTTGATTTACTTTTACGCATTAACAGGCATTAGGAAAACCGTAATGGCAACTAGACAAGACAATACCATTAGTAATATCAAGACCCTAAACTACGATGCAGTTATCGTTGGTGGCGGCGGCTCAGGTATGCGTGCTTCATTGCATTTAGCGGAAGCGGGCATGAAGGTTGCAGTCCTAACCAAAGTATTCCCAACGCGTTCGCACACGGTTGCCGCTCAGGGTGGTATCGGTGCAAGTTTGGGTAACATGAGCAATGATAACTGGCACTTCCACTTCTATGATACCGTTAAAGGATCAGATTGGTTGGGTGACCAAGACGCTATCGAATATATGTGTCGTGAGGCGCCAAAAGTAGTCTATGAGCTTGAGCACATGGGCATGCCGTTTGACCGTAACGAAGACGGTACGATTTATCAGCGTCCGTTCGGTGGTCACACGTCTAACTATGGCGAAAAAGCAGTACAACGTGCTTGTGCCGCTGCTGACCGTACAGGTCACGCACTATTACATACGCTATATCAGAAAAACCTAGAGCAGGGCACTGAGTTCTTTATCGAGTGGATTGCCCTTGATTTGATCAAAGACGAAGCTGGCAACATCAACGGTGTTGTCGCGCTTGAGCAAGAGACGGGTACGATTGCAGTATTCCAGTCACCAATTACTGTCCTAGCGACAGGTGGTGCTGGTCGTATCTTCGCAGCTTCTACCAATGCTTATATCAATACTGGTGACGGTATTGGCATGGCAGTACGTGCTGGTATTCCATTGCAAGACATGGAGTTCTGGCAGTTCCACCCAACTGGTGTTCATGGTGCAGGTGTACTATTGACTGAAGGTTGCCGTGGTGAAGGCGCTATCTTGCGTAACAAAGATGGCGAAGCGTTCATGGAGCGTTATGCACCAACCGTGAAAGACTTGGCACCACGTGATTTAGTATCGCGCTCAATGGACCAAGAAATCAAAGAAGGCCGTGGTTGTGGTCCTAATGCTGATCATATCGTAATGGATATGACGCATTTAGGTGTTGAAACCATCATGAAGCGTCTACCATCAGTATTTGAGATCGGTAAAAACTTCGCCAACGTTGATATCACTAAAGAGCCAATTCCAGTAATCCCAACCATTCACTACATGATGGGCGGTATTCCAACCACTATTCATGGTCAAGTGATTGTACCGGATCTAGAAGCAGGTACTGATGAGGACGGTTTATATGCTAAAGGCAATGTGGTTAAAGGTCTTTATGCAATCGGTGAGTGTGCTTGTGTAAGTGTACATGGTGCTAACCGTCTAGGTACGAACTCTCTACTAGATCTATTGGTATTTGGCCGTGCAGCTGGTAAGCATATCGTTGATGAGTTCCACCATGCAGATCACAACTACAAGCCGCTTGATCCACGTGTACTTGATTTTACAGTGAAGCGTTTAGACAAACTGCAACAGTCTACTGAAGGCTATAACGCGCAAGACGTGGCTGATGAGATTCGTGCTACGATGCAAAAGCACGCTAGTGTATTCCGTACGCAAGCGATGATGGACGAAGGCGTTGAGAAGATTTTAGCGCTAGGTGAAAAAAATCGACAAGATTCATCTTGGCGATAAATCACAAGTGTTCAATACAGCACGTATTGAGGCATTCGAAGTTGCTAACTTATATGAGGTAGCAAAAGCGACAATGATATCTGCAGCGAAGCGTCATGAAAGCCGCGGCGCACACAGTGTATCTGATTATGATCGTCCAGAAGATGATGATTACGCACCTAACGGCCGTAATGACCACGATTGGATGAAGCATACTTTATGGTACTCTGAAGGCAATCGCATCATTTATAAGCCAGTACGTAAAGTGCCATTAACCGTTGATTATATCGAACCAAAAGTCCGCGTCTACTAATTCTAGACTGCATGCTTTATATATAGTTGATAGATAACAGCAGTGTTAACGTTTTATCCCTTATTAATTTATTAAAAAGGTGACCGCCAGCTACATGCTCATGCCAGCGCTACTACGCTATTAATTGGTACCCGATACTGGTTATCAGTACTGATTAATAGCTAGCGCAAATATGTTGCAATCTTTGTATGCCCGCCATCACCTACGTGTGGAGTTTAGCATTATGAGCCGAGGTACTCGCACCATCGAAATCTATCGCTACGATCCTGATCTGGACGCAGCGCCACGCATGCAAACTTATACGATTGAGCTACTTGATTCAGATCGTATGTTGCTTGACGTACTATTACGCCTAAAGAAAGAAGATGAAACGCTTACTTTCCGTCGCTCTTGCCGTGAAGGTATTTGTGGCTCTGACGGCATGAACATCAATGGTAAGAACGGTTTGGCATGTCTAATCAACATGAACACGCTACCAGAAAAAGTAACGGTTCGTCCGCTACCTGGTTTGCCAGTGGTTCGTGATTTGGTTGTCGATATGAACCAGTTCTATGAGCAGTATGAAAAAGTACACCCGTACTTGATCAATGATCAGCCAGCACCGCCAACTGAGCGTCTACAGTCGCCTGAACAGCGTGAAAAGCTGAACGGCCTATACGAATGTATTCTATGTGCTTGTTGTTCAACCAGTTGCCCATCTTTCTGGTGGAATCCTGATAAGTTCCTAGGTCCATCAGCATTACTGCATGCTTATCGCTTCGTTGCTGATAGTCGTGACGGTGATACTCAAGCACGTTTAGCTCGCTTAGACGATCCGTTTAGCTTGTTCCGTTGCCGCGGTATCATGAACTGTGTATCAGTTTGTCCAAAAGGCTTGAATCCAACCAAAGCAATCGGTCATTTACGTAATATGTTGATTGACCAAGCTGGTTAAGCATAGGTAATTGATATTTATAGTTACTATACGAAAAACACCACCTATTCATTAGGTGGTGTTTTTGTTAGTTAAAAAGCTGATATATAGATTTACTACTTTTATAGCTGACCTGTCATTTAAAAGATATGATGAATTTAGCCTATTGAAAAATAGGTATTAAATGATTTATGAGTAAAACTGTATGGTCAATACGTTGGTCGTATGTAAGAAGAAATAATATATAGACAATCACCCTATATAATCGAATATAGACACAGTCGAATTTTGGTATAATTGTATTTGGTATTTAATGAGATGATCAAAGCGTCTTTTTTAGCGCTTAATATGTATCGTTTGAGCAGATTATGACATTATCAGGCTAAAATACTATGCGCACAATGATTATGCGTTTATAATTGATGATAGATATTCATTACATAAATACCTAGTATTGAACAAACAAACTATGTCGCAAAAAATGGGCATGATAATCTATACAGCAATGTATGTCTGTCTGAAAAGGCAGGATTCATCAGCAAATTTAGGGTAACTCAGCATCAATAACCAGTTTATAGGTTAGCTGAAAATATAATTATCTATTAATAGCTTATCATTAATGGATTGGTTATGACTCAAAGAAGTATATATAAATTAATGTTGTGAAACGAGCTAGATAAGAAAACTGAGCGTTCACAAATAGTTTTATTTTTAGACGGGTATTGCAATAAGACTTGTTACCACTATTTAGCATCACTTGCTCTTGTAGACAATGACAGCAATATTCTATGGTGATGGCAATACTTAGGGATAAAAGTGTTTTATCGAATAGTATTTAACAGGATATGACACATTGTCTAACTACCTGAGCATACAACGACTGACACAATAATAAGCACGATTCCATTCATTTATCTATCAAATAGACGATTATTATGAATAGTATAACCAAAGAAAAATCTGGCCAAGTACATACCGAACTGGCTGCCGATAACGCCAACTATATAGAAGCTCTCTACGAGCAATACCTAACAGACCCTGATAGTGTTGATACCGACTGGCAAACGTACTTTGAACAGTATAAGTCGCAGAACGATGCTCAGCACAATGCTATCAAAGATCAGTTCTTACTACTTGCTCGTAATCAAACGGCAAATAAGAGTAGCAGTACTGATACCGGCTCTAGCAGCTCTGCCAACTGTGATCCTAAGCAGATGGGCGTACAGCAACTAATCTCAGCATATCGTCGTCGCGGTCATCGCCGTGCCAAGCTTGATCCTTTAGATTTGCACCCACGTGCAGCAGTAGAAGATTTGACGCTTGCTTATCATAATTTGTCAGAAGCTGATCTCGATACCGTATTCCCAACCAATGATTTAGTTATTGGTAAAGATGAAGCGACATTGCGCGAAATCATTGAAATCATGGAACGTGTTTACTGTGGCCATATCGGTGTCGAGTACATGCATGTTACCACCAGTACCGAAAAACGCTGGATGGAAGAATACCTAGAGACCAATCTAGGCTATATCAAATTCGATAAAGAAAAACGTTTATCTATTCTTGAGCGCTTAACGGCTGCTGAAGGTCTAGAAAAATACCTTGCTCGTAAATACACGGGTGTTAAGCGTTTTGGTTTGGAAGGGGGCGAGAGCTTCATTCCTGCTATCAATGAAATCATTCAACGTGCTGGTGGTTATGGCACAAAAGAAATGGTCATTGGTATGGCTCACCGTGGCCGTCTAAACCTACTAGTCAACATCTTAGGTAAAAATCCTGCAGATTTGTTTGATGAGTTTGATGGTAAAGTACAGCCAGAAAAAGGCTCAGGTGACGTTAAATACCACAATGGTTTTTCATCTAATGTGATGACACCGGGCGGTGAAGCGCATTTGGCTTTAGCATTTAACCCATCGCATCTTGAAATTGTCGCGCCAGTACTACAAGGCTCAGTACGTGCCCGTCAAGTACGTCGTAACGATCAGCCACTACTAGATAATACTGGTGGTAATTCAGTATTACCTATCGTGATTCATGGTGATGCTGCTTTCGCTGGTCAAGGTGTGGTTCAAGAAACTTTCCAAATGTCACAGACCCGTGCTTATACCACTGGCGGTACTGTGCATATCGTGATTAATAACCAAGTTGGCTTTACTACTAGTCGTCAAGAAGATGTTCGTTCAACTGAATATTGTACTGACGTTGCAAGATGGTTCATGCTCCTATCCTACATGTAAACGGTGATGATCCTGAAGCAGTCGTATTTGCTGCTCAGTTAGCATTAGATTATCGTCATAAGTTTGACAAAGACATCATCATCGATTTGTTCTGCTATCGCCGTAATGGCCATAATGAAGCAGATGAGCCATCTGCAACTCAGCCATTGATGTATGCTGTTATTAAGAAGCTTCCGACTACTCGTACTCTTTATGCGCAGAAGCTTATCGCAGAAGGTATCTTGAATGCCGAAGAAGAGAAACAGTACGAAGATGACTATCGTGAGTCGTTAGACCGTGGTGATTATGTTGTTAGCTCATTGGTTCAAGAGCCTAACGAGCAGCTGTTCGTAGATTGGAAACCTTATCTAGGTCATGACTTGGTTGATGACTGGGATACCAGTGTTGATATCGAAAAGCTCAAAGGTTATGGACGCCGTATGGCCGAAATGCCAGAAGGCTACAAGTTACAACGTCAGGTTCAAAAAGTCGTTGAGCAGCGTCTAGCGATGCAAACTGGCGAAGAGCCTCTTAACTGGGGTGCAGCTGAGACATTGGCTTATGCATCATTGGTTGATAACGATGGCGTACTAGTACGTATTACTGGTGAAGATGTAGGCCGTGGTACTTTCTCACATCGTCACAGTGAAATATATAATGTCAATGATGGTAGCATGTATGTACCATTGTCACATTTGAGCGAAAATCAAGCGCGCTTTGCTACTTATAACTCATTGTTGTCAGAAGAAGCGGTACTAGCCTTTGAATATGGTTACGCGACCACTGTACCGAACGCATTGATCGTTTGGGAAGCACAGTTTGGTGATTTCGTTAACGGTGCTCAGGTTGTGATTGACCAATTCATCTCAAGCGGCGAGACTAAATGGCAGCGTGTTTGTGGTTTGACTATGTTGTTACCACATGGCTTTGAAGGTCAAGGCCCTGAGCATTCATCTGCACGTCTAGAGCGTTTCTTACAGCTATGTGCTGAAGACAATATGCAGGTCATTACGCCAACGACTCCTGCGCAAATTTATCATGCATTACGTCGTCAGGCTGTACGTCCTATTCGTAAGCCATTGATCGTTATGTCACCAAAGAGCTTATTACGTCATAAGCTAGCGACTTCTAACCTAGAAGAGCTTGCTAACGGTAAGTTTGAGACGGTATTGCCAGAGATGGACGATCACAACGCAGATAAAGTGACTCGTATGGTTCTGTGTGGTGGTAAGGTTTATTATGATTTGTTAGAGCAACGCCGCGCATTAGGTCTTGATCATGTGGCTATCGTTCGTATTGAGCAATTGTATCCATTACCAGAGACTCGCTTAATCGCTGAAATCGAAAAGTACAGCAACCTAGCTGAAATCGTATGGACGCAAGAAGAGCCATTGAACCAAGGCGCTTGGTACTATTTAGCACCGCATATGTTCCGTATTGTCGTACCGCATCCAACCAAAGCAAAAGTCATGGAGCCAGTAGCGCGTCCTCCTAGTGCAGCCCCTGCAACAGGATCACCGAAACTGCACGCTCAACAACAGCAAGCACTCATTGCTGGTGGCCTTGGCATAAGTGTTGATGAATTAGCTCAGTAACACCTTGTCTAATCAAAAGATTATAGAAGATAGATGAATCAGGCGATGACAGTCAGTGCTTTTTAATAAAATATAAGCAAAGTTATTAGAAAATTACTGACTGCCTATCACGACTTAATAATAAGTATGAATATCCAAATCTAAGGAGTATATCGATGGCTGACATCAAAGCCCCCGTTTTTCCAGAATCGGTTGCCGATGGCACAATCGTTGAGTGGCACGTCACTGAAGGTCAACAAGTTAATCGTGATGACCTATTGGCTGAAATTGAAACTGATAAAGTTGTATTAGAAGTTGTAGCACCTGATGATGGTGTATTGACCAAAATCGTAAAGCAAGTTGACGATACTGTATTGTCTGATGAGCTTATCGCTCAGTTTGAAGCCGGTGCAAGTGCTGGTGCTAGCGCAGAAGAAGCGCCAGCAGTAGATCCAGACCAACCAGCTGCGCCAGTTCAAGCAAAACAAGCTGCTGATGGTGGCGAGCCTGTTCAAGCAACAGATAAGAAAGGCGAAGCTGATCATAAAGATCAAAGCCCAGCAGTTCGTAAAGCAGCAAAAGAGTCAGGCGTAGATCCTAAAGAAGTTGAAGGTAGTGGCCGCGGTGGTCGTGTAACCAAAACTGATATGGCTAACCCGACATTGAAATCAGACAGCAGCATCAAGTCTGATAGCGGCCGTCCTGTTGCTGAGTCAATGGGTGAGCGTACTGAAAAACGTGTTCCAATGACTCGTCTTCGTAAGCGTGTTGCTGAGCGTCTACTATCAGCATCACAAGATACTGCGATGTTGACGACGTTTAACGAAGTGAACATGAAGCCATTGATGGACATGCGCGCTAAGTACAAAGAGAAGTTTGAAAAGCGTCATGGCGTACGTTTAGGCTTTATGTCGTTATTCGTAAAAGCAGCGACAGAAGCGCTAAAACGCTTCCCAGCAGTAAACGCTTCACTAGATGGCGATGACATTGTTTATCATGGTTTTTATGATATCGGTGTAGCAGTATCTTCAGATCGCGGCTTGGTTGTTCCAGTATTACGTGATACTGATCGCATGAGCATGGCTGACGTTGAAAGCACAATCCGTGAGTTTGGCGGTAAAGCACAGCAAGGTAAACTTGGCCTAGAAGATATGACTGGCGGTACTTTCACTATCTCTAACGGTGGTGTATTTGGTTCATTGATGTCAACACCTATCTTGAACCCACCACAAACTGCTATCCTAGGTATGCACGCTATCAATGACCGCCCAATGGCTGTCGATGGCAAAGTTGAAATCTTACCAATGATGTACTTAGCATTATCTTATGACCATCGTATGATCGATGGTAAAGAAGCCGTACAGTTCTTGGTAACTATCAAAGAGTTGGTCGAAGACCCTGCAATGCTACTACTAGACCTGTAAGCTTTTAAGCTTGTATTGGCAACCGCTGATACAAGCTTTTTAACTTTGGTATAGATAATGATTTTTATAAATCAGTGATCACTTGATGCGCTGATAACTGTATTTAAATAAATTTAATAATGGTGACTCGCTATCGATTATCGATGAGTGAGTCTATCTCATTGATATAGTGTATTAACTGTTCAGTGTAGATAACGCTGATCTATCAGCGAGATAACAACCAGTTTAAATGACACATACAATTAAAAATAGGAACGTACTATGAAAGACAATTATGATTTAGTCGTCATCGGCGGCGGTCCTGGTGGTTACGAAGCAGCTATTCGTGCAGGCCAGCTCGGTATGAGTGTTGCTTGTATCGAAAAGCGTGTTTATAAAGGCGAGCCAGCACTTGGCGGTACTTGCTTAAACGTTGGTTGTATCCCATCAAAAGCCCTACTTGACAGCTCACATCGTTACGAAGCTACTAAGCATGACCTTGACGAGCACGGTATCAGTACTGGTGACGTTGCTATCAATATCGAAAAAAATGATAGAGCGTAAAGAAGGCATTGTTAAGCAGTTGACTGGCGGTGTTGCAGCGTTGCTAAAAGGCAATGGTGTTGACTGGCTACAAGGCTGGGGTACTTTAGTTGATGGTACGGGCACTGACAAAAAAGTCAAATTTACTGCTCTAGAAGACGAAAGCGAAGCGACGATCATTGCTAAGAATGTTATTCTTGCGGCAGGTTCTGTGCCTATCGAGATTCCTGTTGCCAAAACTGACGGCGACCGTATTGTTGACTCAACTGGCGCACTTGATTTCACTGAAGTACCTAAGCGTCTAGGCGTTATTGGTGCTGGTGTTATCGGTCTTGAGCTTGGTTCAGTATGGCGTCGTCTAGGTGCAGAAGTAGTCGTATATGAAGCACTTCCTAGCTTCTTAGCTGCTGCTGACAAAGACATCTCAAAAGAAGCTGGCAAAATGCTGAAGAAGCAAGGTCTTGATATCCGTGTCGATACCAAAGTAACCAATGCTGAAGTACAAGGTGACCAAGTTGTCGTCACTAGTGAAAGCAAAGGCGAATCGAGCGAGGAGAGCTTTGATAAGCTAATCGTTTGTGTTGGTCGTCGCGCTTATTCTGAAAAACTGCTTGGCGAAGACAGCGGTATCACGTTGACTGAACGTGGCCTTATCGATGTTAATGACCAGTGCAAAACCAATCTTGATGGCGTTTATGCTATCGGTGATTTGGTCCGTGGTCCTATGCTTGCGCATAAAGCTATGGAAGAAGGCATGATGGCTGTTGAGCGTATTCATGGCGAAAAACCTCAAGTTAACTATGACACTATCATCAATGTCATTTATACTCATCCAGAAATCGCATGGGTAGGTTTGACTGAGCAAGAAGCTGAAGAAGCTGGCTATGAAGTTAAAACAGGTTCTTTCAACTTAGCTGCTAACGGTCGTGCATTAGCGCAAAGCGAAGCGCAAGGTTCTGTGAAAGTAGTTGCTGATGCGAAAACAGATCGTCTATTAGGTATGCATGCTATCGCTGCTGGTGCTGGTGATATCGTCCATCAAGGTATGATCGCGATGGAATTTGTTTCTAGCATTGAAGACTTGCAGTTGATGACGTTTGCTCATCCAACTATTTCAGAAGCAGTACATGAAGCTGCTCTATCTGCAGATGGTCGTGCTATTCACGCTATCCAGCGCAAAAAGCGTAAGAAATAAGTAGTTGCTCGTTTAGTTATTATCGATTTACAACCTGATTGGGGTATCGCTATCTTGGTGATACCACAATCATGAGTGCGTCAGACGTATGATTAATATGTGTATGTACGCACTTGATTTCACTTTTTATTAATTGTAAAAAAATAAAGGATACAATCAATGAATTTACATGAGTATCAAGCAAAAGAGCTATTAAAAAGCTACGGTTTGCCAATTCAAGAAGGCATTATCGCTCATAACGGCGAAGAAGCTGCTGCAGCTTTTGATAAAACCCCAACTGACATTGCGGTAATTAAAGCGCAAGTACATGCTGGTGGTCGCGGTAAAGCTGGTGGTGTAAAGCTAGTTAAAACTCGTGAAGAAGCTAAGCAAGTTGCTGAAGAGCTGATCGGTACTAACCTAGTAACGTTCCAGACTGATGCTGATGGCCAGCCAGTAAACTTCGTATTAGTTGCAGAAGATATGTATCCAGTACAAACTGAGCTATATCTTGGCGCAGTCGTTGATCGTGCAACTCGTCGTGTAACTTTCATGGCATCTACCGAAGGTGGTGTAGATATCGAAGAAGTAGCACACAGCACTCCAGAAAAAAATCTTCAAAGTAAATGTTGATCCTTTAGTTGGCTTGATGCCTTTCCAAGCGCGCGACGTTGCGTTCAAACTTGGTCTAGAAGGCAAGCAAATCAACCAGTTCGTTAAATTGATGACTGGCGCTTATAAAGCATTCGTTGAAAACGACTTTGCTTTAATGGAAATCAACCCATTAGCTGTTCGTGAAAATGGCGAAATCGTTTGTGTTGATGGCAAAATCGGTATCGATTCAAACGCACTATATCGTCTGCCAAAAATCGCAGCACTACAAGACAAGACTCAAGAAAATGAGCGTGAGCTTAAAGCTGCTGAATTTGACCTAAACTATGTTGCTCTAGAAGGCAACATCGGTTGTATGGTTAACGGTGCTGGTCTTGCAATGGCGACCATGGACATCATCAAATTGTATGGCGGCAAGCCTGCTAACTTCTTGGACGTTGGCGGTGGCGCAACTAAAGATCGCGTTGTTGAAGCGTTCAAAATTATCCTAGAAGACAGCAGTGTTGAAGGCGTTCTAATCAACATCTTCGGCGGTATCGTACGTTGTGACATGATTGCAGAAGCTATCATCGCTGCTATCAAAGAAGTTGACGTACAAGTACCAGTTGTTGTTCGTTTAGAAGGTAACAACGCTGAGCTAGGTGCACAAATCCTAGAAGAGTCTGGTCTGAAATTGATTTCAGCTCAAGGTTTATCTGACGCGGCTCAAAAAAATTGTCGATGCTGTTAAAGCGTAAGTCTTTAAACATAAGTGTTTAGAGATAAACGCTTAAGCATAGTAGTCAAATCGTAGTGGTGGTTTTATAGCAAAGATTGGTTATCAAAATCCGATAACAATAGCTATAAAGGCCACTGTTACAAGACAACCGAATACAAGGAAAATATAATGAGTGTATTAATCGATAAAGATACCAAAGTATTGGTACAAGGTTTTACTGGTAAAAATGGTACGTTCCATTCTGAACAAGCCATCGAATATGGTACAAAAGTAGTTGGTGGTGTGACGCCAGGTAAAGGCGGTCAAACGCACCTAGCCTACCAGTATTTAACACTATGGCGGAAGCCATGGAAGCGACTCAAGCTGACGCTTCTGTTATCTATGTACCAGCACCATTTGTACTAGACTCTATCGTTGAAGCAATCGATGCTGGTGTTAAGTTGATCGTTGTGATCACTGAAGGCGTACCGACTATCGATATGCTAAAAGCAAAACGCTATCTTGAAGAAGCTGGCGACGTGCGTCTAGTTGGTCCTAACTGCCCAGGCGTTATCACTCCAGGTCAGTGCAAAATCGGTATCATGCCAGGCCATATCCATCAGCCAGGTAAAGTGGGCATCATCTCACGTTCTGGTACATTGACTTACGAAGCTGTAGCTCAAACTACTAAGCTTGGTTTTGGTCAGTCAACTTGTATCGGTATCGGTGGTGATCCTATCCCTGGTATGAACCAGATTGACGCACTGAAGCTATTTGAAGCTGATCCACAAACTGAAGCTATCATCCTAATCGGTGAGATCGGTGGTACTGCTGAAGAAGAAGCTGCTGCTTATATCAAAGACCATGTAACTAAGCCAGTTGTTGGTTATATCGCTGGTGTTACTGCTCCAGAAGGCAAGCGTATGGGCCATGCTGGTGCTATCATCTCTGGTGGTCAAGGTACTGCTGAAGAGAAATTCAAAGCGTTTGAAGATGCTGGTATCGCGTATACACGTGACCCCTCTAAACTTGGCGACAAGCTAAAAGAAGTTACTGGTTGGTAAGATAGGCATTAGTCTACAGTTAAACTACTAAATCTATATTGAAATATGATAAAGACACCCCTACAATGGGGTGTCTTTTTTATATCTGAAACTCTTATGAAAAACAAGGTACTAATTACTGGTGGTGCAGGGTATATCGGCTCTCATACATGTATTGCTTTACATGAAGCAGACTATGATATTGTCGTGTATGACAACTTATCTAATAGTAGCCGTGAAGCGATCAATCGTATCTCTACTCTAATTGGTCAAAATATTGAGTTTGTCGAAGGTGATATTCGAGATACTGAGTTACTTAGAAAAATTTTTGCTTCGCATGAATTCTTTGGCGTTATTCATTTTGCGGGGTTAAAAGCAGTTGGAGAGTCAGTAGCAAAGCCATTACTGTATTATAATAATAATGTCAGTGGCACTATAAACTTGTTAGAAGTTATGACAGAGTATAACGTGAAGAATTTAGTCTTTTCATCATCAGCCACTGTCTATGGTGATCCTGAATCCTTACCCATCGATGAAAGCTCGAAGCGTTCCTGTACCAACCCTTATGGACAAAGCAAACTTATGGTCGAGCATATCTTAGAAGACCTAGCTATATCGGATACTGGTTGGAACATGATTGCTTTGAGATATTTTAATCCAGTAGGCGCTCATACTTCAGGGAAAATTGGTGAAGACCCTAAGGACATACCAAATAATTTAATGCCTTATATCTCGCAGGTGGCTATCGGCAAACTCGACAAACTTAATATTTTTGGTAATGATTATCCTACAGTAGATGGAACAGGCGTTCGTGACTTCATTCATGTCACTGATTTGGCTCAAGGTCATGTGGCTGCACTAAACTACCTAGATAAACAGATTAATCTAAACGAAAGTCGCACGATACAAAAAAACTTAGTAGGCTTTTTGCCCATCAACTTAGGAACTGGCAAAGGCACTTCTGTATTGGAATTAATATCTGCATTTTCTGATGTATCTGGAAAGACTATTCCCTATCAGTTTACTTCCCGCCGTAGTGGTGATATTTCTAGTTGCTATGCCAGTGCTGATAAAGCGAAATCGCTATTAGAATGGCAAGCAAAGCTATCTATTACTGACATGTGTAAAGACACATGGCATTGGCAAAGTATGAATCCGAATGGTTATGAATAGTTTTATATACTGTATCTAATTTCTTAATTTAACTGCTTATCAAGAGGATCTTATGAGTATTCTTATTCAAGCTGGGCATTACTCTTCCCATTCAAAAAAAACTAATGCAAAAAAATGTATGAAAGAGGATTAAGCAAACCTGAAAAAAAGTTATACTCATAAGCTAAGCCCTCAGCAAGTAACAGATACTATTTATAAGATATTGTCTCGTACAGATCTATCAGTAGCGAATATTAAATTAGCCGATAGCATTATGGTCGATTTTTTGTTATCTAATTTAGATGCTGAAAACTGGGGTTGGGCTCACGAAAAAAATCTTCCAGCATTAGATTATTGGCAACAGCTTGAACCTAACGTTAGATTTATATTAGTATTTGACCATCCGAACCAGTTATTATTTAAGTTAGATAACGCTAACCTTACTACAGATATTATCGACAGTGTAATAAGTGAATGGATTGATTACCATACAAAACTACTATCTATACTCGAAAACCATAGTGATAAGGCAATACTGATCGAAGGGGTCTGTGCACTGGATAATAATGCTAATCTAGGTGAGCAAATGAAAGCAATTTCTAATAATCTAAGATTAAAAAGTACATGGCAAACTTCTAATAATGATACCGGCCAGATATCTAATAATAATGTTCCTTCAAAGCAAGATAATATTGTTGCAGAGCATATCCATAATGAAATCTTAAAAAAATATCCAGAAATAATTAAGTTGTTTAATACACTATTGAATAAAGCAGCAATGAAAAGTAGCGAGCCTATATATAAAAAAGGTCAACAGAACTGCATAGTTTGATTGCTGCTTTGAATCATCTTGAAGAAAACGATGATAAGCAATATCTAGTAGAAAATCAAAAGCTGATCCAAGAATTAGAAGGCGTTAAACAGCAATATAGTCAAGAAGTTCAAAGTTTGAAATTTAAATATAAAGAATCAATAAATGAAAGTAATGAGGCATTAAAACAGCTTCATCGAGCTCAAGAAGAACTAGAAAGGAAATTTATAGAAAGTGAAAGTATTGAATATATATCAGAACACAATAAGCTACTATCAAAAAAAATAGAGGAACTGAATTCTGCTAATCATGAGGCAGAGAAGAAAGTAATAGATAGTCAAGTTATTGTTGACCAATATAAATCTACGCTAGATCAAATGTATAAAGAAACTAAGCAATTAAAATCAATCAATAAAGAAAGTGGTTTATCAGAAAAACTGAAACAAGAAAATGAGGTGTTGCTTAAGCAACTTCATTATACACAAGAAGAGTTGGAAAAGTATTTCTCAAAAGGTCAATCATTAAGCTCTGCAGATCTTGCTACTACTACATTACATAATAAAGTATCTAATCAGCTTTCTTCAAAAGCTCAAGTTTATTATGGTGCAGCTGATAGAGTTAAAAATGACCTGCCATACCGATTAGGTTCAAAAATGGTTAAAGCAAAAAAACCTAAAGAGATAGCAGCTTTGCCTTTAGCTTTAGCCAAGGAATATAGAGATTTCCGAAAACCTGAAAATAATCAGGCAGCCCTTCCAGACTTAGAAGAATATAGAGATAAGATGGAAGCTGACAAAGTTAGGGAGCACTTATCTTATCAATTAGGAGTTATGCTGCTAGAAAGTTCAAAATCTCCTAAAGCCACTTTGACTTTACCTTTAAGTATTGGTAAGAAACTAATTGAATTTCGAAAAGAACTAAAGAAAAAATAACCTATATATTTATTATTGATTATATAAACATCGGAATATACTATGAGCTTTATCAGTGCTAATAAAAAAATTTAGAGAGGGTGACTATGAGGAAGCATTAGCCTATATATAGAATTGGAAAAAAAATATGGGAAAGAACTTTTAGCTGTGAATATTGAAAGCTGTAAGAAGAAAATTACAAAAAAAATATAACCAATCCTCTCTAGAAACAATCTCTAGAAAAAAATTAGGTTCTGATAATGAATTTGATAATATTACTAAAGTACTCTTAGATAATATTTCAAGGTCCAGTGATACAAGTAAAAGAAAAGGATGGCTAGATAAAATAAATAAAAATAAAAAATTCGAATCAGAGGCTGCTTTTGTAAAGAATATCAATATGGTTCCCTCTGAATGGCCAAGCGATCTTCAGTTGTACTCTTTACCAGAATCAACTAATGACTATGAATGGTCTTTGAATTATAAGAGTATCTCCAAGGGTTTTGTTAAAAATATGGATGAGGTTGGCTTAAGTATCATTATTCCAACTTTTAATCGTTCAGAGATTTTAAATATCACTTTAATTTCTTTATTGAATCAAAAAAACGCAGTACCCTTTTGAAGTAGTGGTCGCAGATGACGGTAGCTCAGAAGAAATAACAAAAATTACGAAGAAGTTTGAAGACCAGTTAGATATCAAATTTGTGCGTCAAAAGGATTATGGGTATCAACTTTGCGCAGTTAGGAACCTAGGAATAAGAGCCGCGAAATACGAATTCTTGGCTATATTAGATTGTGATATGGCGGCAAATCCATTATGGGTTGAATCATATGTCCAAGCGCTTTTAAAGGACTCAGATACTGCTTACATAGGCCCACGTAAATATATTGATACAAGGCAATTAAAAACTAAATCAGTATATCAAGATGCTTATATTTTTGAAAAACTACCTCCAGTGAAGTCAGATAGTATTAGCACATCTTCTGAAGGTGGTATCTCAAAAGACTGGCGTTTAGCTCATTTTGAAAAAACCGACAATCTTCGTTTATGTAATAGCCCGTTTAGATACTTTAGCGGAGGTAATGTAGCTTTTGCTCGTAAGTGGTTAGATGCAGCTGGTTATTTTGATGAGGAGTTTACACATTGGGGCGGAGAAGACAATGAGTTTGGTTATCGTCTTTATAAGATGGGTTGCTTTTTCAGATCTTTGGAAAGTGCATTAGCGTATCATCAAGAGCCTCCCGGTAAAGAAAATGAGACTGATCGTTCAGAAGGTCAAGCTATTACTCGCAAAATAATTGAACAAAAAGTTCCTTATTTTTATCGTAAGCTAGAACCCATTGAGACTGCTACAATCAAAAGAGTACCGTTGGTTTCAATTTATATCCCTGCTTATAACTGCCAAGATAGTATAGTTAGATGTATTGAAAGCGCGTTAAATCAAACTATTCCAGACTTAGAAGTATGTGTTTGCAATGATGGTTCGACTGATAGCACCCTTGATATTTTGAAAGCTAGATATAGTAATCATCCTAGGGTTAGATTTGTAACTCAAGAAAATGGCGGTATTGCAAAAGCATCAAATACAGCTGTTAAGATGTGTCGCGGATACTATATAGGTCAATTAGATTCAGACGATTATTTAGAGGTAGACGCAGTTGAGCTCTGCCTGAATGAATTTTTCAAAGATAGAGATCTAGCTTGTGTTTATACAACAAACAGAAATGTAGATAGTCACGGCAATTTAATCTCTAATGGGTATAATTGGCCAGTATTTTCACGAGAAAAATTTTCCACAGCTATGATAGTCCATCACTTTAGGATGTTCACTATAAGAGCTTGGAATCTTACATCTGGTTTTGATGAAGACATCGAGAATGCAGTAGACTATGATATGTACTTGAAATTGAGCGAAATTGGTAAGTTCAAGCACGTTAATCGTATTTGTTATAATAGAGTGCTTCATGGTGAAAACACTTCTATTAAAAAGCTAGGCATTCAGAAAACTAATCATTTTCGTGTAGTTAATAATGCGCTGATGAGGCAGGGAATTAACTCTTACATCTACAATCCTGTAGATAATAACGATAGTAGTAGGAAGTACACTTTTGATCATAAAAATAATACGTGATTATGACGGCTTTCTAAAAATTTACAAAGATATGACAAATAAAATATGATGATATATTCGAAATTATGAAGACAACAATTTCTTTAATCGTCACAGTTCTAGTTTAGAGAAAAAAAACATAACAGTTATACTGAGCATAACTAATAACGTAATGCCTATAAACTTCAAATTATTGACTAACATCCATCAACGTACAAATTTTGTCATTTTGATATAGGAAGTAAAATACGATTGATGAATATTGGGGTTTGGGGGAGTTAAAGATATAGCCAGTATTGTATCTAAGAGCATTGGTAACATTATACGCTTATTTAAATATTAGAATATTTCTAAGAAGAAATATTTTAAACATTTAGGAGGTGACTGCTTTTTAACTTACATTATTGTAAGGAGTATAAATTATGGAATATTTATACTTATATAAGTGTTATAGGCAAAATATTAGCCTATGTTTGAGCCAAATATAACTTAAAAGCAACTAAGGAATTACAGGAACTTATTAAAAAAATTTAAAATGGAATATGGCTTTATCAATATGGGTAATTGGAACGTTTTCCAACTGCACTTTAATTAGAGAGAGATTTGCAAATAAAATGTTTTCCATATGGAAAAAATTGATTACTTATTGAAACGCCGACTAGAACTAGCTATTAGAATGATCTTTTATTTCTACGGGAAAATTGATAATCATTTAAAAGAATCTGATTTGATTTTTTCTTAAAGTATTTGTGGTCATGTCTAATCCTATTGTACCCTTTATAGCAGTATTACATTTTGAATATAATTTTTCTTATGTGTTTAGGTTACTGTCCTGTAAGAGAGTCATTTTTTCGTTATGGGAATTGGTTTTATTAGTTAAGGAAAATGATAATATAATTAACTATTTAGCTGAAAAAAATCTTTCACTTTATAATATCAATTATAGAGTATTAAGCGAAAATCTTTCTTAAAAGTAATGCTTATTAAATATATCTTGAATAGATTAACACCTAGATATGTCTAAAAAGCTAGATATTGTAGAATAGTAACTATAGAAAAATAT
>NZ_BAWH01000007.1 GCF_000586435.1 Psychrobacter sp. JCM 18901
ATGCAAACATTAATGATAATAATTATCATTAATGTTTGCATTCTTATATGTATCTTGCTAAAGTGTGTTTCGTTCATTACAGAACAGTTAATGGCTCTTTGCTCTATTCTATTTATAGAGACTTTTTTACGCTAAATATTTAATTCGTTGACTAATGACAGTTACAGCGTCATCAAACTTTTAACCCTACTCAGTACATACCCTTATTCGTTTACTCTCAATAGCTAAGCCTCTTGGCGATATTTTAGTCATGTTTTTATAACACATATATTTACGGACACGTCTATCCGACCATCGTATGTCAATTTTAGACGTTTATTTATGTGTACTTGCACCGAGAATGCATCCGAAGCATTGCATAAAAAGTGGCTAAAACCATTCACTGACGATGAGATAAACAGGTATTAACGAAATTGTGCGCTTCAAGGAATATTACTTATGTCAAACCAATCAGGTTGCTCTGATTTCTCAGTCATCACTTCTCCAAAAAAACTTCAACGCGTCGTGACTGGTAAGCTTTTACTAAGTATCGCTGTGACTTCTATTCTTAGTAGTACCGCTTTTGCTGCCGAGGGTGATGAGGTAGCTGTGCAAGGGGCGACCGACCAAGAAGCTGTGCCTACAGCTACATTGGATACAATTGTGGTGCGGGCAGCAAGGGACGAGCTAGAACAAGCAGCAGGGCTGTCTATTATTAGTGAAGAGGCCATCGAAAAAGCATCAGTTTCTAATGATATTTCAGAGATTGTACGTAAGATGCCAGGTGTGAATTTGTCGGGTTCATCAACGTCAGGTCAGCGTGGTAACCAACGTCAAATTGATTTGCGTGGTATGGGGCCAAACAATACACTTATCTTAATCGACGGTCGTCCTGTCACTTCTCGCAATTCCTCACGACCTAGTCGTGGGAGTGAGCAAGACACGCGTGGTGACTCGCAGTGGGTACCACCAGGCGCTATCGAAAGCATCGAAGTATTGCGTGGTCCAGCAGCAGCCCGTTATGGCTCTGGTAGTATGGGCGGTGTGGTAAATATCATTACTAAGAGTCCGACTGAGCCAGAGTTTTCTATCAGTGGTCACTATGAGGCACCAGAGAGCGATCTAGAAGGCAGTAGCTGGCGTACCAATATCAATATGGCAGGTGCATTGACGGATAAACTGTCCTCGCGTACCACTCTTGGTTATCACGATAGTGAAGGCGATGATCCTTATATCAATGCCAAAGATGCACAGATTGTTGACGGGCGCAGTGGTCCGGCTGCCTCGGTAGCGGCAGGTACTGAAGGTGTCGAAAATATCGATGTGCGCCAATTGTTTGAATACGCGATGGATGCGATGAATACGGTCGGTTTTGAAGTGAATTATAGCCGTCAAGAAAACCGCTGGGCGGGTGATTCATTGTTCCAAACCGTGAACCAAAATTTGTTAGATGAGTTAGAAGGTGAAACAACGAGCAAAATGCAACGCTATGGCGCGGCGATCACGCATCGCGGTGAGTATGATGACGCTAGTAGTAACAGTTTCATTGAGTATACTCGGACAGTTAATGAGCGTTTGGGTGAAGGTAGTGCGGGTGGTGGCGAAGGACAGATTGTCATACCTGACGATGGCGAAGATTTTGAGTGGACAGAGGCGACTTACGATACGCTAAATGCCAAATCAGAATGGGATATTTACTTTGATCGTCATACCTTGACTGCTGGTGCAGAGTTTCGCGGCGAAAAGCTAGATAACCCCGTGGTATCTGATTTGGCATTTGCAGATGGTTTTGATTTTGGTGATGTAGAGACCGATCCTGAACAGCGTGATCCAACTTCAGATGCTTACCTCATAGGTGCATATCTAGAAGATAACTACGAGATCACACCTGACTGGTATGTGACTCCAGGTCTACGCTTCGACTATCATAGCGAGGCTGGTAGTAATTGGTCGCCTAGTATCAATACTACTTGGCACTTTAGTCCTGATTGGTCAGTGAAAGGCGGCGTCAGTCGTGCGTTTAAAGCCCCTTCATTATATCAGCTTGATCCAAACTATATTTACTATACTGGTGGCAATGGTTGTCCATCTTGGGTACCTGCTGATGAAAGAGGTTGCCATGTATTAGGGAACCCTGACCTAGAAAATGAGACATCTTGGAATAAAGAGATCACCTTTACTTATGATGATGGTACTGGACTGAATGCAGGCTTGACTTATTATCACAATGCCTATGATAACCGCATTGGTGCTGGTACGGATCGTGTGGCGGTAGATCCAGCGACAAATCGTTCTATCTTTCAATGGGACAATCAAGGTGAAGCAATTGTCGAAGGTTTAGAAGGTTTTGTACAAGTACCAGTTACTGACAATGTTTCGTGGTCTACCAATATCACCAGTAACATCCGCTCAGAGCGAAAAGACAATGGCGAGCCATTATCACTCATTCCTAAGTTCACTGTGAACACGGGTGTGGATTGGGATATTACGCCTCGCTGGAATGCCGACTTTGATGTGAGCTACTACGGCACGATTGAGCCCCTACGATTTCAGTTACGACTGGAGAAGATAGTGGTGACCCGTTGCTTGATCGCGAACCGTATGCCATTGCCAACGTGAGCACTCGCTATGATTTGACAAAAGCGATTACTGTTGGAGCTGGTATCAAAAACTTGTTTGATGAGGGTGTTTATCGTGAGGGTACCGCTACGAACGCAGGTGCACGTACGTTCAATGAACCTGGTCGTACTTATGTGTTCGACGTTAGCGTTGATTTTTAGGAGGTAGACACAGGGTTTGTTAAGTTAGAAAAAGGTCTGAGCTATTTGCTTAGACCTTTTGCGTTGTTAGGGCAGGTTTTCATTTTTAAAATAAGCCCATGCCCCCGTAAATATTTTTAATAATTCAATAACTTACTATCACAATATAACAGCAGATTTATTTATGTCATTTAATTTTCGCTATAGCTGTCTTTGGATTCACCGTTATACTGGGCTTGCCATGGCAGCTTTTTTTAATTATCACTGGTATTACTGGCACATTATTGGCATTTCATGACGAGCTAGATGATATCTTCAACCATAAACTGGCTCAGGTTGAGAAGCAGAACGCATCACATCTGCCTATTGCAGAGCTTCATGACAAAGTTATTAATGCGTATCCTCAATATACTTTTTCTAGCATGCCAACCTCGATAGCAGCAGAGAGGTCAGCTGTATTTTCGGTAGATAGAGCACGAGGAAAAATCGCCCAAAACCAACCAAAAGCACCGTTTCAACAAGTTTATGTCCATCCTTATACTGGCGATATCATTGGTACTCGTGATAGAGATGAGTGGGCATGGCACAACACCATGTGGAAAGTGTTTTGGTTACATCGCGATTTATTACTGGGTGATATTGGAAAATTGCTACTAGGGATTGTCGCGCTCGTATGGACGATTAATTGCTTTATTGGCTTCTACTTAACATTTCCTAGGGCGGTTAAGAAAAAAAGCACAGAACCAAACCTCGCCTAAAAAAACGTGCCTCCTTTTTAAAACGCTGGTTACCAGCGTGGAAAATCCGCCGCAAAACCAATCTCTTTAAGCTCAACTATGATCTACACCATGCCTTTGGGCTGTGGTTGTGGCTCATACTGTTTGTCATCGCGTGGTCGAGTGTTGGTTTTAACCTAAGAGAGGTCTATCAACCTGTGATGCATACTGTCGTAGGTCTTGAAGGCAGAGAGGAAAGACAGGAGAACTCAAGAAAGCCATCAGAAAAAGCAGAACAGGCTTCTGGTGCAGAAACAGCGACTAGAGTTGAAGCTGTAAACAATGAGACTATCGATGTCGAGGCTGTTGATGTGGTCAACAAAGCCAATAGCATTGCTTATTTAAGTGAGCAGGCAAACATCGCTGCCCAAAGCAAGGGTATGCTAGTGCGAGAGTTTTTAGGCATACGCTGGATTGAGGACGAGGGTCAATGGCAGCTGCGCTTTAAGACAGATAAGGACATTGGTAAAAAAAGGCGGTGCATCATCCATCACGGTCAATGCAAAAACGGGTAGCGTTGAACAGGTGAACTTTGGCTACCAAAACTCATCATTTGGTAGCAAAACTAACAATTGGTTGATGACTTTACATATGGGTCATATTGGCCATGGCATTGGCCACTTACTGTATCAAATATTTTTAGCATTGATAGGTTTGGCTGTGACAATGTTGTCAGTTACTGGCGTCTATCTGTGGTGGAAAGGGCGTCAAAGTCGATTGAAGGCGTTGCAAAAGGGTAGGTAATATAGTGAGATTTCTAGGGTATGTTTTTATTTAGATAGTTATCTGTTGAATCAAAAGCATGCCCTAGTTATAAATTTAATTGCAAAAATATTGTGTATGCTATCGAGACAGTAAAAATGAAGAAAGCAAACGTCTCACCTAGCATCACCCATTTATGCCATGTATTATTTTCATCGTAGTTCTTTATGTAGTCTACTGAAGAGATGTTTTGAGTAAAATCCATAGGAATAACCACCAATCTTAAAGCATATAAAGTGATTCCTAACCAAAAAAAGGTATTTGATATCTCTTTATTTAAAGCATTAAAAATGAATAAGCAAAAGCTAATTACTAAAATTAATATAGATAGATTTTTATAGTTTATCCATCGATGCTCAATAGGATCTTATGCATCAAAAATTCCTTTTTTCGTCTGCAAAATGCTGTACTTAAGCTGCATCAACAATCACTGGACGACCCTGATGATTTAGGACAGTGACATCGACATTGTATAAATCTTTCATCGTCTCTTTAGTAATAACATCAGCAGGGCGACCAACAGCCGTCACTTCTCCTGCTTTCATCGTAACTACTGTATCTGCAAACTGTGCCGCTTGGTTGATATCATGCAGGACGATCACCACGGTTTTTTGCTGATTGTGGCTAAGCTGACGTAGCTCACGCATCAGCCGACCAGCATGATACATGTCTAGGTTATTTAGTGGCTCATCGAGCAATAGATAGGGCGTATCTTGACAGACAATCATAGCGATCAGCACGCGCTGTCGCTGTCCACCCGATAGCGTTGACAAGAAACGCTCGGCAAGTGGCTCAAGCTCAAAGCGCTCGAGGATTTCTTGCACTTTTTGCTGATCGTCAGCGGTCGGTTGCCTTGATGATAAGGGTAACGCCCAAACATCAGTAGCTCATGTACGCGCAGACGTCCTTGCACATGATTGTCTTGCCCAAGCATAGCGACAGTTTTGGCCAGTGTGCGCGCCTGACAGCTGACAATGTCACGTTCCTCATTATCTACAGCGAAGCTCACCTGCCCAGATTGTAGTGGTTGCAAGCGAGCCATGACAGAAAACAACGTAGACTTCCCAGCGCCGTTAGGCCCAATCAAAGCAATCACCTGCGCCGTTGGGAGGGACAACGTAATGTCATGCAAGATTTGTTGTTTACCAATATGGTGAGAGATATTATTCAGTTTAATCATAGTCAGTCTTATTTAAAAAAAGTCTTAGGGTTTTCTCTATCAACAGGATCAGCTAAATAAACAATGTCGGCTAAGTAATCATAAAGAACGACGCTGAGACATAAATATCAATGCTAAGAACATCAATCCGCCCGCTAGCTCTATCACCACTGACAATACGCCTGCCATATCTAGCACTTGCTCAAAGAGTGTCTGACCCAGCACTAAGCAAATCATAGCGACCAAACTGACCAATATCAGCCGCTCGGTGTGATACATATGTCGAGCGATACGATTGGTCAATGCGCAAACCAATAAACCAAAGAAAGTCACTGGACCGACCAGTGCAGTAGCCGTGGCAACCAGTACAGCGATGACAGTTAATAGACCAAATGCTAAACGTTGATAGTTGATACCAAGATTGACGGCTTGTGCTTGTCCGAGCATCAACACATCGCATTGATAACGCCAGCGCCACACAAATATCGCAGTGATGGCACAGATAAATAAGCTGATACCTAGTAGCTGAGGGTTGACCGTATTGAACTGTGCGTAGCTGGCAGACTGTACGACCACAAAATCATCAGGGTTTATTAGCCGTGCAATGAGTGCTGATAAGCTGCGAAATAACACGCCAAAGATAACGCCCACCAATATTAGCCGCGTCAGATCCTGACTGCTGTTAGAAAATAATAACTTAAATAATAATAAAGATGCCCCAAACATCAGGACAATCTCTAGCGTGAACTTGGCAATAGGATCGAGACTGGTAAAGCTAATCGCACCTAAAAAGAAAACCAGTAAGCTCTGCAACAGAACATAGAGTGAGTCAAACCCAAGTAGGGAGGGCGTTAGAATTGGATTGTGAGTCAACGTCTGAAACAGTAGCGTCGACACGCCAATCGCATAGCCAACCACCATTAGTGCCAGCAGTTTTTTGCCGCGTAATGGTAGCGCAAAGTCCCAATAGCCATTGACATTGAGCGTCATAAACAAGGTCATCGAGATAAGTAGAATAATAGCTGCTATGGATTTTGGATGGGCAGCTATCCATGCCCAAAGCTTTGCCAAATGACCTTGTGCAGCGGCTGAATACTGACCATCTGCTGAAGATGAATTATTTACCGCTGTGCTGGTTTTGGTAGCATCAGTCTTGGTGGAAGTAAGCTTAGTTGATGAGAACATACAAAAATCCTATGGTGCCAAGCTTATCTAATAAGGCAAAAAATGAACGACGGTAAGTGAGTACTGAAAATTAATACATAGTTAGTGAACATGGTGCTACTGCTCAGCTGGCGCACGTAATAACAGCCATAAAAACAGCACCGTACCAACCACACCAAAAATAGTGGCGACCGGTACTTCAAATGGATAGCGAATAGAGCGCCCGATAATATCGCATAGCAGTACGGCTGAAGCACCAAGTAGGGCCACTGCTGGCAAGCTGCGACGCAACTTATCTCCCATTAGACGGCTCACAATGTTTGGTACGACCAGCCCAATAAAAGGAATCATGCCCACAGTCACGACCACGACAGCGCTCATCATGGCTACCATACCCACGCCAATCCAAGTGACTTGACGCTTACTAATACCCAAGTTTAAGGCGATATTGTCACCCAAACCGACGATGGTCAGCTTGTCAGCAATAATATAAGCCAATACGCACAGTCCACCCGTGAGCCACAACAGCTCATAGCGCCCTGCCAATACGCCCGAAAAATCTCCAAACTGCCAAACACTCAGCATCTGTAGTGATTCGGTTTGATAGGCGATAAAGGTAGTGACGGCTTCAATAATGCCGCCAAAGACAATGCCAATCAGTGGAATCATCAAAAAATCAGTGGGCGGAATGCGGTGAATGAGCAGCATAAATAGCATCATGCCAAAAACGGCAGCGATGGTTGCCACGCCCATTTTTACAATGAGCGCACTGGCAGGGAACAGCAGACTGACCACTAGCAAACCAAGTGCAGCACTCTGAGTTGCACCAACCATAGATGGCTCTACAAAGCGGTTTTTTAGTACTACTTGGATAATCATCCCAGCCACTGCCATCGCAATACCAGTCAAGATAATGGCGATGGTACGCGGTATACGGCTAACCAATAACAATGAGCTATCGGAGTTGGCACTCTGAGTCAGCAGGCTCTGCAAGATACCTGACCACGAAAAGTCAGCCACACCAATAGATAAGCTCAATAACACCAAAAGCCCCATAAGAATGAGGCTTGCGGTGTTGATTAACCACGGTGGTATGACAGTACGTCGATGTAACGCATTGCCAGTAACGCTTTGCCAGCTTGACGCTGATGGAGCAGTACTGGATTTGAGCCTAGCATGAGTGCGGTGTGAAAATAACGACATAATCTCTACTGGCTTAAAAATGAGCAGGGTTAACGGTAATAATTACCTACTTGAGCAATCATCGTTTTTATAAGCAACGACGTTATTTAGCGTTAGTAAAAGCATCTTTGATCGTCGTTAGATCCTGCATCCACTGGTAGTAACCGCCAAATGCTAAGTAAGAGTCTGGGCTCAAATAAACCACTTGCTGCTTACTCCATGCATTGCTCTGGGCAACTAGTGGATTGTCTAATACGGCCTTGGCACCAATACCGTCTTCACCAATTGCAGCACTACGGTCGATGACAAATAACCAATCAGGATTGGCTTTTTGGATGTATTCAAACGATATCGGCTGACCATGAGGCGCATCGGCAATTTTGTCATCTGCCATTGGCACACCTAACACAGTGTGGATAAAACCATAGCGAGACTTGTCACCATAGGCTGACATTTTGTTGCCATTGACCATGACGACTAGGCCCGTGCCTTTATTTTCTTTTGTTAGATTCTTGGTCTCAGTGATGAGTCCATCGATGTTCTGTTGTAGTTTAGCGGCTTGATCGCTTTTACCGAACAGTGCACCTAGATCATGCAGGCGCTGCTTGCTTGATTCGTAAATGTTAGCTGTATCAATACTCATGTCTAACGTTGGCGCGATACTTGATAGCTCGTCGTATTTTTCTGCCATGCGTGAACCGACCAAAATAGCTTGTGGCTGCATTGCATTCAACGCTTCAAGATCTGGCTCAAATACAGTACCTACCGATTTTGGATCAGGCTGTGTTTCTGAATGTAGGTTCTTTAGTAGTAGACCACCAGGCATACCATCGACTGCTACATCTAGCGCCGCCAAGTCTTGCATCAATGTCATGTCATAAACGACAAGTGGCGATGGGTTCATAGCCAGCTCAACATCACCTTTAACGGTATTAACCATGATTTTTTTCAGCAGATACAGCGTCATTACTGGCAACGTTCTGTGATTCATCAGCCGTTGGGTTTTCGGTTTTGGCATCTGCTGGCTCAGAGTCATTTGATTCAGGCGAGCTACATCCTGCCACTACCGTAGCTAATAACGCTGTCATGGCAGCAGTCAATAATGGACGTTTGAAAAAAAGAGGCGGTAGATCTGCTAGATAATAAGGGTGTCGGCATAATGAACTCGGTCTATCAAAAAAAATGTTTAAGCAATTGTCTAAAATAATTGCAAATGAATAACGCTAAAAATATTAAGTCTGAAAGTTGCTTGAGATAAAAAGCATAAAATAAATAGTCTACTTAGTACCACTCACTAATTTTTTATACGAATAGTTTTTATAAAAATAGTATGGGTAGACAATACAGCGGTTATAATAAAGTAGTTGAGACTCATTATCAATATAAATGATAATGGTTTTTATTAACAGCACTTGTTATATTAAACGCAACGTATCATTTGATGTAAAGATAAGATTCATAGTAGTGAGGTATAAAAGTAGGTAACGTTCATAGAAATAAGCGTTCTGATAAATAAGGCTACTAAGCAATGTCACGTGTCAGAGATGTATTAAATAGCGAAAATATTGTAAATTATTATTGATAATAATTATCGTTTGCATTATTATCTACGCCATTCTACTCTGAGTAATAAACATTAGGCTGTTATGAGTTCAACGGATTTAGACGCGCCACCACTTAAATCGTTATTGCTAGCTATTGTTGCAGTCTTAGGACTCCATGTGCTTGCCGCAGTTGCACTAGTGGCAATAAAAACGCCTGAACTCAAACCTGAGCCAAAAAAAAGAGATGTCACCACTTGAGATAAAGTTTGTGTCATTACCGGCAAAAACGCTCTCAACTGAAGTAGAAAAGCAAACAGTCACAGCCAAAAAAAGAAGTACAGCCTGAGGTACAAGTTCAGCCAGCACCCCAACCTGAACCAAAGCCCAAAGAGCCGGTTAAACAACCAACAGAGACACCAGTAAAACCAAAAGAGCCTGTTGTAAAAAATGTAGAGCCGAAAGTGACGCCTGTGATAGCGTCAGAAAAGCCTCGTCCTGATACCAATCAAAAAGTAGCCCCAAAAGAGCCGCTACCGAAACCGAAGGTTGATAACTCAGCAGTTGAAGCACAACGTCAAGCAGCTGCCCAAGCTGAATCAGAGCGACAAGCCAGAAAAGCTGAGCAAGAGGCGCAAGCTAGGCAGAGCAAGAAGCCAAAAGGGTCGCTGATGCAAAAGCTGCCGCTCAAGCGAAGGCTGCTGCAGAGGCCGCCGCTGCACAAGCAAGAGCTGAGGCAGAAGCAGCAGCTGCTTTAGCACAGAGTAACGAGCCTGTGAGCTTCACTGCTAGCTCAGCCAATTGGGCATCTGCGCCAAACTTTAGTTTCCCTGAGCGCGCCGCACGTAGGGCCCGTTCTGGTGATACGCTCAACGTTGTCTTGGTATTACGAGTCAACAAACAAGGCGGCATCGATAACGTGCGAGTTGCTCAATCATCAGGTAATCCGCTAGTAGACAAAGAAGCCAGACGTCAAGTGCGATCTGGCAAGTTCAAACCCTTTACTAAGAATGGCGTACCCGTGGTAGGTGATGTGACCCTACCGATCAGTTACGCGGTTCCTTGATAGCTCATACTTTATAACAACGTATTTATTGATCATTTTTCATTATAAAACTAAACATGATATTTACCTCAGTATCATGTAATGGCATTACACATTAAGGAGTCTGACATGGACTTTATGCAATACTGGCAGATCAGCGACATGGTGACAAAAACGTTGTTCTTTTTGTTGCTTGCGTTATCTATTCTATCTTGGGTGACAGGTATCGTCCGCGTATTGCAAAGCCGTAAACTGGCGACCAATGTAGCAGATGATTTGAGTCAGCAATTACAAGCCAGACAGTCTGATTTGGCTGGTACTGATGCTGCCACTCGCCGTTTGGTGACTGAGCAGACTTTGCTCAAACATATCGGTCGCTATCGCTTTGCTAGTGAGCGTGGTCTGCCGATTCTTGGTACGACGGCAGCGATTGCACCGTTCATCGGCTTGTTTGGTACGGTATGGGGTATTTTCCATGCCTTGCACAACATCGGTATGAGTGGTCAGGCAGGATTGGGGCAGGTTGCAGGGCCAGTCGGTGAAGCTCTAATTATGACAGGTCTTGGTATTGCAGTAGCGATTCCAGCTGTGGTGTTTTACAACCTTGCAGTACGTATCAATCGCCGCATAATGTATCAAGCCAACGACAGAGCGCATGATTTATTGGCGCAATCAACGGGTCTTGTGGATACGACAAAGATAACTGCGAGCGCCTCACAAGTGCACGCTGCAACAAGCAGTCGTTCAACGACGAGCGAGACGCAGCATACTAGCAACTACAGTAATTCTGTGCCAAAGCAACTATAGATATTGCTGATTCTATAGATACTGCTAATTCTACAGATACTGATTCTGTAGATGCTAGGTCTGTAAAGGCTCAAACGACAAGTCGAAAAACCGTCGAAAAACGGCTTGGCTGTGTGAAAATAACCAAAAGTATTGAGAGTAACTATGGCATTTCAATTGGGTGATGATGACGTACGAAGCATGGATGAGATGAACCTCATTCCGCTGATCGATATCATGCTGGTATTGATGATTATATTTTTATTGACAGCGACCGTGCTGAATCCGACGGTGCCTTTAGATTTGCCAGAGACTAGTGCCGCGCTCAATGAAACGCCGCCAGAAGCGATCCAAGTCAGTATTGATAAAGACGCGGGGATATTCTGGGATAGCGATCCAATCAGTATGGAAGAGTTAGAGACACGCTTGCAGCAGCAAGGCGCGACTGGTAAGAATCCAGCAGTACAGTTACGTGCGGATAAAGAAGGCAAGTACGATACGGTCGCTCAAGTCTTGGCAGCGGCAAGTAACGCTGGACTGACCAAAATCGCGTTTGTGAATGAGTAGCTTAGTAGCTAAATACTGAATAACTTAAGCACTGAATAGTTTAAGCACTGTGAGTTAGTGCTAGTAGCTCTGACTTTATATTAGAAAACTGGCTAGATAAACCAATAGCCCAACCAACACCGCTATAATAAAAACAATTAAAATAATAAAATTTTCTCCAACCTCATTAACTACTTAAACCTCAAATTAAGTCGTTAGTGAGGTTTTCTTTTTTTACCAACCGTAGCCAAATGGACGATAGCCGTAACCAAAACCTGCATGTCTGTAGCCAAATGGGTAAGGTGAGCGTAAGTAGTCGAGATCGCGCTGACGGATATAGTAGTAGCGCCCTTGAGAGTAGGATTCTTCTAACTTCTCAATACCTTCTAATGGACAGACAGGTTGCCAGTCATAGCCTTCGCGACCGAGCTTATAAGCATTCAGCTCGGTACAGTAGTTTTTGAGACCCTGTTGACGGCCTTGCTCCCATTGGATACGGTTAGGGCTAGCACCGCCGACACTGGCGCAACTATTGGTATAGTGACCGAAGTAGGCACCAGAACGTCCTTGCGAGCCATCAGTGTAGCCGACTTCTTGCCAGTTGCTGCTTTGACACTGCTGCGGGGTTAGGCTCTGAGTCGTGGCACAGCCTGATAATGTCAGTACGACCGCGCCAAGTAGCGATAGGCTCATGCCTGTTTTGCTCATGACTTTACTCATCAGCTTGCGAGCGTGATAAGCGCCCGATGAGTTTGACTCAATAAGATAATTCATAATAAACCTGCGCGCGTTTAAAATTATGGTTTATCATAGCACTTTTTTTGCGCTGACCACTTTTCGTATCTGGTTTTTATAGTGTACTGTACTCGGTAAGTTTATATACGTTAAACAATTGATTTAATAGCGTAACTTGCTAAATTTTCATATGCTTTAAAAGCACCTGTTGCACCGCGATTGGACGACAACGCTTGATTTTTAATGGTTCGTGCTCATTATAAGCCCTTATATATCGTTGTTTATTATCGTGCTAATCGCAAATCTATATGTACTATTTATAAATAACGGTTCATTAGCGATATTTATCGCTATATCTTTTAGTATCTTTTTCATTTAGTCAAAAGGCCAGACCATCATGGGAACATTGATTGGCGTTATCATTGTACTATTCGTATTAGGGAGTATGATGGCGCTCAAACCGAACGGTATTGATCAGCGTTTGGATAAGCTGCGTATGACCGCGCGTCGTTTACAGCTCAATCCAAAACTTGTTTCGTGCCCTGATTGGATCAAAGGTCGTGATAATGAGTATGGCCGCGGTATGCTTGGACAGTACTGCCTGATATTTGAAGACACTAAACTGCCGCATACCCGTTATCAAGTGATTGATGGACAGTGGCGACCAGACAGCAGTTTTGTCGATACCAGTACAGATGATAAGACGCTTACTATTCCCAGTGCGATTCGTTCTAGTCAAATCAGCAATAATCCAGTAGTCAAAAAAAACTGATTTTAGCTTGGATCAGGTGCCGTTAGAGCTACCCGTAAGTATCGAACCGTTTGTTAAAGGTCTATTGACTAAGGCAAATAGCATTATTATTTATTGGGAAGATATTGCTTATGTACGTCCAGCATCTAATCCTACGTATCATCAAAAACGGATCGAAGCGGACTTATTAGTGCTCAAACAAAACCTTGAGAAGTGGGCGCTACAGATGCAAAAACAAGCATAAACCTAGTAAAGCGTTTTTTTCGTCTCCATTAAAGGGCAATATGCAAGCGGTTTGTCATATTCAAATTATTTAAAGTTGACAGTTTAACGCTTAGCAGTGTAACGTCTTTATAACTATATCTTTATTTTATGGTTATTATTTGTTTTATAACCTTTTTTATCAGCAGCGATTATTACTATAAATAGTTGAACCATGGTCAAACCATGAGTATCCGCTTCCATAAATTGCCGTGCTGCTGAATTTAACCTTACTTTTAATTTACTTATATTATGGTGTCGTCAAACATGGCAAAAACCACAACCAAAAAAAGTCCAGCACCAGCTGCTGACAGCCCAAAGGGTAAGTCTTTGGTGATTGTAGAATCACCAGCCAAGGCAAAAACGATTAATAAATACCTTGGTGATGACTTTATCGTACGCTCAAGTATCGGTCACGTCCGTGATTTGCCCGTCAGTGCGAGCAAAAGCGCAAAAAAAAGCAACAACTGCTAAAAAAAGATGACAGTCTGACCAAAGAAGAAAAAGCGCAGCAAGCACTGGTACGCCGCATGGGTGTAGATCCAGAGCATGACTGGGCAGCAGTCTATGAAGTACTACCAAACAAAACCAAAGTCATCAAAGAGCTTAAAGCACTCGCCAAAAACGCTGATAAAATCTATCTAGCAACGGATATGGATAGAGAAGGGGAAGCGATTGCTTGGCATCTAAAAGAAGTCATCGGTGGCCCTGATAGCAAGTATCAACGTGTGGTCTTTAACGAGATTACCAAGTCAGCTATTCAAAGTGCGTTTAAACAGCCTTCAAAATTAGATATTGACCGTGTGAACGCGCAGCAAGCCCGTCGATTCTTGGACCGTGTAGTCGGCTTTATGGTATCGCCACTATTATGGCAAAAGATTGCTCGCGGACTGTCGGCAGGCCGTGTACAGTCAGTCGCTATGCGCTTGGTCGTCGAACGTGAGCATGAAATTCGCGCGTTCATTCCAGAAGAATACTGGCAAATTCATGCGGACACGCACATTGCTAATGGTAAAGCCAAAAAAACCTCAGACGCTGAGCAAATCGGTATCCGCTTAGAGGCGACAAAACAAGGTGGCAAAACCTTAAAGCTTGGTAATAAAGAGCAGACCGATAAAGTTTTAGAGGTGCTCAAAGCAAGCGACTTTATCGTCAAAGAGCGTGAAGAGAAACCAACGCAATCACGTCCAAGCGCACCGTTTATTACTTCGACCTTGCAGCAGGCTGCTAGCACGCGCTTAGGATTCTCTGTTAAGAAAACCATGATTTTAGCGCAGCGTCTATACGAAGCCGGTCATATTACTTATATGCGTACCGATTCGACATTCTTATCAGGCGATGCACTTGCAGCTGTCCGTGGTCATATCGAAGACAGTTATGGCGCAAAATACGTACCAGAAAAACCAAAATTCTATGGTAACAAGCAAGGCGCACAAGAGGCGCATGAAGCGATTCGTCCTTCTAATGTCAATATGAAGTCAACGCAGCTCAAAGGTGTTGAGCGTGATGCGATACGTCTATACGAGCTAATCTGGCGTCAATTTGTGGCGTGTCAGATGTTACCTGCCAAATATCTGTCAGTGAACCTGTTTGTAGGCGCAGACGATATCGAGCTAAAGGCCCGCGGTCGTACCATGGTATTTGATGGTTACACGAGAGTGATGCCACCAGCTAAGACTGACGATACCTTACTGCCTGATGTCAAAAAAAGGCGATAAGCTAAACCTAGATAAGCTAGATCCAAGTCAGCACTTCACTAAGCCTGCGCCTCGCTATACTGAAGCCAGTCTAGTAAAAGAGCTTGAGAAAAAAGGTATCGGTCGTCCATCGACGTATGCCTCAATTATCTCAACCATTCAAGATCGTGGTTATGTGAAGTTAGAGAACAAGCGTTTATTTGCCGAAAAAATGGGCGATATCGTCACTGATAGATTGACAGCTAGCTTCCCAGATTTAATGGATTATACCTTTACTGCTGCGTTAGAGGACAAGCTCGATCATGTGGCAGAAGGTGAGCAAGACTGGAAAGATGTGCTTGATAATTTCTATGGTGAGTTTAAAACCACTCTAGAGCGTGCCAAAGAAAAAGACGGCATGCGTCCAAACGATCCAACTGACGTGCCAGATGTTCATTGTGATATTTGCGATCGTCCGATGCAGCTGCGCACAGGCTCAACAGGTGTATTCTTAGGTTGTACTGGCTACAATCTACCGCCGAAAGAACGTTGTAAAGGCACCAAAAATCTAATGCCAGTTGAAGCATTCGCTAATCTAGATGATGCGGAAGGTGATGACGAAGCGGCAGAAGTTAAAGATCTGATGGAGAAAAAAACGCTGCCCGAAATGTGGTACGGCGATGAATGGTTACATCGTGGATGGTGGCCTCAAACTACACATTTGCGGTAACAACCCTGATTGCGATGGTTATATCCTAGAAGAAGGCAAGTTTGAAGTTCCTGGCTCAGATGCACCAACTATTGACTGTAATAAGTGCGATGGGCAGATGGAGCTTAAAACAGGACGCTTTGGTCCGTATTTTGCTTGTCAAAACTGTGATAATACGCGCAAGGTACTAAAAACTGGTGAAGCAGCGCCGCCTCGTATGGATCCAATCCATCTGCCAGAGCTAAAGTCGACCAAGCATGATGATTATTTCATTTTGCGTGAAGGGGCGGCTGGGATGTTCTTAGCAGCGTCTAAGTTCCCGAAAGTGCGTGAGACACGTCCGCCAAAGCTGGCTGAGCTACGAGAAATTAAAGACAAGATGGAGGACAAGTTCCAGTATCTGTTTGCAGGACCAGATGAAGATCCTGAAGGTAACCCAACCATCTTGCGCTGGTCACGTAAGAAAAAAGAGCAGTATATCGGCTCTGAGAAAAACGGCAAGGCCACACGTTGGGGTGTTTACTGGCGTAATGGTGAATGGGTAGAGGAGTAACTATTAGTTAAAACTAATATAGTGCTTTTATAGCGTCAGACTCATTTAATGTACTATAGGTACAATTTACATTTGTCTTTCTTGTATTGGCTTCAACAAACCTAATAGTTACTTCCAATAAAAAAACCCTCTTATAATTTAAGAGGGTTTTTTATGCTTGTAATATTTCTTCTAAGCTATTTCTATATTTATAGAATTAACCTAAATTAATAGATTTGGACAGTATTAGTTTTTTACAATGATACCACAACCAATACGATCGCCTGCATTACCTGAAGGCTGACTGGTATAGTCGTCAACGCCAGCATGTACGATAAAGGCCAAACGATTTACGCTGTATTTACCTGCTTCAGTTGCCGCGATTTTCTTATTCACATAATTGATAGTAGCAACACCATCTTCATTAGCAGTTAAGTTTGGCAAGTCACCAGCATGACCATTCATATCATCTGGATTAGAGTGTGGCTTGTTGTCTGGGTTGAAGTGACCGCCTGCTGCTTTACCCATAACGTCACAGCTGCCTGTTTCGTGGATATGTAATGAGACAGTTCTACCTGGCTGTAGGTTAGTAAGTTTACCGTAAACTTGGACGCCGCCATCGACTGGACGTAAGAAAACTTGACCAACTTCTTTCTTCTCACCATCTACTGTTTGTATGGTTGATTTTAGCGTCGGCTGTGCTAAAGGATTACCCGTTTGCATTTGACTCTCTACGGTCTGGCAACCAGTCATTGCTAACGCTGAACCGCATAATAGGGTACTTGCAAGTAATGTCTTATTCATTATTATCTCCAATTGTTTGAGTTGTTATTTTTAATCTTTATGAAAGCCACGAATATCTATCGTTATCGTTCTATAAAATCGGTGTCAATATTCGTTAACATCGGAGTCAGTATAGCCAAGCTAACTCTATAGTTATTCATCAAATGCGCAACAATCAGTTAATAAATGTAAGTAACGTATGGGTTTGAAAAACGAACTAAGGTAAATAATTTCTGAAATTAAATGGCTTTAAATGCGTGGGAAACTTACTAAGAAGGCTATGAATTGCAAGTAGATAAATAATAAACAGGCATAAAAAAGCCGCCCATCATTGTGATGAGCAGCTCTTATTTTTTTAAGAATTGGCTAACGAATAATCAATTAATTGTGTAGTGCTTTACCAGAGGTTTTATCAACGGTCACTTTTGCAGGTTTGATTGGTGTTGGCATACTGACCAAAGCAACCTTTAAGATTTCTTCAATCGTCGCGACTGGCTGAATGGTTAAGCCTTCTTTCACGTTATCAGGAATATCAGCCAAATCTCGCTCATTAGTCGCTGGGATCAAGACATGCTTGATACCACCGCGATGTGCCGCAAGCAACTTCTCTTTGAGACCGCCGATACGTAGAATTTTACCGCGTAAGGTAATCTCACCTGTCATCGCAATATCTGGACGAATAGCAATACCTGTCAACGCAGAGACTAGCGCTGTCGTCAGTGCACCACCAGCAGATGGGCCGTCTTTTGGCGTGGCGCCTTCTGGCATATGCACATGGACGTCTGTTGTTTTAAACGTTTCGTAGTCGATACCTAAGCTATCACCGCGAGCACGAACCACACTCATAGCCGCGCGAATCGACTCTTTCATTACATCGCCTAGTGAACCGGTAAAGCTAAGCTCGCCTTTACCTTTCATACCGACCGCTTCGATGGTCAATAGCTCACCGCCGACCTGAGTCCATGCAAGACCAGTAATACGACCAATTTCAGGCTCTTCTTCAGCCAGACCGTAGTCATACTGATGTACACCTAGATAGTCATCGATATTTTTGTCATCGACGGTCACTAGCTGACGTTCTGCTTTTTTTCGGAGCGCGAGCACCATGAGTTTCAACCGAACCGCGAACCACTTTACGGCAGATCTTGTTCACTTCACGCTCAAGGTTACGCACACCTGCTTCACGCGTATAGCTACGCACAATGCTGTGCAATGCTGCTTCAACAATCTCAATTTCACCTTCTTTAAGACCGTTTTGCTTAATCGCTTTTGGCACTAGGTATTTCTGTGCGATATTAACTTTTTCTTCTTCGGTATAACCCGGCAGGCGAATGACTTCCATACGGTCAAGCAGTGCAGGTGGAATATCCATACTGTTGGCAGTACAGATGAACATCACTTGCGACAAGTCTAAGTCCATGTCTAAATAATGGTCGTTAAACGTATCGTTCTGTGATGGATCCAATACTTCAAGCAATGCTGACGCTGGATCACCGCGGAAGTCTTGCGCCATCTTATCGATTTCATCCAATAAGAATAGTGGGTTTTTGACTTCTACTTTTGCAAGTGACTGAACGATTTTACCTGGCATTGCACCGATATAAGTACGGCGATGACCACGAATCTCGGCTTCATCACGTACGCCGCCAAGCGCCATACGTACAAACTTGCGACCCGTGGCACGGGCGATAGATTCACCCAACGAGGTTTTACCGACACCTGGAGGACCGACGAGACATAGAATCGGGCCACGAAGTTTCTTCACGCGTGATTGCACGGCGAGATATTCTAAGATACGGTCTTTTACATCTTGTAGACCGTAATGGTCTTCGTCTAATACCGTCTTAGCTTTATCTAAATTGATAGATACTTTGGTCGTCGCATTCCACGGCGTGTCCAAAATCCATTCAATATAGTTGCGTACCACTGACGATTCGCTTGATGCAGGCGGCATCATTTTGAGCTTTTTGAACTCTTGCTCCGCTTTTTTGCGCACATCTTCTGGTAGGTCAGCATCTTCTAAACGCTGCTCTAGCTCAGCCACATCATCTTCACCATCGAACGCGCCGTCATTCATATCTGACAGCTCGTTTTTAATGGCTTTCATCTTTTCATTTAAGAAGTATTCACGCTGATTGTCTTCCATTTGCTGACGAACAGCATCTTGGATATCTTGTTCGATATTTTGCTCAGCACTTTGCTTGACTAGATATTCAGTCAAAGTATTGATATGCGTTTTGATATCGTCTTCTTCTAAGAAAGACTGTTTGATATCAAGGTCCATCGACACACGAGTTGAGATGAAATAAACCAACTCAAGCAAGTCGTCAATACGTTTGGCCACACGAGTCAGCTCACGTGCATTGCGAAGTCGCGCATCTGCATAGCTTTCGAATAATGTGGTTAATGCTTGAATGGTGTTTTTCTGTTGACTCTCATCCATGCTGACATCAAGGTCGGCACGTTCAAATCTCGCCATTAATAAATCGTCATGGCCTTCTATATTATCGACACGAGCGCGGTATTGACCTTCGATCAATACTTTAATGCAGTTCTCATCGCTATCGTGTGGCATGGTGCTAACGATGCGACACACCGTACCGTACTGATACAAGTTATCTTGATCAATATCTTCGGTCAGTGAGTCTTTTTGCGCGACTACCAGTACTTTGTTGCCATACTCAGCCTGTGCCAACTCAACCGCTTTCACCGATGGCGCGCGTCCCACAAACAATGCAATCTGCATATGTGGATAGACGACGACGTCGCGTAATGCTAACAGTGGCAGATAGCTTTCATCTTCATTGTCTTTGGCAGCGTTGGATGAGGCATTTGACGCATCCGTAGATGAGCTTTCTGTCTCATTATTCGCATCGGCACTGATGTTAGCGTCAGTGTTGGTATTTGCATCAGACGTCGTGTCAGTGTTTAGGGCAGATGATACATCGATGTCGATGTTGTCTTTATCAATATTATGTTCACTCATATGTTTTTCCTCGTTCCCCAGACTTGTAAGTCAAGTTCGTGTTCATGTTTAGATAAATGGTGCTCACGAAAAAAAATTGCAAGGCTGAATGGTGAAGTCGTCTGCTTATCTTTGTTAAATAGTTGTTTGAGCGCCCAGTAAGCAATGCTATTAATGTTATCAATACTGTGTCGACAGGAGTATGACTGGTCTATAAATGATAAAGACAGTCAGAAATTAGAGAAGAGGGTTTGAATGTATAGGTAGCATTTGGCTGTCTGTATTGATGGCTAATTGGTTCTATGCGTAGGCTTTATACCCAAAATAAGGTAAACTGGCGCGCGTCTAAAACAGGCTCTCATATTGAGACGTTTTAGACAACAGGGCGATATTCATTAGTTTCAATATTCATAGGTCTCATTAAGACTAAAGTATAAAGAACAAGGGGCAACACATGGCCATCAATGCAGTATTGCTAGCAGTTATTATCATGCTAGGACTGTCACTTTCGCGAGTGCACGTGGTGCTCAGTTTATTAATCGGCGCGCTGGCAGGTGGACTGCTGGCAGGGCTTGGTATTACTGATACGCTCAATGCTTTTCAAGAAGGCATCCGTAATGGCGCAGAGATTGCGCTGTCATATGCACTGCTTGGGGCGTTTGCGGTAGCGATTGCTCATTCAGGTTTGCCGCAGTCATTGGCAGGTGCGGTCATCAAACGTATTGATGCTGCGGGTACGAGTGGCATGATTAAATATATGCTGTTTGCAGGTCTTATCACCATGAGCTGCTTTAGCCAAAACTTAATCCCCATTCATATTGCCTTTATTCCACTGCTTGTACCGCCACTATTGTTAGCATTTAATCGCATGCAGATTGATAGACGCCTGATTGCTTGTCTGATTACGTTTGGACTGGTCACCACCTATATGTTTATTCCTTATGGCTTTGGTGATATCTACCTCAATCAGATTATGCTAAAAAACGTGGGTGAAGCGGGCATTGATGTTGCTAATATTTCTGTGGTGCAAGCCATGGCGATTCCTGCGTTGGGTATGCTAATTGGTTTACTGGTTGCCGTATTTATCAGCTACCGTAAGCCACGCGCATATCAGCAGATTGCGATAGATCAGCAAGCGCATGATGCAGTAGTAGAAGGTGATGCATTAAGCAAAACTGCCGCTGGTGCACAGTCGCAAAGTAAGCTAAAGACGCTGGTTGCACTGGCTGCTATCGTGACTGCTTTTGTGGTGCAGCTATATACTGATTCGCTACTACTTGGCTCGATGTTTGGCTTCGGTGTGTTTATGGCCACTGGCGTGGTGAAGTGGCGTGATGCTGATAGCGTCTTTAATGACGGCATTAAGTTGATGGCGATGATTGGCTTTATTATGATTACCGCGCAGGGCTTTGCTGAAGTAATGAAAGCGACTGAGCAGATTCAGCCATTGGTCGATGGGGCAGCATCGCTGTTCGCTGGTAACAAAGCAATGGCCGCATTTATCATGCTATTGATTGGTTTGATTGTGACCATGGGCATTGGTTCTTCATTTTCGACCATTCCTATTTTGGCTGCGATTTATGTGCCGCTGTGTATCTCTTTAGGATTTTCGCCATTGGCTACTGTGGCGATTATCGGTACGGCTGGCGCGCTTGGGGATGCCGGTTCGCCTGCGTCAGACTCGACATTGGGGCCAACCTCTGGTCTAAACATTGATGGACAGCATGACCATATCAAAGATAGTGTGATACCGACTTTCTTACACTACAACATTCCGCTACTCGCATTTGGTTGGATTGCAGCGATGGTGTTATAAGTGATTTGGTCAGCCCTTTAACTCAATCCAAGTATCTAACAAAAAAGACGCTTATCGGTAAGCGTCTTTTTTTGCATTAGTTATAGGATTGTTAGAATAATTAAATTAGACGGTTATCTTAAGTACCGATATCTTGCTTTATACTTTCTATATTTTTGCGCAACAGGTATACGAAAAACAGTGTAATGAATGGGTCATAAACACGATCTAGCCTCAAATCACCGTTGATGTATTCAATAGTGGCCAACCCAAACAAAGATAGTAGAATCAAAGAAAAGCATTGAGATATAGGGATCAAAAAATGTAGAAAAGATGTGCTGCTAGAGGACTTTATATGACGCATTTCAATGTGAGTGCTAAGCGCGAAGGTATAAAATGCTGCAAGCGCTAGCAAAAAGGTTCTTAGTTCAGCAAAATCAAAGCCGTCGTAATCATAAATATAAGCCGCAGGCGTGGCCAGTAGTAATAGCACGAACAAATAAAAACAAACTTGTAGCGAAGCGGGCGACATAAACTCTTTTTTTACTTTGTCCACGATCAACGACCTATACTGTAATGATAATTATTTGCGATAAGTATAGTTTATAGGTTATATAGAAACAATAGTTTGGCAATAAAAAGAAAACGTCGATCAAATCAAACTAACATATAACCGCGTTTATTCAAATTGTGCTCTATCATTTATAGATGTTATTCATCAAAATCCCCAATCTCACTATTCAAACTACTCAAAAATGCATCACTTTGCGCAAGCAGCTCATTTAAGCGTTCTTCATTGACGAGCTGTGTCATTTCTTCAGCGCTAAACGGTTGCTCTTGACTGTAGTAGCGTTGCTCTCTAGCGTCCTCATTGCCTAATGTCTGCAAATACTCATCCACACTGTCTGCAATGGAATCAGCAGCGCTAGAGTCTTTTTCAAATTGTTCATCATCTTTCATCAAAACCACCTTATGCCGCTTGGCGTAATTAAGCCATCTAGTGGCACATCCCACGGTTGACGCGCTAATTGTTCAACCACTTGAAAATCATAGCACCAGCCTATCTTTAACGGCCTTGAAGCCCTGAGCGATAACTTTTCCCAAGCGTCGTATCATAGAACCCGCCACCCATGCCCATTCGGTTGCCATGTTCATCGACCGCGACTAACGGACAAATAATCACGTCTAGTTCTGACGCCCAGAGCAGGGCGCGACTGTGGTTCTGTTTCATGCCTAATTGATGAATGCAAGTGGGGATATTAATCAATTTTGAATGATAAACAGGTACGAAGCGCAGGCGTTTATCATCATTGCCATTGCTAGTACGACCAAGAGAACCAACAATTGGTAAATAAGGTAAATAGCCTAAGCGTTGACACCAGTCTAATATTAGCTGAGTAGGTAGCTCACCAAAGCCATCATAATAAAGCCCAATGCGTGCATGTGTAGGCAATCGCTGCTGTAGTTTGGTCAAATGTAAGCTTGCAGACTGAGCAAGTTGTCTACGTTCTCCATCGCTCAACTGACGGCGTTGGCGAGTAAAGTGTCGTCTAGGCGGGTTACTTAGTGTGGGCTCTTGTGAGTTAAAAGTTTTTGGCTCAGTGGGCATAGTTTTAGAGTGCATAGGTATCTTATCCAATGAAGTATCAGATTGGTGGTGACAGGCGTTTTTAGACAGGCGTTTTTAGACATTCGTTTTTAGGCATCGCTCAAGGCTATTTGTGAATATTCAACACGCCTTAGTCATGCTATCATAACGCCACTTTACATCGTATTTCCGTTTATGTGCAGCAGCTGTTGCACTTTTTATCGTTCAGTTATTTAACAACAAACCAGTAAAGAGGGTAGTTATGTCGACACAGAATCAGGCAACTCGTACCGAAAAAGACACCATGGGCAACGTAGAAGTCCCAGCTGATGCTTATTGGGGTGCGCAAACTCAGCGTAGCCGCGAAAACTTCAAAATCGGTGGCGAAACATTGCCGCGTCCAATGATTGAAGCGATGGCACTGGTCAAAAAAAGCTGCTGCGATTACCAATGCAAGCCTAGAGCGTATCGAAGGCGACAAGCGTGATCTCATCGTACAAGCCGCTGACGAAGTCATCAACGGTGGTCTGGTCGATCAGTTCCCATTGGTCGTATGGCAGACAGGTTCTGGTACGCAGTCAAACATGAACATGAACGAAGTATTGGCCAACCGTGCCAACGAAATCGCTGGTTCTGAGCGTGGCAGCTACACGCCAATTCACCCAAATGACCATGTGAACCACGCACAGTCTACCAACGACAGCTTCCCAACGGCGATTCGTGTGGCTGCTGCTCGTCAGATCAACAGCTTATTGATTCCAGCGGTAACAGCACTACGCGATACGCTAGCGGCAAAAGCCAAAGAATTTGATAGCATCGTAAAAATCGGCCGTACGCATTTACAAGACGCTACGCCTTTGACCCTAGGCCAAGAGTTCAGCGGCTATGTGAGCCAACTTGACCATTCATTGACTCGTATCGACAATGCACTACAAGGTCTATATGAATTGCCACTAGGCGGCACTGCAGTTGGTACTGGTCTAAATGCCCATCCTGACTATGCAGTAAAATCAGCTGAGCAACTATCAACTTTGACTGGCTTGCCATTCGTTACATCACCAAACAAATTTGAAGCACTAGCCGCTCGTGATGCAGAAGTATTTGCCTCAGGCGCACTAAAAACGCTAGCAGCTAGCTTAAACAAAATCGCTAATGACGTACGTTGGTTGGCATCTGGCCCTCGTTGTGGTCTGGGCGAGTTGACGATTCCTGAAAACGAGCCAGGCTCTTCTATCATGCCAGGCAAAGTAAACCCAACGCAGTCAGAAGCAATGACTATGGTTGTCGCTCAGGTTATGGGTAACGACACAACTATCAGCATGGCTGGCGCATCAGGTAACTTTGAGCTAAACGTGTATAAGCCAGTTATCGCCTTTAACTTGTTACAGTCTATCAAGCTGCTTGGCGATGCTTGCAACAGCTTCAACGAGAACTGTGCCGTTGGTATCGAGCCAGTAAAAGAGAAAATTGATGACTTCTTGCACAACTCATTGATGCTAGTCACGTCATTGAACCGTCATGTTGGTTATGAAAATGCTGCGAAAATCGCTAAGACTGCTTATAAAGAAAACAAAACTTTGAAGCAAGTTGCGGTTGAGCTAGAGCTACTAACTGAAGCGCAGTTTGATGAGTGGGTAATTCCTGCTGATATGGTACATCCTAAGTAAGCAGTAGACCAAATAATGACCTGCTACGGCGTCAGACTTGCTTAACGTACGATAAGTACAGTTTGCACTCGTCTTTCTGGTAGCAGCATCATATTTATTCCACTGAGAATTTAGAAATAAAAAGACCTTGTCACTTCTTATAAGAGTTATAAGAGAATGTGGCAAGGTTTTTTTGTCTATATTTTTCAAGTTAGCGCTATATTTTATCTAGGGGACATAATCTCAAAGATTGCTTATGGACCAGTATAACTATTATCATATACCTGCAGGATTTTAGAAAAAAAGACAATAACCTAAATCGGAGTAAATAATGATTACCCATGTTCCTGATATGACTTTTAAAACTCGTGTTCGTGATGACTCTATTGGCGGAGACAACCCGTTCACATGGTATGATCTAACCACAGATGAGTTATTTGCCAATAAAAAAAGTGGTTGTGTTTTCTCTACCAGGTGCCTTTACACCAACTTGTTCAAACAGCCATCTCCCTCGTTATGAAGAGCTTTATAATGAGTTTAAGGCATTGGGCGTAGATGAAGTAGTTTGTATTTCTGTCAATGATGCGTTCGTCATGTACCAATGGGGTCTAAAGCAAAACCGTGAAAACGTTTTCTTACTTCCTGATGGTAATGGTGAGTTTACGCGCAAAATGGGCATGCTTGTTGACAAAAGCAATGTTGGCTTTGGTATGCGCTCATGGCGTTATTCGATGGTTGTCGATAATAAAGAAGTTAAGAAAGTGTTTAAGGAAGCTGACTTTGGCGACAACTGTCCAATAGACCCATTTGAAGTATCAGATGCGGACACTATGTTAGCGTATTTAAAAAGTAACGCTTAGATTCCATTGAGTTTGTAGTGTGGGTGGTAACCCGCAAATCTATAAATTTATTGAATAAAAAGACCTTGTCACGTTATATGACAAGGTCTTTTTTATGACAATTTAGGCTCAATTAAAACTTATAAAGCAAACCAAGTGTCGTCGCTGCTTCAGTACGTGAGTCGACCATTGGACTATCGTACTGCTCATTGGGTACATAGCTCACGCTTTGATTGGCAAATCCTGCCCAGCGCTCATTAAAGTCATAGTTGGCACTGATATTGATATATGGGTTCAAGCTAGAGTTAGATTTATAAGCGTCAACGCCTGTTTTAGCGGACTCTTTTTCACTGACACCATAGTAGTACTCGTTGTAGTCAGCATCATGATATTCAAAGCCAATACTTGGATAGACCGTTAGCTTGCCTTTAGTGATTCTAGAAAGGTAGGTCAAGCGAGCCGTGTTGCCGCCACTACGATCTAATACATCAGCACCTATCTGCGCGCGGATGCCGCCAATAGCCGTACGACGCTGATAGCTTAGACCTGCTTCTGCTGATGATTTACGCTCATCCAAACCTTGCAGTGCGCCATTGGCATCATCAGGCTCAAACTCAGAACCCGCAAGCTTGGCATAAGCAGATAACTGATTGACACCATCATTGATCAGATACGCACCAGCTTGCGCACCGCGTACATAGACTTTATTGTTGTCATAAAATGCACCTGGTAGCACGCGCACTTCAGTACTGTCTTCGAGATCATAGGCTGATTTGACTGCCATGACATTGACCCCAACGCTGAGCTCAGCATCTTTGTCAGTCGGCAAGTTGTCATTAAAAAGTGCGGCGTTAGACATGCTAGCCACACTAAATAGTGCAGTAGCGGTGAACGCGCTAAACATAGTACGTGTAGAGATATTAGGTAGCGCTGCAAGTTTTAACATAATTGGATCTCGTAAGTGAGTATAAATAACTGAGTGGTGCGGTTAAGCAAAACATGTTCAAAAGGACAAACAATAAAACGAATCAGTAATATAGGTCAGTATGCTGTTTTTGGAGTCTATATAGCAATGATAGATAAGTATGAGCATTTACTCAATGGCTTTTAGTACTTGCAGTAATTGCTGATGAATATCTTGCCACCACCAGACAAAACCAATGCTAATAAGTAACATCGCAAGCCATGGTAATAGTTGCCAGATAATGGAAGGTTTTTTTAAGTGCTTTGGGTTCAATACTATTATGAACAGTGCCATTGTTTAACGGTGAGTTGTTAGCAGTAATGCTATCGGCATATATATCTGCTGTATTCGTTTCATTGTTGGCAAACGCAGCATCTTGCTCGGTTGAATTGGCATCAATATGAGGCGATTGGTCGATAGAAGTGGCATCATACGAGCTTTGATTATCGTATTGTGCACGATATTGGCCACTATACTGACTGTTATATGATGAGTTGTCTTGAGTACTGTATGAGTAGTTGGTTTGATAAGGGTTAAACGTGCGCTGCTGCTGAATCGCTGCATTCTGTATAGCAACGGCTAGACGCTGACGGTAGCCAATGGCAAAAGCCAACGCAATCACTAGTCCTGTGATTGCGCCACCGATATGACCAGCATTATCAATACCCGGTACGGCAAACCCATAGACGAGGTTGATGCCCATAATAAATATCAGGCTTTTGAGGTTAAGCACCATGCCATTGACCGATATTTTAAACAGTGCAGCGATTAATAATGCCGCGCCAATACCCATGATACCGCCTGACGCGCCAGCTGATAGTCCAGGCTGTCCTGTACCATCCAATATACTTTGCCATGTGACATAGTTATTGAGCAAGTTGCCACCGATGGCTGCCAACAAAAACAATGCCAAAAACTTGGCTGAGCCAAACAGCGGCTCGGCAATCTGCCCAAAGAAATACATGCAAAGCCATTAAATAGTAGATGCATGAGACCAATGTGCAAAAACGCACTACTGGCCAAGCGCCATGGGTCATCCATCATCGTTAAGGGTAAGGCGTTGGCACCCCATTTAACTAACGCTTCAGTTGACGGGTTATTGGCATCGACGCCCGTGACTAGCTGCATGACAAATAGCCCGATAAAGCTGGCTAATAGCAGGGTAGTGACGGGCGCTGTTTTTAATAATTGTTGAATGGTCATAAAGGCTAACTGTCATCAAAAAGTTATAGAGACAGTATAAAGGGTATGAGCAAATTATGTTATGTGTAGCCGGTTTTAAACGTTGATTGTTCTACAATCAGCCGCTCTAAAAACGACCCACTTTGAGGTTTTCATACGTGCCTTTTACCAAGATATTATCCGTGACAGTATTGATATCGGTATGACCACAGAATGCCATAGATATATCACACTCTTTATAGATAATCTCAAGCGCGCGGCGCACCCCGTCTTCACCATACGCTCCCAATCCGTAGAGAAAAGCGCGACCGATCATCGTGCCTTTTGCGCCCAATGCGATAGCCTTTAGTACATCTTGACCAGAGCGAACGCCACTGTCTAGCCATACCTCGATATCGCTGTTTTCGGCTTGTACTGCCTGTACGATGTCTGCGAGGGCAGAGATAGAAGATAACGCGCCATCCAATTGACGACCGCCATGGTTTGAGACGACTAGGGCATCCGCGCCACTGCGAGCCGCCATAATAGCATCTTCAGGCTCCATGATACCTTTTATGATAAGTTTACCGCCCCACATGTCTTTGATACGCGCCACATCGTCCCAGCTCAGACGCGGATCGAATTGCTCTGCCGTCCAAGCAGAGAGTGATGACAGATCCTCAACATTTTGTGCATGACCGACGATATTACCAAACGTGCGGCGCTTGGTGCCGAGCATATTAAGACACCATTCTGGCTTGGTCATTAAATTTAAAATATTAGCCAATGTGGGTTTTGGCGGTGCGGATAGACCGTTTTTGATGTCTTTATGACGTTGTCCCAGCACCTGTAAGTCCGCAGTCAAAATCAACGCAGAACAGTTTGCTGCTTTGGCACGGCGAATCAAATTGGCCATAAAGTCCTGATCACGCATGACATAAAGCTGAAACCAAAACGGCGCACTGGTATTTTCAGCGACGTCTTCGATAGAGCAGATACTCATGGTCGATAGTGAAAAGGGCACGCCGAATTTTTCAGCGGCGCGTGCGGCATGTATCTCACCATCTGCCACATCATGCCGGTAAAACCCGTTGGGGCGATGGCTACAGGCATCTTGACTGGCTCACCGATCATACTCGTTGCCAGACTGCGGTTATCCATATCGACCAATACGCGCTGGCGCAGCTTGATACGGTCAAAGTCAGTCTCGTTATTACGATAGGTGGTCTCAGTCCACGAGCCTGAATCGACATAGTCATAGAACATACGCGGCACTTTACGCTCAGCAACGCGGCGCAGATCTTCGATTTCGGTGATTTTAGTTAAGTCTTTCATAGGTTTATCTCTTATTGCTGTTATGTTTTAACTAGAAGGCAACCTTAACCTAACGCTACTAGATCTAGTTTAATAGCGTCAGCTTGCCTGATTATCGTCCATTCAGTTTTCTACGGGAAAATTTGCCACAAAAAGACATCAGTCCAAAGAATGTTATGGGCCAGAGAACGGCTAAAGCCCACCACCATATTTGACCGAAGATGATAGCCATACCGATCAAACCTGCTTGCACGACATAATAAATCATCGCTAGCAGTGTTTTGCGAATCACATAGCCTTCTTTATCCACCAAGCCGACTACTGCGCAAGCAGCTACCACATTATGCACCGAAATCATGTTACCAGCCGCACCACCCACAGCTTGCAAGGCTATTACTTGTGCTGCAAGGTCGCTATTGAGTCCGATCTGATTGGCTGTTGACCATTGAAAATATGAAAACATCATATTGCTAATAGTATTTGAACCGGCGATGAAAGCACCCATTGCCCCAATCCATGGAGACACTAGCGGCCACGCATTTTGAAAAGCATCGGCAGCACTTTCAGCCAGTAATATTGGCATAGCCGGTAGCGCAGTAGCGACTTCAGCGGCTGAGCCTGAATTAATGAATACTTGTACCATAGGCACCGAGAATAGCAAAGCTGGTGCGGCAGCAACCATGGTCTTTGCCGAGTTACTCCAACTGCGCTTTACCGCTTGGCTATTCATTTTGAACAGTAAAATACATAATAAAGAAGTAATAATTAGAATGCTACCAGGAGAATAGGCGAGCTGTATCTTACTAGAGATTGTTGTACCAAAAAGATTAGTAAGGCTAATGGTTGTTAAATCCCCTACCAGAAAAGCTTTGAGTGGTGCAATCACTCGAGTTATGACCAATAAGGCAATCACAATGAAATAGGGCGAAAATGCACGAATTAAAGAGAACTTTGGGGTTGCTGAATCATCATATTTTACCTCGTCTAAAGTACCCAGCCAGTCTTTGTCCCATTTTGCGCGAGGGGCAAAATCAAAAGTATCTTTAGGCATCAAAAAACCACGCTTAGCAGCGGGAAGTACAATTAACAACCCAATGAAACCGCCAATGAGTGAAGGGAACTCAGGCCCTAGAAATTTAGCAACCAAAAAATAAGGAATAGTAAAGCAAAGACCTGCAAAAATGGCAAATGGCCATACTTTAAGCCCTTCTATGAAGGAGCGTTTTTCACCAAAGAACCTTGTCAAAAAAAGCACTTAAAATTAAAGGTATCAAAAACCCAATAAGCGCATGTACAAGGCCTACGTTAGCTGTAATCTGTAATAAATAATTTTCGGCAGTAGTAGGGGCAATGGACTGTGCTAAATCTTGTTTATCAGTAATACCAGACCAAACGCCAAGTAGTAGAGGCGTACCAACTGCACCGAATGATACGGGTGTAGATTGAATGATAAGAATAACCATGACCGATGCCATCGCTGGAAAGCCTAAAGCCAACAACAGCGGAGCACCCACTGCAGATGGTGTTCCGAATCCTGATGAACCTTCTACTAAAGAGCAGAACAACCATGCCACAATGATCGCTTGGACGCGCCTATCAGGTGAAATATCCATAAAGCCCTTACGTATGGCGACAAGAGCGCCGCTTTCTTTCAGCGTATTCAGCAGTAAAATAGCTGCGAATACAATGAATAAAATAGTAAGTGCCACAATAATCCCATTAACAGTAGCAGCCGCTACCTGAGCACCACTAGCGTGCCAAATGAAAAAGGCTAGCAGAGCTGTCACCAAATAGGCAATACTCATAGATATCTTAGCTGGCAGGCGCATAACTATGAGTAGTATGAATACAACGAGAATTGGCGCTAAGGCTAAGAAAGTGTACATAATTAACAGTCCTTATTGTTGTGTATACCAGCTTATTTTTTTACTGGTTTTAAAGTCATACTAAGTTATTACTATAGTCGATACACTCTAAAAATGTCATAGCGCTACTGGGATGGATTTTGCGCAGCCTCTGGGAACGCAGCACGCAAGTAAAATTTATACCAGTAGCGCGTTTAAATCCATAACAGTTTTACATTCAGCTAACTATATTTATTAAGGCGTGTTAAACACGCCCTAAAAGTTGCTCTTAGGTGCTTTCGCTGAGAATTGTATGTATATGATTGAACAGAGTGCAAGGTTAGAGAGTTGAGATTATTGATCAGTAAATCATTAGCATTAGTATAATCAATTTACCAAACAGAATATAAAAGTAGTCTAGCAAATATTGAAATACCATACTAGCTAAAATTAGCGGTAGATATTCTAATATAAGAAATTTAAAAGCTCTATAACATCAAAACAAAGTGCCGTTAGTTGTGAGCTAACAGTTGCTGTAAATCCATCACCGAAAACGGATAGTTTAATCGTTTGGATGGCGTCAAAATTACAGGAATAGTGGTGGCAAATTCCATCATCAGCGCCTCATCAAAGTCTGCAATATCGACATTTTGGTAGCTAATCGGTTGTACCGCCTGAAACTGAGTGATTATTTGCTCAGCGATGTCACATAAATGGCAGCCCGAGGTGCCCAGTAGCCACCATTGATTGTTATTTTCAGCAGTGTTTAGGCTTGGATTTGCTGCAATAACACGCGCTCGTAATACTTCTATATTATCATCGTGCATGGGTAGTCTCTTATCTTCATACTGATTGCAAAGCGCTGATGCTCAGCACGCGCTTATTTAAAACATAAAATACTTTAACGGTCATTACATCATAAAGAAGTGGGGTAAATAATGACAGCGATTGTGAGATTAGGTAAGATGACCTGCTATTGATCATTATTAATGACGAATGCTCAGCAGTTAATGATTGGCTATAAATGGCCCGTTTATAATCATCGATTCTTAGTTGATGTCTCATAGTTATTAATAGAGTATCTACCTTATCTTATTACTTTTTTTAACCACTCGGATATCGCGCATGGCAAGTTTTGGCACATTTATCAAACGTCTGTTATTGGCAATTATGCTATTGGTTGTCGCATTCCATATATTGGTCGTTGGGCTACTATTAATTTGGAAAACACAGCCAATTAATAACAGCATGTTTATGTTGACGCATCGCCTAACGGGCGGCACAGTCACTCAGACATGGGCTGAATATGATGCGATTGCCAAATCTGCCAAGCAAGCAGCGATTGTGAGTGAAGACTCGACGTTTAGTCAGCACAGTGGTTTTGACTTTAAAGGTATCAAAGCGGCGCAAAAGAAAAATGAAGAGACAGGCAAAATGTCTGCTGGTGGCTCAACGATTACTCAGCAATTGGCAAAGAACTTGTTCCTCACCTCACATCGCTCCTATGTCCGTAAAGCGGAAGAGGCTGTCATTACTGTGATGATTGAGACGCTATGGGACAAACAGCGCATTATGACCGCTTACCTAAATGTGGCGGAGTTTGGTAATGGTATCTATGGTATTGATGCAGCAGCGCATCACTATTTCGATAAGTCTGCGGCCAATCTAAACCGAGATGAGTCAGCCCTTCTGATTGCGATGCTTACCAATCCAAAGTACTACGAAGACAATCAAGGCGATAAGCGTTTACGTAACAAGCAACGTATTATCAAAAAAAACGCATGAAAAATGCGGTATTACCGCAAGCAGCTTCATAAATATAAATCATTAGGGCTAGGTTAGATTATAGGATCGGATGTTGTAGGATCGGCTATTTCGAATAAAACTAGGACATGCCCTAAAAAAAGACAGAACGATAAAAGATGATGGCGTATCGATAACGCAAAAGGAGTAGTGACGTGGTAGAGATGACTAGTAATCAGGGCAGTGGTGATGTTAACAAAATGATTGACGTTAATAATGTTGAAGATGGCGCTAATGATAATATTAATAAAGACATCAATATAGATAATAGCCAGAACGACTTGGCCGAAATCGAATGGCAACGCTCAGCAGATGGCAGCTATTCACCGAGTAGTTATATCAATCGTGATTTGTCTTTACTACAGTTTCATCTGCGGGTATTAGCGCAAGCATCTAGTTCGCGTCATCCATTGCTTGAACGCTTATTTTTCTTGATTATTTTTTTCATCTAATCTTGATGAGTTTTTTTGAGATTCGTGTCGCTGGTATCATGCAAAAGCTCAACATCGGTGATGTATCTACCAGTGCTCATGGCATGCGTCCTAGCGAAGTGTTAAACGAGATATCTATTATCACTCATGCTGCAATCAGCGAACAGTACCGTATTCTCAATGAGGATATCCTGCCAGCGCTTGCCCTTGAGGATATTCGCTACTTAAAACGTGATGAGCTAAACGCTGAGCAATCTGCATGGATGAAGCGTTATTTTACGGAGCAAGTCGTACCCGTATTGACACCGATTAGCATTGATCCGGCGCATCCATTCCCGCGTCTTGTAAATAAAAGTTTAAACTTTATCGCTACCTTGGAAGGCAAAGATGCGTTTGGACGCGATATCAACTTGGCGATTGTGCCTGCGCCGCGCAGTCTACCGCGTGTGATTCGCCTGCCAGATGAGCTAACTGGTGGCAAAGAGCATCATGTGATGCTATCCGCTATCATTCATGAGCATATCGGTGAGCTATTCCCTGGAATGAGTGTGACAGGCTGTCATCAATTTAGGCTGACACGTAATGCTGATTTAGATTTGGCTGATGATGTCGAAGATATTGCCAAAGCACTAGAAGGCGAGCTTGAAAACCGCCGCTTTGGTGATAAGGTGCGCCTTGAAGTCACAACCGATTGCCCAACGCATATCAGTGAGTATCTGCTCAATGAGTTTGAGCTGCATGACAATCAGCTATACCGTGTCAATGGCCCAGTCAACCTAACGCGTTTACTGTTTGACTTTAATATTCCTGCACTACGCTACCAGCATTTACTCATGTCGTGCCAAAGGCATTCCGCCGAGAAATGGATAAGTCAGATAAATCGACCAGTATGTTCGCTGCCATGCGTAAAAGCGATGTGTTGGTTCATCATCTTTTCATGCCTTTTCTCCGATTATTAATTTACTTTGGCAAGCGGCCAGCGATCCCAAAGTATTGGCAATTAAACAAACTTTATATCGTTCAGGCACCAATTCAGAAATCGTCAAAGCACTTGCTGCCGCCGCTCGTAATGGCAAAGAAGTCACGGCTGTTATTGAACTGCGTGCGCGTTTTGATGAAGCGTCTAATATCGCAGTTGCTAACTATCTACAAGAAGCAGGCGCGGTCGTGGTCTACGGTATCGTCGGTTACAAGACCCATGCCAAGCTCATGCTAATCGTACGCCGCGAGGAAGACCGAATCCGCCGTTATGTGCATCTGGGCACCGGTAACTATCACGCGGCCAATGCTAAGGTCTATACTGATTATGGTCTGTTTAGCGCCGACCCTGATATCTCAGAAGACGTTCACAAAATATTCCAAGAGCTAACTGGCATGGGTAAGCCTGCCAACCTCAAAAAACTATTACATGCACCGTTTACTTTGCATGAGAAATTGATGAGCTTTATCGATGATGAAATCGCTCATGCCAAAGCGGGTAAACGTTCTCATATCATTATAAAAGCCAATGCGCTCACTGAGCGCCGCCTCATTGATAAATTATATGATGCCTCGCAGGCAGGCGTTAAGATTGAATTAATTCTGCGGTCGATGTGTTGTTTACGTCCGCAAGTAAAAGGACTCTCTGAAAATATTACAGTACGTTCTGTTATCGGTCGGTTTTTGGAGCATACGCGCGTTTATTATTTCTATAATAATGGCGATGAGCGTTTATACTGCGGTAGTGCAGACTGGATGGATCGTAACCTATTCCATCGCGTAGAAGTGGCGTTCCCGATTGAGAACAAGAAACTGTTTAAGCAGATTTATCAAGATGGCTTAATTAACTACTTACAGGATAATACGCAAGCGTGGACACTTGATGGCACTGGCGTTTGGCAGCAGTCACAGCCAGCAGCAGGTGAGGAGCCACACGTCGCACAAGAGCATTTATTAAAAACGATTAATCGTGTCGAAGAGTCTAGCTAATTTGCAAAGATACCTTTAGGCGATAATCAGCTATTCGATTGTCTATCTAACCAAGCACTGGTAAATACTGGTGCTTGGTTTTTTTGTGCTCACCAATTGCAAAAGTTACAAACTGACTTGCAACCTCACAATTATTCACATATTGATACGGCAGTACACTGGTGCATTACCCAAGGTCATACCTATAATTAATATCAATTCCGACGCTACTTGAGAAGTATTGGTTGCTCATTTAAGCGTTGGTATAATCTCGAAACATATATCTATTTAATATTCCAAAACCACGTAATCAAATCATAATAATAGGAAATAAACCATGAGTACTACTAACGATGACAATTCAGATATCAAGCAAGCTGCAGAACAGGTAAATGGTCAGGAAGTTGAGAAGAACTTAGCAGAGAATAAAAAAGTCGACGCTCCTGAATCATTAAGCGAAGAAGAGCAAACGCCTTTTATCGATGATGATCTACGTACTGATAAGTAATCTATAACATCGAACATCGACCCAATAATTAATAATAACCAATAATAAAGCGAGGGACGCGCCATGACTATGCAAGAACCAGTAGTAACAGACACAGAGGAAAAGGTAATCGTGGATGACCCTGCTAGTAATCAATTAGAAAACCCTAAAGATAGCTACGCAGGGCGCAAGCACAAGCCTGAAATCGATGGCCCTGAGCAAGACTCACAAGAGACTGACGAAGTTTATGCTGATCCACGTAAAGAAGAGAATCTTCCAGCAGGTGGCAAGAACGCAGCAGAACTAAGTGCCTACGACTTGAGCCAAAAAGGTAATGAGTAAAGGACTATAGATAACAGCGTGCTAACCAAATCGATAAAATTATAAATATAGAAAGAGGATATGATAATGCAAGCCAAAGACTCAGCAATAGACAAGACAAAGGTACTAGGATCTGATGATCATAGTGCAATTGAGAGAAATACCACTGAGAACAAAGGGACTGATACTTTTGATGAGTCTGTGGTCGACTCAGAACACGTAAATGACAATGACAATCCAGCGCGCCAACCAGATCGTCGTGATCAAGAAGGTAGTACCGCATTTGATGACAATATCAATGAAGATACTGTCGGTAGTGCAGCCCCCAAGAGTGAGGGTATTAATGATTTAAATCGTTATGCCAATATTGATAATGCACAAACCCGTATTTTAAATCCTGATGAAAAAGATTAGATAGGTTTAAATCTCGAAAGATATATAGCGTTTCTTGGATTAGACGAGTAATTATTATAGTAGGGAGTACCAATGAATAACTCACATAATGAAAGCGTCAATAGCGATCATAACTTAAAAGATGCAGATGATAATAATGGTATTGTCCCTGATGATGCATTACAGAAAGCAAATCCAGCCGCAGCAGAAAAAGCTACGGAAGATCATGATCCGCATAATGTTGCCAAGAATCATAAACAGTATGATAGTCCACTGATGGAAGATAAAAAGTAAGAATTAACTATATCGGTAGCTATTAGTATTTGTACATAAATAGGCATTTGTACATAAACAGAAAGGCACTGTGTTTGGTAAGAGTATATAACTCGTATCAAACACAGTGCCTTTTTTGCTTACTATATTTTTACTTTCGACATTGTATAGATAGACATGTTTAAGTAAGGCATGGGCTTTAAGCGGGTGTACCACTATGAAAGCGTAGCTCAGCATCTGGGCTAATTATTAATTCAGCCTCTACTTCCTTAAAGAAAGCAACTCGCTCATCGATATTCTCATCTGACAATGATTGAGCAAGCGCGAGATAATCCTCGAAATGACGGCTCTCTGACTTGAGCAGATAACGATAATATTTTGCTAAGCGTTCATCATCGATGACTTCGGCCAATGCTGCAAAACGCTCACAAGAGCGCGCCTCAATAAATGCCCCAATTATTAATACATCAACCATCGCTGCTGGCTCGTAAGTGCGTTTATGCTTCAACATACCTTTGGCGTAGCGTCCAGCACTTAGATATTTCCATTCCTGACCGCGCTCATTCATGATACCCAGTACTTGCTCGTAGTGCAGCATCTCTTCTCGTATCAGCTGTGCAAGTTTACGCTGCAAGTCATACGAGAACTCATAACGAAATATTAAATTCATCGCAGTGCCAGCGGCCTTTTTTTCGCAGTTAGCGTGGTCTTGAATGATCATAGGTAGATTTTCAGTCGCAGCATCTACCCAAGCTTGTGTGGTTCGAGCACCCAAAAAGCTGTAAACAGGAGAAAGGTCTACCTTTATAGGAGTACGTAGATGCGTAATATCGATGCTATCTTCTTCAGGCAGCTCTTTTTCAGCACTATTATTTACAGTTTGAGAGAGATTTTCTTCGACAGAATTTTTCTCGATATTATCGTTATCTATCGTATTTGCTGTTGGTTGTAATGTTGCGAGGTCTTTTTGATTGATAGTCATAGTCTAAGAAAGCTTTATTTATGAATGGTAATACCAGTAATTATATCGTTAGTCTGACCTAGATACGATGCTAAATAACTGACAGTCATCAATAGGTGTTTATTAATAGATAACGGTTAAGCATAATTAAAGGTGCCAATGATTACTTACTGTTTATATTAACGTTGCTGCATCTATTTCCCAGATGATGATTATAGCTCCTAGAGTAGGCCACTTATACATTATCATTATTAAACAGCCTAAGTATTTACTTAGTGAATGGTGTTTCCTTGTTAATTTTATTATTTGATAGTAGGATGAGATTTTGCTATTTAAGCATTTCGTCTTACTTTTATGATTCACTCTTAGTAAAGAGTCAGTCTAGTATTAATAGGTTACCTTTTACTAGAACATCAAATTTGTAGATATATCTTCTCGGAAAAATTAGAGAATCAAAGATTCCACAACGAATGAGATATGAACATTTAAAACCTTACAAGATTAAAAAAATCTTAAACAGTTACTGTCACAACTCAGTATTAGTACCCCTCACGAACAGATAAGGATAACAATATGAGCCAGTCTTCTAACACCAATCGTATTCAAAAAGGCAGTCTTGCCATCGATCAGCAGTTATATGACTTTATTGAAAACGAAGTACTACCGAAAGTCGGTGTGGATTCAGACGATTATTGGTCAGGTTTCGAAAAGGTTATTAAAGAATTTACCCCGCGCAATAAAGCGTTGCTTGCGACTCGTGACAAGATTCAAGCGCAAATTGACCAATGGCACCTAGATAATCCTGCAAAAAATGGCGAAATCGATTATCCAGCTTATAAGACATTCCTGCAAGAAATTGGTTATCTGCTACCTGAAGGCGAAGCGTTTACGGTTGATACCAAAAACGTCGATGACGAAATCGCGCACATCGCAGGGCCGCAGCTGGTCGTACCAGTTCGTAATGCTCGTTATGCGCTTAACGCGACCAACGCGCGTTGGGGTAGCTTATACGATGCTTTGTATGGTACCGATGTTATCAGCAGTGATAATGGACAAGAAGCGGGCGGTAGCTATAATCCTACTCGCGGTGCTGCTGTTGTCGCTTACGCTAAAGCCTTCTTAGATGAGCACTTCACACTAGCATCTGGTTCTTACAATGATGTGACTGGTTTTAAAGTAGTCGATGGCAAGCTAGAAGTCGTACAAGGTAATAGCAGTACCGAGCTAAAAGATACGGCTAAGTTTGTCGCTTCGTCGGTGACGCTGAATCTCCTACAGGTGTACTGTTAAAGAACAACGGCTTGCATGCTGAGATTCAAATCGATAGCAACCATCCAGTGGGTAAAGACGATCCAGCAAACATCAAGGACGTACTGCTTGAGTCGGCTATGACAGCCATTCAGGATTGTGAAGACTCTGTTGCTGCTGTAGATGCAGAAGAAAAAGTCGAAGTCTATCGTAACTGGCTTGGCTTAATGAATAGCGACCTACAAGAAACCTTTGAAAAAGGCGGCAAGACGCGTACACGTAAGCAAAACCCAGATCGTGAATATAACACGCCAGATGGTGGCAAGCTGATCTTGCCAGGTCGTTCGCTATTATTAATTCGTAACGTCGGTCACTTAATGCAGAACCCTGCCATCTTAGTCGATCTAGGCGATGGTCAAGAGCAGATATTTGAAGGCTTGATGGATGCTTAATCACGCCACTATTATCACTTAATGATATTAAAGGCAAAAACGAGCTATCAAACTCGCGTCAAGGCTCAATGTATATTGTGAAGCCAAAAATGCATGGCCCTGAAGAAGTTAAAATGGCCAATGACTTATTTAATGCATCAGAGGATCTATTAGGTCTAGAGCGCAATACGCTCAAAATCGGCATCATGGACGAAGAGCGCCGTATGACGGTGAACTTAAAAGAAGCAATCCGCCAAGCTAAAGAGCGCGTTATCTTTATTAACACAGGTTTCTTAGATCGTACTGGTGATGAGATGCATACCAGCATGAATGCAGGTCCATTTGTACCAAAAGGCGAGATGAAATCGCAAGCATGGCAGCTGCTTACGAGCAGTGGAACGTCGATATCGGTCTAGAGACAGGCCTACAAGGTCGCGCGCAAATCGGTAAGGGTATGTGGGCTAAGCCTGATGAAATGAAAGAGATGATGGATACTAAGGCTGCTCATCCTAAGTCTGGTGCTAGCACTGCGTGGGTACCATCACCAACGGGCGCTACCTTGCATAGCATACACTATCATCAAGTAAGCGTGGCTGATGTACAGGACACGCTAAAATCACGCAAGCGTGCTAGCTTGGATGACATCTTGACCATCCCATTGGCGAAAAATACCGATTGGACTGACGAAGAAAAGCAGCAGGAGCTTGAAAACAATGCTCAAGGTATCTTGGGTTATGTCGTACGCTGGGTAAATCAAGGTGTTGGTTGCTCCAAGGTGCCTGATATCAACGATGTCGGTCTCATGGAAGATCGTGCTACTTTGCGTATCTCGAGCCAACATATTGCCAACTGGTTGCATCATGGCGTGGTTAGTGAGCAGCAAGTGATGGATACGATGAAACGCATGGCCAAGGTCGTCGATGAGCAAAATGCAGGCGATGATGACTATCAATCAATGGCAGATAACTTCGATAGCTCTTATGCATTCAAAGCCGCCTGTGATTTAGTCTTTAAAGGACGTGAGCAGCCTAGTGGTTATACTGAGCCATTGTTACATCAAGCACGTTTGGATCTTAAAGCAAACGCTTAGAACAATAGATTAAATATGACAGGCATTTGAGCATACTTGATGAGCAAGTATGCTAGTCAGTCTTGCTCATTTGTAACTAATGAATTTGCTCAAATAGATTATTAACTTCTTAATTAGCGCTATTTATTTTTTAGTAAATAGCGCTTTATTTTGGACTATTATTCGATGTTTATTATAAAAATTTAAGAATATTAGTAATCATATTAACCAATATTATTCGTATCTAATTGAGTAAGCGGAAGTTTTTTTAACAATCGTTCAAATAAAATGAAGGGTCTGTTATTTGATAATGGATGTATCGAAAAGGCAAAAAAAATATGTTGCAAATTATGTCAAAGTTGTTATGCTTGTACTCGAAGTATGAGTTTGGTAACCGATGTTACGCAATGGAAGGATAAAAACTAAAGATTACATGGCAGTTACTTTTTTAATCCCAGTTATGTAAATCATGGTTTTTTTCATCTTACTGTAATAGAACTTCGCCACACTTGTTTCTGACTAATCTCGGTAGCCAGTTACACATTATATCTTTGAGGATTTGTGACGATACCATTATGGGCGCCAGCTAATAATAGCTTGCTCATTACTACAATTGTAAAGTGGAGATACCCCATGAAAAAACTACTTTTAGCTACAGCCGTTGCTGCTCTATCTGTTTCTGCAGCCAATGCCGCTCCTACCTTATATGGTAAAGCGTTTGTTACTGCTGATTATGTAAATGCCGAAGTTGATTACCCAAATGGTGATGCTCGTGCAGACAGAGAGTCTGACTCAGTACAGATCAACTCTAACTCATCACGTATCGGTATCAAAGGTTCTGAAGCGATGACGGCAAATACTGACGTCATCTATCGCTTAGAGTATGGTACTCGTGTTGACGGTGATAGCGATGGTTTCTCTAACCGTGATACGTATCTTGGTGTTGTAAACAAGCAGTTCGGTGAATTCCGTGCTGGTAAAAACCAATCTACTTTAGATAAAATCAACAACGTAGTCGTTAACGATGGTTATTGGGATAACCTAGGTGGCAATAAACTTGAAGATAACGAAAACTATGGTGGTTTGAATATGGCTGATAGTAGCCGTATCAACAGCTCAGTTATTTGGATGTCTCCAAAATACAACAACCTACCATTACAACTTTCTGTTATGTATAGTGCTGACGAAAGCTTTGTAGAGGATAGTGATGATCGTAATAGTGGCTTTGGTGCTGCGCTAATGTTTGACCAAGGTACTGGCTTCACTGCTGGTGTTGCGTACGATAAAGACCAAAACATCAATGGTGATATCATCCGTGGTACAGCAACTGTTGATCTAGGTAAATACATGGCAGCTCCTGTAACATTAGGTGCTCTATATCAAGTAGCTGATTTTGACTATGAGGGTGATACCGAAAAAGAGAAAGGTCTAGTAGTTAGTGGTGCATTAGGCTTATCTAACTTTGCTCGTCCAGCAACTGTTTATGTTCAGTACAACAAAACTGACAACCTAGATGGTGTTGACAACTTTGACTCAGATCAAATCGTTGTTGGTGGTAAATACTACTATCAAGATAATATGATTGTACATGCTTATGCTGGTAATAACTCAGCTGACCTTGGCAATACTGATGCTGACGTACTAGCTATCGGTGGTGGTCTAGAGTACTTATTCTAATCTAACCATTAGAATCTAAATAAAAAACTCATCCTTCGGGGTGGGTTTTTTGTTGTATGTATTATTTGTGACAAAAGTCTACCGCTGAGGTAGAAAACAAGAGTTTCAGACAGTTTGCATTTTTGCCCTATATTTTATGGCGTATTTTTAGTAAAATCCTTCTTTACCAATTGTTGATGAGTACTATGACCAAGTTTATATTTGTGACCGGTGGGGTAGTGTCCTCACTAGGAAAAGGTATCACCGCCGCTTCTCTTGCTGCGGTCTTAGAAGCGCGTGGCGTGACTGTCACGATGACCAAGATGGATCCGTATATCAACGTCGATCCAGGTACGATGAGCCCATTTCAGCATGGTGAGGTGTTTGTCACCGAAGATGGCGCAGAGACAGACTTAGATTTGGGTTATTACGAGCGCTTCTTGCGTCACTCAAAAATGAGTAAAAGTAATAACTTTACCAGCGGCCGTATTTATCAAAATGTTTTAAATAAAGAACGCCGTGGTGAATACCTTGGCGGTACGGTACAGGTTATTCCGCATATTACTGATGAAATCAAAAACAAAATCCTTGCCAGTGGCGAAGGGTATGATATCGCTATTATCGAAATTGGCGGTACCGTTGGTGATATCGAATCACTTCCGTTTATGGAAGCCGTACGTCAGATGCAAGTAGAGCTTGGCCGTAATAGAGCTATGCTAATGCATCTTACTTTAGTACCGTATATTGCTAGTGCTGGTGAGACCAAAACCAAGCCGACACAGCATTCAGTAAAAGAGCTGCGCTCTATTGGCCTACAGCCTGATATCTTAATCTGTCGCTCTGATCATCACATCTCTCAAGACAACCGTCGTAAGATTGCGCTATTTACCAACGTTGAAGAGCGTGCGGTAATCATGTGTGAAGATGCACAAAGTATTTATCAAATCCCGCGCACGCTACACGAGCAAGATCTTGATGATTTAATCTGTGAGCGTTTCGGTCTTGATGTGCCTGAAGCTGATTTGAGCGATTGGGATAAAGTAGTTGAAGCCCAGTTGAATCCAGAAGGAACAGTGACTGTTGCGATGGTCGGCAAATATGTCGAGCTTCCAGATGCTTATAAGTCTATCAACGAAGCATTGCTACATGCAGGTATCACGCATAAAGTAGACGTGAAGATTGACTACATCGATGCTGAACGTCTAGAAGATGATGATACTTTACTTGCTCAGCTAAATGATGCTGATGCTATCTTAGTACCAGGCGGTTTCGGTGAGCGCGGTACGATGGGTAAGATAAAAGCCATCACTTATGCTCGTGAAAACAACGTTCCATATTTAGGCATTTGCCTTGGTATGCAGTTGGCTGTGATTGAGTATGCACGTAACGTACTTAATATTAACGCCAACTCTTCTGAGTTTGATCGTAAGACAGCTGAGCCTATCATTGGTCTAATCACTGAGTGGTTAGATGAGCGCGGCGAGCTACAGATTCGTAGTGATGATTCAGACCTTGGTGGCACGATGCGTCTAGGCGCACAGCAAGCAGAGCTGGTTTCTGGCAGTAAGCTAAGCCAAATTTATGGTGCAAGCAATATCACTGAGCGTCATCGCCATCGCTATGAGATGAATAACCGTTATATCGAGCCGTTAGAGCAAGCAGGTATGACCATCTCTGGTTATTCTGCCAAGCAGCATTTGGTAGAGTCGGTAGAGATCTCTGAGCATCCATGGTTTGTTGCTGTACAGTTCCATCCAGAGTTCACTAGCTCACCGCGCGGTGGTCATCCACTGTTTAACAGCTTTGTAAAAGCCGCTAAGAACCACAGCGAAGCAAAATAGCTCTCAAAATGTAATGTATATTGAAAGCGTTTATTATAAAAAAGACTGATCTTCGGATTGGTCTTTTTTTTGCTTAATCCAAACTGTTAGTAGTTATTAACAAGTCAATCCTCATTAATAATGTCTAATTACGCTTGCATACTTTTTTTAATCAGCCTATCGGTTACAATATGTGATAGAGATATTAATAACAAAATAAGAGGTAATGGCTTCATGGAAAACTTATTGACTGCACAATCACATATCACGCTCAACACTCCTAATAACGATACGATTAACATTGGTAACGACCAGCCTTTTGTATTGTTCGGTGGTATGAATGTTTTAGAGTCTAAAGAATTGGCATTTGAGATTGCTGAGCAGTATGTTGATATCTGCAAGCGCTTGGGTATCGGCTATGTTTTTAAAGCAAGCTTTGATAAAGCCAACCGCTCAAGTCTGCATTCGTATCGTGGGCCTGGTTTAGAGCAAGGTATCGATTGGCTAGGTCAGATCAAAGAAAAATTCCAAGTACCGATTATCACTGATGTGCATGAGCCACATCAAGCAGCACCAGTCGCTGAAGTGGCCGATATTATTCAGCTACCTGCATTTTTGTCGCGTCAGACAGATCTAGTACATGCGATGGCAAAAACAGATGCCATTATTAATATCAAAAAGGCGCAGTTTTTGGCTCCTCACGAGATGCGTCATATCGTTAATAAGTGCTTAGAAGGTGGTAATGACAAATTGATACTTTGTGAGCGTGGTAGTGCCTTTGGCTATAACAATCTGGTCGTGGATATGCTTGGTTTTGATACCATGAAGCAGATGGATATACCGGTATTCTTTGACGTGACGCATAGCTTACAACAGCCAGGTGCACGTAGTGATAGTGCTGGTGGACGTCGTGAGCAGATTACAACGCTTGCCCGTGCAGGTATGGCTACAGGGTTGGCAGGGTTATTTTTAGAAGCGCATCCAAACCCAGAAACTGCAAAGTGTGATGGTCCATGTGCGCTGCGTATGAGCCAACTAGAGCCTTTCTTACGTCAGCTTAAGCAAATTGATGATTTGGTCAAAGGTTTTGAAGTATTGGATACTCATTGATACGGTACGTTATAAGAGGGCTATACAATGGCAATTCAGATGGCGCAAGTAAGCATCGAAAATATCGATGATGCAGAGGGCTTAGATAGCGTAATGACTGTGCTTAAGAATATCTCAGGCGTGACGGCTATTAGTTTGGATCCTAAGCATAATGTCGCAACGGTAAGCTATGATGATACAGATACTAGTATCCATGCCTTAACAGCAGCGATTAGTATGGTGGACTATGTGACTCAGCCATTTCCGATTGATTCACCACAGAACCCGCACCATAACGATTTATAATTACAAATAGCTATTGCTATAAATTTGTTGATGCGCTCTTTTACGTTTTTATTAATAAGTTACTTTCTCGTTAATAGCATCTCGTTAATAAAGCAACAACCAAACGGTCTTGTTGTCGAGGATAATAGGGCTTATGCTTATTTAATGTAGCTTTGATAGTTGGCCTTACTTTGGTAACTTAAAAAATATCAAAGTAAGCATTAACAGAATCACTATTAGAGTTGCTCATTACTAATAAAAATAAGGAGCCCAATATGGCAGATCAAACACGTATTATTAAAATTGATGGTATGACCTGTGGCGGGTGCGTAGCAAGCGTACATACGGCAACAGCCGATATTGATGGATTAGAAACTATTACCGTTGACCTCGCTGATAACCTAGCGACGATAACCTTTGATGATAGCAAAACCAGTGCAGAGGCTATTGCTTCAGCTATTGACGATGCGGGATTTGAGGCGACAGTTGCTAACTCATAAATCTCATCTTCTACGTAAAGAACCAGCTATTATGTTATTACACGCATGATAGCTGGTTTTTTAATGATTAACGATTATGAGTATTCAGTCTCGATACTTTAATACATTGCTACTTTGTCTAAAATACTCATACTGAATACGATATTACCCAATTGCTTTATTTGAATTTTTTTACTAACCCACTGATATTTTATGTGGTTCCTACAAATTTATAGGCACCATGACGAGTTTTGTTTATGAACGATACCACCCGTACTACCAAAGATGAGTCTTATGATGTCGAAACTGATGTTGAGTCCAACACGCCACTGACCCCGCAACGCGCGCATTTGCAATTGGCGATTGATGGCATGACTTGTCAGGCCTGCGCCTCAAGAATCGAGAAGGTGCTTAACAAAAAGCCTTCGGTGTACGAGGTAAGTGTAAATTTTGCTGGCGAGACTGCCAATGTCGATTATGATCCGACCCAAACGACGCCCGAACAGGTGACGGAGTGGGTGAATAAAACAGGCTTTGTCGCTAATGTGCAGGCAGCCGATAGCTTATTTGCTCAGACTGACGAAGATACCGCCACTCAATACCCATGGCGTTTAATCGGATTATGGGTTTGTTTGGTGCCGTTTTTGGTGGGTATGGTAGGTATGTTGGCGGGTTTTGGTATGGCGTGGATGCCGCCAGTCTGGGTGCAATTTATTTTAGCGACTGTAGTACAGTTTGGCTTGGCGTTACCTTTTTATAAGAGCGCATGGGCATCTATAAAAGGTGGCCTTGCAATATGGATGTACTGGTGGTCATTGGTACAGTGACGATATGGGCATATTCGACTTACCTTTGGCTCACGCACGGCGATGGTACTTTAAACAGTCTATTGCAAAGTGGGTATTTGGGTGGACACGGTACTGGTAACAGCCCAGCCGTATATTTTGAAGCAGGGGTGATGGTCATTGCCTTTGTACGTACAGGTAAATATCTTGAGGAACGTACCAAGAAGCACAGCCTAAACAGTATTGATTTATTATTGTCATTGACACCTGATGAAGTAGAGCAGCAGCAGCCAAATGGTGAATTTCATCGTATTACATTATCTGATGTGCAAGTAGATGACGTCCTACGTGCAAAGCAAGGCAGCCGCGTCGCTACAGATGGTACCGTCATAGAAGGCAGCGGTTGGTGCGTGGAGAGTCATTTAACTGGCGAGTCGGTAGCTCTCAAAAAAAGAACAAGGTGATGGATTGCTGGCAGGCGCTTTGGTAGAGAATGGCAGTCTGCTATACCGTGTCAGTGCGAAGGGCAGCGACACGAAACTCGGCGATATGGTACAAGCGTTAAGTGATGCACAAGGCTCAAAAGCTAATCTAGCGCGTCTCGCTGATCGAGTAACGGCTATTTTTGTCCCTGTGGTAGTAACGATTGCGTTGGTTACTTTTGGAGTCACGTGGTGGCTAACAGGTATGGTTGATACTGCTTTAATGCACGCAGTATCGGTATTGGTCATTGCTTGTCCTTGTGCACTTGGTTTGGCCACGCCAGCGGCAATTATGGCGGGTATGGGCGTTGCTGCGCGTCATGGTGTGTGGTTCAAGGATGCGCAAAGTCTTGAGGCAGCAGGTAATATAGATACGGTAGTACTCGATAAAACAGGTACATTGACCATTGGCAAGCCTACTATCGTCGATCATGTCATGGTTGATAAATCGCTTGCTGTGGACGATGTATTGCAGATTGCCGCCAGTGTCGAGGCGCATGCCAGTCATCCACTAGCAACTGCCCTCGTCAATACGGCTAAAGACCGTCAACTGTCTCTATTTAATGTGACTGACATCAGTGTGATAAAAGGCGCTGGTATACAAGCAAATATCGAAGGGCTTGGATTAGTAAAAGTGGGTACGGCAGAGTTTGCGAACTTGACGTTGCCAAGATTCATGCCAAAAGTATGGCAAATTGCCAGTACCGTTGCGATTAGTATCAATGATGAGCCATTAGGCGCGTTTGCCCTAGCTGATGACTTAAAGGCAGATACGCCGCAAGCAATCACTGCGCTACAAGATGCGGGTATTAATGTGATTCTGATGAGTGGTGATAAGCAGTCCGTCGTCGATCATGTAGCAGGGCAGTTGGGCATTGATAAGGCTTATGGCAAAATGAGCCGCGTGACAAGGCCAGTCAAATTGCACTATTGCAAACTGCTGGTCATAAGGTAGCGATGGCAGGAGACGGCGTCAACGATGCGCCAGCGATGGCTACTGCCGATGCCAGTTTTGCGATGTTTGAGGGGACTGATGTCGCTCAGCATAGTGCCTCTGCACGTCTAATGGGTGAGTCGCTCATGCATATCGATGCGGCACAAAAAAATCGCTCAAGCAACGCTGCGCAATATTAAACAAAATCTGTTTTTTGCCTTTATTTATAACTGTCTTGGCATTCCGCTTGCTGCATTTGGATTTTTGAATCCGATGATTGCTGCCGCTGCTATGGCGCTTAGCTCCATCTCAGTACTCATGAATGCACTACGATTGACACGGTTTAAGACAGAGGTTGAGTTAGATAATACGGTATCCACCTCTCATACGGATAAAGAGCGTTTAGCGAAATAATAATTGCTATAGTAGCGCTGATATTTCATCAACGCAGACCAAACAATTATATGAGATATACCTATCTATGATGATATTTATGACCGCAAGTCAGTGTAAGATAAGGGAAGTTTGGTAAAATATATGCTATGATGCCAAGCACTATAGCCGACTATTAATATGCTTTATATCCCTCTAATTGCTAGGTAACGATAGCTACAAGATAGAAAGGTATAAAGGGTTTTTAGGATTACGTGCTATATGATATTTTGCTTTATCTTTTTTGTATGCTAGCTGCCGTTATTTATCTCACAAACTTGGCATGACCAAAGGAATTAACAGACATTATGTACGCTGAAGAAACCAACAACGTCACCGCAATTAAAGACATTCGCGCTCGTGAAATTTTAGACTCGCGCGGCAACCCAACTATCGAAGCTGATGTTATCTTAGCTGACGGTACTGTCGGCCGTGCTGCTGCTCCAAGTGGCGCATCAACAGGCTCACGTGAAGCGCTTGAGTTACGTGATGGCGACAAATCTCGCTATATGGGTAAAGGCGTCAAAAAAAGCCGTTTCTAACGTCAACAGTCAAATCCGCAGCGCCTTGATTGACAAAGATGTGACTGAGCAACAGGCCATTGATGATGCCATGATTGCGCTAGACGGCACAGAAAACAAAGAAAGCTTGGGTGCGAATGCCATGCTAGCAGTGTCACTTGCTACGGCCAAAGCGGCTGCCAAGTCACAGAATCTGCCATTACATCAATACATCGCCAATCTACGTAATCAAACGTCGTTGACCATGCCTGTACCGATGATGAACATCTTGAACGGTGGCGAGCACGCGGACAACACGGTTGATATCCAAGAGTTTATGATTGAGCCTGTAGGCTTCACAAGCTTCTCAGAAGCGCTACGTGCTGGTACAGAAATTTTCCATAGCTTGAAGTCAGTATTGAAATCACAAGGTCTCAACACTGCCGTTGGTGATGAAGGTGGTTTTGCGCCGAACCTACGTAGTAACGAAGAAGCCATCACGGTTATCATGCAAGCGATTGAACAAGTTGGCTACAAAGCTGGTGAAGATATTCATCTTGCGCTAGATTGTGCAGCTAGTGAATTTTACAAAAACGGTCAATACGTCTTGGCAGGCGAAGGTAATAAAGCCTTTGATAGCCAAGGGTTCTCAGACTATCTAGTTGGGCTGGCACGTCAGTATCCTATTATCTCTATCGAAGATGGTCTTGACGAGTCAGATTGGGATGGCTGGAAATATCTGACTGAGCAGATTGGTGATAAAGTCCAATTAGTTGGTGATGACTTGTTTGTGACCAATCCTGCGATCTTGCAAGAAGGTATTGATAAGCACATTGCCAATGCAATTTTGATTAAATTTAATCAAATTGGCACCTTGTCAGAAAGCTAGATGCGATTTATATGGCTAAGAAAAATGGCTATGCAACTATCATTTCACATCGTTCAGGTGAAACTGAAGACAGCACCATTGCAGATTTGGCAGTTGGTACAGCGGCAGGTCAGATCAAAACTGGCTCGCTATGCCGTTCAGACCGCGTAGCGAAGTACAACCAATTGCTACGTATTGAGCAGCAAGTACGTGCAAGCTATCGTGGCCGTGAAGAGTTTATCGGTCTACGTGGCTAAGCGTCTGACTGGCTCTTTGGCGCGTAATATGCGTTAAGTAATGTACGCTAAAAAGCTAGACTCATCAGCTGAAGTCAATACTTAGGCGATATATAATCATTTGTATATCGCCTAATCAGCTTAAACTTTACTATCTTCTTTTATACCGTTTGGCGTTATCACCTTATGAAATATTTTAGCCAATTTATACTACTTGCTTTAGCCGTGGCAGTGCTTTTAGGATTGCAATATCAGTATTGGTTGGGTGAAAATGGCCGTTTTGAACACAATAAGTTGACAGCTCAAATTGAAGAGCAACAACGTTTGAATGACAATCAAGTTGCAGCAAACAACTTACTACGCACCGATGTTCAAGATTTAAAAACGGGGCTTGAGGCCGTAGAAGAGCATGCTCGCTTAGATTTAGGTTTAATCAAACCCAATGAGACTTTTGTCCAAGTATCCACCGCACCAACCACGCACAGCAACTATTAGCTTTATAAATACACTAGCTTTCACGAATACACTAACTTTTACGACATGAATTAATTTTCATGATGCAGCATCATAATGTTGTTATCTGACACCATTCATCACACTTAACACCTGCTTTATTCCTCTTTACATATACTGTCATGGGCTCAAACCATGAGTACACTACTATGAATACAATCCCTAATATACATGCCATGATCGTCGCAGCTGGTCGCGGTAGCCGTTTTGGTGCGTCTATTGCCAAACAATATACAATGCTAGAAGGTCAGACGCTGTTGCAGCATAGCGTGGCACGACTTGCTTATAGCGATTACATTGATAAATGTCTATTGGTCATATCAGCCGATGACAGCACGGCTCAACAGTTAGAGTTTGCACTTCCTGTGCGATATGCAGTCGGCGGAGCAGAGCGTTGGCAGTCAGTACAGTCGGGCGTTGAAGCGATTAGTCAGACAGGTGCTGATGATTCAGATTTGGTGCTTATCCATGATGCAGCACGTCCTGCTGTACCAAGTTCAGATATCGATCAAGTGATTGAAGCAGCGATGCTGGAGCCTTACGGCGCTATTCTAGCGACACCAGTGCCGATACGTTAAAAGCTTCTTATCAGCAAGCTACCTCGGCAGAAGAGAGTCGTCCACATTCTTATACCAAATCTACTATTGATCGTAGCAACATGTGGCAAGCACAAACCCCGCAAGTATTTCGTTTAGGTCAATTAAAAAAAAGTCCTAAATCATGTGTTTGAACATCAGCTAAGCATCACAGATGAAGCCAGTGCTTTTGAACAACTAGGTTTTCCAATACGCTTAGTCTCTGGTAGTCGCCAGAATATAAAACTGACCTATCCTGATGATGCGGTACTGTTAACAGCGATTATGGCACTTCAGTCTTAGTTTCAATCCTACTTCTGCTAACGAGCATCAGTTTTACTCCTTTTATACTTAATGGTGGCCATGATAAGAATTATGGCTTCAGTAGCTACTATATCCTCGTTAGACTTTTCTGTACTATTCTAAAAAAATTAACTATTACTAAAGCATATACCAGGAATATATATAATCTACTTTGGAATATAATATGGTTATTACATATGTTTTTTGTGTCTGAGCGGGCCTATGTCCAGTAATAGGTTGCTTTAATGACCAAACTAACCTATGATGTAACTAACTTAATACAATTAATATAAAAACTTATAAAATCAATAATATATCAGACCGATTCATTACGCTTAGTTATGTTGTCTCTATATTTTTTCTGAAGTTAGTATGATTGTTTTAGCGACATTTACCTGATAATAGGGAGAAGCTGATTGTCAACAATCAACGATTCAACAAATCCAGTAACGCCAGATCTCTGCCAGCTTGTATATATAAGCCGGATTACCTCTACTGGTCTTTCAAGTCCTAGCACGCTTAATGATATCTCAGAGACCGCGGTTGAACGTAATCAAATAGATAATGTCACGGGTATTCTTTGCTATGGCAATGGCTACTTTTTACAGTGTGTCGAAGGCTCAGAGCAGGCACTAACCAATCTAAAAAAATCGTTTGTTGGTGGATGATCGACATAAAGAATTAAAGATTTTAGATTTTTCTGAAATTACCAAACGCCGTTTTGCTGGTTGGTCATTACGTTCGATTACCCTTGAGCGTTGGATGACTAAAGAGCCTGAGCTTAAAAAGTTAATGCCATTTAAGCCGTATGAATGGGATTCTAATGAGTGGCAGAAGTTCTTAGACATATTGCAAGGCTACTATGAAGAGCAAACGAGAACAGGTAACGTTGATACGCCTCCTGTCAAATACAGCACGCTAGGGGTGACTCTAAGTAAAGTTGTAGGGCAGCATCAGGCGTTCTTTTTGATCCAGACGATATTGGGATTAATGATAGTTGCTACGTTGCTATGGTTGCTGCTGTAATCGATAGATATGAATAAAGTACCCATTGAGCCAAGCTATATTTACAATTAATAAGACAACCAAAAGAAAAAGCCAGCATTCAATTAATGCTGGCTTTTTTATTTAGAAGAATAAGTTGGCTTTTAATGAGAGACATAAAAAAACCCAGTTCATAATAAATTATGAACTGGGTTTTTGGTGGTACGCTTGTTAGTCTAATTTAATGCTAAGCAATAGTGCTAACAAGTGACGCCAAATAGTGGCGTCCCCAGGGGGATTCGAACCCCCGTTACCGCCGTGAAAGGGCGGTGTCCTAGGCCTCTAGACGATGGGGACTAGTAACAACACTTCAACTGCTTTCACCATTTATGCCGAAGTGGTGCGTATTTTAATAGCGTCGGCGCTTCCTGTCAAGCCTTTTTCTACGTCTTTTTAAAATTAAATATCTTTTTTTAATTGCGCGACGTGGATGCAGGTCATTTCGCTTTAAATGATAGCGAATCCATAAAGAAGTACAGGCGCTAATCGTCAATGCGAGCAGCATATAGCCGAGAATGGTGCCCCATAACTTGAGCTGTGGATCCATAATAAAGTCCCTCCTATTAATCTTGATAGTGCTTGCTATCAAGACAGTGTGAGCAACTTAAACCATCTATAGGATATAACTACATCGCTTAAGAGTGATATTTTATCATCAGACAGTTATTCGTATCGAATAGAACAACTATGTCTGTAATCACGAAAAAAATAGTTCCGTCTATATATTATGATATCAATCATATCCCTATTGATTGCCAAATCAAGATGTCAAAGTCATCAAGTATTACAAATAGCACTATTATGTATGATTGGCAATATAGAATATGTGACTTATTGACTGTCGCTATCAGTTGACTCTTCTTTCGCGTCTTCATTATGCAGCGCATTGGCCAACATGGGATAGTTATTCAGTATATGACAGAATAGTTCAGCAGTCTTTTGAGTGTCATACAGAGCTGAGTGAGCATTCTTACCATCAAACTCTAACCCTGCTGCTTTACAAGCGCGTGCTAGGACGGTTTGACCAAACGCTAATGCTGATAAGGTGACGGTATCGAATACTGAAAAGTTATGAAATGGATTGTGGTTTTTGCTATTGGTTCGTAGCACAGCTGCATTCAAAAAAGCCAAGTCAAAATGAGCATTGTGCCCAATTAAGACACATTGACGGCATTCTTCGTCACGGCGTACGTCTTTCAACCCTTTAAAGATGCGGCGTAAGGCTGTTTTTTCATCTTCCGCAATGGCTTTACGCATTGGGTTTTTAGGGTCAATACCGGTAAAAGCAAGCGCACTTGGTTCTAAGTTTGCACCTTCAAAAGGCTCGATATGAGCATTAAAAGCTTCACCTGGATAAAATACACCTTGCTCATTCAGTAAAACAGGAATGCAGGCAATTTCTAACAGGGCATCGGTCTGGGCATTGAAGCCTGCTGTTTCCACGTCGACGACGACAGGCAAGAACTTACGAAAGCGGTCTTTTAAGGCTATAGGCGCTTGCTCATCTGTCGCTGAGGCTGCATCTTTAGGAGAAGTATTTAGAGTAGCATTAAGACTGGCAGATTTAGGGTGTGATAAGTCTTCGTCAGGCAAGGTCGCTATGTTTTGATTGGTCATATAAAGTTAAATCACTTTTATCAGTCGTACTAATATATTGAATAAGAAATAAGCATCCTATGATATTAACTGTACCTTTAGTACAAAGAAATCTACTACAAAGGTATCATTAATATCATAGGATAAAATAATAGGTCGTTTATTGAATGCTAAGCTTTGCGGGCGTTAAGCTTAATCGACCAAGGTAGCGTCTCACCTGCCATCAAGGGCGTCAATGATGCACCATCAAAATAAGGATAGTCAGTAGGTACTTGCATAGGCGTGTTGACAAGCGTGATAGTGCTTTCATTTAGAGGTAAGCCGTAGAACTGAGCACCAAAACGACTGGCAAAGCCCTCTAACTTATCTATTTTTCCAACACTATCAAAGGCGGTCGCATATAAAGGCAGCGCCGTGGCTGCACTATAGCAACCGGCACAACCACAAGCGGCTTCTTTTTTTTGTCTGTCGCATGCGGTGCAGAGTCGGTACCCAAGAAGAACTTTGGATTACCACTAGTAGCCACATCTAATAGCACTTTTTGATGGCTTTCACGCTTTAAAATAGGTAGGCAATAAAAATGCGGTTTGATACCACCAACCAATAGATGATTGCGGTTAAACATTAAATGCTGCGGCGTGATAGTCGCAGCAACATGGTTACCTTGTGACAATACAAAATCTGCCGCATCGCTGGTAGTGATGTGCTCTACTACTATTTTCAATGTAGGGAATTTCACGATAATTTGTGCCAGCACTTCATCTAAGAAACGCTTTTCGCGATCAAAGATATCTATATGGTCTTGTGTCACTTCGCCATGTATCAGTAGTGGCAAATTGTACTTCTCTAATGCTTCAAAAACATCGACACAGGCATTGATATTAGTGACGCCATCTGCGGAATTGGTAGTTGCTCCAGCAGGGTAGAGTTTGACAGCTTGTACGATACCTGACTGCGCTGCCAACTCGATGTCTTGGGCAGTGGTATTATCCGTTAAGTATAGGGTCATACGCGGATCAAAAGCTGACTTGCGCTCAAGACTTAAATCACTTGCTGCTAATTGCTCCATAATACGTGCGCGGTAGGCAATAGCCTCTTGTGCATTTTTGACTGGAGGCACAAGGTTTGGCATACAGATGACACGGTTAAAGCTGCTTGCTGCATGAGGTACGGTCGTGCTTAAAGCGAGATCGTCACGCAAATGAATATGCCAGTCATCTGGCTGAAGGATGGTCAATTCTCTAATCGAATCAGTCATAGTGTCAAAGCGCTCTATATCGTCAAATAAAGGAAACAAAAGGGAGTGATACTGTGGGTCTATCATAACAGATTTGCCCACTTGACTAAATATAAGGCTAGATATCTATACATAATTCATCGAGCTAAGATTAATATCTTGTCATTAAATGATGTTGAAATTCTGGTGGCAAAAATGAGGTTGACTAGAATTTAAGTCAAAAGCGCACGCCTTATGGCAGTTAGACTTTTGCCCATAGTAAATATGATGTACACTGAGCAGGTAATTATCGTTCGACTTGCTTTCGATTTGATCGTCGCCTTTTCTAAAACTATATTTCATAATGGGAGTTATTCATGGCTCAACTTGATCCAAAAAAATATCAATAAAATCGTCTTGGCTTATTCAGGTGGTCTTGATACCTCAATCATCGCTAAATGGCTACAAGAAACTTATGATGCGGAAGTAATCACCTTTACCGCTGATATCGGTCAAGGCGAAGAAGTTGAGCCAGCACGAGCCAAAGCTCAAGCAATGGGTATCAAGCATATTCATATCGAAGATTTGCGCGAAGAGTTCGCTCGTGATTATGTATTCCCTATGTTCCGTGCTAATGCTATCTACGAAGGTGAGTATTTGCTAGGTACGTCTATTGCCCGTCCATTGATTGCCAAGCGTTTGGTTGAGATTGCTAAAGAGCATAATGCCGATGCTATCAGTCATGGTGCGACTGGTAAAGGCAATGACCAAGTTCGTTTTGAGCTAGGTGCGGTCGCTTTATCACCAGACGTAGTGACTATTGCCCCTTGGCGTGAGTGGGATCTATCAAGCGTGAAAGTCTGATGAAATATGCTGAAGAGCATGATATCGCAATCGATTATGCGGGCAATAAGAAAAAAATCTCCTTACTCAATGGATGCTAACTTACTGCACATCTCTTATGAAGGCGGTGTCCTAGAAGAACCGTATACTGAAGCAGAAGATGACATGTGGCGCTGGTCTGTCAGCCAGAAGAAGCACCTGATGAAGCGCAATATCTAGAACTAGAATACGAAAAAGGCGACATCGTTGCTATCGATGGCGAAGCGCTGAAGCTTATGAAGTCATGATTAAGCTGAACGAAATCGGTGGCAAACATGGTATCGGCCGTTTAGATATCGTTGAAAACCGTTACGTCGGTATGAAATCACGTGGTTGCTACGAGACGCCAGCGGGCACGATTATGCTAAAAGCGCATCGCGGTATCGAATCACTAACGCTTGATCGTGAAGCTGCCCATCTAAAAGATGAGCTAATGCCACGCTACGCAAAAATCATCTACAATGGCTATTGGTTCAGTCCTGAACGTATGATGCTACAAGCATTGATTGACAAGTCACAAGAATACGTCAACGGTACTGTACGTGTAAAACTGTATAAAGGTAGCGTGAGCGTCGTTGGTCGTAAATCTGACGACTCATTATTTGATGAAAAAATCGCTACTTTCGAAGATGACGCGGGCGCTTATGATCAAAAAGACGCAGAAGGCTTTATCCGTCTAAATGGCTTACGTCTAGCTATCGAAGCTAGCCGTGGTCGCGATTTATCTAAGTAAGTTTTTGGGCTACTTATAGTCAATTCGTAACTTAGATCGCACAACAAAAAAGAGACTCTATATTGATAGGGTCTCTTTTTTATGGTTAGTAAATGATTGCTAAAATGGTTGCTTTGAGGATAGCTGTCTTAATAGTAAAGCTTTTTATTCAGCTTTTTCTGTCTTTGCAATGTCAGGTTCATCTTCATCTACCATTACAATGGCCACATCTTGCTGTTGACGCTCATCAATGGCATCTTGTTCTAATACTTCTTCAGTTGCAAGGATGGCACCGTCAGATTTTTGCGATTGGTATTTTAAGGTAGCGAGCGCACCAAGGACACCAACGACAAGTATGATGATAAGAATGACAGGATTTTTCCATAGCGGTGTAGAAGCCTCATACTCGATGGGCTTTTCACTAGTGGTGGTTGGTGTATTATCATTATTGCCGCCGATTAGTCCCAAACTTACTAAAGGCGGTTTAGGCGGATTGGCTGGTTCAGAGTTAACGCGCAGTCGATTTCGACTGAGATAGATATCTGAGATTTTGGCTAATTGAAGCAGCAACGTTGATGTGGTAAGGCAACGGCATGCATCTCCGTAAATACTAGCATATCGTTGTGACGACCCTGCTGTAGATTGTCAGGTGAACGCCCAATGGCTTTTAGATAATTGCCTGTTGCCATTTGCATATCTTGCACAGGTTCATAGTTTTCAGGTTTGAATCCGGACAGTTCATACCAGTAAGGATCAAAAGAAGGTGGAATGCTTGATAACTGCTCAGCATTTAGTAACGTACGCTCCGCATTATTCTCTGAGTTGTTCTCTATCGCTTCAACAGCTTCAGTAGTTGATTTGGGCAGGTCACTATTGTTTTCTGTCTCAGCAGATAAGGTATGCGTATGCTCTGGGCTAAATCGTGCCACTGATAAAAACTGTGGTTGTAGCGCAAACCATTTATTGATCTCATCACTGTCTAGCTGACTGTATTCTGTCAGAATAGCCAATTCACGCAGCACAATCACGCACAAAGAGGTGAGTAGAGTTTGAGCCTGCTGCATCGTTGCATCAATATTCTCAGCGATATGTTCGCTTGCTTTTATGACACGGGCATTATCGCTAAATACAGCATCTGCCGCATCGTGACGATGGTAGAGTGTGGCGCTAATGGTGGCAAAGTTCATTGAGTTATACTGTCGTAACTCTTTGACAGCACTACGACTAAACAGCTTTTTGCTGACTGCTTGTCCCTGATGACGCTGCTGATAGGCGAGCAATGCACTTACGATGGCTTGTAGACTGGCATCCATCCCTAAGCGAGCTTGCGGTAGAGAAAGCTGTGCTGCATCGGCCAAAAGTGACAGCATAGGCTGGGTATCATGATATAAAAATCATACATCGACACACGTGTCGGTGAAATAGTCGTCATAATCTGCTAGCATCAAAAAGTGTGCCCCTATATTACGGTGCCAAATGTCTTGATACAATCCCTTGATAATAGAAATTTTCAATCATTTTACTAACAACCTTAATAGTAATCTGATGAATGACTGATAGTCGGAAGCATTTATGACCAATAATAAGACGCTTGATAAACAACTCGTGATTAATATCGCTGAGCAAACATTAACGATGTACCAGCAGCAGACTGAGGTTGCGAGATACGTAGTCTCCACTGCAAAGAATGGTATTGGTAGTCAGCAGGATAGTGGTTGCACGCCGATCGGCAAGCATATCATTGAACAGAAAATAGGTGGTAGCGAGCCTATGAATGCGGTATTTGTCGGACGTGTGCCGACAGGTGAGATATACGATGCAAATCTTGGTAAGCTACATCCAAAGCGTGACTGGATATTAAGCCGTATTCTTTGGTTAAGCGGTCTTGAAGAAGGGTTAAACAAAGGTAGTAATAGCAAAGGTGGTTGCGATACTTATGAGCGCTATATCTATATTCACGGTACACCAGATACTGAACCAATGAGTATTCCGCTATCACATGGCTGCATCCGTATGCGTAATGAAGATATTGTAGAATTATTTGAGCAAGTAGAAGAGGGTATGCCTGTTACGATTGTAGCTAATTAGGACATGTTGCACATTTAGCTATGGCGCTTACGGAAACTATTTGAACACAATAAAAAAAGACAGCCTGTTATATAACAAGCTGTCTTTTTATGGAGCAGTATTACTTTATGAAATCAGTATCCGTCATAAAAATAATATTCCTACTTCTACCAAAACGTTGAGCTATCCGCAAATTTTGCTAAACGTGCATCAATATGACTCTGGTCATCAGTCAGTATGGCCGTAAACCAACCCGCACCATATAAAGCATTAGCATCTGTCTTTGACTTCAATTCATAAAACTGCTGATGTTGATTATCATCATTCAGTTGTTCTAACGCTTTTTGCGCTTTTATCAGCCTTTTTAGCCAATGTTTGGTTTTCTTCTTAGCTTTTTTTCTTACTTAGTAAAGGCGTAGAAAATTCACTGATGTAACGCAAATCTCTTAACTGATTGAGCAGCTCGCTTTCAGTGTGGTCATTATCATCAATGTCTGTGTTTACCTCTATGTCATCGCTCACAAGCTCGGTATCATTTATTTCGTCACTTACTTCAGCAGATTTTTTTATTGGTTTTAAGGCATTTTTTTATATTGTTTAGAAAGGACTTTCGTTAGCTTATCGCGGGCAAGCTGATCAGTCTGAGGTTCAATGCTTGGGTCGCTCATGGTAAAGGCAATCAGCTCTAACAGCGTTATCTGAAAGTCATTGGCTTGCAGCGTATTGATGGGCGTGATTTTGATATTTTCAATATCTGTCGTCCAGTCAACGGCAGGCGCGCCACATGCTTGTAGCCCAGGTTCGATCTGTGCATTAATATAAGCAAGTTGATAGTAATCGCTAAGTAAGGTTGCAGTTTGCTTTAGTATCGGCAGCCATTCAGGGTTAATCTCATCAGAGAAGTCAGCAAATGCTTTCAACGCAGTACGCAAGCGATCAATACCAATCCGCAACTGTAGAATATGATCGTCATCTATACTGCCAGCGACGATAGCACTGCTGTTTGGTAATATCTGCAATAAGCAATTATGTACGACTACACGTATAAAGGTAGGTGCACTACTGTCTTTGTCTATTTGCAATTGACTTAGGTTTGCGTTGACCGCTGGACTGTGATTTTGTCCGTTAATAAGTAAGCTACCGTTTTCAGCTTTGGTAACGGTAGATAGACACAGCTTATAGCGCTTGCACCAGGTTTTGGCAGTCGTAAATAGAAAATCTAAATCTCCTGACACCAGTTCAAACTCTATCTCTTGAATAGCTTTGCGTAGCGAGTCATCAGTACCATGAATAATCTCTCCTTGATCATAAGCCATTTCGATACAGTTATCGGCTTCATCCTCATTACTTTCTGTTAGCAACCGCGTAGTGCGTTCGACGTCAGTAACATAAAGTCGTGTCAGGTTTTTCGCTAGCTTTTTAAGTTTAAAGTCAGCCAATGCTGCAGCGACTGGAGTGTCTTGATATACCGCTAAATCAGGCATCAGCTCATTATTATCGAGCATCGCTTGTACTTGCTCATTATCGAGTACGGCATTGTGCTCCAAGCGTGCCGCGATACCATCACCACCAGCTTTAATGGTTTGGACCCATGTATCGCCTTCTTTGCGAATACGCAGACCGATACCTGCCTGTGCAAGCTGTTGGTCAGGCGTATCATAATAGTGTGCAGCCAGTTGTGTCACTTGTGAGGATTTAACGTGTGTTTGACGCATCAAACTCTTTAGTCGCGACTCTGGTACCAAAAACTTCAGCTCTATCTCTTGCATATTAGCTCCTAATAATTCTGACTGATGGCTCTGATCGATGGTTGTGATAAACCATTATTAGTCTACCATTCTCTGATTATTTAAACCGCAATAAAAAAAACCGCCCTACATGATGTAGGGCGGTTTTTTTGATAAATATTGCTAGTCTGTCGGTTATTAGAACTGGTTCATCGTGTTCTTGCCGCCGCCAGCTTTCAGAGCGTTATCGCCTGAGAAGATTTCTTTGTGGTCATCGCCAAGGTCTGAACCAGCCATTGCTTGGTGCTTAACACAAGAGATACCTTCGCGGATTTCTTTACGCTGTACGCCAGCTGCATAAGCAAGCATGCCTTCTTCACCGAAGTAGCCTTTAGCAAGTTCATGAACGCTAAGAGCAGTCGTGTGGTAAGTCGGTAGCGTGATTAAGTGATGGAATACACCAGCTTCACGTGACGCATCACGTTGGAAGTTTTTAGCGGCTACGTCAGCGGCTGCATCAAGTTCAGTACCGTCGTAATCAGCACTCATCAAGTCATCTTTATTGTATGCAGAGATGTCTTTGCCTTCTTCTTCCCACTGTGCGATAACTTGCTTACGGAAGTTAAGCGTCCAGTTGAATGATGGGCTGTTGTTGTATACAAGCTTGGCTTTAGGCTGTTGCTCTTTAATACGGTCAACCATCATTTTGATGTGCTCTACGTCTGGAGTCGGTGTTTCGATCCATAGTAGGTCAGCGCCGTTTTCTAGAGCCGTTACACAGTCAAGTACAACACGGTCAATGTTAGTCTCTTCACGGAACTGATATAGACCGTTAGGTAGACGAACTGGGCGTACTAGTTTGCCGTTGTGCTTAAGTAGGCTGTCGTTTTCTTGAGCATTTTCTAGCGTTACTTCTTCCATTTCGATGAAATCGATGTATTTAGAAGCAAGATCGCCTGGCTCATTTGATACTGGGATTTTTTTGCGTTAGTGATGCGCCCTCGCTATCAGTACGAGCAACGATAACACCGTCTTCAACACCAAGCTCTAGGAATGCATAACGGATAGCGTTTAGCTTAGAGATGAAGTCTTCATGCGGTACCGTTACTTTACCAGCCTGGTGACCACATTGCTTAGCGTCAGATACTTGGTTTTCAACCTGAATGGCACAAGCACCAGCTTCGATCATTTGCTTAGTCAATAGGTAAGTAGCTTCTTCGTTACCGAAACCTGCATCGATATCAGCGATGATTGGCACAACATGTGAATCAAAGTTTTCGATTTTTTCTAGGATAGCTGAAGTGTCTTGGCCAGCTTCTTCAGCAGCGTTTAGCTCACGGAAGTAGTCGTTCAACACTTTAGCATCTGCTTGACGCAAGAAGGTGTAGATTTCTTCGATTAGCTTAGGTACTGATGTTTTTTCGTGCATAGATTGGTCAGGTAGTGGACCAAACTCAGAGCGTAGGGCAGCTACCATCCAACCTGAAAGGTAGATATAAGTTTTAGAAGTCGTACCGAAATATTTTTTCTTAGCGTACATAGTTTGCTGTGCAACAAAACCATGCCATGCACCTAAAGACTGCGTGTACTGAGACGTATCATTGTCATAATCTTCCATGTCTTGACGCATGATTTTTGCAGTATATTTTGCGATATCCAAACCCGTTTTGAAACGGTTTTGTGACATCATACGTGCAGCATCAACTTCGCTAATGTTCTGCCAGTTGCCGTGCTTTTGCTTTAATTCACGTACTAAGTCGATCGCTGATTTATATGCAGTTGACATCTATAGTCTCCTTGGTGGGGTGTAAAAACAAATAAGTTAATTGTTAAAATAATGGGTCTGTCGTTTTACTAAAATCTTTGTGCTAAAAAGTAATATACAAAATTTGGTCTATCATTTATCTGTCGAAGCTCTATTTACCCTAAACAAACCGCTAGGCTATTACAAGAAATTTGCTGAACTCAACAGTTGAAAATAATTGCTGGTTTATAAATATTTATCGATTCTCACTATATATCTAAAAGGTATCTGAGTACTTAATAGGCAGTGATGTCATAATTGGTAGCAAGAGGTGTTACAATAATGAGGTCAATTAACCGTATTTAATGACTGATAAAAACCATTAATATATTACTTAGCGACAATATTTAATTGGATAAAAACAGCTTATGAACCTAAGGTTCGTCCTCTATGCTGCAAATCCTTTATAGAACTCACTATAACCACCTTACCAAGATTTATCTAATTTATGATAGTTATCTTTGGTATTTCTGTATGATATAATGTTTATATAACAGGGTCTTACGATAGGTTGAATGAGTTATAATGCAGATCTATCAGGAAAAACTAGAACAAAATTAGTAAAAAAATAATGAAATTATGCTGTTACAGCGCACAAATCATTGTAGCAGTACTACAAATGCCAGCCTTAATATGGCGTTTATTCAAAAGCCAAGAGAACCAAATATGAATTTGCAGCGGGTTGATTTAAATTTATTAGTCCATCTAGATGTGTTGCTACGAGAAAAAAACGTCACTCGCGCAGCCGAGCAGCTTGGAATTACTCAGCCTGCTATGAGTAATATCTTGCGCCGTTTGCGTAAGCTGTTTAATGATCCATTATTGGTACGCTCATCTGAGGGTATGACGCCAACTGAACGCGCCCTTGAGCTACAGCCACGTATCCGCGAGATACTCGCTGACTTGACTCAGGTGTTGGAGCCGCGTACCGAATTCCGCCCTTATAGTACCTCTCGTGTGTTCCGTATCATGACATCGGATTATGCTGAAGCGACCCTAGTACCTAAGCTAGTAAAAGCACTACGTTCTGAAGCACCCAATGTTATTTTGGACTTTTTGACCCCATCAGACGTCTCTTATCGAGATATGGAGCAGGGACGAGTTGATTTAGCGATTAACCGTTTTAATGAGATACCTCAAAGCTTCCATCAGGTTCTAGTATGGCGTGATACTTTTAGCTGCCTCTTATCTTCTGACAGTCCTTATGCTAATCGTTTTAATTTAAAGAACTATCTAAAAGCACAGCACGTTTGGGTATCAAAAACAGGGATGGGTGTGGGTTTGGGGTCAATCCAGAAAAATCTGGTGGACTAGGGTCTATCGATCAAGCCCTGCAGCGCCTTGGTCAAAAACGCCAAATCAGTGTCTTTACTCGACATTATCAAATGCCTGCTATGCTTGCAGCAAATAAAGATTTGATAGCGACCTTGCCTACGCGTGTGGCAAGAATGCAGGCGAATAATGACAGCATTATGATGGAAGATCCGCCGTTTTTTATTCCTGAGTTTGAGCTTACGATGGCATGGTCTCCTTTGTTGCAGCATCACCCAGCCCATCGCTGGTTACGTCAGCTAATTATGCATGTGGCACGACAAGTCGTTGCTGAAGAAGAAAATCCACCACAAGAGATACCGGTTATTAATCATTTGTTTTGATTGGTTTGTGTGAGTTGAATCTATTTTTTTATTAGAGCAAAATATCTTTGATTATCTGAATTTTTAATAAACATATTTTCCTATATCTCCCACTCTATATAGTTATTAGACCAGCCGTTAGGCTGGTTTTTTTATGTTCTAGGGATTAATAGTTGATATTTTACATTTAGATAGACTTAATAATTCAGTCACACTATTAACATCTTCAACACACTTCACAATATATTGTAAAACTCTTAATCAAATAGCTTGCTAAGATAACGGCAGATAGAAAACGAGCTACCAATAGATTGTGCTATCGACGTAAATTTCATAATTAAAACTGTCACAGCAAAATAACTACAAGCGGCAATAAACCCGATTATAAATCCCAAATATAAATTCGAATAATAAGGACAGTAACTATGTCAGACATTACTACTATTAACCCAACCACGGGCGAAGAAATCAGTAACTATAATTATATGAGCAACGATGAAGTCAACAAGATTGTCGATGCTTCACATAACGCATTCTTAGAATGGCGTACAGTGAGCCACGAAGAACGCGGTCGTGTCATCAAGTCTATCGGTGATAAGCTGATGGAATACAAAGAAGAGCTGGCTAAACTGATGACTGAAGAGCGCGGCAAGTTACACAGCCAGAGCATGCAAGAAATTGATCTTTGTAAAGCCATTTGTGATTACACTGCTGAAAACGGCGTCGCTTCTTTAGCTGATGATGTACGAGATATCGAAAGCATGAAAAAAGGGCTAGTGACGTACCAACCTATCGGTATCATCTACGGTATGCAGCCTTGGAACTTCCCAGCGTATCAAGTATTCCGTTATACCATCGCAAACTTGATGGCAGGTAACAGTGTTTTACTAAAACACGCATCTAACGTAACAGGCTCTGGTCTACTAATCGAAAAAAATTCTTCACGAGTCTGAATTACCAAGTGATTTGTTCCGTACGATTATCATTGATCATGACCAGTCAGAAGCATTGATTGGCAACGACAAAGTACGCGGCGTGACACTAACAGGTAGTGACAAAGCAGGCGTGATCGTTGGACAGCAAGCAGCTAAAGCAATTAAAAAAAGCTGTATTAGAGCTAGGTTCAAACGATGCATTTATCGTATTAGAAGATGCAGATATTGAAACTGCAGTAGAAACTTGTACTCAAGCACGTTTAATCAATAACGGCGAAACTTGTGTAGCAGCCAAACGCTTTATCGTAGTCGATAGCGTATATGACGAATTCCGCAAGCGTATCGTTGAGAAGTTTGAAGGTACTAAAGCGGGTGACCCAATGGATGACAGCTCAGATATCGGCCCATTAGCACGTGCAGATTTACGTGAGCAGCTACATGAGCAAGTAGAGCAAAGTGTGGCTAAAGGTGCAACAATTGCTGTTGGCGGTAAAGTACCTGAAGGTAAAGGTAGCTTCTATCCAGCAACTATTCTAGAGAACGTTGAAAAAGGTCAGCCTGCATACGATGACGAACTATTTGGCCCTGTCGCTTCATTGATTCGTGCCAAAGATGAAGATGACGCAATGCGCATCGCTAACGACAGTCGTTATGGTCTAGGTGGCGCGATTTTCTCGAAAGATGAAGAGAAAGCTGTTCGTCTAGCACGTGAGCAATTTGATACAGGTATGGTCTATATCAATGGTTATGGTCTTGCCAATCCTGCACTGCCATTTGGTGGCGTGAAAAACTCAGGCTATGGCCGTGAGCATGGCGGCTTCGGTATCAAAGAGTTTGTCAACATCAAAGCGGTTCATGTATTCTAAAAATGAACTAATTAGACAAATTAGCTAAATAGATAACTATTTACGATTTTAAATGACAGTAAATAACAAATAGTTATCAAATAAAAAAGCCCAGTTGCTCGTAATGAGTAGCTGGGCTTTTTATTGCGCTATATAAAGTGGTATTAAAAGCAGCTTAATAAGCTAGAATTCTTATCCGTCTATAAGCAATTGTAAAGGTAACGTCGGTAAATAAGTTTGTGTTTGCAATGGTGTATTATTTGTTTCAATTGATAATACATTTTTTGTTAGTAGTAGGATTGTCCAAGGTAATAGCTGATGCTCAAGCTTCTGTACGCGTGACTGCAAGCTCTCTACGGTGTCGTTGATATCGACATTCAATACGGCTTGAGTCAATACCTGACCTGCATCAAGCTCCGCTGTTACTTTATGAATACTACAACCGTGACGACGTTCACCCGATTGTATGACTCGTTTATGAGTATCTAAACCTTTATAAACCGGAAGTAGAGAAGGGTGAAGGTTAATCATGGGCGCTGGTACATTATCGATAAATGAGCCACTTAATACACGCATAAACCCAGCCAAGACGATCAAATCAGGTTGCCATGCTATTAGCTGCTCGTTGGCATGGGTTTCAAACGTTTTAATGCCCATACGTTTACCACTAGCAACGTGTGACAATACCGCAACTGGAATATTGGCATCTTTAGCACGAGTCAATGCATAAGCATCTTCACGGTTACTGATAACACCAACGATTTCAATCGGTAGCGCACCTGCTTGCATTGCATTGATTAACACTTGCAGGTTGCTACCACTTCCTGAGACTAGAACAGCAATACGCAATGGTTTGATAGGCTGGCTTGCGTTATCAGTTGACATTAACGGTACACCACTGCATCCGCCTGATCATCAGTGCTGCGTTTGACCATTTCACCTAGTTGCCAAGCTGTTTCGCCCGCATCAGTCAAGGTTTGGATAGCAGCTTCTGCTTTGTCTTTTGGCATAACGATGACAAAACCAATGCCGCAGTTAAAGGTACGGTACATTTCGCTCTGTGCGATATTACCTTGGGTCTGTAGCCAAGTGAATAGCTCTGAGAACTGCCAGCTATTGGTATCGATGCTCGCTGCTAGGTTATCAGGTAGTACACGTGGCAGGTTGTCCGTTAGACCACCACCTGTGATGTGTGACATCGCATGTAAAGCTGAGCTACCAAGCGTATCTTGTAATGCCTTGATTGCTTTTACATAGATACGGGTAGGAGCCATTAGAGCGTCTTGAATAGGCTGGCCGTCTAGTTGCTCGTCACTACTCGTAACATCCACGCCGCTAACTTCGATGACTTTACGAACCAATGAGTAGCCATTTGAGTGCGCGCCACTTGAGGCAAGTGCAATCAGTACATCGCCTTCTGCGACATTTTCACCAGTGACAACTTCTGCTTCTTCAACCACGCCTACACAGAATCCAGCTAGATCGTAATCGTCGTCTTGATACATGCCTGGCATTTCAGCAGTTTCACCGCCGATAAGCGCACAGTTAGCTAGTTTACAACCATTACCAATACCAGTCACGACAGTCGCCGCTACATCAACATCCAGCTTACCAGTTGCATAGTAGTCTAAGAAGAACAATGGCTCTGCGCCGCAAACCAATAGATCATTGACGCACATCGCGACCAAATCAATACCAATCGTGTCATGACGGTTCAGCTGTAGGGCTAATTTTAGTTTGGTGCCGACGCCATCAGTGCCAGAAACCAATAATGGTGAGGTATAACCTGTTGGGATGCGGCATAACGCACCAAAACCGCCAAGTCCACCCACGACTTCAGGACGAGTAGTGGCTTTTGCAACGGACTTGATTCGCTGAACCAAAGCATCGCCTGCATCGATATCAACACCGGCATCTTTGTAGCTTAAAGAAGGCTTGTCACTCATAGTCATCTCACAGTTGGGGATAGATAATTGGGGTTAGAAGGTAAAGTAATTGAGCACGCAAAAATCAGCGTTATAAAGTTCAAAAGCAAAGTTTAAAGACAGTGCGCGCATTATACCCAAAAACAGACCGTACTCGCAAAGCAACTTGCCAATATTTGACTAAGATTTGCATTAAGTGGCAAATAAGCGGTTAAGAAACAAAAAAATGACTGATTTTTTATTGTACTCTGCGATAATAGAACGCTAAATTTATTGTCAATAATGGCCTTAATACAAGTCCAAATTTGATTGACAGAATAAAAACGACTAAACATAAATTTATCAAAAATTAGATTTTTTAGGAACGTTGATACGTCTCAGTCTAGCTAGCTAAAACTAATGAGAAAAGAGAGCAATTCGTCTAGTGACACATCGTGATGGCTATAGTTATACCATTTAGAAATCACTATCACTGACTGACTCCCTGTCACTTTTTCAAACCTGTCACTTTTTTTAACCCTGTCCAACTATAGGATTACTTGCCATGATGAATCAACCAATAGATCCTTTTTTTTCGGCGTTTATTTATTGTCGTGGCGTTAGTTGTGGCTGTGTTTCTCTTGTATTTGATGATGCCCGTCATCGTGCCTTTCGTTTTTGCTTTTATGTTGGCTTATTTGTTTAATCCCCTAGTCAAGCGCCTATCAAAATACATCAAGCGCTGGGTCGCGATTATTATTGTCTACTCGACAATTACTTTGGGGATGGCGTTATTATTATGGTGGTTAGTACCGACACTATGGCATCAGCTGCAAGCGGCCTGGGATTATTTGCCAAAGATATTTAATTGGTATAACCAAGTCGTACGAGAGTGGTTCAATAGTAATACTCGTATCAAACTGCCCCAATTAGAATCTAAAGAGTTTTCTGATACCCTCGTCGATTATATGCAAACGAACTATAAGTTCGCTGATGCAAGTACCATGATGAGCCAAATACTGACCTCAAGTATGAACTTTATCAATAATGCAGGTCTGATTGTATTGGTACCTATTTTGACCTTTTACTTCCTATTTAATTGGGATCAGCGTTTGCATAACTGGAAAATGGCGATACCAGGTGCTTACTGCCAAAAAGTGACTGAAATAGCTAAGGAATGTGATCTGGCCTTGATGGCATTTATCAAAGGTCAATTGCTGGTGATGGTGTTGCTAGGCGCTATTTATGCTGTACAGTTGCAGCTTATTGGATTAGAGCTTGGGCTTATCATTGGTATGGTAGCAGGCATTGCCAGTTTTGTACCGTACTTAGGGTTTGGTATTGGTTTTATCGCGGCTATTATCGCCTGCCTATTTCAGTTCGGATTGGATTGGACGTATTTGTCATTGGTCGCAGGGGCGTTCTTGATTGGACAAGCTGCAGAAGGTTATATCCTACAACCATTGCTGTTAGGTGATAAGATTGGTCTATCGCCATTATGGGTCATATTTGCCGTATTGGCTGGTGCCAGTCTATTAGGTTTTGTCGGTATGCTAATCGCCTTACCAGTGTCCGCTGTCTTAAATGTCCTGTTCCGCCATTTATACAACTACTATCGAACCACTGACTTTTATAAAGGCCGTAAACAACTGGCACTGTTTGAAAAAAGATAATTATCTTATTATTGAATACACTAGATAAAGATTGATATGTAATATTAGGGTATGAACGCAATGATTGATAAGGCTTAATGGGTAAAAGACTTGTCAGTCATTTTGTAAATATGTTATATATAGGCGCAGTGTTGATAGTATCAACGTTTTGGTACCAGTTTTGCTAACGTTGTTTTCGACAAAGTGACTGACCTATTTTTGCAAAGACTATAGGGCCATTACTTACAGCTGTATCGGCTAGTATTGACAGTAATGAATACAGCTCAACGTAACCTATCTTTTTTATTATATTTTTTCATTGCACTACGCAACACGAGTTGATGATTCATGGCAGAAGCACAGCTAAGTCTCAATCTGGACATTAAGCATGATGCAAGTCTCAGCGACTTTGCCGGTCCCGGTTGGATGTCGATTATTGATGCAGTACGGCAGTTACATGTCGGCCTGATCGGTCAACTATATCTGTTTGGTAGCCCTGCTACAGGTAAGTCCCATTTGCTGTCAGCTATTTGTGAGTCATTTATCGAAATGGACAAATCGGCTATCTGTTTGTCCCTTAATGAGCTGATTCATACAGATGTCCACGTACTATCATCTTTAGAAAACTTTGATTTGATTGCCATCGATGATTTGGAAGTACTTGAGCAGAGCAGCCAGTGGCAAGAAGCTTTATTTCACCTGATCAATCGTAGCCGAGAAGGACAGCGCCAGTTATTATTTGCCGCCAATAAACCAGCCGACGACTTACCATTCCAGTTAAGAGATTTAATGACGCGTTTGGCACAGGCACCTACTTTTAAAGTGCCTACTGGTCATGATTTGGCAGACAGACAAGCATTATTACAGTCTATTTTGCGTCGGCGCGGATGGCAGTTTGACGATCGAATTATTGATCACTTACTAACTGATGGACCGCATCGTATCGGTGCGATGATGGAAGTACTTAATTATATTCAACCAATGTTTTCTAACCTTGGTCGCAGTAATATCTCAAAAGCAGTCATAAATGATGCTTTGCGTACCATTGATGAGCAGACGCTTGCCGCGGAGCTGGCGGATATCGCTCAAGAGACGCAATTAGATAACGACACGCCTGATCAAGACCAACATACGATGCCACTTGATTTTTAGCAGTAAGACTTTTAGCAGCAAAAAAATGAATAGCCGTAAGAATACGAATCTTTTGTCCAACTCGCTTTTACTATTAATGGAATAACTTATGAAATCGAATGCTTCTTTGCTAAAAAAATTAACGATAGGTACGTTATTGGTAGGTGCTGCCTCGGTCTCTATGTTGTCACAGGCAGCAGTGACCCTACAGGTTGATGACCATATCAAAGTAACTGCTATTAATGGGCAGGAAATTCAGCAGAGCGCTTTTCAGCCGCTGCAGAAAACATTTACGTTACAGCCTGGACAACATGCTATTACTGCTAAGTATGACCGTTTATATAACTTGCGTCGAGATGAGCATGATTATTTGCGTTCAGGTAATGTCAGTGTGACGGCACAATTGGCCGACAATCAAACATATCGTTTGACTATGCCTAATCAACCAGAAGATTATGAAGCTGCTAGAGAATATGCCAAGCAGCCTACGCTCGCTGTGCAACAAAACAATACTGTCATTGCTAGCCAGCAAAGTATGGCCGGTAACCAAGGTGGTCTATTTTCAGGCTTGGTAAAGCGCTAGGCGGCGTGTTCGGCGGTGCAGGTGATGCAGAGTTACAGAACCAACGTGCTATCGCCTCTTTAGATCAACCAGTAGTAAATTCTACTAGCAACGTCAACACTGGCACGACCACTGTTAAGCAAACATCTAGCGTAAATACTTCTACTAGTACGTTAGATACGTTTATGCAAGTATGGCTACAAGCCACGCCTGCTGAACGTGAAAAAAAATGCGTCAATGGATCGAAAAATAAAACAGTCTTTTCTAAAAGATAGACAATAAAAAAGCACCTAATTAGGTGCTTTTTTATTATTTAGTATTTGATGATCATTAGGCTTATTAAAATTTAGCCTAGTAAAATCTAACGATTCTTAACCCAAAAACGCGTTATACATCCATACCAGTTTTTCTTGCTCTTGTACGTAAGCATCGATTAGGTCAGCTGAACCTTGGTCTTCGCTCTCTTCTGCTAACGCTGATACTTGGCGTTGCTCTGCAATTAACGCTTGTAAGCCAGTGACTACGCCTTTGACACAGCTTGTGCCATCTTTGACGTTTTTGTCTTCACTAATACTAGTATGCTGCGTAAAATCGCTATAAGCGTGAAGTGGTGTACCACCCAAAGTCAAGATACGCTCAGCGATTTCATCAATTTGTAATTGTAGTGACGTATATAGCTCTTCAAATTGTGGATGCAAAGTAAAGAAATGCTCACCTTTTACATTCCAGTGATAGCCACGTACGTTTAGATAAAACACGTGATACGTCGATAGTAGGTTGTTTAACTTGGCGATGACTTCGCTCATGTCTGCTTTTTCTAGACCGATCTGGTTAGTAGCATTGTTAGAATTGCTCATAGTATTGTCCTTATAGTGTGAGTGTAGTTATATGATAATAAATAAAGAAGAATAAAGACTCTAATCAATTGAAATACAGCGAAAATACTTTAGTTTTTATCTGTACCTATCGATATAAACTCTATCTCTTCCTTTGATACTTATAATAATAGCAAACTATTATTAATAAGTTAAATTTAATAAATACAATTTTACGATTGGTTTTATAAAACTAAAACCAAGTCTCTTTACTGTTTTTCTAAACGATAGAGAGACCTCATTACATTTACGCTGGTGGCTGCAAGTTTTCAGGATTTAAGCCTTTAACGGGAACCACTTCTTGTAAATGTTGACGTATCGTATCGATAGGAAACTTCTGTGCTTGCAAGCGTTTCGGTACGATTTGGCTACCTTGCTGACCTTTTAGCTCAAACATCATAAAGATATAGTCGTCAGTCTCATCCCAGCTCTTGATAGAGGTCCAAGGAATAACCGCTTGCTGAGTTGCGCCTGCACGCATTTGCATACCGCGCATTTGCGAGTTTTTCATCATATCAGGCTGGTTGCTTGGCATCGCCATGACTAGACCATGCTTTTGTACACCTAACTTCATTTGGCGCATTTCATCTGGCATCTCTTGGTCGGCCACTTGTTTGTCAAACTCTCTTTTTACGTACCATTTAAAACCTAAAGTACGCGCCAATAGATATATCACCACACCAACCAGCATTAACCAAAATATAATGGTTGAATAGCCTGTTACAAAGATAAGTCCTGCAATAGCAAGTACCACAACCACTGCCATGATGATCCACTCTTTGGTCTTAAAGCTTGATAAACCAAAAGAAGGGCTGGCACTGGCAAACAGTTCATACTGTGCTTGGTGGAATTCAGCCTCAGTTAGGTTTAAGGCGACAGGTTGGAGCGTGTAGGGGTACAGGGCCATAAAGGTTTCTCAAATACTTATATTAAAAGCGTTGGATTAAAACTGCCAAAGCGAAGCAGCGATGCTGTACTTGGCTAGAAGTGAATAAAGGTATGCGCTTATCTTACCGAAAAGTACTCCTAAATGAAACATATAAGCAAGACTGTTCACGGATAGATGTCATATTAATGACGTAGTTCACGCTCTATACTCAGCTAATTAAGACCAGACGAAAGCAAAAGTGAGAAATTAGAATTAGAATAACTTGCTATAAGCGATTAGTATCATGAACAAAACCTAGTGAGAATCAGTCATACATCGCTAAAAAGCAGTCAAAGATATCCAAAACATGGTCAAATCTGCCGTGTCTTGGTATTATAGCGTCTACAAGATATGTTGATATAAAACATAACGTCATAGCCGGTTATCACAAAGACTGTGATAGCGATGCGCTAGGCAATTACTCTATAAATAATACTTTTAAACCTTTTACTCACCTTTAGTGTTACAGGCAACTACTATGATTGATCCGAAACTCTTACGCGGCGATTTAAGCGACCTACAGCAGCAGCTAGCCACCCGTGGTTATGAGCTTGATATGGAGTTCTGGCAGACGATTGAAAACGAGCGCAAGTCTTTACAAGTCAAAACCGAAGAGTTGCAATCGCGCCGTAATGCTGGTGCTAAGCAAGTAGGTGCCCTAAAAAAATCAGGCGAAGATGCCAGTGAGCTATTGGCTGAGATGCAAAGCGTTAGCGGTGAGATTAAAGCTGCGGAAGACGAGCTACGTACGCTACAAGAGCGCATCACTCAAGCGGCTTTGCAAATTCCGAATATTCCGGCGGCGGATGTACCAGTCGGTACGTCAGAAGATGATAACGTAGAAGTGCGCAAATGGGGCACGCCGCGTACGTTTGATTTTGAAATTCAAGATCATACTCATATCGGTGAGACGCTTGGTATGCTGGACTTTGAAGCCGCGACTAAGTTGACTGGTAGCCGTTTTAACGTGCTTAAAGGACAATTGGCGCAATTGCATCGTGCACTAATTCAATTCATGTTGAACACGCACACGATGAAGTACGGCTATCTTGAGACCTATGTGCCTTATATCGTTAATAGCGATAGCTTAAAAGGTACGGGTCAGTTGCCTAAGTTTGAAGATGATTTGTTTAAGCTAAGCAATCACACTAATAACGATGAGATGGATTTTTATTTGATCCCAACCGCTGAAGTACCAATGACCAACTTGGTACGTGGTGAGCGTTTGGATATTAAAGAGCTACCGCTAAAATTCACGCGCATACGCCATGTTTCCGTAGTGAAGCTGGCTCACACGGTCGTGATACTCGCGGCTTGATTCGTCAGCATCAGTTTGAGAAGGTGGAAATGGTCAATGTCGGTACCGCTGAGCAATCTGATGACTTGCTTGAGGCAATGACAGGGCAGGCTGAATATATCTTGCAGCAGTTGAATTTGCCATACCGCACGGTACAGCTATGTACGGGCGATATGGGTTTTGCTGCACAAAAGACTTATGACATCGAAGTATGGCTACCAAGCCAAGATACCTATCGTGAAATCTCTAGTTGCTCTAACTGTGGTGATTTCCAAGCGCGCCGTATGGGTACCCGTGTCAAAGATGGCAAGCAAACCAGCTTAGCTCATACTTTAAATGGTTCAGGTTTGGCCGTGGGTCGTACGCTACTGGCAGTGATGGAAAATCATCAAAACGCTGATGGTAGCATCACGATTCCAGAAGTATTACGTCCGTTTATGGGCGGTGCTGAGACTATTTCAGTTTAATAAATGGACTATCAGTAATGAGCTGCTTGTCACTTAGGTCACTCGTAGCTTGTTACTTATAACTTAAATCAAAGTCCGTCATTGCTCATCGTTTAACAAAACTGATGTGAGTCATTGCTAAATATAAACGGTCTTGTCACCGCATTTTTGGATAGCTCATAGCAAATATGTTAATATTGCATTTTTATTTTATAGCCTATCCATTGAGGACGCCTGTCGCGTTTTTGATGGATTATCCTCTGAGTAAACTCTCCTCTTATCTTTATACGACTCATTCGAATATTAGGACACTCTATGCCAGCTCCAATTAGCGAACGTAAACTAGCCAATGCCATCCGTGTACTGTCGTTTGACGCGGTTCAAAAAGCCAACTCTGGACATCCGGGTGCGCCAATGGGTATGGCTGATATTGCCGAAGTTTTGTGGCGCAAATTTTTGAAGCACAATCCAGCAGATCCTAATTGGCACAACCGTGATCGCTTTGTACTGTCAAACGGTCATGGCTCGATGCTTATTTATTCATTGCTACATTTATCAGGTTACGATGTTAGCGTTGATGACCTTAAAGGTTTCCGTCAGCTGCATTCAAAAACCCCAGGTCATCCTGAACTTGGCTACACGCCTGGTGTAGAAACGACGACTGGTCCGCTAGGACAAGGCATTGCTAATGCGGTTGGTTTTGCGATTGCAGAAAAAAACCCTAGCCGCACAGTTCAACCGTGACGGTCATAACGTCGTCGATCATCATACCTATGCGTTCTTGGGCGATGGCTGCTTGATGGAAGGTATCAGTCATGAAGTTTGCTCATTAGCTGGCACGTTGGCGCTTGGTAAGTTGGTATTCTTCTACGATGATAATGGTATCTCAATCGACGGTAATGTCGAAGGCTGGTTCACTGATGATACTGAAGCGCGTTTTGAGTCTTACGGCTGGCAAGTTATCAAAGTTGACGGTCATGATACTGATGCAATCACGCAAGCGACTGAGCAAGCCATTGCAGAGACTGCTAAGCCAAGTCTAATTATTTGCAAAACCACGATCGGTGCTGGTAGCCCGAACAAACAAGGTCTAGCGGCCAGTCATGGTGCTCCACTTGGTGATGACGAAATCGCCTTGACTCGTGATGCACTATCTTGGAAGCATGCCCCATTTGAATTAGATGACGAAATCTATGAAGCGTGGGATGCTAAAGCAAAAGGTGATGTCCAGCAAAAGAACTGGGATGCAGACTTTGAAGCGTATAAAAAAAAGCCTACCCAGAGCTTGCAGCAGAATTGTCACGCCGTCTAAACGGCGAGTTGCCTGCTGATTTTGCTAGCCAAGCACAAGCTTATATTCAGCAAACGCAAGAAGCGGGCGGTGATGTCGCTAGTCGTAAAGCGAGTCAAAATGCTATCAACAGCTTGCAGCCATTATTGCCAGAACTATTGGGCGGTTCAGCAGATTTAGCGGGCTCAAACCTCACGTTATTCAAAGGCGCTAAAGGCATCGAGAAAGACGCTGATGGCAACTACATCTATTATGGCGTACGTGAGTTCGGTATGACCGCGATTGCCAATGGTATCGCATTGCATGGCGGCTTTATCCCTTACGTAGCGACGTTCCTAATGTTTATGGAATACGCACGTAATGCGGTACGCATGGGCGCACTGATGAAGCAGCGCGTCATCCATGTCTATACGCATGACTCTATCGGTCTGGGTGAAGACGGCCCAACACATCAGCCAGTTGAGCAATTGACCAACCTACGTACCACGCCAAACCTACGTACATGGCGTCCTTGTGATGCTACCGAATCTGCTAGTGCTTGGGTAGAAGCAATCAAATCAGAAAACAATCCATCAGCATTGATCTTTAGCCGTCAAAGCTTGCCACATCAAGCACGTGATAGCGAGCAAGTCGCGAACATCACTAAAGGTGGTTATGTACTGGCAAAAGAGCAAGGCGAGCTACAAGCCATCATCATCGCTACTGGTTCAGAAGTTGGCCTAGCGATGGAAGCGTATGAGGCGTTGAGCGCAAATGGTGTTGGCGTCCGTGTGGTGTCTATGCCATGTGCTGAGATTTTCGTCGAGCAAGATGCTAGCTATCGCGAAGCGGTATTGCCTACCAATATTCGTGCTCGCGTCGCAGTAGAAGCGGCGCATGTAGATTACTGGTATAAGTTCGTTGGTCTAGATGGCAAAGTCATCGGTATGACCACTTATGGCGAATCTGCTCCAGCTAGTGATTTGTATAAAGAGTTTGGTATCACGACTGACGCTGTGGTTGAAGCGGTAAATAGTTTGGTTTAATTAACCTGACTTAGTTAGCGTTTAAAAAAAGAGTCACTAGAGAAAACTAGTGGCTTTTTTTGTATGGCTAATCAATATATTAAGTTGTATTATCGTATAAACTAAATTTTTAACTAGGCATTGTGATGATTAAAGAGCTAATTAAAGATATAAGTTACGATAAAATTTCGTTAAATCAAGCTTTAACGAGAGCAAAATTAATCGCTTATAAGATTGATAATGATGAGTTCATAAGTTGGATAAGTAGAGAGCTGAATGGATATGATGATTTAGACATTATTCCTGAATACCGAGAATTATACTGTGACATAGTTGCTAGAGTAGAAAATCCATATAGTGGTACTAGATTGGTTCCTATAGATTTGACTGAATTTGACAGAAGTATTGATGGTAATTTATATAAATTTAATTATACATTAAGTATTTTTGGCGTTGAACAGAACTTAGAAGCTGTGAAGCATTCAAACGAGCAACATGGATATATTGATTTTCCTATTGAGATAGTAAGGGATATAAGTAAGCTTGTTCAGCAAAATAACATATCTGCTGTAAGTAGAAAAATGCAATTCAGTCAGCTACATAATATATTAAGCATAACAAAGCAGAGGCTTTTAGATACATTGCTTGAACTAAATAAAGCTTTTCCAGATTTAGAAGATGAATATATGAACGATGATAAAAAAGATACAGCGAGTCAAATTATTACTACGAATATCTATGGCAATAATGCAAGTTCGAACGTTGGAGTTGGCAAGGATTTCACTCAAGGCATTAGTAATAGCTATACGGAAAAAGTAGAGCAAGTCCTTAATGATTTAAGGCAGTTAGGTGTTCCAAATGAAGACATTAATGAATTAGAAAGTATTATTAACAATGAGCCAGATAAAAATAAACTTGGTGCGAAGTTTCTTGTTTGGTCATCGGCGCTCATGACAAAGGCTGTTGAAAAAGGTATAGATGTCAAAGTCCCTGAAGTTTTAGATGCGATTCAAAACCTTATAGTCTAAGATTTTTAGAGTAAAAAACCATGTCCCTAAAATCCAGCTTTAAAGCTTCCTAGGTGAAACCGTCATCAACGTCGCCATGTGGTTAAAGCTTGAAAAAGACGTCTACCACCGTTTAAACGGTATTACCTTGCCACGAGCCAATGGCGGCAGTACGCAAATCGATCATATCATCGTCTCCGTATACGGCATCTTTGTCATTGAAACCAAAAACTATAAAGGCTGGATATATGGTAGCGAGAATCAAAGACAGTGGACGCAATCCTTTCCTAATGGAAGTAAATTCAAATTCCAAAATCCATTGCTTCAAAACTACTTGCACATTAAGACGCTCGCAGATTTATTGGGCTTGGAGCTGAGCTACTTCCATTCGATGATTGCCTTCATCGGTGAGTGCGAATTAAAAACCCGTGATGAATTGCCCGAACATGTATTGACCAGTGGCATGGTGTCGTATGTAAAGAAGAAACAAGATAAGCTACTGACTGAAGACGAGGTCACATCCATTGTTGAGCAGATAGAAAGCAGTAGATTTAGCAAATCGTGGCGCACCAATCGGCAGCACAAAGCCTATCTAAAAGATAAGCATAGTAATCCAAGCAATAATACTGATAATCCTACACTTGAACCAACAGCAAGAGAAACCCCTAACAGAGCCACGATGAAAAGTAGGGAAGTGCAGCGATGGTCTGGTCAAACTGAGATTGAATCTAGCGAGTTACCGATTGATAGTTTAAATACTCAGCAGACGATCGCACCGCATACCAGTATGTCGCATGATATGGCCAATAAAGTGTTTCTTACGCCGTTTGAGGTTGTAGAGCCTGAACTAACAGCGATTTCCTCTGAGATAGATGTGGTGATAGACCATACAGCTGATTTGATTCAAACACCAACCTGCCCGAGATGTAACGGTGAGATGATTAAGAGAGTAGCAAAAAAGGCCTGAATCAAGGTCAGACCTTTTTTTGGTTGTAGCCAATTTCCTAAATGTTGGGGTGTGGTGAATATTGATTAGTCGTTAATCATCTTAACCTTAGTCACCTTAACCATATATCTCTTCTAAACGTAAACAAGCAACCAATCGACCGTCCCATTCGCGCAGTTGCGGCTCTATTTCGCTGCATTGCTGTTTGGCATATGGGCAGCGTTTATGTAGGGCGCAGCCACTTGGTGGATTTAGTGGACTTGGTAGCTCACCTTGTAGGGTCAAATCATTTTTATGACCGTTTACCGTTGGTGCAGCAGCCAATAACGCGATGGTATACGGATGCTTTGGCGCATTATAAATCGCTTCTTTAGGGCCGTGTTCGACGGCCTGACCCAAGTACATCACCATCACATCATCAGCGACATGGCGCACGACGGATAAATTGTGCGAGATAAAGACGTAAGCGGTGCGATACTCATCCTGCAAATCCATAAATAGATTTAAGACTTGCGCCTGAATCGATACATCGAGTGCGGAAGTTGGCTCATCAGCGACGACGATTTTAGGGTTGAGCATCATGCGCGTGCGAGGGCAATACGTTGACGCTGACCACCCGAAAACATATGCGGATAACGACCAGCGTGTTCGGGACGTAAACCGACATGTCTCATCATCTCGTTGATTTTGTCGCGCTTTTCCTCTTTAGACAGTTTGGTATGGATATCCAATGGTTCTGTCAATTGATAGCCAATGGTATGACGCGGATTTAAGCTACCATAAGGGTTTTGGAAGACCATTTGAATTTCAGTACGTAATTCTTTTAGCGCTTTTCTGCTATAGCCTGTGGTGCCTTCATCATTGATAAATAGCTCACCATGTGTAGGCGATTCGATCAGTGTCAACTGGCGGGCAAGGGTAGATTTTCCGCAGCCTGACTCACCAACGACGGCCAATGTCTTGCCAGCTTCAAGCTCGAATGAGACGCCATTGAGCGCTTTCACGTAGGCCTTTGCTTTGCCCAGACCTTGTGATACTGGGTAGTGCTTGTGTAGATTGTCTGCTTTTAGGACCACTTTGTTACTCATACTTGTGACTCCAAGATAGCAGCGTGAGAGGGGCGAGAAGTAATATTAGAATCAATACAACGCACCTTGCCATTGGGCGTATCTAAAATAGGTGGCGGTACTTCGCAAGCAGGCTCTTTATAAGGGCAACGAGGAGACAACAAGCAACCAGCTGGCCTGTCATATTGACTTGGCACAACTCCTGGTAAACTGTTTAGTCTATCTTGACCAATAGCCAACTCAGGGATGGCTTGTAGCAATGCTTCAGTATAAGGATGTGCAGGCTTTTGAAAAATCTCTGGCACGGTACTGGTTTCGACCACTTGTCCAGCATACATGACAGCGACATCACGCGAGTTTTGTGCAACCAGTCCTAAGTCGTGAGTGATTAATACCATGGCCATTTGTTTTTCACGTTGCAATCGGCTCAGCAAATCCATGATTTGTGCTTGTACGGTGACATCCAAAGCCGTGGTTGGTTCATCTGCGATCAGTAGTTTTGGCTCACAAGCAATGGCCATCGCAATCATAACTCGTTGACTCATACCACCTGATAGTTGATGCGGATAGACCTTGAGACGATTCTTTGCATCGGGCATTTCGACCAACTCTAGCAGCTCTAAGATGCGTGTTTGTACTGCTGCGCCTCGTAAACCAAGGTGCTTACGTAGTACTTCACCCAATTGCATCTCAACCGTAAAGCTTGGATTTAGGCAAGACATCGCATTTTGAAAAATCATAGAGATGTCTTTACCAATGATGCCGCGTCTCTCTTTTGCTGACATACTAAGCATATCTTTATTGTCAAAGACCACTCGCTGTGCACGAACGGTCGCAGAAGGTGGCAACAGCCCCATCAGCGCCATCATGGTGACTGATTTACCTGAGCCGGACTCACCAACGACAGCGATGACTTCACCTTGTGCGATTTTCAGTGATACATCATCGACTGCACGAAAGGCACGTATCCCTTGACCGAAAGTAACCGATAGGTTCTCGATATCTAACAGCAACGGTGAGTCTTTTTTTGATGTGCCATTCATAGAGGTATGGTTGATAGGCGTTTTAATTAATGGATCAGTCATGTTAGGTCACCTGCTTTAATTTGGGATCTAGTGCATCGCGTAAGCCATCACCGGTCAAGTTAATCGACAGAGCAGCTAAGAAAATAGCGACACCCGGCCAAATAGCGAGCCAAACATTACTTTGAATGTATTGACGTGCCGTACCTAGCATCGCGCCCCATTCGGCATCAGGTGGCTGTACGCCAAAGCCTAGGAAACCAATCGCACCTGCTTCTAAAATAGCAGACGAGAAAATCATCGTCGCCTGTACGATAAGCGGTGCCATACAGTTGGGTAAAATGGTGATAAACAATAAACGCAGTACGCCAGCACCCATCACTTGTGAAGCAATGAAGTATTCTCGCTGTAGCTCTACCATCGCAGTCGCACGAGTTAACCGAATAAAAGGCGGCGTACAGACCAGTGCGATCGTAATAATCGTATTGGTCATAGAAGGCCCTAAGATAGCAGCAATAATAATCGCTAATAGCAAGCTCGGATATGACATCAAAATATCATTGACCAGCATGACCGCTTTGCCCCAGACCTTTGGCCAAAATGCTGCACTCAGACCTAATGAGATACCAACCAACATCGCCAAAGTCGTTGCGCTTAGACCGATAAATAATGAATAACGCGCGCCATACATCACTCGAGACAATGTATCTCGGCCCGCGTCATCAGTGCCTAGCCAAAACATCGCATTGCCACCATCTAAAAAGGCAGGCGGCAATTGCTCTTGACCAGTGAACAACTCATAAGGATCATGAGGCGCAATAGCAGGGGCGAGTATGGCAACAAGAACCATTAATGCCAGTACGATAAAACCAATCACGGCGCCTTTGTTTCGGCAGAACGTCGATAAAAATAGCTGCCAAGATGACGGCGGTGTGGCTGCCATCAGATTGACATCAGAGGGGAGAACAGAAGGCTTCATGAGCATTTCCTATAGTGGCTAGCGCATTGGATTCGTTTGGGCTTCCTTCCTAACAATTATTAGAAGTCTGCCAAAAACCTTTATAACCAAGCAAGCGCTAATCATCACTATTTATAATGTGAGTATTTATCAATGTTAAATTAAGAAGTATGGCGAATACGTGGATTGATCAGACCATACAAAATATCAATAAATAAACTAACCAAAATCAGAGCGGTGGCGACCAATAAAATACCATTTTGTACAATAGGATAGTCACGAGTGAAAAACCCATCGAGTAGCCAATTACCAACGCCTGGCCAACTAAAGATAGTCTCGGTAATAATGGCACCTGCAAGCAATGTCGCCATCTGTAGGCCGACGACCGTAACCACAGTAATCAAGGCATTACGCATTACGTGGACTAGTATTACTCGGCGTGGAGATAAGCCTTTGGCTCGCGCTGTACGCACGTAATCCTCATCTAACACCTCTAGCATCGCAGAGCGTGTCATCCGTGCAATCATCGCTAATGGAATAGTCGATAAGGCAATAGAGGGCAATATAAAGTGTTTGACCACGTTCCAAAATGCGCCAGGTTCTCCCGAGCTTAGTGAGCCGAGTAACCATGAGCCATACAGTGGCTGCACATCTAAAAACTGTGCGACAGATATCACACCAGCGACAGGTAGGAGACCTAAATAATGAGCGAAGATACCAGTCAGGATAGGGCCCAATAAATAGATGGGCATAGAGTAACCTGCCAACGCGCCTGACATTAGGGTGTAATCAATCCATGTACCACGGCGCAGGGCAGCAAAGATGCCTAAGCTGACACCAATGACACTAGCGATGACAATAGCGCATAATGCCAATTCTAGAGTAGGAACAAAGTGGGCAAAGAAGTCTTGTAGTACGGGCGTACGAGTACGAAAGGACTGACCGAAATCACCCGTTAGGATGCCAGTCAAATAATCCCAATACTGGGCGACGAGCGGTTTGTCTAATCCTAGCCTTTCTAGGGCACGGGCATGTAGCTCGGGATCGACCATACGCTCACCCATCATAATCTCGACGGCATCTCCAGGTACGAGACGAATCAGAGTAAAAGTGGATAGCGTTAGGCCAAGATAGACGGGTATTAAAATGGCAATACGACGCAGAATATAAAGTAGCATGGGCTGCTCAATAGTTGTGGTTCAATGATTAGAGTATTAGCGATGATGAAGAGATCCGTGACAAAGCGCTTAATTCATATTGTTCATATCATTCATATAAATTCGGCTGGAGCAGAGTATCTGACCCAGCCGCACTTATATGAATGAATAAAATGAATAAATTGCTTATGTTGTAACGGAATTAATCAGTCAAGGTTATTCAACTTTTACACCATCGAAGCGTATTGAACCAAGCGGGCTGATTTTATAATCGACTACGTTTGGTGCGGTGAATACGGTCACTACCGAGTGTGCCATCGTCGTCCAAGGAAGCTGTTCTTTGAATATCTGCTGAGCTTGCTCATATTCACTGACACGCTCATCTTGATTGTTAATCTGACGGGCATTGGTCACCAAATTATCGAAGTCTTTATTACACCAGCGCGAGTAGTTGTTACCACCGACCGCGTCACAAGACAATAACGAACCAAGCCAGTTGTCTGGATCACCATTGTCGCCAGTCCAACCTGCTAGAATGACATCAGGCTCGCCTTTAGCAGCGCGTTTTAGGTACTCGCCCCACTCATAAGTCACAAGCTTGGTATCGACGCCAATCTTCGCCCAATCTGCTTGTAGCATTTCAGCCATTAGCTTGGCATTTGGGTTGTACGGACGCTGAACTGGCATATACCATAGATTGATAGAAAGATTATCCGCGCCAGCTTCTTTGATTAGTGCTTTTGCCTTTTCGACGTCGTAAGGCGCATCTTTAAGTGACTCGTCATAGCCCCACTGCGTTGGCGGCATTGGGTTGGTTGCCTTGAGGCCTTCGCTCTGATAAACCGCATTGATAATAGCGTCTTTGTTGATTGCCATATCTAATGCTTGACGCACTTTAAGATCGCTCAGTTGAGGTTTTTCTACGTTATAACCGACATAGCGACGTTGAAGCCAGGCTGATCGAGAACAGTGGCTTTACCTGACTTTTTGACAGATTCGATTTCGGCAGGTTTTGGATAAGCGGACACATGACATTCGCCAGCTTGCACTTTCTGTGCACGAACTGCCGAGTCTTTCGTGATGACAAACACTAGGTTGTCGATATAGATGTCGTCTTTATTCCAATAGTCTGGGTTTTTGGTATAACGAATTTGCGCGTCTTTCTGATATGAGGTAAAGACGAAAGGTCCAGTACCGACGGGCTTAGTATTGATATCAGCAGCATTGCCAGAGGCTAGCAATTGATCTGCGTACTCAGCAGAACCAATGTAAGCAAAAGGCATTGCTAGGTTCTGTAAGAACGGCGCATTGGTTTCGCTAAGGGTGATTTTTACCGTATAGTCGTCAACCTTTTCGATATCAGAGATAATATCAGGTAGCCCCATCCCGACCGAATATGGGAATTCAGCAGGATAAGCTTTGTTAAATTCAAAGTCTGGGTCAGTGATACGTTCTAGCGTAAAGACAATGTCATCCGCGTTGAAATCGCGAGTCGGAGTAAAGTAGTCAGTTGTACCGAACTTAACCCCTTTACGTAGATTAAAGGTATAAGTCTTGCCGTCTTCGCTAATATCCCAGCTTTCAGCTAACCCTGGCTGAATTTCAGTTTCCGCTCTTTTGAATTCTACCAAGCCATTGTAAATAGGGAAGGCACTCGCATCAAAATCCGTACCTGAAGTATATTGCGCTGGATCGAATCCAGCAGGGCTACCTTCTGAGCAATAGAGCAATGTTTTGGCGGCTTTGGCATCTGAGCTAGCAGCAGAGTCATCCGTAGTTTTGTTGTCTCCACTACAGGCGCTGATACCTAAGACAAACGTCGCCAACATCGTAAGTTTGAAGAGTGATTTTTGCATTATTACATCCTATGTAATGGTAGGTAGGTACTCATGTATCCATGCGTTCGTACTCGAGCATGAATACGATGAGAAAGCGTTTAGTGACCTCTAAAGTGTCTATCTATGCAGTATTTTATATATACAAAATAAAACATATTAAAGGTTGTTATAACTTTAAATTATATAGATGGAAACTAAAAATATAAATAAGTCGTTCGAATATACTCTCTTAATCTGTGATAATGCAAGCGATAAATAGACTAATTTTGATAAAAAAAATGCACGGTTTTGTCGTATTTAGTATCAATAAGATATTAAATATAGATTCTATGGCTTTATGTTTGTTTATTCTAAGTAGCAAAGAGGCATATTTTTAGATTGCTAATGAGTTACAATGTTACTAAGTGTAAACAATTAGAAATAATAAGGTTATGTCTCTTTGACGTACTCAGCTATAATCCGTTTGTCCAACGCAGCACTAAACAGGGCTATGATTTGCCTTAATGAGATCGGCTATTTTTTTCGGCAATCATAATAGTTGGCGCATTGGTATTGGCGCTAATAAGCGTTGGCATCACTGAAGCGTCGATAACTCGTAGTCCGCTCACACCTCGTACCTTTAATTCCAAATCAACCACAGAGCTGTCATCTGAGCCCATGCGGCAGGTGCCTACTGGATGGTAGATAGTATCTGACTTATTGCGGATATAGCCGAGCATGCCGTCTTTTTCGAGGTAAGGGGCAGGATAGTCTTCAGTGATGTACTTAGCGAGTGCGGACTCTTGCATGATGGCGCGAGTACGCTCGGCACCGGCAACCATGTACTCTACGTCTTTTGGGTGCGACAGATAGTTTGGATCGATCAAGACGGCATCGGAGGGGTCGGCTGAGTCCAATCTGACAGTACCTCGACTTTCAGGCCGTAAGTAGCAACTGTGACAAGAGACAGCAAATCCGCGTCTGAGATCGCGACCGTGCTCTATCACGCGCGAGATGACAAAGTGCAGCTGTGTGTTTGGCCACTCTTTTGGGTCATCACCAACGCTAAAGAACGCACCCGCCTCTGCATAGTTGGTAGACAGTAACCCTCTACCGTCTTTTCTCCACTGCCGAATGCTTTTGGTCAATGTCGAAATCGATGCCATGCCAATACCGATGACGTCAGTAGTATTGACCTCGTAATCAAAGACGACGTCTAAGTGATCCTGCAAATTGCCACCGACTTCAGGTGCATTTACCACCACATCGATACCATGAGACTGCAAATGATCTGCAGGGCCGATACCTGAGAGCATCAGAACTTTGGGTGAACCAAATGCGCCACCTGATAGTAGGACTTCATGACGCGCCGTGACAGTATGTTCGACACCGTCTTTTTCGTAGACGACGCCTGTCGCTTGATTGTCTTCAATAATGACGCGGTTAGCCTGTGCATGAGTGATAACAGTCAGGTTGGCACGGTTTTGTACAGGATGTAGATAGGCGGCCGCGGCAGAACAGCGTTGGCCTTGTTTTTCACCATGGAAATGAGTGACTTGATACAACCCTGTACCGTCTTGCTTTTCGCTATTAAAGTCAGGGTTGTGATCTAGGCCATTGGCAATCGCAGCTTCTACGAATGCTTTGGAGATGTTTCGTGGACTGAGTAGGTCGCTAACATGCAGCGGCCCGCTATCACCATGTAGAGCATCGCTACCACGAACGTTGTTTTCAGCTTTGATAAAGTAAGGCAATACATCGTCAAATCCCCAGCCAGTACAGCCTTGCTCTACCCAGCGCTCATAATCTAGTTTACTACCGCGTGTGTAGATCATGGCATTGATCGCTGATGAGCCGCCCAGACATTGTCCACGCGGCTGAAAACCTTTACGGTTATTAAGGTGCTCTTGCGGGGTGGTGTGAAAGCACCAATTGTTTAATTTCAGCGGTTTACCAGGAACCATAAGAATCAGTCCAGCAGGTACGCGTACTGCTAGATCTTTGCCCTCACCGCCGTATTCTAATAAACAAACACTGATATCTGGGTTTTCAGTGAGACGGCTAGCGAGCACGCAACCCGCCGAACCTCCTCCGACGATGACATAGTCAAATGTTGTGTCAAATTCCATTTTATATTCCTTATAGCATCCATGCTAATTAAAATAGGGTACGCTTTACAGTAACTATTATTCTGCTGAAATAATAAAATAAAAATGACTCTGCGGTATCTGTTTGCGTCAATATCGTAGGACAAGCGAAGACTGTTATATTCGGTACATCGTCTGGAATTAATGCTACTTAATGTTGCGTCAAACGTCCTTATATCGCACAGATTTCTGAGCGTACGATAAAGCGTTTGCCTTCAGGGATTTCTAACGAAAAACTCGCACCGCGCCCATTGACGACATCAATGGTGAGATCCGTATGTTGCCATAGATTGTATTGTGCCTTACCCATATAAAATGGACAGCCAGCAAGCTCACCAACCAACACATCCTGACCACCCACTTTGAACTCTCCTAATGGATAGCACATGGGCGAGCTACCGTCACAGCAGCCACCTGATTGATGAAACATCAGCTCACCGTGCTTAGATTTCAATAGCTCAATTAACGCTTTACAAGATTCTGTTGCTGCCAGTTTCATATCGTACTCCTTCTTATGGCCCATCCATGGTTTATATAATTGCTCTCTAGTATCAGTATGCCACAGTCAAATCAAAAAGGTCGCATCATCTTCAGACACATCACAACTGGCATATGACTAAAAAGATACGACCTTCGGCTGATAATTGACAGTTGGAATAACTATGTAATAAGCTTATAACACTGTCATTTTACTATCCGTTATTGATTATAGTCGATGACGATACGACCTTCGATTTTGCCATTACGCATCCGCTCAAAAATATCATTGATGTTCTCTAACGGCTCAGCTTTGACGGTCGCTTTGACTTTGCCAGCCGCTGCCATATCTAGCGACTCTTGTAAGTCAAGACGTGTGCCAACGATAGAGCCGCGTATGGTGATACCATTGAGTACAGTATCAAAGATTGACACCGGGAAGTCGCCAGTGGGGAGCCCGTTACATACTAAAGTACCACCGCGACGTAACATGCTTAAGGCTTGATCAAAAGCTTTTGATGATACTGCAGTGACTAACACGCCATGAGCGCCACCGATTTTTTCTTGTAGCAACTCGCCTGGGTCTGTATTTTTGGCATTTACCGTCACTGTTGCCCCCAGCTTTTTGGCGAATTCAAGTTTTTCGTCATCAATATCAACAGCAGCAACATTGAGCCCCATGGCAATGGCATATTGTACAGCCATGTGACCAAGGCCGCCGATACCTGAAATAACAACCCAGTCGCCTGGCTTGGTGTCGGTCATTTTAAGACCTTTATATACCGTGACGCCCGCACATAAAACAGGGGCAATCTCAATGGAGTCGACACTCTCAGGAATAATGCCAACATAGTTGGCATCTGCAAGGACGTATTCTGCAAAGCTACCGTTCACTGAGTAACCAGAGTTTTCTTGCTTTTTACATAAGGTTTCCCAGCCACCCAAGCAATGCGTACAGTGACCACAAGCAGAGTATAGCCATGGCACACCAACGCGGTCACCTGCTTTGAGATGAGTTACGCCGTCACCGACCGCCGTGATCACGCCAACACCTTCATGGCCTGGGATAAATGGTGGGCTTGGCTTAACAGGCCAGTCCCCCTCAACCGCATGCAAATCAGTATGACAGACGCCTGAGGCGTGCATTTTGACAACTATTTGCCCAGCACCTGCGGTTGGAATGTCGACTTCTTCGATTTTTAAGTCTTGACCGAACTCATGTAATACAGCGGCTTTCATTTTGTTAGTCATAATAAGCTCTCTTTTATGGGTGATTGATAAATGTTGATATAAAAAGTTGTTGCGATATTGCATTCAAAATATGCAAACACCTTATTTTGAACGCAAGACTGCTACAAATTTTTCCTGCTGTGCGCCTAAGCGCATTAGAGGATATAAAAATTCGTCTCAGTTTTTTATTTAGATCGTTGTAGCGAGCGGGCTATGTAACACTTGTGATAACCCGCTCCATGATTAGGAATGATGGTTTAGAAGAAGCCCATTTTTTTCTGACTGTACGACACCAGCATGTTTTTGGTTTGCTGATAGTGGTCGAGCATCATTAAATGGTTTTCACGTCCGATACCAGATTGTTTGTAACCACCGAACGCCGAATGTGATGGATAAATATGATAGCAGTTGGTCCATACGCGGCCTGCTTGGATACCACGTCCGAAGCGATATGCTTGTGTACACTACGTCCATACACCAGCGCCTAAACCATACAAGGTGTCATTGGCAATCTGCATGGCTTCGTCATCGTCTTTAAAAGTAGTCACGGCAAGGACAGGTCCAAAGATCTCTTCTTGGAACACGCGCATGTCGTTGGTGCCCTCAAAGATCGTTGGCTTGACGTAGTAACCGTCTGTCAAGTCGCCATCGTGCTTAGCTTGCTCTCCGCCGACGAGCACTTTTGCGCCTTCTTTTTTACCGATGTCGAGATAAGATAGAATTTTCTCTAATTGATCTGAGCTGGCTTGCGCGCCAATCATGGTGTCGGTATCTAATGGGTTACCCATCTTGATGGCTTCAACGCGGGCGATACAGCGTTTGATGAACTCATCATAGATGCTCTCATGAACGAGTGCCCGCGATGGACAGGTGCAGATTTCACCTTGGTTCAGCGCGAACATCACTAGACCTTCGACCGCTTTGTCCAAGAAGTCATCGTCCTCATCATAACATCGGCAAAGAAGATGTTAGGGCTTTTGCCACCAAGCTCTAACGTCACTGGAATGATGTTTTCGCTCGCGTACTGCATAATGAGGCGGCCAGTGGTAGTCTCACCAGTGAAGGCAACTTTATTGATACGAGGGTTTGAGGCAAGTGGTTTACCCGCTTCGACACCAAAGCCATTGACGACGTTTAGCACGCCCTTTGGCAAAATGTCAGCGATACCGATGGTCTCTAACATGAACAGAATAGAAACTGGCGTCTGTTCGGCTGGCTTTAGAACGACACAGTTACCAGCAGCAAGGGCAGGTGCTAGCTTCCAAACGGCCATTAGGATAGGAAAGTTCCAAGGAATGATTTGACCGACGACACCAAGTGGCTCATGAAAATGATAAGCCACAGTGTCTTCGTCAATCTGACTGATACCGCCTTCTTGTGCGCGAATGGCGCTGGCAAAATAACGGAAGTGATCAATGGCTAGAGGGATGTCGGCTGCGAGTGTCTCACGAACAGGTTTGCCGTTTTCGTAACATTCGGCAATCGCAATCGCTTCTAGGTTGGCTTCCATGCTGTCAGCAATTTTGAGTAACAAGTTGGCACGTTCAGTAACACTGGTCTTGCCCCATGCGTCTTTGGCAGCATGCGCCGCGTCTAGGGCTTTTTCGATATCGGCTTCTTTTGAGCGGGCTACTTGGCAAATAGTTTTACCATCGATGGGGCTTGTGTTATCAAAATACTCTCCATCGATAGGAGCGGTCCACTCACCATTAATAAAGTTATCGTATTTTTCGCGGAACTGAACAGGGCTACCTTCCGTATTGGGATTTGCATACAGCATGAAACACTCCTTGTTGTGTTGTTTGTTTTATCGGATAATACAAGCGCAATTTTATCTATCCTAATATCTGTTATCGCAAAACAATATCAGTTGATGTTGTGATTGATTAACATCAATTGCTCTCTGTACACGTTTCATACTACTCGGCTTCTGCTGATAATCATACTAAAATTTTATAATGACTGATGAGTTAACACATAACAGGAAGTTTGCTTTAATGGCCATGATTTTATTGCTGTAAAGCCTAGAATGCATAGGCTTGGTATTTATGATCAAAGCAGATACTTTACGGACAAAATTAAAAGATAAGCTATTGATTTTTTGCATTTATAAAAAAATAAAGCATTTTTTTATCTATATTCTATTGACAATTGTTTATTTTATTGTCGATACCTCAAGGTTGCACAGCCCGCAAATTTTAGGTGATTTTAGGCAAATGTTGCGTTTTTTTCCATTATGATGATAGTTTTATTATTCTCTTTTTTCACATTACTGGCTGGTTTGAATCTATGCGTCAATCTTCTGCTCTCGATATCTTAAAAACAGGTCAAAATGTCTTTTTAACGGGCTCAGCAGGCTCAGGTAAGACCTATACGCTCAATCAATATATTGATTATCTACGCGCTCGCCGTGTGCCTGTTGCGGTGACTGCCAGTACCGGTATTGCTGCCACACACATGAACGGCACAACGATTCATAGTTGGTCGGGTATTGGTATCAAGGATGAGCTGTCTGATCGAGATTTGACAAATTTATCACGCAAGCAGTTCTTAGCAGACAGACTAAAAGACACGGCTGTGTTGGTTATTGACGAAATATCGATGCTACATGCCAAGCAGCTCAATTTGGTCAGCCAAGTCCTCAAGCATGTCCGCAAAAATAACAAAGCCTTTGGTGGTATACAAGTCGTTGTCGCAGGAGACTTCTTTCAGTTACCACCGATTGGCAGTAAAGGTGAGACGAATCGTGAAAAATTTGCCTTTATGTCTGAGGCGTGGCTCGATGCCAAGTTCCATATTTGCTATCTGTCAGAGCAGCATAGACAAGTCAGTGACGCGGCGAATGGCGGGCTTGATCTAGATGATATTCTCAATCAAATCCGTCGTCAGGAAGTGACGTTTGAGGCGATTGCCGCTTTAGAGAACACGCATGACCAAAGCGTCGATATCAAGCGTACCCGTCTGTATACCCACAATCTCAATGTCAATAAAATCAATGACAAAGAGCTGGCTGCGCTCGACGGTGAGATGATGCGCTTTGAGGCGACGACCACTGGCGATAGCAAGCTGGTTGAAACCTTGAAAAAAACCGTACGTACGCAAGATGAGTTGATTCTAAAAGTTGGCTCAAAGGTCATGTTTATCAAAAACAATGCTGAGCTTGGCGTGTCTAATGGGACGATGGGTGAGCTGATTGGTTTTGCTGCCGTCAAAGTGGATGACAGTAAAGACAACAGTGAGGCATTGATCGAAAATAACATTGATGCGGACCGTGAAGATACTGACGAAACCACGGATAAACAGACGACCAAGGGTAAAAAAAGCGCTGCTAAAAAAAGAAGCCGATAAGCCAAAAGCAAAGAAAGCGGCGACGCAAAAAAATGCCTGTCGTGCGGCTTAATTCAGGACGAGAAGTCATCGCTGAACCTGAAGAATGGATCATCGAAGATGAAACGGGCGATGTGCTGGCAAGTTATTTACAAGTACCGCTCTGTCTAGCATGGGCAATCACCATTCATAAATCGCAAGGCATGACCCTTGACGCGGCTGAGATTGATTTATCGCGTACCTTTGAGCTTGGGCAAGGCTATGTGGCCTTGTCACGTCTCAAGTCGCTGGCAGGATTGCAGCTGCTGGGTATGAATGACATGAGCTTGCAACTTGATCCATTAGCACGCGGCGCAGACAAGCGATTTTTGGTGCTGTCTGACGAAGCTGATGCCAACTATGCCATGCTCGATGAAGAAAGCATGCAGCAGGCACATGAGAAGTTTGTCTTAAAGTCAGGTGGTACGCTCAGTCAATCCGTGATTGATGCCTATGCCGCGCTGCAAAAAAAGCGCCGCGAACAGCAGCAAGCGCAAATAGATAAAAAGCAAAAACAGGGCAATCAGGTCTCTGATAAGTCAGAAAGCACCTTGCGTGCAACCCGAGTGTTATTGGAGGAGAGTTTGACCATTGCGGAGATTTCAGAAGCACGTCAATTGTCACAATCGACCATCATGCGCCATATCGGTGAGCTAAAATCACAAGATCCGAGTCTTGCCTGCGATCATCTGCGTCCAGATGATGAGGTGATGACAGCCGTAGGTAATGCCTATGTCGCCATTAAAGTCGCCAATAATCCAAATGACTTCAATGATGACGGTAGCATCAAGCTGCGTCCGATATATGATCATCTCAAGCAAAGCATTGACTACAATACCATTCGCCTCGCATTGATTTTTATCACCCCATAGTTTTGCTGCCTATAATTTTATTGCCTATAACTTTGTTACCTTTATTTTTATAGGCTTTAATTTTACTATTTTTTAGTATTCAGCAATCATTAGCGCACTCAACGTGATAACGCTCAGTTTTTACCCCCATTTATAGCGATACCCTTTATGTACGATGTTATGCCTGATTTTTCGAGCGCTACTTATCAATTGACCTCTGACCCGATAGCGGCGACGTATCGTACCACTGGTGAGCACTCACAGCCATTGAGAGTGGCTATCAATGGTTTTGGTCGTATAGGGCGCAATGTACTTCGTGCTTTGTTAGAGCGCTTTGAAGTGTTGGGCCGCGCGATTCATGTAGTGGCAATTAATGATTTAGCGCCAGCGGATATCTTATTGCATTTATTGAAGTTTGACAGCACACATGGCCGCCTCAGTCGATTAGGGGTAAATGCTGAAATTGTAGAGAGTGAGTCAGTTGATACGAGCAAGACTGAGCTCTGTCTGACTAAGAATAATCTAACTTACTGTATCAATATGCTATCAGAGCCTGATCCCAAAAATTTACCTTGGCAGTCGCTAGGGGTCGATGTGGTTTTAGAGTGTACTGGGCATTTTCGCTCGTATGAGCAAGCGACGCTACACATCCATGCAGGCGCACAGCAAGTAATCATTGGTGCAGCACCATTCGATGATGTGGATGCCTGTATCGTCATGGGCGTGAATACCGATGCGCTCACGCTTGAGCTACCGATTATCTCTAGTGTTTCTTGTACCACGCAGGCATTGGTGCCGTTGATTTATACGCTAGATAAGGCATTTGGTGTGCAGTCCGCCATGATGACAGAGATTCATGCAGTCACTGCCGATCAGACAGTGCTGGATCAAGCACATCGAGATCCAAGACGGGCGCGCGCTTCTGGCTATAATATTATCCCAACGACATCCAGTAGTATCGCTGCGACAGAGCGGGTGCTACCAGCCATGGTCGGCAAGATAAATGGGCATTCGATACGGGTGCCCACTATCGACGTGGCTGCGATTGATGTCACCTTTGTGTTTGATACGCCAGATGTCGATGTCGAGACAGTGCGAGAAGTACTTAAATCTGCCAGTCAGGCGCATTTGCATGACATTATGGCTTATACCGATGAGCCATTGGTATCTAGTGACTTTATCCATCAGACTGAGTCGCTTATCATTGATGGGCAACAGCTTATGCAAGTGGGTGGTCAATATAAGGTTTTTGCATGGTATGATAATGAATGGGGTTATGCCAATAGGTTGCTCGATATGTGCTTACATCTGGCCTCAAGCAAGCGATAATGCACCAATTTACAAGCATTCGAAAATTAATTGGATTTTTTTAGTTTAGGGGCTTGCATTATAAAATGATATCTATATAATGATGCACCAATGGAGACGTGGCAGAGCGGTTGAATGCACCGGTCTTGAAACCGACAAGGGTTAATAGCCCTTCGAGAGTTCGAATCTCTCCGTCTCCGCCAAATTCGAAAAAGCCCCAATCAGCAATGATTGGGGCTTTTTTTTATGGTATTGATAAAAGTATTAATCAGTACCTTCTACTTCTATAAAATCTTCAATAGTAAGTTGTACAGCTACTTCACCAATGAATTTTCAAATTCGATTGTCTGATCGTCTGCTAAGACGAGCGCGCCTTTATTAATCTCGATAGTGATGCCACTAGCATTTTTGATAGCACGCATGACATTGATATCCTCAATGCTGCTTTCAATAATGATCTTGCCGGATTGTTCTGGTGCGATAGGTGGGTCAAACGTTGTCAAAGGCACATTAAAGTTTTTGCCCTTTGTCAGGTTGGCATCCTTCATGGTCAGCGTCCCTTTAAAGCTTTTTATCGCGGCTTTGCCATGATTGGATAGCATAAACTGCATTTTGACTTGATTTAAGCTATCGCTATCACTGGTTTTCACTGGGAGCAGGGCGACAGGATACATCTGTGCAGTAGCGTTCGCCGCCTGACCTTTGACGATTGGGCTTTTCTTGCCCGTTGGGTTGTTTGGATGCAGACGTTCATATTCACGCTGTTGTATTAGCGCTTGCTTAATAGTGGTACGCGGCATGGCTCCTGATTCATAAGCGTCGCTCAATTTCATACGCAGCATATATCGGCTGAGTACTTGTTGATCGGCCTCAGACAACTGCTCAAAAGTTTGCCCTAACTTTTTTTGCCATTGGTCAGAATCTGTCGGTATGGTTGTTTTACTTGGATCAGTCTGCGGCGATGAGCAGCCAGTCGCAATCACTAGCATTGCTACCGTCATGGTTGAAAACAAAGTTTTGTTGAAACGCTGATGTAAGCCCGTCATCGTACCCCTCCTTGCAGATCTTTATTATGTTGAAACCTTATAAATAGTCGCGACTATATGCTTAATATACCTTGTTTAAACATCTGTTGTGTTTAGTTATGGCTAACTAAAACCGCAAATATCGCAGAGTATTTAAAAAAATATGTACTGAGAACTAGATGGAAGCAGGGAGTAACAAGAAGAGAGTTAGAGAAATATCAGTAATGCTTTAACTTTTATAACAGCCACAAAAAAGACCAAGCTCGCGTTAGCAAACTTGGTCTTTTTTTATTTTCATACTATTTAGCAGCGATACTATTAATTGTTTAATCGTTATCTTGTAACTCAGATAGCGGATGAGTGATGTTGTTATTGTGCGTCACTACAATCGCTTCATCAATAATATGCTGGCTAACACCGCGCTTACGTAGCGTTTCGATGAATACTTCATCATGGGCAAGCGTATAATCCTGATGGTCACGATCCAAGCCCTGACGAATATAAAGACGAATAAGCCCTTGAATGCGCTTAAAGCCTAAGTCTGATGACGTCGTTTCTAATAGACCAATCATTTCTTCAGACAAACGAATACTAATCGGGCGCATGATTTTTTGCGGATGATCAGAAAACTTATTTTTTATACGTACAGGTATCATAATAAACCATTACTTTTAGTGAGTAAGAGCGAAGCACTCAAACAAAAACGAACCCAATCAAAACTAATCTTACCATACAACAAAAATGTCTAAAAGAACACCACAGCCGTGCTAATATTATTAGAAGTAAATATAAAAGACGCAGCAATAAAAAAACCTCCATCAAATTATGATGAAGGTTTTTAGTATATGGCTCTCCAACCTGGGCTCGAACCAGGGACACACGGATTAACAGTCCGTTGCTCTACCAACTGAGCTATTGGAGAATAGCTGGTCATAACAGCAAGTCATTGATGCTTTATATTAAAGCAGTTAATTAGCTTGTTTGCGTTATGTGGGGCACATTTTAGCCAAGTCACTACAGGCTGTCAACCTTATTATGCGTTTAATTATAAATATTATCGCAATTATTGAAAATTAACGCCAATCCCTTATCAGATAGGCTATTTCAAGGCAGAACTTAATAGAAAATGACGATAAATGTGTTTTAAAAATAAAATGTGCTTTAGAAATAAAAATTATTTTCAGAAAATTTTATATGGCACCTAGACAAACGATAAGAATATAGAACCAGACATCGATTCGGCAAAGTAAAACTGGATTTGATGCTTTGTATTTTTGAATATAAAGGTGGTGCGACACCGTTTGACACAATAAAGTTGCAAGACAGCCCTTCACATTGGCAGTAGTGTTCTATAAAATACCGACCATGTGGTTTCTTTGCTATGTTTTTTCATAGCATGCGTTGAACAAAAGCGGGTGTTCTAAAGATGAGTCCTACTACGATTGCTTATGGTTACTTAGCCATTGCCATCATTTGTGAAGTGATTGGCACTACTTTTTTGATGAAGTCAGAGCAGTTCACACGTCTGGTACCGACGCTCATTATGTGTTTACTTTATGTCATCTCATTTTATTTGCTGGCTCAGACGCTCAAGACCATACCGCTAGGCATTGCGTACGCACTGTGGGGCGGGCTTGGGATTGTGCTGACATCACTCGCTGGTGTGGTGCTATTCAAGCAAAGTCTTGATACAGCAGCAGTGGTCGGTATCGCGATGATCGTCGGCGGTGTTGTTGTGATGAACTTATTGTCTAATTCTGTGGTGCATTGATATGGAAAATGCTTATAAGCGTAAAAAAAACAGCCAGAAGTCATTCGTCGTGCGTTGTTAGATCAGGCAGCACGTATCACATTGGAGCAAGGCTTATCTAAAGTGACGTTTCAGGCAGTCGCTGATGCGGTTGGGGTGACAAAGGGTGGTGTAATGCATCATTTTTCTACCAAAAACGCACTCGTGCTAGAAGTCTTCAACGATGCAATGGCTAAGTTTGAGGCAGAAGTAAACGCAGCAATGGCTGACGATCCTGTTAAGTACGGTTCATTTACCCGCGCTTATATAGATGCCACTATCAGCCTCGGCGAGCAAGGACAGGAAGAATACGATAATCAAGCGACCTTATATGTGCTGATGCTAGGTGATAGTGAGCTGCGTGAATTATGGGCTAAATGGGCGAATGAGCAACTTAAAAAACATGCGGCAACGGATAATACCGAGACATTATGTATGGTTCGCCTTGTCGCTGACGGTATTTGGCTCTCAGACTTTTCAGGTATCGATATCGCAGACAAACAGTCATTGCGCGATCGCTTGATAAAAATGACACAACAAGACTTTGATTTGTAAAACGTTGCTGATTTATAAAATAATTTTTAATTCACTATTTAAAGACTAAATTTCGAAACTTAACTAACGACGATATTATTCGGCTTCAGTACTTTTACATAGTTACTTTTATATAGCTACTTTTGCCAATCGTCCTAAGGAGAATTTATGACTGATTTTAATAATTTGACAGATATTATCGATTTAGACCAAGTACAAACAGCTTATATCAACGGTCGTTATCTAGCGGTTGATAAGTCGCTGATGACTTTTGAAGATATCAATCCAGCCACTGGTGAAGTATTGGCAACGATTCAGCAAACCAGCAAAGAGCAGATTGACGAGGCGGTAAAAGCCGCACATAAAGGTCAAAAAGTTTGGGCGGCGATGACAGCAGTTGAGCGTGGTCGCATTTTATCAAAGGCTGTTGAGATATTGCGCGATCGCAATGATATGTTGGCACTACTTGAGACCAAAGACACAGGTAAAGCCTACTCTGAGACGAAGTATGTCGATATCGTTACTGGCGCTGATGTCGTTGAATACTATGCAGGTCTGGCACCGATGATTGAGGGTCGTCAGATTCCATTGCGTGATACTAGCTTCGTCTATACTCGTCGCGAACCACTTGGCGTGGTCGCAGGTATTGGCGCATGGAACTATCCGATTCAAATCGCGATGTGGAAAGCGGCGCCTGCACTGGCTGCTGGTAATGCGATGATTTTTAAACCATCAGAAGTGACACCATTGACGGCACTAAAACTGGCAGAAATATTGACAGAAGCTGGATTGCCAGATGGTGTGTTTAACGTCGTACAAGGTAACTATGAAGTGGGTCAGGCGCTAACTGAACACCCAGATATCGCAAAAGTATCGTTTACTGGTGGCGTACCGACTGGCAAGAAAGTCATGTCGAGCGCGGCAAGCTCATCTCTAAAAGACGTAACTTTAGAGCTTGGTGGCAAATCACCATTGATCGTATTTGATGATGCAGATATTGATACCGCTGCTGACATCGCTATGATGGCCAACTTCTACAGTACTGGTCAGGTATGTACCAATGGTACGCGCGTATTTGTCCCGAAAGCGCTACAAGAAAAATTTGAGCAAGCGATCTTAACCCGTGTTGAGCGTATTAAGCTAGGCGATCCTATGGATGAGAACATCAATATGGGTCCACTGGTTAGCTTCCCGCATATGGAGCGCGTGCTTGGCTATATTGAACAAGGTAAAAAAAGGCGGCGCACGTCTGCTAACAGGTGGCGAGCGCGTTACAACAAACGAGCTTGCAAACGGCGCATTTGTCGCACCGACAGTATTCACTGATTGCACCGATGATATGACTATCGTACGCGAAGAAATCTTTGGCCCAGTGATGTCGATATTGACGTACGAGACCGAAGAAGAGGTTATTCGCCGTGCCAATGATACCGATTACGGTTTGGCAGCTGGGGTTGTGACTGCAGATCTAAAACGCGCACATCGAGTCATCGCTCAGATCGAAGCTGGTATCTGCTGGTTGAATACATGGGGCGAGTCGGCAGCACAAATGCCAGTAGGTGGTTACAAGCATTCTGGTATCGGCCGCGAAAACGGTATCGAAGCGCTCGAACACTATACTCAGACCAAATCTATCCAAGTAGAGTTGGGTGCGTTTGAATCTGTCTTTTAATCAATCTTATTGAGAAAAACGAAGCCAGTAAGGTTGCTTATCAGCTTTTATTTAGCCTTTTTAGGACACCTTACTGACCCTAAACGATTTATGTTTTTTCAATATTATGGAGTATGTTATGACATCAACCACACCTGAGTATGACTATATTATCGTCGGTGCAGGCTCAGCAGGAAATGTGCTGGCCACACGTCTGACCGAAGATGCCAATATTAAGGTACTGCTGTTAGAAGCAGGACGTCCAGACTATCGTTTTGACTTCCGTACCCAAATGCCAGCTGCACTTGCTATGCCATTGCAAGGGACGACTTATAACTGGGGTTATAAGACAGATCCTGAGCCATATATGAATAACCGTGTCATGGACTGTGGCCGCGGCAAAGGGCTAGGTGGCTCATCACTGATTAACGGTATGTGCTATATCCGTGGTAATGCGCTAGATTTTGATGATTGGTCTAAAATAAAAGGCCTATCAGACTGGACGTATTCTGATTGCCTGCCTTATTTTAAAAAGCTAGAAAACTGTGACGCTGGCGAAAATGACTATCATGGCGTGGGCGGTCCTGTTGAAATGACCACCTCAAAGCCAGGGGTTAATCCACTGTTCCAAGCTATGATTGAAGCGGGCGTACAAGCGGGTTATCCATGTACCGAAGATCTAAACGGCTATCAGCAAGAAGGTTTTGGTCCGATGGATCGCTTTGTGACGCCTAATGGTCGCCGTGCTTCAACGGCTCGCGGTTATCTTGACCGTGCCAAACCACGTAGCAATATTACGATTTTGACAGGTGCATTGACTGACGTAATTTTATTTGACGGCAAACGCGCTGTCGGTGTCAAAGTCGAACACGACGGCCAGACCAAAAACTTTCATGCCGCTCGCGAAGTGATTGTCTCATCTGGTGCGATTGCCTCGCCGCAACTACTGCAGCGTTCAGGTATCGGCCCTGGTCAGTGGTTAAAAGACGCTGGCGTGACTGAAATATTGGATCTGCCAGGTGTTGGTAATAACTTACAGGACCATCTAGAGCTGTATATGCAGTATGAATGTAAACTGCCAGTGTCAATCGCGCCTGCCAATAAATGGTGGAATAAGCCTGCGATTGGTGCAGAATGGTTATTCAACGGTACAGGTCTTGGTGCATCTAACCAATTCGAAGGTGGCGGCTTTATCCGTACCGATGAGAAGTTTACCCATCCAAATATTCAGTATCATTTCTTGCCACTAGCTGTACGCTACGATGGTCGCAGTGCTGTGAAATCGCATAGCTTCCAAGCACACGTTGGCTCACTGCGCTCACCAAGCCGTGGACGCGTCAAACTAAAATCACGTGATCCAAAAGCACATCCAAGTATCTTGTTTAACTACATGTCGCATGATCAAGACTGGCAAGAGTTCCGTGCTGCAATGCGTATCACGCGTGAGATCATGCATCAGCCAGCGCTTGATCCTTATCGTGGTCGTGCGATTGCACCGACCGATGATCTGGTCACCGACGCCAGTTAGATGAATACGTACGCAATCATAGTGAGACGGCTTATCATCCATCTTGTACTTGTGCGATGGGTGAAGATAACGATTCGGTAGTAAACGGCGAAGGTCTGGTACATGGTATTGATGGCTTGCGAGTCGTCGATGCGTCTATCATGCCCAATATTATCAGTGGTAATCTCAATGCTACAACTATTATGCTCGCCGAAAAAATTGTCGATAAGATGAGAGGCGTACAGCTGCCACGTTCAACGGCAGATTATTACGTGGCCAATGGTGCACCGCTGCGCTCAGAGCCAATGCGCGATTATCTCTCGACGGTGTAGGCTGCGATATAAGCCTGCATATAGGATACTGAATAAATAACGATATGAGAAAATTTTAACCAAAAGGCCTTTCCAAGTAGAGGCCTTTTCTATCAGCGCTAACGTATTAGAATAATGAATACCGTTCAGGTTGAATTTGTTTATAATTTTATTAGCTTTTTATTTATTGGTACTGCTTTGTCCGTCATGCGGTTGGTTCCACGTTATACGGTTATAGATCATCAGTCTACTATTAGACGATGCCGGACAAAGCAATATCGGACCCTGTTTAATTTATCTATTGAGGTCTTTTATGTACAGTTCGCCATCACAAGATGTGACGAAACCTCTGACCCTAAACAAAACCGTGTTTATGGGCTCAGCTATTATTTCTATTTTATTGATAATCTGGACCATCGCTTTTCCAGATTATAGTGAGGCCTTGCTGAGCGCGAGCATGACTTGGGTATCAGACAAGTTTGGCTGGTATTATATGTTGGTGGTTGCCGCTTATAGTATCTTCGCGTTGTTTGTTGGTTTTTCTAAGTACGGTGATATAAAGCTTGGTCAAGACCACGAAAAAGCGCAATTTCCATTTTTAGCGTGGGCGGCCATGCTGTTCTCAGCGGGTATTGGTATTGACCTGTTGTTCTTTGGTGCCTCTGAGCCTTTGATGCATTATTTGACCCCTCATACAGGCCTAGAGCCTGCTAGTGCTGAGGCCATGCGTGAAGCGCTTGCTCAGACCTTCTTGCACTGGGGTCTACATGGTTGGGGTATTTATGCACTAATCGGTATGGCGCTGGCTTACTTTGCTTATCGCAAAAACATGCCACTCGCGCTACGCTCGCCGCTAACACCGATATTCGGTGAACGCTTAATCAAAGGTTGGTTAGGCGATGGTATTGATACCTTCGGCGTCGTCTGTACGTTGATGGGTATTGCGACCAGTTTGGGTATTGGGGTATTGCAGGCCAATGCTGGCTTGACCCATGTGTTTGGTATCGAATCTAGCAAAACGGTTCAGGCGCTCATCATTGTGGGTGTTGTCGCGGCTGCTGCTATCTCTGCGATGACAGGTGTCGAAAAAGGTGTTCGTCGTCTATCTGAATTCAACATGTTGTCGTCAATACTGCTGTTGCTTGCCATATTGGTAATGGGCAATACGGTGTATCTATTAAATACCTTTACTCAAAATATCGGTCAATATTTCCAAACCATCATTTATAAAACCTTTGACGTTTATGCTTATGACGGTGCTGCTGGTGCCGAGTGGAAATCTTGGTGGACGATATTTTTCTGGGCATGGTGGGTTGCTTGGGCACCATTTGTAGGTCTATTTATTGCACGTATTAGTCGTGGCCGTACGTTACGCGAGTTTGTATTTGGCGTGATGTTTATTCCGCTTGGGTTTATTTTTGCATGGTTCTCTATCTTTGGTAATTCAGCGATAGACTTGGTTGCCAATGGCGCAACAGAGCTGGGTGAAATTGCGGTCAATGATGCGGCAATGGGCATGTTTGCGCTGTTTGAATACTTCCCTTACAGTGAAGTATTGTCATTTGCTGGTGTGGTTATTGGTCTTATTTTCTTTGTGACTTCTGCTGACTCAGGCGCGTTAGTACTAGCGAACTTGAGCTCAAGAGGTATGACCAATGATACCGATGCTCCTGTTTGGTTACGTCTGTTTTGGGCAGCAGCGACTGGTCTTATTACGTTAGGACTGCTATTTGCAGGTGGTTTTGCCTCATTGCAATCTGTTTCTGTCATTGCAGGTTTACCATTCTCTATTATTCTTGTGCTCTACATGATGTCTATGTGGAAGTCGCTAAAAGAAGAAGGCAATAAGCGTAAAGCAAGTACAATCGGCACGGCAAATGTGTTGGACAGTGGGAAGAGCTGGAAAGCGCGCTTGCAACGTATTGTGAGTTTCCCAGGACATGCACAGGTTGAAAAATTCTTGCATACGGTCGTGATGCCAGCGATGTCTGAGGTCGAAAAAGAGTTTAAAGCAGGTGGTCTCAAAACTTCTTTGGATACCAAAAACCTTGCCAGTATCGGTGAAGGTATCGATGCAGGCATGGACCAAGATAGTGGTCAGGTAGACGGTCTAAAACTGCGTGTCGGTCATGGTGATGAAGATGACTTTATTTATGAAGTCAATCTGATTAAAGCTCATCGTCCTAACTTTACATTGAGCACATCTACCAAGCATGCAGAGTACTACTACCGTGCGGAAGTGTTCTTAAGTGAAGGCTCGCAAGAGTATGACTTGGTTGGCTACTCAAAAGAGCAAGTATTGGTTGATATCTTAAATCAGTACGAACGTCACTTGCAGTATCTGCATTTAGAGCGTTAATCAGGCACACTTTTTAAGTAAAACTATTAGTAAAAATGTCCCCATAAGTTGAACGCAGCTTATGGGTTTTTTTATGAATAACCATTTATAAATAACTATCGTTTGGGTTGAGGGTATATCCCAAATAAGTGGCAAACAAGCGCCGCAAATATAAGGTAAAATTCATTAAGATTAAATTGATCGACTGATACGCATCTACGTATTAGCAAAGGATACATTTGTGACCAAATTAAAGTACATAGCGCATTACTCAGAACAGATTCAAACTCAAGCTGCTCAGCTTATCAGTGATGGTAGGTTGGGCGAGTATCTGGAAAAAAAGTACCCAACTCAGCATCAAATCCAAAGCGACAAAGCGCTTTATCAGTATATAAATGAGATAAAAACCCAATACATGCGTAAGATTGGTCAGCTATCAAATGTCAGCTATAGCAGTAAGCTCAAGGTTTTAAAGCATGCCCTAGGTATTCATACGACGCAGTCGCGCGTACAGGGAAGTAAGCTCAAATCGCACAACAGCATCACGGTAGCCAGCTTGTTTCAAGACGCGCCGCCTGAGTTTTTACGCATGATTGTCGTGCATGAGTTGGCACATTTTAAAGAGCATGACCATAACAAAGCGTTTTATCAATTATGCTGCCATATGGACCTGAGTATCATCAATTTGAGCTGGATACGCGGCTTTGGTTACACTGGCGAGAGTTGTAGCCATAATATAGTCAAGTTTATATAAATCCGCTACATCGTCATCCTCGCTAAGCATACTAATGTATAACTTGCACTCGGTTGCCTTGTGCTGCTTTTAAATTGAATCGACTATAGTATGAATAGCAACCTGAATAACGTTCGTAGTAATGTTAATAACAGCCATATAAATATCGTGTTCTTCTCTGTAGCAATCATCTGAGCCGATAGGGCGTGTCCTCAATTCAATTGATCATATCTAAATGGGCTAAAAATGGCTAAATTTTGCCAAACATCGTTAAATAGCTGGTTAATATCCCGATATGATCTGCGCTATTTTCCTTGTTTGACTGCAATTTATCTCATTTTTATCACCATTTTTAAAATGAGGACACGCCCTAGAATTACGTTATAATCCTAACCACATACGATATAGTCCATAAAAGGTTGTAAACAATGATCAATACTAAAATATATAAAGCCATTTACACCTTAGCCGAAGAATTATTAGAAGCGGATCGCAGAGGCAATCAAGAGAAATTTGATTCGCTATATGCTGAACTAAACGCCATTTGTACCGACAATGAAGGCACTGACAAAGACCACCCAGAACAATGGGAAACACTGGCTGACTTTACTGAAGATTTGGACGCAGCACTGGTGATTTATGACAAAGCATTGGCCAAGCTACTGCCATTAATTCAAAAGATCATATGTCATCGATTGCTTTTTCTATGGCGGTGCTACAGCTTGAGACAGGCGAAAGAGAAGCTGCTATCCAAAGTCTGCAAAATGCCAAAATCACAGCCAATAAAATAGAAGATAAAGAGTTCAAGGTTGAGATTGATGAGATGCTTACGAAGCTATTGGCAGAGTAGTTTGGTTTATAGTCAATCCTCTATAAATTGGGGACGGTGTCAGTCTGGCTCAGCCTGCTATTTGTAGTACTTTCGCTCGGCTTCCTTGTATCCAAGTTATATTGAACCGATTATAAATAGGGTAATCCGATATGCAAGACATACCTGTGGTAATCGTTGGTGGTGGGCTGAGTGGATTATATGCCGCCTTTTTATTAGAGCAAAAGGATATAGCTTATAGACTGCTAGAGGCGCGTGATACCTTGGGTGGTCGCATTGCAGTTGCTAAATATTCAGATGCGCATATTACTAATAACAATACTGATATTGACCAAGCAGAATCAAGTGCCGCGTTCGACTTGGGTCCATCTTGGTTTTGGCCTGATTATCAAACGCAATTAAGTAGTCTGGTTGAATCGTTAAATTTATCACGTTTTTCGCAGTTCGAAGAAGGCGATATGATGGTTGAGCGCGCTGCCAATCAGCCACCTGTGCGTATGCAAGGTTATAAAAGTGCACCACCTTCTGTGCGTCTAGTCGGTGGTATGGCCGCGTTGACTGATGCGCTATATGCTCGCTTAGATGCTAGTTGCATTATGACTAGTCAAACCGTACAGCAATTAAACAGGACGCCTCAACATATCGAAGTACAGAGTGAAGATACTTCTGGACATGTGACCGGACATATGACGACGTTCCGAGCGCAGCATGTGCTACTTGCGTTACCGCCTCGATTGGTAGAAGGTCGGATAGCATTTCAGCCAACGCTACCTCAAGACTTAAGTGAACAGTGGCGCGAGACAGCCACTTGGATGGCGCCTCATGCCAAATACGTCGCTGTTTATGAGTCACCATTTTGGCGAGATGCTGGTCTCTCGGGTGCCGCACGCAGTGCGATAGGGCCGCTCACTGAGATACATGATGCTTCTACGTTAGAGGGCGATGGCGCGTTGTTTAGTTTTTTTGGCGTTCCTGTTCAAGTGCGACAGAGCGTTTCTGATACGGTGCTAAAAGAACATTGCCGTGCGCAGTTAGTGCGACTATTTGGTGCGCAGGCAAGTACTCCAAAAGCTGAATATCTTAAAGACTGGGCAAAAGATCCATTAACAGCGATGCCTGCTGATGCTAGCGGTAACGGTCAGCATGTAGTAGCACCGCCGTCCAAACCAAAAACAGGCGTGTGGCAAGACTGTCTAACAGGTTGTGGTAGTGAGTGGTCAGCGCAATTCCCTGGCTATGTCGCTGGAGCAATTGATGCAGCAACCGTCGCTGTACAAAGCCTACCTGCTACCATTTTGCGCCAGTAGCTACGAGGGTGCTGTTGTAAGCTATCATAAAAGCCATTCAATATGACTAAGAAAGTTCGTCATCCTATAGGATAGTCGATGAATGATTCGCTCACACAAAAAAAACTTCTCACAAAACCACTTGGCTGATACCTTTTGTTTGTCTGCTGGCAGGTGGGGCATTCACTGGTATCTCGACCAATGTGGCAAAGTACGCTATCGATGTCGGTCTCACCCCATTAGGGTTTTTGTTTTGGTCGATTACTGGCGCTGCTGTTATTTTATTTATGACAGCGCTCATCAGAAAAGAGCTTCCTCCTCTTAATGCTCGCAGCTTAGAGTATTACTTTGTCGCGGCGCTGGTCAGTGTCGCGGCCGCCAACTTACTATTATTCTCTGCCATTCCTCATGTGGGCGCAGGTTTCGTCGCCTTAATCCTCTCATTACCGCCACTGCTAACTTATCTTGGCGCGCTGATACTACGTATAGAGCAATTTTACATTGTCCGTGCGCTTGGGGTCATCGCAGCACTCATCGGGGCAGGAGCATTAGCCGTGCATAAATTCTCTGCGCCAGATTCTAGTGTGTTTTGGATTTTAATCGCGCTTTTTGGTCCAGTGCTACTCGCTATTGGCAATATATATCGGACGTTACGCTGGCCTGATAATGCGTCTTCTGGCGCACTCGCTCCAGGTATGTTGATTGCGGCAGCGCTGCTGCTAGGTTTATTCAGTATGATGTCAGATTTCTCTATTGCTGTACCTTTAGAGAATTGGCTACCGCTAAGCATGATAGCTATACAAGCATGCGTATTTGCTGGACAGTTTTTACTGTTATTCCTATTACAAAAGACAGGTGGGCCCGTGTTGCTGAGTTTGTTAGGTGCGGTAGGAGCCATTGTCGGCGTACCCGTCGCTATTTTTTTGCAAGGGGAGAGTCCACCAGAAGGTTTATTTTTAGGTGCTACGTTGATAGCCATTGGCGTGGTATTAGTGACATGGGGCGGCGTAAAAATAGCAAAAGTAAAATAAGAGATTTAATAATTGTGTATTAGGCGATAGAACCATTAAAGTCATTATGTCCCTGCGAGTACCTTTTATCTCGTTCTGATTGTCAGTAGGTGGGGGGTTAGCACCTAGATGGCCAGTATCCAGATTATTATCATGTGGGTTATCAGTACTCGCTATAACTCAATAATTGGTTACGATTAACTTAAATCAATTTTTGTGAATACGACAAAAAAGGAGTATAAGTATCGTGGTTATTGTCGTCATGGACTCAGGCTATGAATGCAGCCACGCGTTATCGATTATTAAACAATTTTACGATTCTTATTAGTGTCATCGGGGTAGCGATTGCCTTGTTAGATAGTGGTTTTACACTACCAACGTGGCTCCAACAAGTATTCCATATTTTCTATTTGGTCATTATCTTCCTTAGTTTTATGGTGACCGCTGGGCGTTACATCTATACCAAAAAGCCATTAACGCTTAATAAAGTCGCCGTCTTTGACGCACTGACCAGCATTGCCATTATCATTTTATTGACCGCGCATTTTACGGACTTAGTACGTTCGGGCCTATCTGCTGCCGTTGATGGCTTTGTCGCGATAAAGATAGCGGTGTTTGTCACCTTCGTCCGCGAACTCTCCGATCACAATTTCAATCTCAATCGTACCTTTCTACACCCTGCGCAGTTTTTTATTCTGAGCTTTTTAGTCGTAGTGCTGGTTGGTGCATTGCTATTGATGATGCCCAATGCGACGACGCAGCCGCTGTCTTTTGTTGATGCGCTATTTACTGCGACCAGTGCGGTCTGCGTAACAGGCTTATCGTAGTGGATACTGCCACCTATTTTACGACTTTTGGCCAAGTCATTATTATGGGGCTGATACAAATTGGCGGTTTGGGTATTTTGACCTTTGTGACCTATTTTAGTTATTTTTTTTAAGGGTGGTGTCAGCTATGAGACACAAGCCAGCATCAGCGAGATGTCTTACATGCGCGGTATGGGTGATGTGGTGTCGACACTCAAGTCTATCTTATACGTCACGTTTGCTGTCGAGGCGGTAGCGGCTGCGCTGATTTATATCAGTATTTATGATATACCCAATATGGATTGGTCTGAGCAGTTATTTTTTTCAGTCTTTCATGCGATTTCTGCTTTCTGTAATGCTGGATTTTCTACATTCAGTGCTGGCTTGTACGATGATTCGCTACGTTTTAATTATTCGCTACAGCTAATTCTGGCGATGACATTTATCTTCGGTGGTATGGGTTTTACCATCGTGGTCAATGTGCTTAGGTATTTACGTTATCGTGCTCAGCGGCTGATAAATCGCCATGACCAACGCTATATTTATCAGCTTGGTTACTTAATATCAATAGCCGCATTACTTTGATTACTACAGGTGCATTACTGCTGGTCGGTCTGATTGGGGTGATGATATTTGAATACAATAATGTGCTCGCTGACCACACGAGCTTCCTCGGTAAGCTAGTGACAGGGTTCTTTACGGCGGCTACCCCGCGTACGGCAGGGTTTAATGTCATTGATATGGGTGAGCTGACTTTTCCAACGGTGATGCTGACGATATTTTTGATGTGGATTGGTGCGTCGCCAAACTCGACAGGTGGTGGTATTAAGACCAGTACCTTTGCGATTGCGCTATTGAATACATTGAGCCTAGCTCGTGGTCAGACCAAGATAGAGGTGTTTAAACGGGAGATTGCTGAGATTTCCGTTCGCCGCGCATTTTCTATTATGTGGTTGTCACTACTGGTCATCGGTACGGGCGTGACGCTCATCAGTTATGATCAGCCAGAGCTTGATTTGATTAAAGTAGTATTTGAGTGCTTCTCAGCTTATAGCACGGTGGGGCTAAGTTTAAACCTGACAGCAGACTTATCAGATTTTAGTAAAATAGTGGTTTCGGTCATTATGTTCGTTGGCCGCGTTAGTATGCTGACGATATTTATCGCACTACTCAAAAACATGCGCCAACGCAATTATCGCTATCCTACGGAAGAGATTACGATTAACTAATCCGTCGTAAACAGTTAATTAAACCGTCGTAAACAGACTATGTCATTCTTAATAAATAGCAAAAAAATACTAAAAAAAGGTTGTTTAAGTTATGAAGTACATCATCGTAGGACTAGGAAATTTTGGTGCATCGTTAGGATCGGCATTGACCAGTCAAGGGCATGAAGTGATTGCTATTGATAGTAGTATGCAACGGGTTGAAGCGTATAAAGAAGTGATTTCGCATACGCTGTGTATGGATGCCACGGACGAGTATACGGTTAGCGGTCTACCAATCGTTGATACCGATATTGTCATCGTGGCGATTGGCGAAGATCAAGGTGCCAATGTCATGGCAACAGCGCTATTTAAAACGTTAAAAGCCAAACGTTTGATCAGCCGTAGTATCAATCCGCTACACGAAAAAGTCCTGCAAGCTATCGGCGTGGATGATTTGATTCACCCTGAAAAAGAAGCGGCCAATCGCTGGGCCAAACGACTGTCGTTACGCTACTTTGTCGATTCGTTCGAATTGAGCGATAACTTCAGCATGGTAGAGATTAAGATTCCAAATGTGCTGATTGGTAAGACTGTCGACGACTTACAGTTAGAGCAAAAGTTTAATCTCCGATTGCTTAGTACGTTGCGCTATGAGTATTATGAAGACAGCTTTGGTCGTACGCAGAGCAAGCCTAGCATCCAAGGTTTGGCAACGCTGAGCAAGTACTGCAAGAGCGCGATGTACTGGTGATTTATGGTGCCAACAAACACATCAATCAGTTCTTACGTAGTGTGGGTGTGAAAATAAAATAGCAGCTTGTCATCGCAGTGATACCAGAAGGTATAGGGAAATGATTATGAATAAGCGAAGTATATCTGTCCTACTGATCGCTATAATGGCACTACTGTCAGGTTGTGATCAGTCCGCGCAAGACCCGAACGTTCTTCTGTCCGAACATCAAAAAGACCCAATTGAGGAGCTAGAGGTTACCTCAGACGTGGATCACAGTCAGTTTAGTTACAAGCAAACCTTTTATGTGCCGATTTATTCTGATATCTATACCGATAGAGACGCTCGCAAGGTGCTGCTATCGGCGACGCTGAGTGTACGTAACACCACGCTCAAAAAGTCACTGTATATTAATAAAATTGATTATTATGATACAGATGGAGCATTGGTCAAGTCATATCTAGATAAGCCTATCGAGCTACCAGCGATGGCGACGCTTAACTATATCGTCGAAAAAGAAGAGGATAAAGGCGGGTCGGGCGCTAATTTTATCATCGAAGTCGAAGGTGTAGATGAAACGGTTAAACCAGTGATAGAAGCAGTCATGATTGGCAACTTTAGCAATAAAGGATTTGCCTTTAGTACAGAAGGCACGCCCGTGTTACATTGAGAGAGATAATCGGTACGTAGTTCAGAGCATTAAAAGAGCACTGTAGCATAGGTGGAAGTAATTTCTACTTTGCTAACTAGCGATGATCGTATAAATGTATTAAACGAATCAACATGGACAGTTCAATTCAAGGAAGCCTTATGTCTGCAACCAAAGAAGAAATCAGCGCCTTTATGGCATTGGAGTTCCCCCAAACCAAATGCGTCGTCGAGACGGTCAACGAAAATGGTGCGACCTTATCGCACGAGATTGGCATAAACGAGCTGCGTCCCGGTGGCACAGTTTCGGGACCTGTCATGATGGCCGTGGCTGATGTCGCCATCTATGTGGCGATACTCGGAAGAATAGGCATCGTCCCACTGACAGTGACGACAAGTCTGACCATCAACTTTTTGCGTAAACCATCAGCAGATGCTCGTATTATCGCCGAATGTACCTTGATGAAAGTAGGACGCACATTGATAGTAGGTGAGGTGTCTCTTTATTCAGAAGGCTCGGATGATGTCGTGGCTCACGTAGTCGGCACGTATTCGGTGCCGCCTAAGCGTACTTAAAACTAGGGTGTGTCTTCATTTCATAAGTCAAGGTGCTTGATGAAATAGCTAAACTCACTCATTCACTAGGATCTGAACCTGGTGGAAAGTTATGGCGTAATTGCGCAACATTAGCAGTCGTGACGGTGTCAGTGAAGTTGTTCAAATCGCTATGTACGTACTGTGTGACAGCTGCTATTTGTTCATCGCTCATTATGCGGTGGAATGATGGCATGCCGCGTAAGCCATTGATAATGATATTAATAATATAATATTTCGATTGCATCTTACTGTTATTGGCTAGTGGTGGATAGTAGCCTGCGCCTTGCGCACCTTCACCTTTTTGCATATGACAACCAGCACAAGAATCATCGTAGAGCTTTTTGCCATTGGTGGTAAGGAATCCTGTCTTACCTTGCGAGCTACCTTCAAATTTAGTGAGCCATTTCTGCATGCTGGCATCTTCACTCATCTTTGGTATTGAGCGTACATCGACTATATTGGTAGTAGATTCAGCCAATTCTGCTTTGGACATATATACGCCGCCCCATGCACCTTGATTGCGACTGGCTTGATTGTCAAAACTGTTGTCAAATATCATGGGTGCTGTCTGCGGGTTGGCGATAGTAGCTGCGTTTTTGGTTCTATTCTGACTACAGCCTGGCAACGTTGTTAACGCTATCGACCCGCCGACCATGAGCATTATTATTGCCTTGCTCGAGCTAGATAATTTGATTGAGTTTGCTGTCACCACGTTCATAATTGTTCCTAATGTGCTTAGTCTCATTGTTATCATCCTTGCTTCAACGGCAGACTGGTTATTCAAAGCTCATTACTCAAAAGTTAGCTATCCAAGTTTCTTGGCCTTTTGATGTAAGCGTTTGGCAGCATCCATACCGGATAATATCGCGCCTCTTGCCATGCAGGAATATGTGAGCAATGCTCTCCTGCTAACACAATACGATGATCTATCTCGCATAATGTCTCATAGTACTGCTCACGACTTGACTCGCTCCAAATACCGTAGCAGCCAAGTGACCAAGGGATACGGTGCCATGCGACAGACGTGCCCGAACGGAACTCTTTGGTATATTGCGGATGAATCTGTTTGCCATAGGCGAGCGCGGCATTGATACGTTCTTTGGGTGTCAATGAGTTAAATTTGTATGAGGCTTCCCCAAATCCATACGCGCCAAGTAGCACGCCCGAGCCTGAGCTAAACATATCTTGTGACGGGTAGGAGATTTGCGAGATGGGCATGTCAGTATAAGTGATACCGCCATAGATCCATTCATCCTCTTCCCAAAAACGCCTCTTAAACTCCAAACCTACTTTATACGAGCTGTCATAAGGGACGGCTGCCATCGCTTGTTTCATTGGCGCGGAGACGTTGATATCAATCTGAGTCAATATAGACAAGGGAATCGTACAAATGCACCAATCTGCGCGCACTGTTTTGGCTTCACTGTCAGGGCTATTGCTATCGACATAGTCAATGGTAACCCCAGTTTCGTCTTGATTGATTTTGGTGACTTTAGCATTGAATGTGATCATTTCGCGACACTCACGCGTGAAGGCATCACCGATTTTTCCCATACCGCCGACAGGCTGAAACATCGTTGGTTGATGTACATGGACGGTATAGTTGGTATAAATATCCGACCACATGCCTGAGTCTAGTAATTTGTCCATCGGTATGGGGGTTGATGGCTTGGCATCTGGCATAAGACCACCACCGGGATATACACTATAGCCACGATGCTTACCAGTCTCATGGCTTTTGACGTAACGGTAGCTGGTATCTAACACGCCCCAGCCCTTGAGACCTTCGAGTAATTTTTCTTTGTCCTCTTTATTGATCGTACTATCGAGACTGCCTTTATTTAAGGCTTTGGACAATAACTCTGATACATAACCACGAATATCGCTTTGTACTTCGCCTAAACGCTGTGGCGCGCCGTTAAAGTGATTGGTACGATGTAGATAAGCGCGATCATTGGTTTGGATAAATGCTGCAATGCGACGCCAAACTTTTTGCAGTAATGAAAGACCGCGTAGTGATGGATAGCAATCGCCATGGACCACCATTAAAGTAATTGCCTTTTTTTAAAGTCGCAAGTGACCTCAGCACCGCCCAGCTCTGTATATTTATCACCGCTGTTGAGTGTCCAGCTACGTCCGCCGCCACGATTTTGGTACTCAAGCACGGTCACTTTGTAGCCCGCTTTACGGAGCTCATAGGCTGCAGTCAGCCCGGCCAGTCCTGCACCCAAAATCACGATACTGGCACCAGCAGGTGCGCCTTTCAGATTCATTTCTTCGTTAAAGCTCGACTCGGATGCAAACCCCAACGTGGTCATCGCTTGATACATCGCAGTTGCGCCTGCGGTCTTGCCAATCATGGAGAGCAGTTGCCGCCGTGTAGGGGATTGGAGCAGGTCATTCATGTGAGTATCCTTATCGTGCTAGGTCTTTGCGTTATTATTGAAAATACTAATTTAGGCTTATTCTTTATAGCTAACTTTTTTTCTTTTATCACACGAGTGACATCCGCCGCGCTGACATCGCTACTTGGTAGACCACCAAACTTAACTCGTACATAGTTAGTAATATTAGCAATCTGTATAGGGCTTAAATCTTCTGAGAACCCGGGCATTTTTGGTGCTGTGTTAAATGCACCTTTTGCCCCAAAGGTAATGACGCCAATGAGTGCATCAGGTTTTACGCGGCGAATACTACTCAAACCAACGATGGAGGCATAGCGGGCATCGGGCTGTGCGTAACCATCGACCCCATGACAACTGGCGCAATGGATGAGATATAAATCTTTTGGCGAATTGCTGTTCAGACCGCTATTGTTGGAACTATTAGCAATATTGGTTTTGGCATGCGCCAGATAGTCTTTTTGCTCAAGTAAGTCGTAAATAATCGAGTTACTGACTGGTTGCGGTAGACGAGAGACATTGACAGGTATCAAATAATCATCGGTCTTAATGGCTGGCACGACTTTTAAGTAGTCAGCCATTGCGATCAGGTCTTCATCAGTGAGATAACGCGTACTGTGCGCCACAGCTTCTGCCATCGGGCCACCCGCGTAAGCGCGCTTATCAAGGGTGCCTGTACGCAGGTAAGTCACGATATCCATTTCGCTCCAACGACCAATCCCTGTGTCGTTGTCAGGGGTGATATTTGGTGCAAACCATTTACCAAGTGGTGCGCCAGATAAATAACGATCTTTATCAAGGCCTTGAGTTAAGTTACGCGGGGTATGACAGGTGCCACAGTGCTCTAGGTTATTGACCAGATACTCACCGCGCTGCTGGGTTTGGGTTAGGCCTGAGCGGTTTTCGGTAGAGGGTGCATTGATAACATTCCATGCCAGCATGAGGCTTCTGATATTCAATGGAAAAGGCAGATGCGTGGTTTTTCAGGTGGTTTGTCTACGATAGGTACTGTCTAAAAATAAGCGAATAAGGCACTGATGTTCTCATCTGTCATACCGTGATAAGACGGATAGGGCATGGCAGGATATATCTGATGATTTGGGGCGCGGCCTTTGCGTAAGGCTTTTTTTAAAATCGGCTTCGGTATAATTACCAATGCCATAGCGTGTCGACGGTGTGATATTGGTCGAGTAAATATTGCCGATAGGTGTTTCAATCGGCACACCGCCGCTGTAGTCTGCACGGTGACAAGCCATACAGTCAGCGCTGCGGGCTACATAAGCACCGCGGTTGGCAAGCGCGCTATTAGCAGGACTGACATTGGGTAGGCTTATTCGACTGGGCAAAGTTTCCATTGGCAGGCTGACCGTGCCTGCCATCACCACGGTAGACACTAAGCTGAATCCCAATGTCAGTGTTATTATCGAAGAAAATGACAATGCTGGCACGACGGCAGAAAATGGCTTCACAATGTCCTTATAATACCGATGAATCATGTCTAATTCCTTTTTAAGCTTTCTGCAAATCACTACCCGTATCTATTAAGACAGTGGCGAAACATTAAAAATACTATAGTCTGGCGGCTTCGACCTTGATACTTAAGTCAAGATTTTTGGTCAGTCCGAACCAAACGAATTTATTGATATTCCATTTTGTACGATTAATCGTAGCAGTGAACTCGCCACCGCAAACATCTTTTCTGATGCTTGTGTTTAGATAACAATCGAACTTAGTCGCGGTTAGGCTAATTGGGTGGGTCTCGCCATGCAGTGTCAATTGTCCATCTACCCGAGTGACCTGCGGGCTTTTTTTATCTTGATTGAAATACCATTTTGTCGATTCAAAATGTGCTGAAGGAAATCTCTGCATATCAAAAAAATTTAGGCCCCGTTAGACTATTATTGAAAGAAGGATTGCCTGTATTTAAGGAGTTTATCGGTATGATTAATGAGATATCACCTGATCTTAAGTTTGGATCGTATTGCAATTGACCTTTGATATTATAAAAGCCACCAGTCGTGGCTGAACTCTTAAAGCGTTCGATAGCAAATCGAATATGAGTGCTGGCAGGATTAATAGCGTAACTGGCAGCTTGACTGCTATTTGCAGCGCCTACGAGCAGCAGTGGAATGGTCAAAGAAGAATAGATATGTGATGGTTTTGGCCTAATAGACAACAAGCGCATAGCCACATTCCTTTACCGGCTATTGATATAGAGGAGCTATTCACAAGCGCTATCCGTGCGTTTGCTTAACAATAAGCCAGTGATTGTTTATTATTTATACAGGGTTTTTCAAATACTTAGTAGTGCTATTTTAGTAAAGAGATAACGAACAACTCTGTCATGCCCGAACGTCAATTCCAAGTATTGAAGCTAAGTACTGATACCTAATTATTGAAGCTAAGTACTGATGCATAGTTAATGAACCTAAGCGCTGACTTTAAGTGTTAGAGTGTTCAATGCTAGACAAGCTAAGACCAGTACATCCTTTATCGTCGTTAGTGCTATATGCTTTATTTTTAATCGATTGTTTGAAAAGTAAGGCTGCGAGCGCACAGGCTATGGTTAATGACAGCAGCATTGAGACCAATGTATGACTAAAGAAGTGATCGCCAAATAGCATCTTATACAGTCCCATTGTCCAGCCCAAAATAGTTACTGATATGACTATCTGGTAGCGGTATTTTCTTAGTGTCGGTAAAAAAAGCCAATCCATATAAAGAAAACCCTGCGCTGGCGTGAGCTGCTGGGAAGCATCTGGCAGGCGTTGCTGCTACGATGTTTTGCCAAAGATTGAGGTAGGGCAAATCTCCATTAAAAATAACCAAGTCATTTGGGCAACTAACATGGGTGACGCCTTTGAGCGTGGCAATGGTAGCAGGTACAATCGCCAGTATAATCAGTAGGTAGCCAATCTCGCGCATAGGTAAAGGAAGCAGAAACTGATCAAGCTTATTATGACTGAGCTTACTGCGATTTAGCTTATTGCAGTTTAGGGCAGTAGCATTAAGCCTTGACTGTCTGTACTTGATGATTAAAACCGCTATGAGATAGACTGCCAATAGAATCAATAATGCTTTGGGCAAATCATAAAAGATAAATGCATAAGGCTGCGCGCCTTTTTCAAGTAGCCAGTGACCATTGTTGTAAAAAAGCTCACTGATGCGTACATCTAATTGGCTATGCTCAAAAACTAAGGTGGCCATGATGGTCACGCACAGTAGTTTTAGCCAGTCCCAAGTCATTGCGTTGTTTTCTGAAGTCATGACTACACCTAATAACGTATATGCGATGTTGATGGATTTTAATACGACCTTTGTTTTATTGTTTACCTAAGATAGCGCTAGCAACGCATTGTGCTGTTAGGCGAGTGCTCGCCATGTTTTAATAAAATAGAGCAGACTTTAATAAAATAGAGCAGATAATGCCATTACCCATAAAACCATTAACAAACTTAACGCTAAGAACTGCGCCGCAGAGCCGACATCTTTTGCGATTTTTGCGAGCGGGTGTTTGGCTGTTGAAGTATGGTCAACGCAAGCTTCGAGTCCTGTGTTGATTAGCTCAACAATCAAAGATAAAAAAGAAGCGACGACTAGCATCATTTTTATACCAAGCGCAAAAGGCAAAACGATGACAGCAGCTAGCAGTACAAGATTGAGCCACACAACTTGTCTAAAAGCCGCTTCAAATTTATATGCGGCTTTAAAGCCATCTATAGAGTAACCAGTGGCTTTGATAATGCGGAGGATTCCCGCTTTACCTTTGGCATGACCTGCAAAGCTGTCAGCTGCAAGTGCACTATCATGTGCTGTTTGGTTGACAGAACTATGCTTGGTTGACGGGCCTACAAGGTTGGTATGAGTAATTTGCTTCATAGGGCATTCTTAATGGTCTATTAAAATTAAGATAGCCTGAGTATAAGACGGGAGAGGTTAAGAAAACGTTAAGAGGATATAGATGGTTGAGAATAAAGCGTAATGGTTGTTTAAATTTTTATTTTCCAATCAGTAATTATGATTAGGAAATGAATATGTCTTTGGATTATCATAAGGTTATTTATAATAAATACTAAAGGTGCTACCACCTGAGCGATTGGCTTGGTGAGTGAGCTGCCAGCCATATGCGACATGATACGCTGGACGATACTGAGTCCTAGACCTGAGCCTTCAACCTTATGTTTTGTCTCATGCTCCGACGACAGGATTGTTTGCTCGTCTTTATACTGAGACTCTAGTCGCTCAAACCGTTCATAGAGTAAAGGCATCATTGCCTCAGGAATACCTAAGCCAGTATCAGTCACCGTGATTTTTTCGTCATCGATAGTAATGGCTACTTCGCCATCCTCGGTATATTGAAACGCATTTTTTATGAGGTTGCCTAGTGCCATTTTTAGTAGTTCGGGCCGTACGTAAGCAATATATTCCTGCTCAGCAATTACCTGACAAGTGACAGACTTATACCGCAGTAAGTATTTTAGGCGCTGCATTTCTGCTAAAGCGATATTGTTGATAGAGGTTTGCGGTGCGTCTAACTTTTCAGGCGCGCGCGATAGTAGAAGCAGGGCGGTTATAATCTCGGAAGTTTCTTTGGCAGTAGTGCTAATGCGGTTGGTAAATTCATTTAAGTGGCTGTCAGCGTCTAATTGCGAGGCCAATACCTCGGAAGCTCCCATGATAATAGTCAACGGCGTGCGTAACTCGTGGCTGACATCACCAGTAAACAGTTGCTCGCGCTTGAGATATTGCTCTAACTTGTGGTTTTTTTCATCGATGGCCCGTGCCAAGACACCAACCTCAGATGGCAAGTGTGTCAAATCGCTTAAGTTATGATGATCGGTCTCGACGGCTTGCTTCAAATCCAATAAAGGCTTGATGATCTGTTTGGAAGATAACTGAGAGAAGATAGCGGCGATAAGTAAGCTTAGAATCACGGCTACTTTTAGCGTATCTGCAAATATGTCTTCTAGGTGCTCAAATATCGCCAAGACTGGGTAATTTTCCATCACCATTTCGGTGTTTTCTAGGTAAGTCAAAATATAGGTTTGACCGTCTTGGGTGTAGGCGAAAAGATGCAAGTTGCATGACCTGCCCCAGATTCTTTATTAACAGTGACAGAAGTCTCTTGCACCGTGTCATTGGCTATCGCTTGTAAACTAGTAGGTGCTTTATCATAGCGATAAATCTTGATACCTGGCTCGGCGATATAGATAGGCTGATCACCATGTTTTTCTTGGCTAAGCTCTAGCTGCTGCAACAGGCGAGCCTTGACCAAATCTTGCTCTATTCGGCTCTCTGCGTACAAGAAAATACTGACAAAAGCTGCGCACAGTAATAATGCGAATATGAAGTAAGACAGTCTGAACTTATTGGCTATAGAGTCTATATTGAGCATGGCATGGGACAACCTAATAGAAAAGGGCTATATATAATAGAGCTATATATAATAGAGCAATAAATACGATACGGTCAGTCAGTTAGTAAATTGGATAAGGTTTATTCAATCCATACTGCAATGATGACTACGCGCTTGCTGATTTATTAGGGTCAACAACTTGGTAACCTACGCCAGGTACTGTGACTATCATAGGTGTGTCAAATGGCTTATCGACCTGTGCACGTACGCTATGCATATGGGTGCGCAGTGCATCACTACTCGGTATATCTAGTCCCCATACTTTTTCTTCAATCTCAGTTTTACTGACGACTCTAGGCGCTGCGCTCATTAGGATATGCAATATTTTAAATCCAGTTGGGGTGAGCTTCAGTGATTGTCCCGCACGCATAATAGTATGCTCACTATTGTTCAAGGATAGCGATCCGACTGCAATACTGTGGGCAAAATGATCGTCCTCGGTGCGACGTATGAGCGCTTTGATGCGGCACTCTAGCTCAACCAACGAAAACGGCTTGACCAAATAATCATCAGCGCCGCTATCAAACCCAGCGACTTTATCCAAGATTGTATCGCGAGCCGTGAGCATTAGCACGGGCGTTTTGTCATGCAGCTCTTCTCTGAGTTTTTTGCACAGCTGCGTGCCATCCATACCGGGCAGCATCACATCTAGCAATATCACATCATAACGATTGTTTGAGGCGAGTGTTAGCCCGCTATAGCCGTTGTGCGCGTTGTCCAACTCAAACCCTTTTGGCTCAAAAAAAGCATAAATATTGGCCACGATATCGGGGTTGTCTTCAATGACGAGTATCTTGTACATGATGCTGACCTAAAAAATAGTAATTACCTAAAAGGACTGAGTAATATAAAAACGAATGTAGAGAGCTGTTTTAATAAATTATTTGGAATAACTCACTTTTAACCACTCAATTAGAATTGGCCAGTTTGAAAAAAGTTGCTTCACCTTTGACTTCATCGGTCGTAATACCGAAAAAGCTAAGCAACGTCGGCGTAATAAAATCGTGCGACACTGGCTGATTGACCATACTAGAAAGACTTTCAGTATCGATACTATTGCTATTAGGCGACCAAACTATCGTAGGCACGTGTTTTTGGGTATCTGGTGCGAACTTATAGGGTAAGCCGTGCAGGTAGATATTATTTTCACCCAAACTCTCCCCGTGATCACTAATATATACCATTACCACATCATAATCTTGCTCATAAGGCTTTAACATATCAATCACATTACTCAAAAAGTGATCAGTATAGCGAATCGCATTATCGTAACCATTTATCACAGACTGAGCATCGCACTTAGATAGCTCATTGGTCATGCAAACAGGATTATATTTTTCAAATGCTTTGGGATAGCGCTGATAATAGGCGGGGCCATGATTGCCCATTTGATGCAGCAAAATAAGTGTGTCTTTCGGCATCTCTTTCTGTGAGCTGCCTGACTTTACAAGTTCATCAAACCCATCAAGCATACCGATATCTCGGCATTCGACATCACAGTTCGGATTGGTATCAGCCGTTTTGTAGTCCTCAAAAGTAACACGATCAGCCACGCCTTTAGAGCTAGAGTTGTTGTCTCGCCAAATGACATTGATTCCTTGCTTGCTTAGCGTATCGAGTACGTTTTCATTGTACTTGGCGATATCAATATCATAATTTTCCCGATTTGCATAACTGAACATACATGGCACTGAATAAGCCGTAGAAGTGCCGCAGGAGACGGCATCTTTAAAGCTATAAAGGTCTGTCTGCTTTGAGAGCAGGGGTGTGGTATTGCGTGTATAGCCGTTCAAACCGAAGTGATCTGCGCGAGCCGTTTCCCCAACCACAAACACCATTAGTTTAGGTTTGCCGCCGCCAGTAATACTATTAGCAGGTGACACACGCTTTGCATCCGTCGCATGCAGCGTCAAAGTATCAGGACGGCGTAGCTCATCGACATAGTTTTCACCAAGTTTGATCGTAGAGTAAATAGGCGTGATCGGATTGGCATAAGAGCGAACTTGTTTATGTTGACGAAAGAAGCTGGCGTACTGGTCACCAAATGGCAAAATACAAACGGCGATTAGCGCGACAGACAGTATCAAGGTGGCTGTTTTTTGTAGTATGCCTCGCTGCCAAGTAAAGCGTTTTAGACGAATTTTGCTAATGATAAATGCTGGCAACATGCCTAATATCAGCAGTCGAATAACCATGCTGGGGGCAAACAATCCCATCGCCTCTGCTTGATCGGTCTCCAGACTATTGATCAGCATATTGGTGTCAAATATCGTCCCGTAAGCGTCGGTAAAATAACCGCAAATGGCAGCGATAATCAGTAGCGTAGCCAGTACCGGCTTAGCAATTGGACGATAGCAAAGTAGTTGTAATACCAGCCACATCAATCCAAACAACAAGCCTGTAATGGAGAGTATAAAACCTATATTTTTGTTAAATGGATAGACCGCCAGCACCTGCTCAAAGAACCCAATATTTGCAGTCGCTACCAAATATACAGCCACGATGATAATAAGATAACTGAGATTTATCTCGCGATCATAGAGCTTACTAAGGTAGCTAGTCTTTGTATTGGCGTTGGGTGCGTTGATTTTTAGCGCATTGGTTTTGATGACTTGAGGTATGGACATACAGATACTTCTCAACAGATGGTAGGAAACGTCATTCCTTACCATAGCAAGTGGTCTGTTAAGAAGATGTTAAGGCAGTTGATGCTAACTATCATAAGTTAGATGTTGTGTGGATTGTTGAGACGATTTTATACATTCAAATTAGGCAGGGTTCATCATTGCCATTAACTGGGGTTTGTCCTTTATGGTGATAAAACCATAGTGCATATCGATAAGGTGCTGCTTTTGCCACGATTGAATAACTTTATTGATGGTTTGTCTGGTGGTGCCAAGCATAAAGCCAAGCTCTTCTTGCGATAAGCGCAGATCTATCTTGATATCATCTCCTATTTGCTGTCCATAAGTGTCAATCAGTCCAATCAGCATGCTAGCCAATCGCGCTGAGGTATTGAGTGAGGTAGCATCATCAATCCAATCAAATGCTCGGCGGATTCGCTCGCAGGTTATAAGCGCGAGGTGCTTGTATAAAATCGGATGCAACTGCGCTGTTTGAATCACTAGATTCCTAGGGATTGAGATTAGCGTTACTTTTTTAATCGTCCACGCATCATGGGTGCGAGGATTGTCATCTATGATAGATATCTCACCAAACCACTCGCCACTAGATAGATGCACCAGTGTCATAGCATGGCCACTAGCGCTCACATTACACACTCTAATCGTACCCGACACGACAAAGTGTAGCGCTGCATCATCGTTGTCACCGATGGCATGAATCATTTGGCCTTTTTGGTATACCTTTAGCACCGCATCGCCTGCCAATAGCGGCTGCACAATGGCTGGTAATTGACTAAACCATGGGTCGTTATTTAAATAATGATTGATATTCATAAGTGTAATGTTTTTGACAGATTGGTTTTATGAAATGGTGTAAAGTAATCATTCAGGATATCTAACACAGTAAAGGAATACACCATGCAAACAACTATGCAAACCGCGACATCGACCGATTCAACCTCGAGTGTACACCATAACATGAGCGAGCAAGAGTGGCAGATGCGCGTAAATCTTGCCGCCTGTTATCGAATGATTGCTTCTTATGGTTGGGATGATCTGGTATTCACTCATATCTCTGCGCGCGTACCAGGTACTGAGGATGAGTTTTTAATCAATCCGTACGGGATGTTATTTGAAGAGATTACCGCTTCTAGTTTGGTCAAGGTTAACAAAGCAGGCGAAAAAGTAGCGCCGTCAGAGTTTGAGGTTAATCCAGCTGGATTTATCATTCATAGTGCTGTGCACGAGGCTCGTGATGATGCGCATTGCGTCATTCATTTGCACACCAATGATGGCGTTGCCGTCTCAGCGCAAGAAAAAGGCCTGCTACCTATCTCGCAACAGTCATTATTTCCGCTATCTAACTTGGCATACCACGACTACGAAGGCGTCGCATTAAACCCTGAAGAAAAGGTTCGTTTGGTTGCTGATTTAGGCGATGCTCACTTTATGATTTTGCGTAACCATGGTCTGCTCACCTGTGCCGATACGGTTGCCAATGCGTTCTTATACATGTATATCATGCAAAGAGCGTGTGAAATTCAGATCAAAGCGCAGAGCGGAGGAGGTGCCTTGACGCCGATACCAGCACAAATATTGGCAGGTATCCAAGCTGCATCAGAGCAAGTGACTCGAGCGCGAATGGTGACATCGCTTGGCCTGCGTTACTAAGAAAACTGCGCCGCACCGACCCATCATTGAGGAGTAAATCTCTAATGATAACTCTTGATGAGTGGCAACGGCAGGGACAATATGAATCCATTAACGGGCACCAAATATTTACTCGGTATGCAGGGGATAAGAGTGCGCCTGCATTGCTATTGATTCATGGTTATCCTAGTGCCAGTTGGGACTGGGAGGGCATGTGGGATGCGCTAACCGAGCATTATTATGTCATCACCCTCGATATGCTAGGGTTTGGGTTGTCAGACAAACCCAAAAACGCGCGCTATCTAATCAGTGAGCAGGCTGATATTTATCAAGCGGTTTTAGAAAAACTGGACGTCAGTGATTATCATATATTAGCGCATGACTATGGTGATACGGTGACTCAGGAGTTACTAGCCAGACAAGTTGAGGGTAGCGCTGAGCGACACATTGCTAGCGTATGCTTTTTAAATGGTGGTCTGTTCCCTGAGACGCACAAACCTATCTTGGTACAGAAACTACTGCTATCGCCATTGGGTCCTCTGGTATCGAAGCTGATTAATAAGCAGAAATTTGCAGGCAGTCTACAACGGATATTTGGCCCCGACACGCAGCCCACAGTAGAGGTGATAGACACGCTATGGCAGCTGTTAAGTCATAATGATGGGTTGGGTGTGATGCATAAGCTGATTAACTATATGCCCCAACGTCAGCAGTACCGCGAGCGATGGGTAGGCGCGATTATCAACAGTACTGTACCGGTTAAACTGATCGCAGGTGCCAAAGACCCCATCTCAGGACAGCATATGATGGATCGTTATCGTCAGCTGATACCCAATGCTGATATAACCAATATGCCTATGCTAGGCCACTATCCGCAGGTAGAAGATGCGGCAGCAATCACAGCGGCCTATCTACAATTTAGAAACAGTATTCTGTAAATACAGTTCAATCTAACAAACTCAGGGCATCAAATGATGCTCTGCGTTTGTTATTCTCTTATCATCCTTTAACTCTCAAAAAAATGCATCATTCTAAATGAGACTAATATCCGTGAGCGCAGTCACAGAGCTGTGCAAAAGGTTTTTGATAAAACGATCACCAAAAAACGGCGAGTTATCATTAAATGGCCTATATGCGCAGTGCTACAAGATACTAATGACTTGATAAAAAGATATTTTGAAAAATTTGAGATTTTGGAGCGTAGTATAAGAGGTTGTCTTTTCCAGTCCCCACTAGGGACTTAAACCTCAACACTATCTGTCCAAGAGAACTCTTCTAAGATACGCATCCACTGATCGTCTAATCCTGCTGTTAGTACTAGTGGCTCACCAGTGACGGGGTGGCTGAGCGCCAAAGTCTGTGCATGCAGCAACATACGCGTGCAATCATAGTGAGTACGAAAAAAATCGTGTGTGACGTATATCGCCGTGACTGGTATCACCTACGATGTGATGGAATACATGTCTCATATGCCGACGCAGCTGATGTTTGCGTCCAGTTTCAGGCGTTAAGCGCACCAGACTATAGCGGCTAGTGGCATGCTTTTTTTGATACTGCAAATGGCAGCTCAATTTGTGCCAAGCTCTGCCAGTGAGTCACCGCTTCTTGAGCAGGTTTATCTAAGTTAGCAAATTTATCGGCAATGGCATCAGGTTTAAAGCTAAGCGCATAATCAACAGTACCTTGTTCAGACATAAAGCCACGCACCACGGCCAAATATTGCTTGGTCACTTTGCGTTCAGTAAACGCTTCGGTAAGGCTACGTGCAACGGCTGAGCTCTTAGCAAACAACAATACACCTGATGTGGGTTTGTCTAACCTATGTACTGGAAACACATGGCAGCCTACCGCATCACGGGTGAGCTGCATGGCAAAGCGTGTCTCGCCTTTGTCCAGCCAACTGCGATGCACCAACAGACCAGCCTCTTTATTAATCGCTACTATATACTCATCTTCATAGATAATTTCTATTTGATCAGCAGTATTGCCTTCGATATCCATGTTTTCAGTGCTCATATTTTAGATGCGTCAATTATATATCCTTTTTATTGTACCTGTAGTGGCATAATAAATTTAGAGCCAAACTTTGAGTACGGTATCTTGGTTTCAGAAGGGCAGGTAGAGTCCGAAGGCAAGGTTTGTCGACAAGACCAGTTATTCCGTTTTCATGATAGCGATGTCGCCAATAACAAAAGTATTAAGTTGGCCGCCAAAAAGGGCACACGTAGCATGTTCATCGGCGGCGAACCGCTTAATAACCAAGTACTAACGTGGTGGAACTTCGTTGCTGATAACAAAGCTGAGGTTGAGCAATCTATTATAAATTGGAATAATGGCCATGAGCGTTTCGTCAATGTTGACTCTGATATGAAGCGCTTGCCTGCACCTGAATTACCTAGGGGCTTTAAAGGCTGATTAAAGTTTGTCTCGCCCCTCACTATTTGACCTTAACTCGTAGAAAACTGCTTAAGTAAAATAAGGGTAGTTTGATGTAAGGATTAGAAGGGGTAGGTCGACCAAAAACCAAATCCTGATTCGCACATAATTACCACGATGGTAAAGCATATGCGAATCAGGACAGCATTTGAGGCATACTCCAGTTAGCTTACAATCAAAACGCCAATGCTTAAGTTCTATAAAGGACTTTTACGACATGCCAGCCAAATTTGGTCTTTACTAAATGCGGGGTAAATAGTTCGCCAGTAAAGCAAACCTTATCGAATGGCCCTACCATATCACCTTTGCCAAACTCGCCTAAGCTGCCACCTTTTTTACCTGATGGGCAAGTTGAGTATCGTTTGGCCAGTACATCAAATTTAGCGCCTTTTTTTAAGCTTGGCAATAATGTCCTCAGCTTGTTCTTTATGTTTTACTAAAATGTGCAATGCGCTAGCGGTACGAGCCATAATGTAACCCTTTTATAAAATATCAATTATCAGGATATTATATCACTACTTACATTGGTTGCTAACCTCACTTGTAGGTGCTGAGTTCTCCCAAGTCATCCTTATACAATCGTGACTATAGGGGTTGGAGTAAAGAAGTTTTAGTCATGTAGTGTTTTATTTAAACTACAGTCCTTAAATGACGGACATAAAAAAAACCTCAATCTTTAGATTGAGGCTTTCCTAGTTGGGTGGCCGTACTTTACTCATATCAAACT
>NZ_BAWH01000006.1 GCF_000586435.1 Psychrobacter sp. JCM 18901
TAGATATTGGTAAGAATAAAGCGCTTATTTATATAGAACGTGTGCGCATTATTGAAGGCAAAGTTTCGCTCAGTGAAAAAAAATCTGGCTACCTAAGAGTCGTTATCAAGCCTTTGTAAGTCTAGAGCCTGAAGATTTTGAGAATCTGCTATATCCGTTCTACTATACTAAGTGTGGTCAGTTTGTTTCATCTGCCGTAGAGACACTATTTTTTTGTAGCCAATCACGTAGACCCTTATTTAGATAATAATGAGCAAGAAAACTTAGTGAAGGTATGCCGTATTGCTAAGAGTCTAGAAGGTGATCCTATCGAATATAGAGAGTCATATGGAATGGCGGAGAAGTTCAGCTATGAAGTTAATATTATTTAATAAGTAGTAAGCCATTAGTAGATTTCTTGTCTTAAGCTCAGGTAAGCTATCGTCTGAGTTAAAAATACCATCGTGTTCTCATACTAAAGAACGTAGTAAAAGATACGTTCTTTAGTTTTATTGTACCAGTCAAATAAAAATTAAAAAAATCTAGGTTATAAAACGCCAATATATTATTTTTACGCTTACCTTCAGGCGGCCTAGTCACAACATCCTAAGTTAATATCTATCAGATAAACAGCATCGCTTATGCGATTTTGAGTTTAATGACATTACAAACTCGAAAGCAGAACACTTGTTTCACTATTCAAAATACCATCAATTTCTCTGACTTGACGCAGCACTTCATCAAATTCTCTCAAGCTCGTCGTGTGTATTTCTCCTACTAAGTCCCATGCCCCGTTGGTCGTATGCAGCTTAATCAATTGCGGGATACCCCGCAGTTTCCTGATCACTTGTGAAGTAGATTTTCCTGTTACTTCAATCATCATCATCGCTTTGACCGTTTCTTTATCTAATGCTTCATGCACTCGAATCGTAAACCCTAAATAGCACCGTTGTGAATCAATCTATCCAATCTATTCTGGACAGTGGCACGAGAGACTTTAAGTTTTTTTAGCCAGGTTTGAGATGGTTGCTCGACCATCTTGTCGAAGTTCAGATATCAGTTCGCTATCTAAAGAGTCATAAGTGTAATACGCCATAAAAATGCTTCCTTCATTAGATTTTGACATTATGCTAAGTGGTACCTAACAATGTGTCAAAAAAATGTCCATATTTGGTAAATTATTGACATTTTTAACTGACAATTATAATTGGTAGCATATTAATTGTCGGTTAAATAAATAATATTCATGGAATGGAGCAAAATTAATGTCTAAATTTATCGTATCACAGAAGCAGGGTGTGCCATTTGTTAGCGTACAGGCGATGGCTGAAATCATTAGTAATTATGGTATAGAACAGACCATAAAAGAATTGGTAGATGCTTTAGAACAAGATTTTTCTCGTTGGGATAGTTTTGAAAAATCCAGTCGTTTTGCTTCACATTCCAAAGACGGCGTCATAGAGTTGATGCCTGTCAGCGATGGTGAAATGTTTGCCTGTAAATATGTCAATGGCCATCCGATCAACACCAAGCGCGATTTGCAGACGGTAGCCGCTTTTGGCTTATTGTCTGATGTCGATACAGGCTATCCGATTTTATTAACAGAAATGTGTATCTTAACCGCCTTGCGTACGGCAGCGACTTCAGCACTGGTTGCCAAACATTGTGCACCCAAAAACGCCCAGACTTTAGCGCTCATCGGTAATGGTGCTCAAGGAGAGTTCCAAGCAATGGGTATGAAGGCAGTCGTGGGTATCTCAAAAGTACGTTTGTATGATGTCGACCCAGCCGCATCTGAAAAAGTAGCGCGCAACCTTGTCGATTCAGGCCTAGAGATTACTATTTGCAAAACGGTAGAAGAAGCAGTTGAAGGTGCAGATATCATCACTACCTGTACCGCAGATAAGAAAAACGCCACGATTCTGCGTGATGATATGGTCAAAAAAAGGCGTTTATATCAATGCCATCGGTGGTGACTGCCTGGCAAAACGGAGCTGGATGCCAACATCTTGTTAAGAGCCGATCATGTCATTGTGGAGTTTGAACCACAAACCCGTATTGAAGGCGACATTCAACAGCTCTCTCAAGATTTCCCTGTGACAGAGTTTCACCGCATCGTCAACGGTGAAAAAGCAGTACGCACTAATGAGGATAACTTGGTTGTATTTGATGGTGTTGGTTTTGCCTCAGAAGACTTTACGGCTTTGGTATTTTTGCGTGATTTGATCAAAAAAACAGAATGCATATGAGCTGCTTGACTTGATTCCTCAGCAACAAGACCCTAAAAACCTCTATTCGGTCGTCAAAGCTCATAGCAAAGATCGTAGCCTAGAGACGGATGAAGCGATGGCTGCATCATAAGTCATTTGAATATAGAAAAATAGGAGTTCAATGCCAGATGTGGACTCAAATGATGAAAAAAATTGTTTTATTTAATAGAGACAAAATAATGAATGATTTAATGAAAAACGTGCGAATAGTAGAAGTTTATTCAGATGTCGCAGGGCATAAAAAAAGGCGCGTCACTAGGAATCGATGCATTGCGCGCATCATCAAAAGAGATGAATGCAGACTACTATGAAAAATTGCAACTTGATAGTATAAAAAAATGAATATATACATGAAGAAGAGTCATCATTTAAGCATGCAAAATACGCCGATGTAATTGAACCTGTTATTTCTAAATTGGCGCATAAAATCAAAGATATAAGAAATGAAAATCAATTTCCAATTGTTATTGCAGGTGATCATTCTAGCTGTGCAGGTACGATGCATGGTCTAAAAATGGCGCATCCTGATGCGGAAATCGGCGTGGTTTATATAGATGCTCACGCTGATTTTCACTCACCATATACCAGCGGATCAGGAAATATGCATGGCATGCCTTTGGCGATGGCTTGTGCCATTGATAATTTGGAATGTCAGCGTAACGAGCTTTCTGAAAAAGAAAAAGAGTATTGGGAAAAGTTGAAATTTATGGCATCAAGCGAGCATCAATTAAGCCAGAAAATGTGGTGTTTTGTGCGGTTAGAGACTATCAAGAAGAAGAGATGGATTTAATCAGAAGACATAAAATCCCTTTATATAGCGTTGCTGAGATAACCCAAAAAGGCATCAGTTCTACCGTAGAGGAAATCTTCAAAAAAACTAGAATATTGCGATCATATCTATGTTTCGTTCGATGTTGATAGTGTCGACCCTTTATATGTGCCAGGAACTGGTACACCTGCAATGAATGGCCTGTCATACGAGCAAGCGATGCAACTTAATATAGAGTTAATTAAGAACAAGAAAGTATGCTGCTGGGAAATGGCAGAGATAAATCCTTTGTATAACAACTCAAAAGATGACTCGACCAGAATATTTAAAATTTTAGAAAAAGTGACCCACACACTTTTGAGCAATTACTAGTACTGAATATTTAAAATGAGTAAAAGAATCTAGCCTAAAGGGGTTTGTTAAAACCTTCTTTAGGTTGGTTAAAAAGGGACTGCGAGTAAAAATAATATGGACATTATTAAAGCCAGCGCTGCAAGTCGAGATGTTAGCGGTATCAATATCAAACAGTTTTTGAAGTTCTTTATCCCATCTATCATAGGTTTGATGCTTTTCGTATTTCCAATTCCTTATGTTGACGGTAAGTTTGTCACTTATGCAGAAGGATTTACCATTCCTATATCTGTATTGAAGGATTATATACAGGGTTATATCGGTGATCTTTTGCCGTTATTGGTTGTCACCTCAATCATGATTACCTTGTGTTGCACCTTATATACTAAAATCATGAAACCTGCATTTATTCTGAATAATGCGTTTCTAAATAATTTATTAAACGTTACAACGCCTTGGCTTATTATTAGGATGCTTGGTGCGTTCTTTGTTGTCGTGACCTATTTTAAATTTGGGTTTGAGTCAATATATTCAGACAATATTGGCGGCTTAATATTATATGAGTTAATGCCAATACTTTTTATCGTATTTTTCTTGGCTGGATTGCTGCTACCGTTATTGCTTGATTTTGGCTTATTAGAATTTTTTGGGGTTCTACTAAGTAAAGTGATGAGACCTTTATTTGGTTTACCAGGTAGGTCATCTGTAGATTGCTTAACGTCATGGTTGGGCGATGGCACTATCGGGGTCTTATTAACCGATAAACAATTGGAAGGCGGGTTCTATACCAAAAAAAGAAGCGGCAATTATCGCTACAAGTTTTTCAGCAGTGTCGATTACATTCTGTTTGGTTGTCATCTCTCAGGTTAAGCTCGAGAGCTACTTCATCAATATGATTGGGGTCGTTGCTCTATGCGGCATTGTTTGTGCGCTAATAGTTCCAAGGTTATTACCTTTATCTAGAATTGAAGATACTTATACTATCGAAAACAGTGATAGAGATCATGAAACCATTCCCGAAGGAAAAACACTATTTACCCATAGTTTACATAAAGCTGTCCAAAAAGCAGATAAGAGTCCAAGTTTTCTTACTTTCTTAAGAGATGGGCTAAAAAAATATTTTGGATATGTGGATTGGGATATTACCTGTCGTTATGGCAATCGGCACTATGTCTAATCGTTGCAGAAGAAACACCTGCATTTGATTATCTAGGTATGCCGTTTATTCCATTCTTAGAGTTATTGAATATACCGTTTGCCGCAGAAATGTCAAAAACGATCATGGTAGGTTTCGCAGATATGTTCTTACCGGCTATTATTGGTTCTTCAATAGAGTCAGAACTAACTCGATTTGTTATCGCTTGCTTGTCAGTGTCTCAGTTAATCTATATGTCAGAAGTAGGTGGATTGATTTTAGGGACAAAAATTCCAGTAAGCTTTTTCCAGTTATTAGTCATTTTTCTATTGAGAACCATTATCTCATTACCAATCATTGCGGTGTGTGCTCATATGATTTTTTTAATGATATTCATAGCAAAAACCGCCTATCAAGCTGGTTTTTGCTATTAGCATCAAGCTACTCATAAGACGATCATTTTGAAAATACAACTGCTCTCTCCGGCATGATAGGCTCGTCAGCGCCTAATGGAGAAACACTGATAGTTTGATAGTCGGTTCTTATGTCTCTTAATATCTGATATATCAATAGAAATACTTTAACTTTGAATTTATAACCACTGCGTTAAACTAAATAAGTGCTATTATAAATTTTGTTTTTTTATCAGTTAGTCAATTAATTTATCAATCAATAATCAAGGATGATGATGACCACATCTAATACTAAATCCAGTTTTTTTATCGCTTGCCATTGTCGCAGTTGCCTACGGGGTAAGCGTGCCTTCCACTGTTGCCCACGCCGCACCAGCGTTGACTTATATCGGCGATTATCCAGATACCAATACCCATAATATATATAATTCCCACAATACTCGCGCGCTTAATATCGACAATGCCAACGCTTGGCTTGAGGTGGACGCTGGCGCTTATGGCGACAACATTGAGGCAATGCGCCACCACTTAAATGGGCAGGCTGAGATTTGCGCCATCTTAAAGGCAGATGCTTACGGGTTTGGTATTAACAACTTAATGCCCACCGTTATGCAGCATAATGTGCCTTGTATTGGTGTTGCCAGTAATGAAGAGATTCGCATTGCTCACAGCCATGGCTATAAAGGGCGCATCATGCGTGTGCGCGCCGCTACCAATGCTGAAATCGAAGACGCCATGCAATATGGCGTTGAAGAGTTAATTGGCAGCCTAAAACAAGCAGAAATTGTCAATGAGCTTGCTAAAAAAGCCGGTAAAAACATTAAGTTTCATATGGCATTAAACGCTGGCGGCATGGACCGTAACGGTATTGATCTTAGCGTTAACCGGTTGCAGCAAGATGCTATCGCGATAACCAAGATGAGTAACCTTGACATTGTTGGCATTATGACCCACTTTCCAGAAGAAGACCGCGAAGATGTGCTAAAAGGGCTAACAACTTTTAAACAGCAAACCGACTGGTTGATAAAAGCCGCTAATTTAAACAGGGATAACTTGACCATTCACGCCGCCAACTCGTTTGTGTCATTAAATGTGCCAGAGGCTGGTTTGATATGGTGCGCCCGGGGGCAATATTATTTGGCGAGCCGTATTTTGAGCGTGAAGACTTTAAATTTATTATGAGTTTTAAAAGCCGAGTTGCTAGCGTTAATTATTACCCCAAAGGCTCAACAGTTGGCTATGACCGCACTTATAAATTGACGCGCGACAGCTATTTGGCAAACTTACCATTTGGTTATTCTGATGCTATCGCCGTACCTTTACCAATAAAGGGCACATACTTATCAATGGGCATAAAGTACCGGCGGTGGGCAAAATCTCAATGAATACCACAATGGTGGATGTAACCGATTATCCGGACATTAAATCGGGCGATGAGGTGGTTATCTTTGGCAAACAAGGCAATGTGGAAGTGACTCAAAACGAGGTGGAAGAAATTGTGGATACCTTATTTACCGAGATATATGCGAATTGGGGCAATGCCAATCCTAAGTTTTTAAAAACACCCACAGCAACCATGCCTTAACCATGTCTTAAATTTTAATTAGGGCATGTCATCGAATATAACAGTTGATGAAACATAAGCTATACTGCCTTCATGTATATCAAACTGAGTTCAACTATTATGACAAGACGACATGCCTTACGTGACGAGCAATGGGGAAAAAATTAAGGGGCTGTAGGATAATAGTATCAAGAGTTTGAATTATTGAAATAATTCCAGTGTACTTGTGAGTGTACATATAACTGATATTTTGAGGATAACAACAGAGATACACTGACCTATGCTGTCAAATCTGTAGACATTGACTTGGGAGATTTTAGTTACGCAGCTTGACGATAAAAATCAAACCACACCTGTCTTGGCGTTTTATAGCCCAAACCCTTTTGGATTCTAGTCCCACTGCGAGCATAGCTCTTGCCTTGCGTCGCTGCAAAGCAGTGCTTTGCTAATAGCTCCTCATTATACTCAAGCTCAATATATTTAGTGATATCACTGATGGCTTCGAACCTTGTTTTATAGTCTTCGTAATACACCAACTCATTCTTTAATATGCCCCAGAAGCTTTCTATGGCGCATTATCAAAGCAATTACCACGTCTGGACATTGAGCCCTTAAATTTATGCTTCTTAATGATCTTATGATAGTCATAACTACAGTACTGACTGCCTCTATCAGAATGCACAATCAGCCGTTGGTTGGGTCGTTTGTTCTTGATGGCCATATTGAGTGCACGGCAAACTAAATCTGCTGTCATACGCTTGTGGATAGCATAGCCGACAAGCTCTTTAGTGTAGAGGTCTTTAACACCTGCTAAGTATAGCCAACCCTCATCTGTCCATATGTAAGTGATGTCACTAACCCAAGCTTCGTTAGGACGACTGGTATCAAATTTTTGATCGAGCAGGTTTGGATAAATAAACTTGTTATGGTTTGAGTTGGTGGTAACTTTAAAACGCTTGTGACGACGGCAAACAATGCCGTATTCTTCTTTAATGCGTCTTACCATGTATTGACTGATATGATGGCCTTGCTCTGCAAGATGAGCATGCAATCGCTCACAGCCATAGCGCTGCTTAGTTTCATCATGAGCCACGCGAACCAGCAGCTCACACTGGTTGCGGTGGATCTGCTGATTACTAACACCACGATTTATCCAGTTATAATAGCTTGATGGCTTGACATCTAATACGTGACACATACAAGTGATGCTAAATATCTGCTGATTATCCTTGATAAAGATGTACTTCATCAACTGTCACTGCGGGCATAGCCCTACGTCTTGCGTCACTAAAACAGTCTACTAGACTGTTTCTTAACTGTTTCTTAACGTTCCTCATTGGCGAAGTACGCCGTGGCCTCATTCGCGCATAGCTCTCATCTTGCGTCCGGGCGAAGCAGTGCTTCGCTTTATCCTTCCTCATTTAGAATATCTCTCTCTTCCTGAGTAACTTTGAGATCACGTTTAAGACGTTTATTCTCTTCTAGTATAGCCATGAGCTCAGGATCATATTCTTTAGTACCAATAAGCTGGCCTTTATCAGCTTTGTTTTGCCAGTTAGATAATGTCTGCATGGCGATGCCAAGCTGCTTTGCAGTCGCTGAAACATTGCCCTTATTATCTGCTATCTTTTTAACGGCTTCAGCTTTGAATGCTGCACTATAGGTTCTGATTTTCTTAGTCATGATAAACTCCTCATTGAGTCGTTAGTTTACCAAGTTTGGTTCTACAGTTTTTTCAGCATAGCTCACTTTGTGCGGTGTTCCTTATATTGTCATTATGGTGGTTGCGGTCCAGCGTATTGGAACTGCTGTGGCAACGGTAGCCGTTATTTTTGGTCAGTTGAGTATGAGTGTATTAATTGATAATTTTGGTTTGCTTGGTAATGAGGTCATTAGCCGTTCAGGTAGTCGAATCAGTGCTTTGGTTTGTTTGGCAATCGCGCTTTATTTTATTTATGCGAGTAGCAAGTCTGAACCTAAAGAGGCTCAGTAGCTCGTAAAATTTTTCATAATGATATTTGCACATTGTTCAGGCGCTTCCATTGGCAGAAGATGCCCATTATCTGACAGCTCAATGATTCTCTCACTTGGCACAAGGTGCTGCCAAATTTTACGAACTTTATCGCTAATGAACATAGAGGGTTTACCAACGATAATGGTGTAGGGGACATTGAGAGTATTCAGATCTTTTAAGGCGTCATTGACGAAAGGGATGTCAAAGTAGCTTGCCAGTTCTTGCTGAGGTGCGAAAAGCAGACTATATTTCCCTTGCTCATTTTCGACCAGACTATTTTTTGCAAAGACATAAAGATTGTTGTCATCAATACGCTTAAAAGCACGATGTGACCGTAAATAGTCATAGTATGTTTCAACACTAGACCAATTCGCTTGCTTAGCTTGCGTACTTTTGAAGGGTTCTCGACTTATTTTGAACTTACTAGGTAACAGATCAATAATGAGTTTCTGTGATTTAGTAAGCGTAACGGGCTCTATTAAGTATAACTGCGAAAATAGTTCTGGACGTTTGGCCGCCGCAATCGCGGTTGCAGTAGCGCCTTGAGAATGTCCCATACCGATCACAGGTTTGTCTTGAGTTTTCTCTAAAAAAATCAATCAATATATCGGCATCTTGCTCGCGAGTGAGCTTCTTGGCGGTGGGTAAATCATGCCAATATCCGCGCATGGCGAGACTAGTGATAGTGAATTTCTCACTGAGCTTAGTTAATAAAGGGAGATAGACGCCAGCCGTAAAACCATTGCCACCATAGAAATGAGCCGCCGTCCTCGATATGTTTTTATCCCTATTACCCAATGCAGACAGGTCATAATAGCGCGCTTGTTTGTCATCTAACGTGATGGTGCGTTCGAATGTTTGCATAAAATTGGCCTTAGTGTTGGTTCATAATAAAAGTCATTTTGCGTAAAAAGTCGATATTATTATCACTTTGGCATATCAAATACTAAACAAGTTGTGGTGGCATGAGCATATAGTTTGCCATCAGGCCCTACGATACGTCCTTCAGCAGTGGCGGTTTGCCTTCCGATATGGATGATATTAGCTTCAGCACGCACCAATGGGATGGCCTTAGTCAAGGCGCGAATCATATTCACTTTGATCTCTAACGTGGTATAGCCTTTACCAGCCGGTAAGGTAGAATGAATAGCGCAGCCGACAGCAGAGTCAAGCATAGTACAAAACCAACCACCATGTACGCTGCCTAATGGGTTGTAATGTTGCTGACCTGGCCGACCCTGAAAAACAGAATGACCGTCTTCTATATGAATAGGAACAAAATCAAGCGTCTCACCAATCGGTGGCGAGGGCAACTCCCCAGCAAACATCGCGTCAAAGAGCGCCTTGCCACTCATGCTAGCTAATTGAGCAGGCGACGTTATCCCTGAAGCGCCTAATTTGGCACGTACTGTTAACTCGTCCGCTTCCCATGTCGCCAACACGTCGTTTATATCTATTTTTGCATTATCCATTTTGCAATCCTTTGTATGAGTGGTCATTTTTATGCTTAATTCTGCTACGTGTGTTCTGGTGGTAAATTTAAAGTAAATTGACCACTACTTTACCTTTGCTATGCCCTCTATCTACATGCTGAATGGCTTGTGCGAAATCCGTGAAATCATAAACCTGATCTAATACTGGAATAATATTTTCTGCTTCTACAAGCTCAGCAATACGGGACAACTGCTCGCCATTTGGCTGCATAAACAAAAAGTGATAGCGAACGCCGTGTTTTTTTGGCTTTAGCTCTAATAGGTAAGCTGAGCAAGGGGATGATTTTGCTCATGAGCCAGTTAGCATTGATGGCTTCTGCCATATTCTTATCGGGTTGTCCCGCTATACTGACAACGATACCGCCACGCTTTAGAACCTGCAAAGACTGCTCTAAAGTGTCGCCCCCTTGTGTATCAAACACTACATCATAATCAGACACGATATCCGTGAAATTAGTCTTTTTATAATCGATGACGAGGTCTGCCCCTAAGTCTGTCAGCCAATCAGCATTTTTAGCACTTGCCGTTGTGGCAACATAGGCGCCTAAATGCTTAGCGAGCTGAATGGCAATGGAGCCCACACCACCAGAACCCGCATGAATCAGGACTTTTTGACCACGTTTTAGCTGTGCTATTTCCACGAGCGCTTGCCATGCTGTCAGAGCAACCAGTGGCAGAGCAGCAGCTTGGGTCATAGAAATATTTTTAGGTCTAAGAGCAACTGACGTTTCTTTTAGAGAAGTATATTCAGCAAAAGAGCCTTGCTCATCTGTCTTAGCAAAAACCTCATCTCCCACTTTGAATTTATGAACGCTTGTGCCAATCTTAATAACGACACCTGCTAAATCATTGCCTAAGATGAAAGGAAACTGCACGGGTATCACCGCTTTAAATTCTCCTTCTAGCATGGGCAAATCAAGTGGGTTGATGCTGACAGCATGCACTTTAACCAAAACTTCATCGCTTTGAATCGTCGGTTTGGGTTGGTCGCCAAATTGAATCTGGTCGAGCTTACCATAGTGATCTATATAAGCGGCTCTCATAATATTCTACCTAAATCTAATGAGCGTAAATGGGGTTAAAGTAGCCTACGACAACGCAAGGTACTCTTACAGATTTTATTCAGTAATAGGATAATAATATAAAAATAGACTAGTTAATACTAAAAAGATAGTGACTATGATAATTTCTTGTATTATAGTCACTATCTTTTTAGTATTAACTGATATTACAAGATTTGATCCACACGCCATAGGAGACACCTCAATGTCAGTACAAACATCGCTCTATCAATGGACAACAGTACCTACTGAATTTATCAGTGCAGATGGCATTAGCTTTGCCTATCGTGAGTATGGTCAGCAAAATGGTGGCACACCCATCATATTTTTAAATCATTTGGCAGCGGTATTAGACAATTGGGACCCTCGCATTATGGATGGTATCGCCAAAACACATTACGTTGTGGCGTTTGATAATTGCGGCGTGGGTGCTTCGACAGGGAGAGTAGCTGAATCGATAGAGCAAATGGCTGATGATGCTATTACTTTCATTGAAGCAAAAGGCTTTGATAAGGTGGATTTATTTGGCTTTTCTATGGGCGGTATGATTTCACAAGAAATAGCAATGAAAAAACCCAGTTTGGTGAGAAAAATGGTGATATCGGGTACAGGGCCTGCTGGGGGAGAGGGTATCGCTAAAGTTAATAGAGTTGCTGATAGAGAGTTCATCAAGGGTTTACTTACATGTCAAGATCCCAAGGTTTTTCTGTTTTTCACTCGTTCTAACAATGGAAAGCGTGCGGCAAAAGCGTTTATTAAACGTATTAATGAACGGACTGAAAATCCTGACAAAAAAAATCAAGATTTCAGCGTATCGCGCTCAACTTAGAGCCCTAAAAAAAATGGGGCAACAAAAAAACCGGTCGATCTCTCTGTTATTAAACATCCTACCTTAGTGGCTAATGGCGAGCATGATCGTATGGTTCCTACGCCAAACACCCATGACTTAGCAAAGCGTTTACCAAACAGTCAGTTAATCATATACCCAGATGCCGGACATGGTGGTATTTTTCAATATCATAAAGACTTTGTGAAACAGACGCTGGATTTTTTAGCAAAAAAAATTAATTTTATTTGGGCGTGCCAACATTTAAATAGTGTGACTTAAAATGATAGCTGGTCACTATCCTAATATTAGTTACGCTATTTTTCTTGTTTGGCTACCATTCATCTCATTTTTATCACTATTTTTAAAATGAGAACATACCCTAACGATAAGAGAAGATTGACGTTAAAGGGTATAGCAGAGTTGTAAATGAGCGGATTATAGTTATGGAGTAAACTATGCTTTTTTTCTCTTGATGGTAGCTTTGCCAATTTCGACCCCAGTAATTTTATCAACAACTATAGGCTCAATCTCCAAACCTGTCTCTGAGTCTATAAAGACAGGCATACGAGCTCCTGTTTCACAGAGTTTATGAGCTTGTCCCCAAGCACCTAGTACAAATAATACTGGCAATATATCTTGCCCCGCTGGTGTCAGTAGATACTCCTCACGCGGCGGATGCTCTGAGTAGCGTATTTTTTTAAACAAGCCTTCTTTAACTAAGGTTGTTAAGCGCTTGGTGAGCATTGATGGCGCGATACCTAAACTACTACGAAATTCATCAAAGCGGGTTAAGCCATATGTGCATCGCGTAAGATGAGTAAGCACCAAGCATCACCAACTATCGAAAGACTATGAGCAATAGGACAGTTAGCAAGGCTGGGTCGATCTAAAGGCACTTTAGCCATGACAATCACTATCAATTTCTGATTTGTAGAGTGCCATTATAACGCAAACTGTTATCAATACCTTTATCTCATCGTAATAGGAATTGGTGGCTAGCCAGAGTTGGCAACATTGGAGTAATCACTTATAAAATATTCAAGGCCTTTTTAAAAGAAAGTCATTTTCATTATATGACGTTAAGTGTTTTTTTTACCTATCTTAAGGCATTACTTCTGCCTTCAAAAACTCGATGAAGGAGCTAACACGCTCTGATAATTTTCTATTCTTGTAGTAAACCAGATTAATAGGCTGCTGCATTTTAATCGTAATAGGCACTAATAGCGGAATCAAATCCCCTTTTTGGATATCTTGATAAGTCATAAAATCGGACAAACACACGATACCGGTCCCGCATAAGGCCAGCTGTCTTAGTGTCTCACCGCTATCTGCTTTTATATTCGTATGAATATGCAATAAATTATTAGCCGCATCATAGATAGGCAATCATTTAACTTCTCCAATGAATTAAAACCTAATAACTGATGATGAGCCAAGTCCTCCACATTTTTGGGCGTACCATGTTTTTTTAAATAAGCAGGGCTGGCTAAAATACGAATCTGGCTTAAGCCGAGCGAGGTAGCACTCAATGAAGAGTCTTTTAATTCACCGATACGAACAGCCACATCTGTACGTGCTTCTAATAAATCTACTAAACTTTCATTACTGACCAACTCGATATCGATTTGTGGGTAAGCGTTACTGTATTTATCAATTAAGGGTGCAATCACATGCAACATAAAAGGAGTAGCTGCATCAATTCGCAACTTACCAGATGGCACCTTCTTATTCTTTACCATCATATCTTCCGCATCTTCTAAATCACTCAGAATACTGCGCACACGTGCGAGATACTTCTCACCTTCCTGCGTCAACTCCAAGCGCCTTGTTGTGCGCCTAAATAGTGCGGTATTGAGCTTCTTCTCTAGTCTTGATAACGCTCTGCTTACGGCTGAAACCGTAACTCCTAAGTGTTCAGCTGCCTGACTGATGGTGCCTTCATCGACAATACTAACAAAGGTATCAAGCTCGTTAATCGTGACTTTCATTATTGATCCTTATGCAATAGTATTTTGATTTTTTGTGCCTTCTTATCAATTATAAGCATCTATATAATGACTGCCAATCCAATGAATACTTTCATAAATAAGATATAGGTGAAGCATATGACACTGCCAAAATTTGGTTTAGGTACCTTTAGATTACAAGGTGATACGGTTATTCACTCTGTGACAAATGCCTTAGATTTGGGGTATAGAGCGATAGATACGGCTCAAGCATACGATAACGAGGAGGCTATTGGTATTGCTATCAAAAATAGCGGTGTCTCTTCTGACTCAATATACCTAACCACTAAGATTTGGGTTGATAATTTATCAAAAGAAAAGCTCATTCCTAGCTTAAAGGCCAGCTTAAAAAAAGTTAGATGTCGATGTTGTTGATTTAGCCCTAATCCATTGGCCAGCGCTTCAAGCCCAGTAGCTGTTGAAGAGTATATGACCGCCTTGCTCGAAGCAAAAACATTAGGGCTGACCAAAAAAATAGGGGTGTCTAACTTTACTATCGATTTGTTAAAACGAGCTATAGCAGTAGTAGGGGCTGAAAATATTGAGACCAACCAAATAGAACTAAGCCCTTATCTACAAAATCGCCGATTGGTGAATTTCATGGATCAGCAAGGTATTAACGTTACTTCCTATATGACACTAGCATACGGCAAAGCATTAAAAGATCCTGTCATTCAAGAAATAGCCAGTCACAATCAACAAACGCCAGCACAGGTGATCTTAGCGTGGGCACTCGCTAAAGGCTACGCTGTGATTCCCTCTTCAACTAAAAGAGAAAATCTAGCGAGCAACTTAGCAGCACAAAGCATCACATTGAGCGATGAGCAATTAATTAAAATTGACCAACTCGATAGCAATAGTCGTGAAGTCAATCCTGAAGGTTTGGCACCCATTTGGATCAATCTATCTAATTTATACAAGGCAGCTAATCATGAAAAAAATATTGATATTAAACGGTAGCAAACGTTTTGCGCATTCTATAGGTGAGCTCAATGACACTATGACCCATATCGCTGAGCAACAATTACTCAGTTTAGGTCACGACGTAAAAGTGACAAACATTGATGCAGGTTATGATATTCAGGATGAAATTGCAAAATGGCTGTGGGCAGATATCATCATTCAACAAGCTCCTGCTTGGTGGATGGGTGTGCCATGGACTATTAAAAAATATATCGATGAGATTTTCACCATTGGTCATGGCAGTCTCTATCAAAGTGATGGACGTTCTCGTCAAAACTCAGAAGATAAATATGGTTCTGGTGGTCTACTGCAAGGTAAACAGTATATGCTTTCAGTAACTTGGAATGCACCTACAGAAGCATTCACTGATCCCGAGCAGTTTTTTGAAGGTGTTGGCGTTGATGGCGTATATATCGCTACTCATAAGTCATATCAGTTTCTAGGAATGGAGCCAATGCCAACATTCATGGTGAATGATGCCATTAAGAATCCGACCATTGATAACGATATTGTGCAGTATCAGGAACACCTGAGTGCCTTGTTTGCAGCGTAAATAGGGCAAGCTTTATTGCTTATGAATAATGAGTTGATCGCCTATCTGAAAATGCTGTGGTATAGCCAGTATGCCCTTATGAAGTCCAAAAATAGTAGCGATACTTTTTTACCTACAGCCTTATTGTTAAGTAGCTGTTTATTCCAGAACACTAATGCTCCTATTATGCCAATTAAAGCTGCATAAGCAATTAACAGTCAGACTAAGAATTCTGAATGTACGTCAGCGTATGGTGATCCTGATGGTGTCGAATTAGTGAAGGAGAGCCGAAACTCTGAAGATATTTCAGAGACAATATAAGTGGGTTTTGATCTAAGCTTAGTAGCTGTCCAATTTAATTGCCCTTCGTAAAGTATGATAGCTTGCGAAGGGCAGTTAAAATGATGTGTTTATTTTCTGAAATAATGCGCTATGTATAAGTTAAACTTAGCTGAGCGAAACTCAAAAGGTAAAAAAAACTAAGGAGCAGGTTGAATGTCTATTTTAAATTCCCATGAGGTCGCAGTCGTCGCTGAGCTATCAGGGTAATTGATTTTATCCAAACGCACGCGGGCATAGCTATTGCCTTCAGCGGATCTAATGAGCGCGCCTTGAGCGCTGTCAACCGCTTTGGCATTTAGTTGATGGGTCATGCCATTGTAGGTATACCAACCAAAATCTAGGTTCGGATAGTTGCCAGTATACGCAGGGTTGAGATCCGAGCCTTTACTGTCAATCACCCAACTTCTGGCACTCAGCGGCTTGTCGTAGTCTGCTGTGCTGGTAAGGTCGGCTAAGGTCGCTGCACTACCATCGGTGATAAATTGACTGACAATAGGCTCGTCTTTTGCATCATAATATCCTGCTGGTGTGGCGGCAAGATAACCGCCAATCTTACCACTGCCCGAATCCCCACCATTTAAAATCACATCATTACGCTTAAAGCCGATCTGCCAAGTGCTGTCTTTGTCCGTGCTGCTTTGGCCTGTTTTTAGGTCAACATATACCCAATCATCATTGCTGGTGGCGTTGAAGGTTTGAGTCTGTACCTGATTTGGTAGCGCTGTATCAATCCAGCGAATGGTTGGGTAGCCAGATTTTCCAGCATCATTATAGTAGTTGGTAATCTGCAAGGCATAGATCGGCTGCTGGACGCTGCTGTCTGTCATGTCGCTACTACTGTCTGTGGTGACCATATAGACGCGATTGTTCGGGTAGAGCTGATGATTGCCTTGTAAGTTGTACTCAAACCAAGGCTGCGCATCAAAAATACCGCCACTATGGTCTTCATTGTAGTGCATGGTAATATCACGACTGGTATCAGGATCTTGAGTTGCATTGCTATAACGGCTCAAATCTGACCAATCGATTAAACCAAAAACGCCGCCTTTGCCAGTGCCAGAATCACCGCTATTTGACCAAAGCTTGACCGAACGCGCTTGATTATCAAACTTGATATCCCATTTATCTTCAGCACACGAGCTTTCAGCTTTGGTATCAAAGTCATAACAGGTCGCAGTATTAGGCGCTAGATTGGTGACTTGCCAAGTAGCCGTTTCGCTAAAGCTGGCACTGCTCACAGGCGGGGTAGTGCCGCCATTACCGTTACTGTCACTACTGGTGCCATCACCGCCACCACCGCAGCCAGTCATGCTGAGTGCTAAAATACTGCCACTAAACAGTAATGCCAATTTGGTCGGCTTGGTGTGAATTGCTGGGGAAATGGGGGTCATATCAGCTTCCTTGAAGGTTGTGGTTTCAGATAGAAGGTACAAAATAAGGGTAAAAATAGCGGTACAAATACACTTGCTTTAGAATGATTGTGAATCAAAGGCTTACCAATGGTAGCTGGCGCCAAGTAACCACTCGCGATTATCAATGGGACGGTAGTCACTGGTATCGGTGACATCACGCTGCACATCAAAGATATTATTAATCGCTGCATACAAGCTCAAGTTTGCAGTGGCGTCATAATTGAGCTTGCTATCGAGTGTCCACCAAGAGGGTGAATACGCTTGCTCGCTGGTACTAATCAGCTGTTTGGATTCATAATTGAGGCGCGGGATCAGCTGTAATTTGTCATTGATTTGATAATCTAGTGCCAGCATCGCTTTGTGATTGGGCTTATAGGTCAGCTCGGTATCGGTGACATTGTTATGCGTCTTGAGGTAAGCGTAGCTGGCTTGTAGTTTGGCGCGCTCGTCCACTTGCCAGTCAAGGCCAATATCGCCGCCATAGGTTTTGGCACTATCGACGTTCATATATTTATAAATGGCGATATTGCTTCAAAGCTCGCATTGTCTTCATCGGTCTGAATCAGATCATCTATCTCGTTATAAAAACCATTGACCGTCAAATTCATGGTGTCGCTCAGTTGACCTTGATAGCCGATCTGGTAACTGGTTGAGGTTTCAGGCTGCAAGTCAGGATTGCCCATGACTTTATAACCCAAATTGCTATGGTCAAAGACGTAGTAGCGTTCTTTCAGGTTGGGCACGCGATAACCACCGCCAATACTGCTACGAAAGACATGGTCACGACCGCTGGCATCCAAATGGTTGTATTTGAGTGATACTTTTGGCGCCGTATGACCACCAAAGTCTTCATCGTTTTGATAGCGAATACCACTCAACACTTCCCAGTTATCGCCGATCAGCCAATCATCTTGTAGATACAGCTCACCGACATCACGGCTGACGTCATCGCTGATAAGCTCGCTGACTTGGTTTTTCGTTTGGCTCAACTTGTCTTGCTGAACCTGACCGCCGACTTGGATAAGATGAAGGTGCTTATCGGATAGCAATAGCTCAGGTAAGTCGAGCTGGGCTTGCGCCAACGTCGTACTAATCTCTGTATCACGGGCACTAGTGATGGCTTGCTGTGTTTTAGTATTGGATTCGCTTTGATATTCCTCATGCAGCGCTTGAGCGGACAATCGATAAGTCTTGCTGCGATCATCGACATGCGGCGCGATATCAGCGCGTGCACCGATACTAAAGCGCTGCTTGCTGATGTGCTCATCTCTTTGCTGTGCCAAATAGCGCGGCGCGACATAGTAATTGAAACGGCTAACATCGTCTTCTTTATAGTGGCTGGCCTCTAGCAATATTGAGCGTTTTTGACCATTCGGCTATCGTTATCACTATTGTTGTTTGATATGCCTTTACCATCCGGGCGGTAGCTAAATCGGGCACTGATTTGTGACTGCTCGCTGGCGTCTTTTAATCTCGGCCATGCTTCATGATCTAAGCTCAAGCATCATTATCCAGATACGAGCCTGATAAACGCGCATGAAAACGCTGGTTTTTATCTAAAGCGCCTTCTACGCTGGCTTCTACATAGCGTTTGTTAGCATCTAACTTTTTACCAGATGGATTTTGCCGACCATTGCTGGCAATCTCGGTGGTGATATGTCCTGTTGCCGCGCCAATGGGTTTAGTGATGATATTGATAACGCCGCCCATCGCCGCGCTACCAAACTGCGCTGACGCCGCTCCTTGCACCACTTCTATTTGCTCAATATCCATATTCATATATTGATTCAAATTTACTGTCGAGCCAGTGCTGGCTGTGATCGGTAAACCGTCAATCAACACCAATACTTGATCACCGGTAAAGCCTTGCATACTAACTTCGTAACCTGTTTTACCATGGACTTCGCGTAAGTAAACATTGGGCAACAAGGCTAGCGCTTCTTTTAAAGTATGAGCATGGTTGTCATCTAGCTGCTGGCGGCTGAGTACTTGCAGGGCAACTGGCGCATCGCTCAATGCACGCTCAGAGCGTGTGGCCGTTACCACGATAGGATCTAAACGTGTGCTCGGCATGGCTGCATCGTCGGGCATATCACCATTCGTCTCTGCGAGAAGCGGCGCTGCTTGGGCTGAAACTGACGTGAATGCAAACAATGCTAATGCCACACTTATGGCTAGTGGGCTACGACGCAGCGGTGAAGGATGGGTGTTTAGTCCCGTATGAGTCAACGATAAATTAAACGCTAAAATTGACATAAATAAAACAGCCATCGTAAAAAGAGAGAGTAAGAAAGTCGTGTTACTTAAACACCTTTTGCTACAAAAAGAGTGATCTAAAGCGACCGTTTCATAGTATTAATTATTAAAGGTTTGGTTACTTGATTCACTAGATTAAGCAACAAAGCCCAGACATAGTATTTCAAAAGATAATAATTATCAAGATGTAAATGATAATTATTATTATTTACAAAGTGAAAAAAAATGTTGCCATAATGATCTCGCCCGAAGCCTAGAGACAAAATTATAAATGATGAATTGGAAGCGATAATTGCTAAAGGTTTGCTTGATAAATACACCCTTGCTGCATCATTGCAAGAACTGTAGTACAGCAGGCATTGGTCTTATCAAACATCAATCATCATCGTCGCTGCTATTTTCTAAAGATATTCATATCTCAATACTACATAGCCAAGATCATTGGCTTTTTTACTGCTATTTATTTTATGGAGACCATCATGAGTCAACCGTTATCGTTAACCAAAAAAAATACTGAGCTGTGGCAACAGTACCAAGCATTAAAAGCAAAAACACCGATGTTATTTCCCACAGAAGGAGCGGCTGCGCTAGGCATCAGCGAGTTTGAACTGATGTTAGCTTCGCCTTATAGTCAGTATATAGGTGATCAGTGCAAAGCTGTATTAAAGCAATTTGAGAAATTTGGTGACATGGAAAGTATTGTCAGAAACGAGCTGGCCGTGCATGAAAAAAACCGCGCCATATCATAATCTTAAGCTTGGCGAAAAGATGGGATTAGCACTCAATGTGGGTGGTCTAGATTTGCGATTCTTTATGTGGCAATGGCAGCATATGCTGGCGGTAACGGATACCAGCCGCGCCGATAAGCCATCTTATAGTATTCAGTTTTATAACGCCCAAGGTGCTGCTATCGACAAAGTGTATCTACGAGAGTTGAGTGATGAGAATATCAGCCGTTGGCAAGCGATGATTCAGGAGCAGCAGCAAACGGTCAGTAATGATACGCTGACGTTAGAAGCACAAGAGCCGCTAAATGACTGGCGTTACAAGGCGCTGAGCGAGGCGGGGCGTGCGCAGCTACAACAAGGCTGGCAGGCAATGACAGACGTGCATCAATTTCACTCATTATTAAAAAAATCTCGATATCGATCGTGCTAGTAGCTACCGTCAAGCACCAGAGCAGATGACGCAGCAGCTTGATATTAGCGCGGTCGAAGCGGTATTTGAGCAAGCGCGTGATGCCAAATGCCCGATTATGATATTTGTCGGTAATAGTGGTCTGGTGCAGATTCAGACTGGCACGGTGCAGACACTCAAGCGTATGGGTGATTGGTTTAATATTTTAGATAAAGACCATAATGACTTTACGCTGCATTTAAAAGACAAGGCATTGGCGCAACTGTGGAGCGTTAAGCGCCCAACCAAAGACGGTATCGTGACTTGTATCGAAGGTTTTGATGGTCACGGCGTCAGTATTTTTAGCGTGTTCGGTCAGAGAATTGAAGGCACGCCTGAGCTTGAAGCATGGCAGCAAATTGTCTCGACGATCATCGAAACGCATTCGTATGCAGAATCCTTAGCAGCAGTTGCAATGGCTGAAGCAGAGAGCGTGTAAACCCGTCATAAAAAAAATCAGCAAATTTTGCGATATTGACACTCACATAACGGATAAGTCATAGCTGTTGTGTGAGTTATTTGGGATGCTTAATACACGTTAATGGTTCTGTTAATAGTGTCATTTTTTAGGTTAGCAAATTAGGAATGCTTATGTCTTCTGAATTATCAAAAACAGTAATCACTCACTCAGTGATAAATAAAAAAATTGATGAGTCGTGCTATCAGCACTGCGGCTATTATTGGCGCATTTGCCGTGCCCTCACTTTCTGCCCAAGCTTATGAGCGTATTGTCGCGATGAGTCCCGATGTTGCAGACGTCGTGGTGGCACTAGGAGCGACCAATAAGTTGGTTGGTAAAGATGCGACCAACACCAATCCCGCCTTAAAAAAATGTGCCAGCGGTTGGTATGCACCGCAACATCACTGCTGAATCTGTGTTGGCGGTTAAGCCTGATTTAGTGTTGGGTAGCTATATGGTGCAGCCCGCTAGCGTCTATCAGCGCTTGACCGGTTTAAAGGTCAAAGCCGTGAATGTCGCGCCTAAAGAAGAAGTAAATACCTTTGCTAGCAGTATTAAAACCATCGGCAGTTACGTTGATAAAAAAGCTGAAGGATCGCAGCTTGCGAAGCGTTGGAATGCAGGAATGAGCAATGGCAAAGACGGGTAAGCGTTATTTATTAAGTTACGATGGTCGTATCGTTGCAGGTAAGGGCACGGTAGGCGATGAGTTGATTCGGCGTGCTGGTGGAATCAATGCGGCAAACGTATCGGGGTTAAAACCTATGTCACGCGAAGGCTGGCTGGCTGCTAAGCCTGATGTCATTATCATTGCTGATCATAATCAGGCAGTGGTTGGCGGTGTCAGTCAATTTAGTAAACGTCCTGAGGTTGCGGCAAGTGCGGCTGGTAAAAATGCTGGCGTCCACTTTTGGCCAGCAGATGACTTTTTACGTTATGGTCTGAATTCACCGCAAGTCTTAAAAAAGCTGAACGCTGTAGCAAAATAGCTTAAGCAATATATAGCATAATCTCTTTTATATTCAATAAAACGATATCTCACATGGCAAATACGATTTCCGCTTCTATCCCTATACAAACTGGAAAATACAGACATAGCATCTATTATGTTGCCGCTACTGTCGCATCTGTGCTGCTAATTTGGTTGGCGCTTGGTATTGGCTTTGGCGAATGGTCAAGCCCTAGCCATCTTGACGATACTATCTGGCAGCTACGCTATCCGCGCGTAGTGACGGCATTGTTGGTTGGCTTGGCGTTGTCAGTTAGTGGTGCAGCATTACAGGCTTTATTTGAAAATCCTTTAGCGGATCCAAGTTTAATCGGTACATCAGGTGGCGCAGCGCTTGGTGTTGTTTTGGTTCTGGCATTGGGATTTGGTGGCATTGGGATACCGCTTGCAGCGTTTACTGGAAGCGTATTGGTGTGCTTGTTTATTCTCGCTTGTCATCGGTTTTTGGGTGGTGGGCAGATGGGCTTGCTGATATTGGGATTTGTCATCAGCGCTTTTTGTGCGGCGGTGGTCAGCCTGATTTTATTTATGTCTGATGACATGGTGCTGCGCTCCGCTACCAATTGGCTGTCAGGTAGTATGGCGGAAGCGGGCTTTGTGCCGCTGCGTTATTCGATTGCCTCTATGTTATTGGGGTTAGCAATTTTATTACCATTAGGTCGCCAGTTGGATGGGCTGATGCTTGGTGAAGCCGCTGCTAAATCCTTGGGTATCAAAGTGGGTGTGGTTCGTTGTTTGGTCGTGATTGCCTCGGCATTATTAACAGGGGCAGCGGTGTCTTTAGCAGGCGTCATTGGTTTTATTGGCATGATGGTGCCCAACCTATTGGCTATTCTGTTTGGCGGCGGGCGGATGCGTCTCATGATTTGGTCTGGCTGGCTTGGGGCGATATTATTACTGATCATTGATGGCGCGGCGCGGCATGTTGCTTATCCAGTGGATGTGCCCGTTGGCATCGTTTTAGCGTTGCTTGGCGGTCCATTCTTTATTTGGCTGTTTGTGCGTAGTAGCCGCCGTTAATCAAAGAGAGTGTTTATGTTTCATTCATTTTTTACGGCTACATCAAAGACATCGCTAGCGAATCAAGATAGTCGTATAAATAGTAGTAATGCAGGCGAGCTGTTGTCGATGCAAGATATTCATATCTCGCACGGCCATAAAACATTGTTAAAGATAGACAAGCTAACCGTGCCAAGTCAAAAGCTGGTCGCCTTTATCGGACCAAATGGCGCGGGTAAAAGCACGTTACTGCACACGGTTTTGGGTCAACACACAGGAACCGCGCTCAAAACGGATGGTCAGATTACGATTTACGGTCAGCCTATCAACGAGGTCATGAATAATGGTCATATCGCTTGGGTTGGACAACATGAGCGTTTTGAGCTGCCACTAACGGTATTGGATTATGTGCTATTAGGCGTTTCACCAAATCTTGCATGGTATCAGCGCCCAAATAGCCATCATGTTGAGCGCGCGCAACATTTACTACAGGATTTTGAGTTATCAAGTTTGGTTAGTGCTCGCGTGCAAACCTTATCAGGCGGTGAAAAACAGCGCTTGGCTATCGTGCGTGCGCTAATGCAAGACACTAAAATCATGATGTTTGATGAACCGACCAATCACCTCGATATTCGCCATCAGCGTTTTTTACTACATTATTTGCATAATTTGGTGCGACAGCAACGCAAAAGTATCTTGGTTGTGTTGCATGATTTGACCCATGCGCATCGCTATACTGATGAAGTGGTGCTATTAAGCGGTGGACAAGTTGTTGCACAAGGAACGCCTAGTGAGGTGATGACACGTCCACAATTAAGCGATGTTTATGATGTCGATATTAAGGTGCATCAGACTGAAGATGGCTTGGTGTTTGTGTAAACTCTCCAGTAAAACTATTCTTTTGTTTTTTATGAGAGTTCAAGAGACTGTTTTAACCTAAGAAGAGGAAGGTTTAAAACTCAAGTATTTATACTATACGATTAATCACGTGTAGGACTTTTTTCTATTAAAATGAAAGCAGTTTTGACCCCTGCCGCTAATCTCGTAGAAATTAACTTGGGATATTTTAATCAGACAACTTAATTGAGATATACGTCTGATATTCGTATCAGTCGAAAAGACTAATGTCTTTACCTATCTAGAATTATTTAGCAAAACGCAGGATGGTGCTTTATTATTTTTAACGATTCTACACTCTAACTAAATCAATACCTTATCATTTTTCTAAGATTATTCCTCGCTCACAGTAGCTCACGCTGATTGCGGCAGGTTTGTTGATGACTGATATTACGTTTCGTCTAGTTGTATTAGCTAGAGGATGCAATATTTAGTTGTTCAAAAACTGTTGATTGGCTTCAATATAGGCTCACTTCACAAGCTGTGTTTAGTAAAGTATGCGGTGGACTTTTTTTAGCATATCTCTTTCCTCTTCAGCTATTTTAAGTTGTCGCTTGAGCTGCCTCATTTACTGAAGCGCCGCCATAAGCTCAGAATCATATTGTTCTGTTCCCTCAAGTTTGCCTTGGTTGGTTTTCTTGTGCCAGTTAGATAAGGTCTGCATGGCGATACAAAGCTGCTTTGCGGTAGCTGAGATATTGCCATTCGTTATAGTACCCTACCTTATGAAAGGCTTTAGCTTTGAAGGTTGCCCTGTCAGTTCTGATTTTTTTAGTCATGGCAAGCAAGCTCCTCATCGAGTCATTAGTTTACCAAGTTTATCTCTACGGTTTCTTCAGCATAGCTCACTTTTTTTAGTCTATTAAGGAACTATTAATGATTTTATGTAATTTACCAGTGCTACTAGCTGAACGACGTATGAAGGTGGCAGATTTAATAAGAATGACAGGAATTAGCAAGTCGACAGTGCACAAGATCTATAACGAACAGACTTCAAGAATAGATTTTGACACTATGGATAAAATTTGTGAGGCACTAGATATTGAAGTAGGTGATTTATTTACTTATGTACCTAACGACTTGCTAGATAAAGAGAAGTAAATAAATATTGAGAGTGTTTTAGATAATTTAGGGTAGAGGTCGAAAATGCTACTCTGAAAGAAAGGCAAAATAGAGAGCAGGCGCAACTTAGGCACAATTTAGGCACACACATTTTTTGATGACGTTTGCGGAAAGTGAGAAAAGAGGAAATTTGCATCGACGTATAGTTTCCTTTTTCTCTACAGCCCATATTTCACGGACAAAAAAAGCCCCAATCTCACGATTGGGGCTTTCTAAATATTTGGTAGGCATAAGCAGACTCGAACTGCTGACCTCTACCATGTCAAGGTAGGTCAACGAACGTGTAAAAAATGATATTATCTTACATACACTGATATTCGTAGCCTGTATATATTATACAATTTAATAATCACAATGTAAATTGTAATAGAATAAAATTTAACTCGTAATTGGGCACTGTATTTTTATAGTATTTTTACCTCTACTCAAGCTCTTACCAGAATAAAAGAATATGTGTGTTCGTTGAGAATCTATTCTTATTACGTCTACTATTGTCGCTTTTGAACTTATACATATTGTTTCTATTGCTTATTCTCTGCATGATATAAGGAGATTAATGTTCTAATCTCTGCATATCTCTGGGGAACATAAGAAGCGTATTACTTATATTGATTAGCATTCAAATTGAACTGAATGGCAATGGTCGGACAAAAGCTATCGTTGCCATTTATCAGTCGTGTGCGGATATTACAAAGAAGTTTACTAGGAAAGCTGTCAACACTAGGATTCGATCTGAAAGTTGAGGCACAGTTAGATGCGGTGACCCTAGAGATTATTAAAAATTCTGAGATAGAAGGTGAAACGCTAAATGGTGAACAAATGCGCTCCTTAGTTGCGGGGTATTTAGGGTTAGATAGTGCCAGCATGCCAACCACTACTCGTGAAATTGATGCGGTGGTAGAGATGATGCTAAGTGCCACCTATCATTATCAACAGCCACTATTGTGAGATGATTTACTTGGTTGGCATCGAGGATTATTTCCAGATGGATATAGTGGGCTATATCGTATTAGTATCCATGATGATAGTAAAGGACAAATGAAAGTAGTGTCTGGTGGGTATGGTCGAGAGCGGGTTCATTTTGTTGCCCCGAGTACGGATAGGTTGCCAGATGAGTTAAGCAAATTTTTATTGTGGTTTAATCTTCGTCAAATGAGCAAGACGATATGGATTTGGTCGTAAAAGCAGGTATTGCTCATTTATGGTTTGTGACTTTACACTCATTCGATGATGGAAATGGACGACTAACACGAGCACTCACAGAACGAATGCTGGCAAAAAGCGATAACAGTACCCAGCTCTTTTATAGTATTTCAGCGCAAATTCTTAAACAGCGTAATGACTATTACCAAATACTAGAACGTACACAAAAAGGTGATAAAGATATCACGGATTGGTTGGTGTGGTTTTTACAAACGTTAGAGCAGTCACTTGCTGCGGCTCAAGAAACCACAGATAAAATTATCAGTAAATCAGCCTTTGGCAGACGCATCGACAGCACGCTCTGAATGATATGCAAGTAGAAATGCTAAATATTTTACTGACTGATTTTTATGGCAAGCTTACCACTAAGAAATGGGCGACTATGACCAAGTGCTCTATAGACACTGCACTACGAGATATTAATGATTTGATAGAGAAGGGTATGATGCAAAAATCTGTAGCATCAGGGCGTAGTACGAGTTATGAGTTGGTTTTATGATAAAAATAGTATTTTTTAATTCCGCTATGACAGCAAGAAAGTATTCGAACAAACTGCAAGAGAGACAACCCATTCAGTGACATAATATGAGTGGTTCCATTATGAAGATCTAAAATATTCGATACGATAAGGAAGTCTTAACTTTATAAGAGGGTTGCATTTAGAAGGTCTTCTTTGTATGTACAAGGGATCAACATAGAGTCCAAGCTGATTGTTCAAGAGGATAAAAGCGCTTAGACTTTGCTATACATCTACTATGCAGTTATTGATTGTAGAAAATAAAGTAAGATGCCTTATTCCTGTGTGATAAATGTGCATTGTCATTTTAGTGTTGATTTATAAATAATCACAAATAGCTTTTCTAATCTTGTTTAATATCGATAACTTACTAGCAGACATCAATCTCATTAATTTATTAGGGGATGACAAAAGGTTTGATGAAGAATAAAACGGCCTTCGACTCTTAAAGTCAAAGGCTGCTTCAATAGTCTAGAAGGTAGTATGTACTAGACACACAAGTACCTAGTTATATTTTACGATGACATCGCTACCCTCAAGCTCGACTTTATACGTGTCAAGTATAATGCTTTTGTCATCTAAACATTGACCTGTGACAAGATTAAAGCGTTGCTTATAAATAGGTGAGGCGACATATAGTACATTTTCATCAGAGCCATCCTCGTTAGTAATAGTGGTGCCGCCAATCAGACCTCTAGACAAGACGTTGGCTTGACTGAACGGGTCATAATTATCAAGCGCAAATAATTGTGTTTGCTTGGTGCAAAAAAATAGCCACTTGTTTGCCGTTTACGAGCGCACAGACACCTGTCTCGGGAATAATATCATTGATTTTGCACACAGTGAGCTGAGTCATCAGAAGATCCTTAATAGTAAAATATAAATGAGACCAACAACAAAAAATGCTTTTTAGCGTCTAATATCAATAGACGCTGACACGTTAAGATTACGCCAATTCGGTCACTTTTATTTGCGTTTTTTTTCAGTGTCAGTTGCAGGACGGATCTGCTCGCGCTCAGTGACGAATACCACATTATCATCGCCTTGCTCACTATTAACAAAATGACGGAAACGTTTGAGTTTTTCGCTATCAGTAATGGTGGCTTTCCATTCACAAACATAGTTGTCGATGAGTAATTGCATCTGCGACTCTAGCTCCTCAGCGATACCTAAACTGTCCTCAATAATGACTGCCTGTAGATACTCAAGTCCACCTTCAAGCTCTCGCGCCATTTGGATGTACGCTGAAGCTTATCTGCGGTCTTGATATAAAACATGATAATACGGTCAATATATTTGACAACCGTATCCGTATCGAGATCCGTTGCGAATAGCTCGCCATGACGTGGGGTCATGCCACCATTACCGCAGACAAAGAGATTCCAGCCGTTTTCAGTGGCAATAATCCCAAAATCTTTGCTTTGCGCTTCAGCGCACTCACGGGTACATCCAGATACGCCCATTTTTATTTTGTGTGGTGAGCGCACGCCTTTGTAGCGGTCTTCTAGTCTGAGGGCTAAGCCCACGCTGTCATCGACACCGTAGCGACACCAGTTGTTACCCACACAAGATTTCACTGTACGCAGAGATTTACCATAAGCATGCCCTGTTTCAAACCCAGCATCTACCAGTTGGGTCCAGATATCGGGCAGTTGGTCTAAACGTGCGCCAAATAAGTCGACGCGCTGACCGCCAGTGATTTTGGTATACAGATTGAACTCTTTGGCGACTTGTCCGAGGATGATGAGTTTATCTGCAGTGATTTCACCGCCAGGTACGCGCGGCACGACCGAATAAGTGCCATCTTTTTGAATATTGCCTAGATAGTAATCGTTGCTGTCCTGCAGTGGCGTGAGTTCGGGCTTGAGTACATAATCATTCCAGCAAGACGCCAAAATAGAGGCGACAGTTGGTTTGCAAATTTCGCAGCCATGACCACTACCGTGCTCATCTAATAGCGCATCAAATGTCTTAATGCCTTGTACTCGAATCAAGCTATACAACTCCTGACGTGAGTAAGCAAAATGCTCACACAGATCATTATTGACTTCAAAACCAAGCGCGGTTAGCTGATAGCCTAATGTGTCTTTTACCATAGGTGCGCAGCCGCCACAGCCGGTACCAGCACTGGTACATGATTTCACCTCTGCCATGGTATAAGCACCTTCTTCAACGGCGGCACAAATAGCACCTTTGGTGACGTTATAACAAGAGCAAATCGTGGCGCTATCGGGCAGGTTCTCGATACCCATGGTGGGTTTTTCTACGTTGGGTAGGATCAGGCTTTCAGGATGGGCAGGCAGGTCAATATCGTTTAGAAATAGCTGCAAGAGATTGTTGTAGTCCTCAGTGTCGCCTACCAGTACAGCGCCCAGTAGCCGTTTATTGTCTGCTGTGGTTACCAGTTTTTTATAGATACCTCAGCAGGGTTTTGGTATAAGTAGCTCAAGCTGTTTTCTGTTGTGCCATGGCGTCACCGATACTACCCACATCGACGCCCATTAATTTGAGCTTGGTGCTCATATCAGCGCCTGTAAAGGTCTGAGCGTGATCGCCTGCGATTTGAGCGGCGCAAATACTGGCCATGCTATAGCCTGGCGCGACCAGGCCAAAAACGGTGTTGTCCCATACGGCGCATTCTCCAATGGCATATACATGCGGCGCATTGGTACGACAGGCTTCATCAATCAGAATACCGCCACGGGTGCCGATTTCGATACCGCATTCAGGGTTGCTTTTGATAATGCCATCTTGCGGACGAATACCCGCACTAAAGACGATCATGTCAGTATCCAACGACGTATCATCAGCGAACTGCATGGTTAGATGACATGATGCTTCATCCGACAGTGTATTGTCGATAATGGCCTTAGTATTCTTACCTGTTAGTACTTTGACACCAAGGGCTTCAATTTTACGTTTTAAAATATCACCGCCAGCAGCATCGAGCTGTACGCCCATCAGCTGAGGCGCAAACTCGACCACGTAAGTCTCTAATCCTAGTGTGACTAGGGCTTTGGCGGCTTCAAGACCCAGCAGACCACCACCGACCACGACACCTTTTTTTTGACTTTTGGCTGCTCAGCAGTACTGAGAATATCATCCAAATCTTTAATCGTACGATAGACATGACAGTGCGGATGCTCGCGCCCTGGAATCGGCGGCACAAACGGATAGGAGCCTGTTGCTAGTACCAATTCAGCATAGTCTATCTGGGTACCGTCTTCCGTGCTGATACATTGATTGGCGGCATCGATGTTTGTGATTCGCTGATTAAGATGCAACTGAATCTGAGCATCCTCATACCTGCTCAAGTCCACTAAGTTTAGTTTACTCACATCTCTATGTTCAAAATAGCTCGATAGATACACCCGGTCATAAGCTGGGCGATCCTCTTCAGCAAATACGTGAATCTCAAACTGATCGTGTAAGCCTTTCTCTATGGCTCGCTCGATAAAGTGATGTCCCACCATACCGTTACCAATCACCACTAATTTAGCTTTATTCATCGTACTTACTATAGTGCTACTCATATGCCTATCCTCAGTAATGGGTTTGCTTAAATACTTTCATATAATGTCCCATCCAAAAGTCGCAAGTTAATTTTTAGATGATTCAGTGATAGATAGTCGTTAATACTTATATGGCTATAACTATTAAGCCCTCAATAATCGTGCCAAACACAATTAATGACATTCAATTATCGAACCCTTATATAGTTAAAAAAATATGTAGCCTCACCAGTTTATAAGGTCATGCCAGTACTTTTGGTGATGCTATTTTCTGTTGTAAGTAGTTGCTTAATATAATCTTTTTAACAATTGTCATTTATATCCTATGCACCAAAATAGTTACAAAAATGCACCAAATTGGTTTTGATTGTTACTTTAAAGGTGCATCGCTTACTTTACTTAACCGAGAGGTAACTTGGTTTTATCTAAGCAATATTATTTAATTGGGATGCCTTTAGAGCCATCTGGTACAAAGCGTAGCCCTATAAAAAAAGATAACGTTTCATATCTATATCAATTTTATATTTGTAGCTGGCACATCCATTGCACTCTCTTAATGGTCGCAACTGATAAGTTTTTGACTCATAACGTGTTTTTATAACTTTAATGTTAGCCATTTGAGGAAATCGTCTATGCCTTCATCGAAACCTGATGTGCCAAATAAAAACAAGCTGAATATCTTTTCTTTTAGCGGTAAAAACAAAATTCTCCATCTTGGGTGGATGGCGTTTTTTTTCACCTTTTTTTTGTGTGGTTTAACCATGCACCATTCTTATCTGCGATAGGGGAGAGCTTGAACCTCACCAAAGACCAGGTAAAAACCTTATTGATATTAAATGTTGCCTTGACTATTCCAGCCCGAGTCATCATCGGTATGTTGACCGATCGCTTTGGTCCGCGACTTGTTTACACTGCAATTTTAGCCATTGGCGCAATTCCTTGTTTCACCTTCGCTTTTGCGCAAGATTACAACACGTTAGCGCTATCACGCTTTTTATTAGGTTTCGTTGGTGCAGGGTTTGTGGTTGGTATTCGTCTCATGAGTGACTGGTTCCCTGCTAATGAGCTGGGTACAGCTGAAGGTATCTATGGGGGCTGGGGAAATTTCGGCTCTGCCGCCGCGGCACTGCTACTACCGACAGTCGCTATTGCGGCCGCTGCCATCTTTGGCGGTGAGGAAGGTTGGCGTTATGCAACGGCTACCTCAGGGGTGGTTATGATGCTCTATAGTGTGATTTTTTTATAAGATGGTACGTGATACCCCTAAGGGTGCTACGTATTTCAAACCTAAAAAATCGGGTGCCATGATGGTGACTTCATCAGGTGACTTCTGGCTCATGATGGTATTTAAACTGCCAATGTATTTGGCATTGGCCTTATTGGCGTGGAAATTATCACCAGCTGGTGTGAGTTTGCTGAGTCAGGCAAGTGTCAACATCGTCTATATTGCGTTGGTGGTGTTATACGTTTATGAATTTATCAGTAGTTATCGTTTTAATAAGGAAGTATTTACCACGCCTGTGCCAAAAGCGCACCGATATGACTTTAAGCAAGTCGGTATTTTGAATATTTTATACTTTGCGACTTTTGGCTCAGAGTTGGCTGTGGTCTCTATGCTGCCACTCTTCTATCAAGAAACCTTTAACTTATCGATTGTCATGGCAGGTGTCTTGGCATCAAGCTACGCCTTTATGAATCTGATGTCACGTCCAGGCGGCGGCTGGTTGAGTGATAAATTCGGCCGCAAAATCACGCTGTTGATTCTTACCGCAGGTTTGGCTGTTGGTTATCTGTTGATGGGTGTCGTTGACTCTTCATGGCCGATCGCACTTGCGCTGTTGATTACCATGTTCTGCTCTTTCTTTGTACAGGCGGGTGAGGGAGCAGTGTTTGCTGTGATTCCTTTGATTAAACGTAGTATGACAGGTCAGTTTGCAGGAATGACGGGTGCTTACGGTAACGTCGGGTCAGTGGTCTATCTAACTGTACTGAGTCTGGTATCGTATCAGGCATTCTTCTTTGTGATTGCCGCAACAGCAGTGATTGGCTTCTTGGCGCTGTTTTTATTAAAAGAGCTGAAGGCGTTATTATTGAAGAGATGCCAGATGGCAGCTTTGCTCAAATACAAGTGAGCTAAATTATGTATGAGAGCGTCAAACAAGCTCCTAAAGAGACAAGTCAAGTAAGCAGTCATGATGCGGAAGTTGCATTGTGGCTGCCTGATTTTTATACGATGGCAGGGCGCAAAGCTGAGAACCAAGATAGCCTACTCATAACGACCTGCTTGCCTTATGGGTTCCCATCGTTATCATCCTTTTCATCATCGTCAGCGCATAGTGGCGATCATCCCTCTTTTACAGCGCCTTTATTGGTGCTAATGGCTGATGGGGTCAGTGCTTGCCAGTTTCCCAAACAAGCCAGTCAGTCAGTGATAAACACAGTGACACACTATATCACCTCAAAACTTGCAGAGATGGTACAGACAGATAGGGTGCAAGCAAATGAGGCATCAAGCGAATCGCAAAGAAACTCTGCAAGCAAAGCGCAAGAGCAATCGCCAAATTCACTACAACGCTTTGATGACAATCAAGTTGCCATCGTGATTAAGGAGGCGGTGCACCAAGCCAATGATGCGCTTTATTTCCCGCAGGCGTATGAGCGCCTGCCAGCTTTATTATCCACCTTATCAGGACTGCTATGCATAGGCGACCGTATTCATCTGTTTCATACAGGCGACTCTCGTATCTATCGTATCGGTATCGACAGTATGGTGCTATTGACCAAAGACCATCACATTCACCACGGACGAGACAAAGGGGCGTTGTCTGCTGCTATCGGTGCTGATACCCGAGTTGAGCTGCAACAGTCGGTGTTTACCTTGCATCAAAACGAGTGTCTGGCGCTCATGACTGATGGGGTTTATGAGTCTATCGCGCCCGCAGAGTTACAGTTTGAGCTGTGTGCTGCGGTACAGATATGCACCAATCAGTGGGATGTCCCAATCAAATCATCGACCATCTTCAGATAAGCCAGCGCTTATGTGAGCATGCCTTTAGCGAGGGTAGCCATGATAATCTCAGTGTGATCATGCTGGGCATGAACGATGCACTCACAAAGAGCAAAACGCATAGAGAAACAGACAACGGCATTGCTCTTGATCAAAGTGTGGATAGCGACAGTAGTCACGCTCAGGATATCAATCACTATCGCTTACCAACGGGCTTGGCAGTAGGGGCACAGATTGATAATTTTTTGGTCAAAAAAATCATCGCGCGCACGGCTCGCAGTGAGGTGTATTTAGTAGAGGATGATGACCAGCATGCATTTGTTTTGAAGTCGCCAAGTCTCAATGTCATTGCTGATGGGCATTATCTACGTGAGTTTTTAAAGGAACGCAAAATCGGTTTGAGCCTGTCCAAGCACAAACGCATTGGTGAGCCCGCTTACAATCAAGTAGACCCCAATAGCGTATCCTCCCATGATCCGCTTTTAACCAGTGATGTCTCTAAAAAACTGAGTGCGACCTTTAATGCGTCTAATGCGTCGGGGCTTTTGCGCTACTACCAGTGCCTGCCAGTAGCACTTATTTATATCATTTAACGGAATATATCGAAGGGGAGAGCCTACGAGTGTTTATGGATCGTCAAGCCCCTTTTGATATTTGGCAAACTTACGATTTACTTACTAAGATCGGCATGGCGGTCCGTGTGATGCATCGGAACTATCTACTGCATCAAGATATCAAGCCTGAAAATATATTATTAACTCAATCAGGTGCGGTCAAGTTAATCGACTTTGGCTCTGCTAGCTCCTCCATACTAAAAGACAGTACGCGTCCTCCTAATGGTGATTTGCACTACGCTGCACCAGAATACTACACCGATGCCCCAAAAGGCGTGCATTCTGATTTGTTTTCTATTGCCGTGATTGGTTATGAGTTACTCACAGGTGAGCTGCCATTTAGCTCGCAAGATTTGATGAACCCATCCGCCTCACTGATCGTACCTGCAGAACGCCTACGTCAAAACCGAGTGCCAGCTGCTAGCCAACAAGCGTTGATGCGTGCGCTACATTCTAGTACGCAGGCAAGGTATCAAGCGATTGGTGAGTTCTTACAAGACTTCAGCCCTGATAACAGTAACGATATCAGAGACCCTGAACCGCTGATTGTACGTCATCCCTTATTGGTTTGGCACAGCATTTGCTTTATTCAATTTGTCATTATCATATCGTTGCTGATTTATTTTTTATAAAACCTTGTTAAACGTAAATAGTACGACAAGCCATTTTATTCAACGCTGCGTGTTGCGGCTAAGGAATGATTTTCCTATGTCACTTGTTTCACAAGAACCAACCCATACTTCTTTTCCTAAACGTCGGACTACTGCTGGCATCGTTATTATCGGAGCGGGCATGGCAGGCAGTCGTTTTGCCATTGAGCTTGCTCGCACGCAATCAAATGATGACACCGCCCGTTTGCCAATTACGTTAATCAGTAAAGAACCGCAAGTTGGCTATAACCGTATCATGCTGTCACCAGTACTTTCAGGAGAGTCGGTTTTTGAAGAGACATATTTATACGAGCTAGCAGAATATGAGCAATTGGGTATCACGGTATTGGCTGGCACGTCGGTAGATGCCATCGATACCAAGCAACAGTGTATTGAATTGAGTGATGGACAAGTCCTAGATTATACCGAGCTGGTGCTGGCTACTGGCTCGCAAGCTCGCGTCATCCCTTTTGCCAATCATGATGCTAAGGGTGTTCATGTATTTCGAGATATTGCTGATGTGCAGGTATTGACGGAGTACGCGCGCCAAGCAAAAAAAAGGTCTCGTCATTGGTGGCGGGGTGCTAGGTCTAGAGGCCGCTTGCGCTTTGGCATCTCAAGGGGCAGATATGACAGTGGTTCATGTCGATAGTCGTGTTCTCAACCGACAGCTTGATATGCCCGCCGCTCATCTGCTACAAGCAGAACTCTTCAGTCGAAGTGTCAAGCTGGAGGTATTAGCCAACACAGAATGTATTACGGTCAATGATCAACACGAGGTTAATGGTCTGTTGTTAAAGGATGGTCGCACACTGCCAGCAGACTTTATTGTCATGGCAGTTGGCGTCATCCCCAATATGACACTGGCGCAGCAAAGTGGTCTTGAGGTTAACCGAGGTATCCTTGTAGATAACTTTATGCATACTAGCTGCCCGCATGTCTATGCGATCGGGGAGTGTGTCGAGCTGGACGGGGAGCTATTCGGGATGGTGGCTCCTGTCAATCAACAGGTCGATACTTTGGTGTCTGTCTTAAAAGCGCCACGCATCTCAAGTCGTAAGACAGCCAATAGTGACTCGCGACCACACGAATCTGAAAATAACTGGTGTCCCTTTATCAGTAAGCCTTTATCTTTAAAATTAAAAGTATCTGGCATCGCGGCTTTTTCAGCAGGTCAGATTGCTTTTGATGATAGTGAAATGGCACAGGTAGAGCGCATTGTCTATCAGCAGACGAGCCTTAATCATTATCTTTGTCTCTATATTAAAGCAAGCAAACTTATTGGCACGGTACTATATGGGGATGTGAGTGAAAGCGGGTTTTATAGTCAGCTGATCACCGATGGCAGTGATATATCCTTGATAAAAGAAGACCTTATCTTTGGCGAAGCCTATTGCAATTTAGAGAAAATAGAAGCAGCTGAGCCAAATCGGCCTTGCCAAGTGTCGCACACCTAATAGGAGAGACATCATGAGCAGCGTCATCTTAAATGACGATCAAGACCTCAATATTGTACCGTCCTCTCGCATTAAGACTTACACTGAGGGCTTGATCAGTCCTATTCGTACCACTTGTCCTTACTGCGGTGTGGGCTGCGGCGTACTAGCAAACATTGATGAGGCAGGTGTCGTCAGCGTGACAGGTGATCCTGATCATCCAGCAAACTTTGGTAAACTTTGCTCAAAAGGCAGTGCATTGGCACAAACATTGCGTACTGAGCGCAGGTTGACTCAGCCTTATTATCAAGACAAACAGCGATCGATGGCAGAGGGACAACCTACCGATACGCAGCCTGCCGAGTGGGAGGCGGTGTTAGATGATATTGCCAGTCGTTTGAACAACACCATCGCGGCACACGGGCGTGACAGCGTGATGTTTTATGTGTCAGGGCAACTGCTTACTGAGGATTATTACGTTGCCAATAAGTTTATTAAAGGATTTATTGGTAATAATAATATCGATTCCAATTCTCGTCTTTGTATGTCCTCAGCGGTTGCAGGGCATAAGCGCGCTTTTGGTGCAGACTTAGTGCCTAGTAATTATGAAGATTTAGAGTCTTGTGATTTGTTGGTATTGGTAGGCTCCAACATGGCATGGTGTCATCCTATTTTATTTGGGCGGTTTTTATCAGTCAAAAAGGGTGATCGCAATAAAAAAACTGATTGTGATTGATCCGCGTCGTACTGATTCTTGTGAGTTCGCCGATTTACATTTGCCCATTGCTGTCGGCACAGATACTCACTTATATAACGGTCTGCTACACTATCTTGAACAAAACGGCTATGCTGATAAGGATTATCTTCAGCAGTGTCAGGATGTCACGCCCGCTTTAGATGCTGCAAAAACATGGACGATTGATAAGGTGGCGACGGCATGTGGTATCAGTGCGGATCTGGTACAGGAGTTTTATGCGCTGGTCGCTGCAAACGATAAAACCGTCACGGCATTTAGCATGGGTGTCAACCAATCTGCAAGTGGTACTGATAAGGTCAACGCCATTATCAATACTCACTTATATACTGGGCGAGTGGGCCGAGTAGGTGCAAGTCCGTTTTCACTTACCGGTCAGCCAAATGCGATGGGCGGGCGCGAAGTCGGTGCATTAGCTAACCTGCTTGCCGCGCATCTAGACCTAGACAACGAGCAGCATCGTCATTTGGTGGCTGATTTTTGGCAAGCACCGCAGGCAATTGCCGCAGAGACTGGGGTAAAAGCTTGCGATGCCGCTGATGCCATACTAGATGGTCGTATCAAAGCCATTTGGATTATGGCAACCAACCCTGTCGTTAGCTTACCTGAAGCCGATAAGTTTCGCCGCGCACTGTCGGCCTGTGATTTGGTGATTGTATCTGACTGCTCCGTCGATAGCGATACGGTTAAGTGTGCAGATATTGTTTTGCCGGCACAAGGTTGGGGGGAGAAATCAGGCACAGTGACCAACTCGGAGCGTCGCATCTCGCGCCAACGGGCGTTAATGCCTGCACTCGGACAAGCAAAGCCTGACTGGTGGATACTGTCGCAAGTCGCTAAACGTATGGGTTTATTAGGTTTTGATTACCACCATCCTAGTGAGATATTTAATGAGCATATCGCTCTAACTGCTTATAGAAATGATGCTAGCCAAGCTTTGTCAGATAGCAATCAACCGCGCTATCTTAATTTGGCAAAAGATCTTTCGCTAGAGCCAGTAGGGTCGCTAGACTGATAAAGCCAGACCATCTTGAGCAGCAAAATAAAGACGTAGTTTCTTTCAGCCGTGACGCATACGATGTCATGACCCCGTTTCAGTGGGGCGGCGCACGTATTACACCCAGCAAAACAAAGTTTATTGCCATTACGCCTCCCAGTCACGGCAGCTTACCCAATAGGCATCCGCAACGATTGAGATCGAAAAGCGCGGATAGTCAAAAAAACAATGACAGTCATACGTTGCATCAGCATCACTCAGGGGCGGTAGATCTACGGCTTATTACAGGTAGGCTTCGCGATCAATGGCACACGATGACGCGCACAGGACTTGCACCGCAGCTCAACCAACACGCATCTGTACCAACGCTCACCGTGCACCCCCATGATGCCAAGCAGCTCGGTGTTGACCAAGGCGATTATGTACAGCTACGTCCTTGCTATGATAAAAGCGACGAGAAAAGCGATAAGCAAAACTTATCAATACAGAGCCAGCCGCAGTACATGGTTTCTAGTAATACCACTACAGACAGTCAGGTGCTCGCACAAGTTGCCATCAGCGATAGTATGATCGCAGGAGATGCTTTTATGCCGATGCATTGGAGTAGAGCTTTCGCTCGTTTTGCGCGCGTAGGTACGCTGATTCCAACAGTCGTTGATCCACATTCAGGACAGCCTGAATTAAAAAAATTCCGCAATCAGCGTGATGCCTGTACCGATGAAAACTTATGGCAAGATTTTGGTGCATCCTGATTTACAAGACACCATTATAGTGCATCTGCGTGAGACCATATTGAACTCTGAAACAGAATCCGAGGATAAAAATACGCCGATATCTTCCTGTGATACCAATGCAGATTTTGAAATAGCAGACGCATTGCCTGCGTTGCCCGCACTGACATGGAGTTTAAGTCGTCAAACTAATAGCGTTTTGATTACCTTGGCCAGTCCCATAGACAGCGTCGTCAGTAAATTGCTTGATGCTGATTATTGGCAGCACTTCATCCATACCTATCAAACATCTCTAGCCAATGAGTCCATCAATAGTGCGTTTACTTGCAGCAAGCAAGCAAAGCAGCTTCGCTTCGTCTCGACGCAGGTAGATGCAGATAGTAAAGCGATAGATCATGCATCGATTAGCACGTCAAAGTCTGACATACCACGCGATCAGCTTCTACTAAGCGTTTGTTTTGCGCCACAAGTGGCGCAGCTGCCCAGTATTCATTGGCTCAATAGTTGCTTTGCCAGTACTGATGCGATACCAGAAAATCAACGTCATAAGTGGTTGCTAGCAGGTCGTCCAGCGACAGGTTATGTTGATCCAGGTCCATTGGTGTGTTCATGTATGGCAGTTGGAGAGAATATTATTATTGAGACGATTACTAAGCAGCAATGTATGAGTGCCCACGCGGTTGGCAAAGCGTGCCGCGCAGGGACTAACTGCGGTTCATGCGTGAGTCAAATCAATACCTTAATCGAAAAGTATGCGTCTTAAAAACTTTCTAAGATCAGGCTTGCTTACTAATATGGCATAGGGTTTGCACTGTATCTTGTAGGCTCTTCTTTTCTCAGGTATGCCATTGTTAGGTGCAGGTTTGCGCGTTATTAACAGTGTTATTAGGAGTTATTACCATGACTGATTCATCTCCCTTTATTACCACATTGATTGCAAATCATTTGTCTAATACTAATTGTCATACCGCAGGGCGCGACAAGCCATTAGGTATAGACAAAAATATGAAAGTAGGCACGGTACATTTGGTTGGTGCAGGTTCTGGTGATCCTGAACTACTCACGTTAAAAGCACTGCGAGTGATGCAAAAAGCAGATGTCGTGCTCTATGACAGCTTGGTTTCAGAGGATATTTTAGATATGTGTGCGCTGACAGCAGAGAAGATATTCGTTGGTAAGCGCCGTGCCAATCATGCGCTACCACAAGAAGGTATCAATGAGCTGCTAGTCAAACATGCGTTAGCGGGTAAAACGGTCGTTAGGCTCAAAGGTGGCGACCCCTTTATTTTTGGACGTGGCGGTGAGGAGCTACAAGAAGTGGTGCGTCATGGTATCCACTTTGAATCTATTCCTGGTATCACTGCTGCTAGTGCGGCTGCAAGCAGAGCAGGTATTCCATTGACACACCGTGATCATGCACAAGCCGTGAAGTTTGTAACAGCATGCAAAAAATCAGGTGCACCCAATAATGATTATGGTGAACTTTTGGACAGTACGCAAACCGTTGTCTTTTATATGGGGTTGAATCGACTAGATGAGATGACTCAAGGGCTAATTGCCGCAGGGCGCGACAGTAATACACCTTTTGCTGTGATTAGTCATGCCAGTTTGCCAACGCAGCAGCTTCTTATCGGTACGCTTGGTAATATCGCCGAGCAGCAAGCTGAGGCAAAACTACCAACCCCTGCGCTATTGATTATGGGTGATGTGGTTAATTTATACTATGAGTTTGCAAGCTACAATCTTGGGGCGTTAGGTAAAAGTACCTTTATTGACGTTCAAAACGTTGTTAGCAGTCATAATTTAGTCAGTAATTTGGAGGTTGTCACGTAGGATAGAAGCATACTAGTGCTTAGCACTTTTATAGTATGTCAGCACAAATTATTAAACAGGGTAATGACTACTACAAAATACTAAAACGCATGTAAAAAGTAGACGATGTAATAAAAAGAGTATGATGCAAGGTACCATGACTTTGGGTACAGTAAGAGTGAGTTCAGCAGTCTGGTATAAGTGGTTCCATTATACCAGTCTGTTTTAAGTAGTCTATTAATAGGTTTGAAGGGCGAAATAACTGGTTCCGCTGGGGTATAGCTTTTGAAACCATTTTTCTTTATATTGTCACTTAGACAGGCTGGGCATTTGATGTATAGTGTCATTTGCATTTCACTATTTATCAATTTCTCAGCCTGTTTTTTTTCAGCCTACTTTTTGAACCACCACCCGGATATAAATGTAGCTATGAATAAAACAACTTTTAAAATATCGAAGATGGACTGCCCTTCGGAGGAAAACCTAATCCGAATGAAATTAGAGGGCCACTCGAATATTGAACATCTTGAGTTCGACATTCCTAACCGTCAATTAACTGTGTTTCATCATGACAATATAGAAGGGATAGAGACTGCTATTCATGACCTAAAATTAGGAGACACCCTACTCTCGACCGAAACCATTGACCCCTCTGATCCCAACAATAATTTTAAAATTGATGCTGACTCTAGTCACAAAAAAAGATGCTGAGCAAAGAAAGCTACTATGGATAGTGCTGGTCATTAACTTTGCTTTCTTTATTATTGAAATGAGCACGGGACTGATTTCTCGTTCGATGGGGTTGGTCGCCGACAGCTTAGATATGTTAGCAGATAGCTTCGTGTACGGAATTAGCTTATTTGCGGTCGGTGGAACGGTCATTAAGAAAAAAACGGATTGCTAGAATTGCCGGATATTTTCAAATTACGCTAGCGATTCTTGGTTTTTTTAGAAGTACTAAGACGTTTCTTTGGCAATGAGCAGTTACCTGACTTTTCTACCATGATAGTCATATCGATTCTTGCGCTAATTGCAAACTCGATTTGCCTCTATTTACTACAAAAATCGAAAAGCAAAGAAGAAGAAGCCCATATGCAAGCCAGTATGATTTTCACTTCAAACGATGTGATTATCAATTTAGGGGTAATTGTTGCAGGGATTTTGGTTAATTGGTTACACTCTAGTACGCCTGATTTGATTATTGGTAGCATCGTATTTGCTTTAGTTATTCAGGGCGCCTTTAGAATATTGAAGTTGAGTAAGTAGCCAAGCCTAATAACTGAAGCAAATAGCTCAAGTAAGTAGCTTAATTAAACCGCTAAGTGTAAAGTAACTGGGTTTGAAGCAAATAAACATCATAAGGATATGAGACCTCAAGCAATGATTGAACAAACTTTAAATCTAGTCACCACCAAAGACCATCAGCAAGTTGCCGTTTGGCGAATAATAGATGATGAAGTCTTTGATAAGAATCTGGGAGACCTTCCTAAATTTTGTGTAAGTATTTAATCTAAACGTCAGTTACACAGAATCTGGGATGGTCTCTTCAAGTCCTCACTAGCGCACCGATCATAGATAGAATATCTATGGTAAGTACATCATGAAGTACACTGTGGCTATCTCAGCAAGTTGAAACCTTAATACCATTAGCTCACAGCCAAAGATTCAAGTCCTCACTAGGGTGCCGTCATTATTATCTTAATATCTTATTAACTCATCGATTTTTATAGTTCATAAAATCCAAGCATCGTAGTATGAAGATAGTTAATATTTGGCCATCAATAACTCTACAGTAACCTCAAAATAATACTCATCTTTGATCGCAATATTTACTTTGCCTTTATGGGCATTGGCGATAGCCCGAACGATAGACAATCCTAGTCCTGTCCCTGAATGTTGATTGCTTGTCTTATCATGACGATAGAATCGCTCAAATAATTTATCGGCCGCGCTTTGATTTAGCGGTTTGTCTAAGCGGTTAGTCAAGGCGATTCTTAATAATGATTGTTTTGAGGATAGAGGATATTCTTTTGAGTTCTCAAGAGTGATATCTGAGGTAATGATGGTAGCTGATATTGTGATAGTACTGGCACTAGCGGCGTAATAGATGGCATTTGACAGCAGATTAGCAAATAACCGTTGCAATAAACCTTCATCACCTAATACTGTCGCAAATTCACCCGATTTTGCAAAAGTTATCTCACGATCCTCGGCAAGCATTTCATAGTAGTCGATCAGCTTTGTGATTAGACTCTCGGTATCTACGTTACTAACTTGCGTGTCGCTTAAACCTTTTTGAGTTTTTGCCAGTAGCAACATATTATTAATCATAGCCGATAGCTGCTCTAACGTGTCATGTTGATGATGTAGCTGCTCAATGTATTCATTGCCATCTCTTGGCTTATTCAACATGACTTGCGTTTGCGTACTCAGCGTCGCAATTGGGGTACGGAGCTCATGGGCAATATTATCTGAAAACCGAGACAAGGATTCAAAATTACTCTCAAGTTTGACCATCATTGAATTATAAGATTTTGCTAGTGGTCGTAGCTCTAAAGGCATATCACTGACGGTTATTCTTTCATCCAATCTTTCAGGGTTAATCCTTTTCATTTTTTGTACGATAGTGGCTAAAGGTGCAAAACCCCAATACACACTTAATGCAGCTACTGACACCAACAGTAATGTAATAGCGAATAAAATCATACTGAGTTGACGATTGAAATGCATGAGATAGTGGTGATGAACATCGATGGGCAATGCAATAAGTGCCAAAACCTCTTGGTTTTCGATGATGATTGCTCGGTAATTCCTACCCTTTATCTCAATCGTGAATTGCTGATCACGATAGACTTGCCACAATTGTGGCAGGCTAAAATCTGAAGGTAGGTCGTTGATGAAGCTGGTTGGATCGCTAGATAATAGTGCACCGCTCTTATTTGCAATGACAGTTTTTAAGTCATAGTCAAGCCGAGAAGGATGTAGATGGTTGGCGCTAGTTAATGACTGAGATTTTGAAGCTGCTGATGACTTTGTCTGAGCATCAACATCATTGATACTTTTGCGCAGGTTAAAAGCTGCATGCGTGATAATCTCAGAGTCCATTTGTTCAAAATGTCCACTGACAGAACGCTGCACCCACGCGTAAATAATCACTTGAGAGATAATTACGAATACAGTTAGCAGAAAAACGGTGCGCCACAGTAATGGCAGGCGTCGACTATCTAACCGATATTTCATATTAGATATCGTCAGCTTCGTAAGATGGCTGGCTATCAGCGATTGTATTGACAGCATCTAATCGGTAGCCCATACCACGCACAGTATGAATCAGCTTTGCCTCATGTTCATCGTCTATTTTTATGCGAAGACGCCTGATTGCCACATCAATCACGTTCGTATCATTTTCAAAATTCATATCCCATACTTGAGAGGCGATGACTGAGCGTGGTAGAACTTCACCTCGGCGCTCTAATAAAAACTGTAATAACGAGAACTCTTTTGCGGTCAATTTAATAGGTTGGTCTCTTCTATGTACGGTACGCTTTGCAATATCCATTTTGAGATCTGCTATTTGCATGATCGTACTTTGATAATCGACTTGATTAGCACGTCGCAATAGACTTTTCATCCTGACTACCAATTCTGCAAACGCAAACGGCTTGGTTAAATAATCATCGCCACCAATCTCAATCCCTTTTATCTTGTCACTTAAGTCATCTTTTGCTGTTAAAAATAGCACGGGAGTATGTTTACCTGCAGCTCGGTAGTTACGCACCAGCTCAAAGCCACTAATATCCGGTAGCATGACATCCATCAGTATCACGCTAAATTCTTCAGTCATCAATGCGTGATAGCCATCTAGGCCTGTTAGATAATGATCCACAATAAACCCAGCTTCGGTTAAGCCCTTTTTTATATATTCGCCAAGTTTCAACTCATCTTCTACCAGCAGTACTTTCATAATAGCTTCCCATATACATTTCACGCCTACCTAGCATAGTAAAGCATAACCCCGCTTTGAACATCAAAAATTCTCAAGATGACAATATTGTAATCTTGCGGTCATGTCTCTGTCAGAATCAATAAAGTATGCTTTAGAGTAACTTAATACTTTGAAGTCTTGTCGATTTCATACCAATCAAATAAGGATCTATCATGTCACTATTTAAATCAATCGTAGCAACCGCTATCGCCTTAGTTGTTTCAACGTCTGCTATGGCACATGACCCTAAGATGCATGCTGAAAAGGATCAGATGAACTGTGAAAAAATGGAAAAGCATATGCAGATGATGCAAAAGATGGATCACAGCAAGATGGACATGAATGATCCTGCCATGAAAGCCATGATGGCTAATATGGGTAAAATGAAACAGATGTACCAAAAACACTGTGTGAGCAGTGATAGCGACTCTTAACGATTCCTTTTATACGCTCATGATTATTGCTAGATGATTTTCATCAAAGGTTAATCGGATATTAATAAAAATGGATTTTTAGGATGAGCCTATGAAGTTTTTACTAGGAATACTCTTTGCTGTCTTTGTCGCTATTGTAGGCGTTTTTGCGGTAGTGACTAGTGGTGTGATAAATATTGGCGCTGATCAAGCCCATAGCCCACTGGTTTATAAATTTTTAGAGACTGCCCGCACGCGCTCAATAGCAAATGCTAGCAAGGGCATCATCGTTCCAAACCTAGCAAAAGTAGATATGATCAGTACAGGCGGTGCGGATTATAAAGATATGTGTGCAGGCTGTCACTTATCACCTGGGGTGGAAAGCACCGATTTTAGTGAAAGTCTATACCCTAAACCGCCCAACTTTACCAACGCTGATGTGGTGAAGCGCTATCAAACGAAAGCTGGCGCACAGCAAGGATTTTGGGCGATTAAGCACGGAATCATGGCGTCTGGAATGCCAGCATGGGGTGCCTCTCACGACGATGACAGAATGTGGGCAATGATGGCTTTCATTAGATCGTTACCTGAATTAAATGAAGCTCAGTACACGATGCTGACCACGAGGATAGATACTGACATTATGGACATGAGCTTTGATGGAGATATGGATATGTCGGATGATAGCTTTGAAATGCAGCACTAATTATTTAATAAAAAGCGTAGCACTAAAATAGTGCTACCTTTTGCAATTTAAGTTTGGCCTGTTTTACTTTATTTAGTGATAGGTTGTAGAAATTTTAAAATGTCCAATAGACAAATACATGCTTAGGAGTGTTTTATGAGACGCTATACCAATATGTTTTCTAGTAAGCACAACCAGTTATCTGGTCGTACGCTTTTAGTGATGATGACATCTTCACTGTTACTAGCGGCTTGTAGCCAATCAAATACGGGCACTTCTGATTCAAAACCCGTACAACCTGAGCCAACTGTTGCCACATCAACCAATCAGGTGACAGAAACACAAGCTGAATCTACAGCGGTTACGACGCCTGTAGTCAACCAATCAGACCTACTTAAGAATGTTTCAGCGACGGTTTATAAAGATGCCAACTGTGGGTGTTGCAAAGAATGGGTAAGCTATGCAGAAGATAATGGATTAAGCGCAACCGCACACGATGTTGAAGATTTGTCTTTATTCAAAGAACGCTATAGCGTACCGCAGCAGATGCGTTCTTGTCATACCACCGTTACCACCGATGGCTTTGTTTTTGAAGGACATGTTCCTGCAAAATACATGGCACAGTTCTTAGCAAATACTCCTGCACAAGCCATTGGACTTGCTGTACCAAGTATGCCTGTTGGTAGCCCCGGTATGGAGTATGAAGGTAAGTTTATGCCTTACAAGGTAATGCAACTTAATAAAGATGGCACCACAGAAGTTTATGCGGATATTGAGTCTCCTCAGCAGCAACTGTGATTAAATTATTCGTTAAATATAAAAAAATATAACAGCCAAAAGCTTAACCACCATCTCGCAAATTAAATTAGGTCATCATTATGAATAAACAGAACATATTGAACCGCCGACGTTTTTTGACTGGATCTTCTGCTGTCCTTGGTGCTTCCTTGATACCGACCATTGCCAGTAGCGCATTGGGACATTCGAATCGCTCGAGCAGTCAGGCGGCCACCATTAATAGTGATCAAAACACTCATAAAGTACCTGTATTGACAGGCAAAGAGTTTGATTTATACGTCAGTAAACAGTCTGCTATTGTGAACGGTAAAAAGAGCATGGCAACGCTCATCAATGATTCACTGCCAGCACCAACGCTAAAGATGCGTGAAGGTGATACGGTGGTGATACGTGTTCATAATCAGATGGATGAATCAACATCTATTCATTGGCATGGGTTGCTGGTGCCGTTTGAAATGGATGGTGTACCTGGAATTAGCTTTGAGGGCATTCCTGCGCATAGCACCTTTACTTATAAATTCAAATTAAAACAATCAGGCACTTATTGGTATCACTCACACAGTGGGTTCCAAGAACAAACCGGTATGCTGGGTGCCATTGTGATTGAACCTAAAGGGCGTGAGCGTCATCCTATCGACGAAGACCATGTGATCGTGCTTAGTGATTGGACCAGCCGCAACCCGCATAATCTCTTGAAGCTGCTCAAACAGCGCGCCGACTTTGACAACTACCATCTACCAGACTTCAAAAAACTGCTTGCTGATATTGCCGAAACGGATATGAAAACCGCGTTTGATAAGCGCAAAATGTGGAATCAGATGCGCATGATGCCCACTGATTTTACGGACTTGTCGGGTGAAAACACATTTACCTACCTTATCAATGGCAAAACGACCGCAGCTAATTGGGCGCAAATCGTCAAAGCAGGACAGCGCGTTAAATTACGCTTCATCAATGCCTCAGCGCAAACTATCTTTGATGTACGCATACCCGGTCTCAAAATGACTGTGGTGGCAACCGATGGTATCGATGTCGCACCAGTTGCGATTGATGATTTTCGTATTGGTGTGGCTGAGACTTATGATGTCATCGTTACCCCGACCAAAGATGCCCATACCATATTTGCCCAAAACATAGACCGTTCAGGCTATGTTGCAGCAACACTTGCAACTAAAGAAGGCGCTCGTGCTGCGATACCTGCTATGGACAAAGTTGAATGGCTCACAATGCAGATATGATGGGCGCTATGGGTGCTGATGGTTATAAAGCCCGTCATGCCAAAACAGAATACGATTTTAAGAGTGATATGCGTGTGGACAGTCCACGTATGAACCTTGATGATCCCGGTATCAACCTGCGCAATGTTAATAGAGAGGTATTGAATTATAGTCAGCTGCGCTCTGTCGATGAGGCAATATTTGCGGAGCAGCGCAAACCTACCCGAGAGATAGAACTACATTTAACCGGTAACATGGAGCGCTATATTTGGGCGTTCGATGGGGTCAAATTTAGTGACGCGACACCAGTGAATATTAAGCCGGGTGAGCGCGTACGTATTACCTTGGTTAATGACACGATGATGAATCATCCGATGCATCTACATGGGATGTGGAGTGATTTACGTATGCCTAACGGCGAGTTTCAGGTGCGCAAGCATACTATTATGGTACAGCCAGCGCAAAAGATTAGCTTCGATGTGACAGGAGAAGCTGGACGATGGGCATGGCATTGTCATCTGCTGTATCACATGGAAGCCGGTATGTTCAGAGAAGTGGCCGTCGTTTAATAAACCTTCGAATATGAGCCTTATTATGAAAATTTATAAAGTAAGTCTACCGTTTATTGGCATGTCATCTTTGATGTTATTAACGTTACCTTTAGCAAATGCTGCTGAGATGCCCATCATGGATCACAGCGGTATGGACATGTCTGATATGGATCACAGCAGTATGGATATGTCTGATATGGATCACAGTAGTATGGATATGTCTGATATGGATCACAGCGGTATGGACATGTCTGGTATGGATCACAGCAGTATGGACATGTCTGGTATGCAAGGCGGTGAACCACCGGCTGATGCTCGTAGTCCAGACTATTCAAATGGGGTTCCCTACGGGCAGTATGGTAAGCCAATGATGATGGGCAGCATGCTATTATGGGGAGTGTCAGTAGACGACTTGGGCTATCAGTTTGATGACGATCAAATCAACTTCGAAGCAACGGGCTGGTACGGTACGGATAGTAATCGTGTAAGGCTACGCACTGAAGGTAGTGCTCAGACTAAAGATGATAAAGAAATCGATAGTTTGAGCTCGCTCGCTTATTGGAAACCACTGAGTATTTTTTGGAACGGTGAGGCCGGTGTCGCTTACGATACTGAAAACGACAAATCTGCAGTGATTGCAGGTATTGTCGGTACCGCGCCGTATTTCATCGAAACGGACGCTAGGGCGTACTTATATACCGATGGTCAACTTCGTCTTGATTTAGGTGCAGAATACGAGTGGCGTTTGGATCAGCATTGGGTAGTTATACCGGAGGTGGGGTTGACTGCCTTTAGTAAAGATGACCATGATAATGACATTACCAAGGGCTTTAATGAGATGGAAACGGAAGTTAGGCTTACTTATGAGACATTCAGTCGCCAACTCGCGCCTTACATCGGTGTGAGTTATGAGACAGCGCTTGGCAAGGCTCGTGGTCAACGACGTCAACATAATGAATCGGTTGATAGCAGTAGTTTAACTGCGGGGGTTAAGTTCTGGTTTTAATATTATTAAAATAATAGGAGATATACTATGAATGCTTCAGATCAAAACAACATGAATCATCAACAGGGCATGAACCCTTATGTAAAGTTCACTCTGATGATTCTAACGTCTACGATTGTGATGTACATCATGATGTATTTCAACACTTATGAATGGGGTCATATTTATTTTAGTGAAACCCGAGCTTATATGGCGCTCTACATGGGTGCTGGTATGGCAGTGGTCATGTTGGCATTTATGACTAATATGTATAAGAAGACCAAGGTCAATTTGATGATCTATGGTCTGAGCGTGTTGATGTTTGCTGTTGGTATTTGGGGCGTTAGATCTCAAGCAACTGTCGATCAAGTCGATTGGATGCAGGCCATGATACCGCATCACTCGATTGCTATTCTCACTAGTAGTCGTGCTGATATTGAAGATCCGCGTGTGCAGCAGCTTGCCGACGACATTATAAAAGCACAAAAGCGCGAAATTGATGAAATGCAGCAGTTGATTGAAGAGCTTGAATGAAGCGTAAAAGGTTTAAAAGATAGGATCTATATGTTAGATAGGAGTGTGTATTATGAAAACAGCCGTGGTTTATCGCATGGTCAAACCTGATCATGTTTGTCCATTTGGTTTAAAAGCACTCGATCTTTTAGAGCGTAATGGTTATCAGGTCGAGGACAAGCATTTGACGAATGATGCTGAAACTCAAGCACTTAAAGACAAGCTCAATGTTAAAACTACGCCGCAAATTTTTATCGATGGTGAGCGCATAGGCGGGTATGATGATCTGCAAGCCTTTTTTTGGCAAAGAGGTTTCTGAAAGTACTGAGATGAGCTACACGCCAGTGATCGCGATATTCGCAACCACAGCACTCGCTAGTATTTCACTCACTTGGGGTTTTAGCAGCACATTGTTTTCGGTACAAACTATCATCTGGTTTGTTGCCTTATCCATGATCGTGCTTGCTATTCAAAAGTTGCAAGACTTGGAGAGCTTTACCAATCAATTTTTGGGATATGATTTGTTAGCACGTAAGGTGGTCCGTTACGCCTACGTTTATCCTTTCGCCGAGGCGTTTGTAGGTATTGCCATGTTAGCAGATGTCGCATGGCTAAGTGTAGTAGCGTCTGTGGTTGCTATATTTATAGGCGGTATCAATGGCCTCTCAGTATTTAAGGCCGTCTACATAGACAAGCGTGAGTTAAAATGTGCCTGCGTTGGTGGTAACTCAAATGTACCGCTTGGTTTTGTGTCTTTGACTGAAAACATCATGATGGTTGGTATGGGGATATATATGTTGATTAGATTTTCAAGCATATTATAGTTCTTATAATGACTTACATCGGGCTTGCATCTAAAAAAATCTGTGAATAATTTAGAAAAATCAACTCACAATAGATAGTTTCTCATCTGTGATTAGCATCATATGCACAAAAAACCGTAGTAGCGGTGAGTATTGCCACCTATTCGTTTGATCTCTAGGATCTCGGCTAGCAATACCGATATGGAGAGCATTTTTCGAATCATTAGATTGCTGCTTAATATCTTGATAGTCAGTAGATGACATAGTTTTCATCAATAAATCTTCGTTGCTACTCACCAGCCAACGTTTCAAAGGCAGCAGTTTCTCAGCAATACCAATGAACCGCTGCAACTCCTTCTCATCTTCTTTTCTAAATGGTAGGTATGCTCGGCTATTAGACAGTTTTTCACGACATATCTCAATAAACCAAGTCCAGTCAGTCCCTGACTTTTCTCGTAGACGGTAAGCATTACTTAACAAAAGCGATAGCAATCTTAAGTCACTTTGGTATTGAATGTTCAGTGGACTCAGTACAGGGGTATTTGAATCTGATAGCTTAACAAAGCGAGGTTTGCCGCGTTTGGTAGTGATGTCGATAATCTCGCTGGCACGTTCTATTAGAACCTTTGCATCGTGAATAGAAATATTTGCTAACTGGGCTGCCTTACTTAATGGCATCTCTTTATCATAGGTCTGTAGTAGCAGTTGAACTCGGTTTAGACCATAACGACCAAACAATTCATCAGCGGCTAGCGTATTGGTACTCAAGAGAAATTGCTTATCACAGTTCTCTATCGTAAATTTAGGTGACTTGCGTTTGCCTTCTATAATATTTTTAAATAAAAGTGTACGGATACTAGGTATGCTGACGCTACTATTACGAACAGTCGCATTATTTTCCTTAAGCTTTTTGTTCGTAAAACCTGTTACGTTATACAGCGTCCGCTCTGGCAATGTTATATCTGCTTTACTAAGCGCATAGGTCGCCATCAGTGTGGCAAAGTGGTTGTAATACTCAAAGCTCCGCTCAGGCGATAAGTGTCCCATAATACCTGAGAGAGCATACCAGCGATCTTGTGCATTAATATGCTCTCCGAGTATGCCTTGTTTAATGCGAAGTACATCGCTTTCGTCATAATCGGTAAGGGCTTCTACGAGATCTGAATGGCCTACTAGCACCAGAGATAGGTTACTCACTGCCGTATGCCTAAACCCATGAAAAGTATGGTCTGTAACATTATCATCTACCGATATGTCTTTTAAGATTCGTTTGAGTAATTTTAACGGAACATGGTCATCAATAGGGCGCTGATCCGATGATAAGGTAAAGATAAATTTGTTTGAATTGCCGCCGATATTACTTTGCACAAAGTTAATAAAAAAACTCAGTTCATTAGGCTTTAGGAGGGCAAATAAGGGAACGCGGCGAATACTACTTTGAGTCTTAGTTGGACGATAGCTATTGGGCTGATCACCACTGAGGGTGTGGCTGCCTTTAGACCTTCGATGTCATTATACTTAAGTCCTAACAGCTCTTTTTTGCGCATCCCAGTACGATAGACTAAGATAAATAAAAGCGCGAACATCTCCCGCTCCAATATATCTACAGAACCCAGTATCTGCGTAATAATGGCTTGGTACGCTTGCGGTGATATCAGCTCCGCACGTACACGCCGACCATTTTTGGCGTGTTGAAAGTTCACGGAGGGAAGGTTGTATTTGCTCTTAGCAAAATTGTGCATACTCTTTAATAAATTGGCAGAATATCCAATGTCAGTATTGTTTCGTACGACAGCTTTGTATTCTAAGATGTCTTCATAGAGCTCTTCAAACTCTTCCTCTGACCAAATATCAAGCGGCTGCGCTTTTGTGAAATACAACCACTCATAGCCTATGGTTTTAATATATTTCAAAATAGTTACGTTGTTCGGTGGTGCTTCTCGGCTTAGCAAACTGAGTACCCAATCTAATAAAATCTTTTCACTTAAATCATCGTATTGCTTATAACGTTTTTGTACTCTTTCGATAAGAGTAGGTGGCTTTTTGCTGGTTTTTTTTCTTTTTCTGTTTTTTTATCCATTTTGAAGTCTTTAGTCAGGTTCATAATTAAATCAGACTTTCTAACCTCTATCTTTTTGGTAGAACTACTACTAGATGTCTCGTTTTGATTAACAGAGTTTTTGCTGATAGACAGCGTCAAAATATGTTCTAGAACATACGGCTCCTCTTTATGCTGATGTTTTTGGTTCAAAAACGACCAAAGTCCTGCGTGCTCAGTCCAGCCGTGTTATGCATACCTCGCAGCACCCCAACTGAAGCATGATCAATATCAGCGCCCTCCAGCTCCTCCCAGTAGTAACTGGCGTAATATAAAAACCTTGAAAAGGGAAGTGGCTTAATACCCAAAGGCTTGATCACGTCAGACAAAGCCACAGCCAAGTATTGTTTTATCTTATCTTCTGACAGCTTGGCAATGATAGGTTCAAACTCTACTTGACTACTTTTTGTATGATAATGCATCAGCCAACACTGACTGACCATATCTACAACGATTTGCTTGGTGTTGTAAAGCTTGTCACTTTCTTCTTCTCGCTCATTACCAAAGCGCTTTTGTACAAAGCGCGGCGAGACCATTATCCTTTCTTTGATGAATGGCTGATACTCTTTGGTGAGCAATGAGATAAGCCAGCCTTGAAGCATTTGTACCTCGTTGATGCCACCATATACAATTCCTGAGAATATCAGCCAGCCTATAATCTGATCTTGGCTATAGTCGCTGTTTGCTCCCAATTATGCTCTACTGCGCGAATAATTTTGACCAGCGCCTTACCGTCTTTTAACCAAGCTGTATTTGTAATTAGTGGATTAATTTTAGTAGGCTGTGGCGCGATTATCTTAGGATAGTGATGCTCAGCAAGCATATGGTACTTATTTTGATAGTCAACGAACTTAACGACGACTTGCCAGACATGTTTGAGTGTTCTAGATGACTCGTAAGCTTTTGCAATTTTGTTTTCAATGATTGACTGAAACTCATCAAAACCCTCTCGAGACAATGGTTCCAATTGTCTATAAAGCTCTATCTGAAACTGGCTCAAAGATTGACTCCAAGATAGCCATGACAAATCGAAATAATCGCTAGAGCTTGGCGAAAATGAAAAGATGCGTTCATTGGGCCAAAGCGCTTGTTGATAGTATTTATTGAAAGACTTTATGAATCCGATACTTCCAGGATGAATCCTTTTCAACGACTCCCATTCGGTTTGTAAGTCGGCGAGTAGCTGTATCTCACGTGTCCTTGCCGTGTCACTGTCTTTGAGTATAGATGGGTAAGGCACGTAGCGCTTTTTCCTACCATCAAACTTTGCTAAGTCATCAATAATTTTTGGCAGCTGTATTTCATTTATTAGCATGGTCAACCTCTGCAGTGCTTGTGCCAACATGATTTGAATTAGGGTAATGGTTGATTATGATATCTGATAACCCAAGCTGTGCTGCGATCTGTTCAAACACGGACGCTACACGCTTAATATCTGCTTTACTACTTGATGAGAAACGTCCCAATACTTCTTGACGAGCTTTTTCATGACCAATAACCGTGTTAATCAGCGATAAGGAAACGCCAAGCTTTTCAAGCTGCGTACGAACAAAGTGGCGTGTCCAGTAGGGATTGGCGTCAATGATGTGCTTGGTCATATGATAAGCATCGCCACGCTTAATGTCTTTAAGAGTAGGGGAGTTAGCAGTAGGAGCTCGCTCATACAACAGCTTTAATAGTGCTTCATCATTACCCAAACGGATATTGTCAACGATAGCGCTGATGTCATGATGACCTTGGTGCTTTGCCTGATAATTAATCAAATACGCTCTATAGTCTGTTAGATGGCGTATAAGTGTGGGGCATAGCGGAATGAGACGATCACTTTTAACTTTCTTAACAGGCTTGTCATTGATGAGCAGCCAACCCATATCAAGATCGATATCGTACATCTTGCCAAGGCCGTTGTTCGGTCGCACGCCGGTTAAAAGGCAAAAGACAAACCATACAAAAATACTGGTTCTGTTAAAGTGCTCCTCATCGTTTGAACTTTGATCGGTCCAGTACTTCATCTCATTTATGATGTCGCAAACTGTTTCAATCTTCAACGCAAACGCTGAGCCCACCGTATATTTATGCCAAGGAGTGATATAAGTTAAGTCAAAATCACTGTTGCTATTAAATATACCCAGTGCTGATTTATAGTGAGCCATAAGTGCTTCGCTGGTGTGGCTACTATAGTACATCGCAGGAGCATGGGGCGCAGGCGTACGACAGATGATATCAGCGATATGCGCATGACAATCAGGCGTATAGCGAGAGAGCACGACATGTAGTGCAGTCTCTATACGATTGACGGACAGGTAAGGCAATCCAAGGCTGCTACGTAAGACGGCAAGATAAGCCGTAAAATCTTCTTTTAATGGCAACTCGCAAGCAAGTAAATCATCTATCAGCCACAATGGCAGTGGAACTTTGATGGTATCAAAAGTATTTTCATAATTCTTTACGGGCAATGTTTGGCTTGTGGACCTTTTAGTAATACCTAACCTGTGTTTAATGTAATACTTTTTGCCTTCAAGATTGAAAATACTAGAATGACTGATATAGCCGGGTATTAGTAAGGACTTAACTGGCAGCCCGGTAATCATAGATAACAGTAAAATACCCGCACAGGTTTTATCAGTCTCTGATTCTGGTAAGGTGCTTGCGTCTTGATTGAGTGCAGCAAATAACGCTTGGTAGCCGGCAAGGGACAGTAAGCGCGTGTTAGAGTTAAGCGCTAGATTGCGCTGAGACATGTAGTTTTGCTGTAGCGATAAATCTATAGTTTGGAGCGGTATAGAGTGTTTGATTAACGGGTTTGGATATTCGCCATAGCTAACATAGGGTTCCTCATAGTGGTCAATACGCTCTTCAAAGCTGGTGGTTAACCCTTCATAGCTTTCAGTATTAGCTTCTAAAAATGCAAGATCTATGGCGATAGCGCTGTGTTCTATATCATCACGTGTGTAACCCCATGCATCATTACTGAGTGTAGTAGTATTCCAGTTGTGACTCGTTGCAGTAGAGTCTAAGGGCAATCTCGATGTGTTGTCTGCTAAGTTGATGGCTATAATTTTAATATGTTTAGGCGGCTTCTTATACTTGGGTCTAGGCTTGCGTAACACATGCGCATTTCGATATGCGGTCGTTATTTTTTTCTATTTGGCTCAGTTTGGCTTTTTCATCAGATTCATCTTTCTTTACTTTCTCACTTTTTTTCTGCTTTAATAGATCATTGAGGGTGGTAGATATGTACTCTACACTTATGGCCATCTGAGGTAAATCGGGTAGTTCACGCCAAATCCATGTTCGTCTAGAAGATGATGAAAACTGAGCCTGTTTGAACTGCATCAGTATATCTTTAGTATCAGTTTTTCTATTGTGAACGATAAGTAGAGCTGCTGTGTGCATCGCTATGGATAACCAAACTAGTTGTTGCACTGCTTGACCTAACTGCCGTTTAATGACGATATCTTGCATTAGGATAAGCAGTTGCATCATCAATGGTTTTTGTGCCAAATCCTTACGATTAATTTGCATATACTGATCGTCAACTGGCCTTTTTTTGTAGTGTTTGTATGACAGTTTCTGATAAATACTCAATCGCATTGTCATCTCGTTCATAACTACCATCTACTGTAGCAATAATGGTAGAGATAACCTTTAAGACAGATTCTGGGTAAACAAGTGCTTTATTATTCTTTATATGAGCAATGGTCTGTGCCGACAGCCAGTGTTCTTCATTGGGAGAGGTATCATCATTCTCAGTCATAAAACAGCCTCAGAAGGTCGCTTGTAATAAGTTTGCTCACTTATGTTTATAAGCCGACAAAATGTAGTAATAGCAAAAATATTTTTGCCAAATAATTTTTGGTTTATCTCTTGATCCAAGACCTCGCTTAGCTGCGAGTAAATGAGCTTGATATCTATTTTTTTGTTGTATTTTGCAATGAGATCAATGAGCTCGTAAAAAAATAATGTCAAAATCAAACTGATTCTGTGATATATATTTCACGGCTACTTCTTTTCTTAATACATCAAAATCAATATAAGGACTTTTTACTATATGAAATAGCTCAAAGTTATTGAGCAAGAACCACTTTTCTTCCTCTTTTATAAAGCAGGTAAGTTTTGAGCAAGCATTACTTTGCTCAAGTTCGATAGCATGGCTATTCAGAAGTGGTCTGATATGGCAGGTATAAATATCAAACAGACTAATGATTTCTGGATATACAAGCACATTGAGTGTTTGTAGCTTAGCGATCGACAGTGATTTCATATCTTTCCCACTAAGATATTGAGTTGATGACTTGGTCGTTGTATCCCGTGTATTGACCTCCACTAATAACTTACGAGTATTAGCAAACAATTGAAAGCCAATTTGTGAGGTTTTGAGGCAAAAACTTAAATTAAGCGACAGCTGATGACGTCTTACTATGCTTCTGAGCTTTTGTAGACAAAACTGATGACAATTCTGTTCATAGACCGAAAATCTCAATGTTAAGAATTTAGAGGGTGTTTATGACGAGATAAGAAAGCTAGGAGGTTTCATTAAAATTGATAAGAAAAGCGTTTCGTATTGCTTTAAGGCAACATGCAGTTTTAGATTTTGTGATGCTATTTGCCAGCTATCAAGTGATAGTGCGTGCTATTGCTTATTGATAGAGCTTTATCGGAAAAAGCAGTTGTAGCTAAGAATGTATGACAAACGTCCATAGCTACATAGACAGGAAATCACATCTTTCTAAAAAGAACCAAACATAGTACCGAGTATGATGACTAGAGTGAGAGCAATTAATGGAATGACCACAGCAGTCGCAAATATATCTTTATAGGACTCTCTATGAGTCAAACCACAAATAGTTAGCATTGTTATTATTGCCCCATTATGTGGTAGTGAATCCAAACCGCCGGAAGCCAAAGAAGCAATACGATGCATTAATTCAGGGTCAATGTTATATTGTTCTGCCAATTGCATATAGCTTGCACCCATGATTTCCAACGCTATACCCAAACCACCTGAAGCTGATCCAGTAATACCTGCCAGAACGTTAATCATAATGGCTTCTGATATGAGGGGGTTGCCAGGCGCAATTTCCATAAGAGACTGTTTAATAATAGCGAAACCTGCAAGAGTTGCAATCACGGAGCCATAGCCTACTTCTGAAGCTGTATTAAAAATAGGCAGTAAAGATCCGGTAGCACCTTTGTTTAAACTTTCTGCCACACTATCTATTCTTTTGAAACTCGAAGCAATAACAAACACACAAGCTAAAAACAACGATAAAATAATGGCCCATATACCAATAACTGAGCTCAAGGCTACGCCACCAAATTTTTCGTCAGCTAAGTAACTGTTGTTCCATAACGGTATTATAATTTTTGAAAAAGCATAGTTGCCTATTATCACAATGAGAATAGGCGATAATGCGAGCCAAAAATTGGGTATGTCGATACCTGAATGAGGCTCTTTTTCATTTAACGTATGATTTCCATAACCTTCATTATTTGCACTTGCAATACGCGTTTGGCGATTCATCCACAACATACCTCCGCCTAGCATAACTATCGAGGCAATAATGCCTAAACCAGGAGCTGCAAATGCATCGGTCTCAAAATAAGGCATCGGTATAACATTATGAATGGCAGGTGAACCTGGCAATGCTGTCATGGTCAAGGTTAGAGCGCCAATACAAATGGCTCCAGGTATTAGTCTTTTAGGTATGTTCGTCTGCTTAAATAAGGCGGCAGCAATGGGATATATTGCGAAAGTAACGACAAAGGCTGATACACCTCCATAAGTCAAGATTGAACAGGCTAAGACGACGGCTAACAAAGCATGTTTATCTCCCAGTTTATCCACGATGTTGCGAGCGATGCTATAGGCATAACCAGAATCTTCCATCAACTTGCCGAAAATAGCACCTAAGATAAATAGCGGGAAATATTTCACAGCAAATCCGCCAAGCCCCTGCATGAATACTTCAGTATAAATCCCCATGGTTTGACTACTATTACCACTTAAAACAACAGCTAAAATAGCGAGTAAGGGCGCTAAGACTAATACGCTGACACCTCTATAGGCAAAATATATTAAGAGTGATAAAGACAAAAAAAATAGCAAAAATGCTCATAATTTCAATTTCCTTCCATGGAAAAATACGCTGTAAAATTATACTTTGTGAATAGGATAATGCTTCTGATAAACAGAATTTAGTCTGGTTATTATGTGATAAAAATTTCTAGGATCTTCTTCGTAGTTGCTATTTAGACGGGAATATGTCGTAGTGAGTAACGAATAAATGAAAGTGCTTTACGCCATAGCGTAAAGGATCACTGATAGCTAACCATTTCGTAGATAGAGCATTAGGGTTAATGCCCAGCATATTTACAACGATGTATACGACTCGATTTGTTGTCTATATCAAAGCGTACTCATACATTAAAAACACACCACTAGGGCTTTATAGCTTAAGTTAATACTATTTGATCGGTGCCTGAAGAGGTTTGGCTTATAAGAGTGAACTGATTGAATGGTTGTTCATAATTGCTATCCTTAGCATAAATGAAATACGATTAATACAACTGCTATAATAATGTGATGTGCAAACACTGAAAGGTTTGCCATTGTTTAAATACAGTTATATATAAAACGATACATTATGTATCGAGTTAAAATCTAACAGAGATATAAACAAATATCAACTATTAAAGCTTAATAGTCATTAGATAGCCTCAGCGATTTATTCTCAAGAGTAAGACTTTGTTATACATACGACATGTATGCTTAAAGCGTTAAGAAGATTATGTTGTTCTAGCATTTATATATATCGAATATTGGTCTAATTACGATATATATAAATGCTAGAACAACATAGGATGCTGAACAGGAATGTTTTAGGCAGCAGTAGATAATAAGTAAAGACTAAAAGTCTTACTATTAAGAGTTTAAGGGTGTTTAGGAGAGGAGAGGATAGAAAAACTGATACTTTGATTAAAATTTTACTCAAGTTTATTTTTTATACTGTAAAGATATTAATGGATAAATGTTTAATTATCCTGCTAAAATCCTACACCTAAATCGATGATGGCATAAAGCATCTTTTTTTAAGTTCTGTTACTAATAGCCAAGTTACAATGATTAATTTTGGCGATTGCTCATATAAGTGAGACTAGAGGGGATAGCTAGACAGGTTGGTTCTTACTACCATAATTTAATGGGTAAAATCACATTATGAAAGTAAATATATTGGCACAAAAATTGCTTTGAAAATATACCAAAAAATAATAGCTATTCAATAGACTAGCATTCCTCAAGGAAGTAGATAGTGACTCAAGAATTTTCCAGCCTTATTACCCCTATTGATAATTCTGAAATAATACCAAAAGCTATTCAGCAAACTCCGTTTTGGGTGGCAGTAGGCATCTACTCTTTACTGTTATTAGTCGGCTCAGTGCAGCCTATGATCGGTATTATTGGTCTTTTATTATTAGGAGTGGCAGCTTTATTCAAGGTTATCATTCGTAATTTTCAAGTTATCGGTATTTTATTATTATTGGGAATAGCGGCTATGGCTATTCCTCTTCTATTAATTATATATATTCCAGTGCTATTATACTTTTTTTATAAAACGTCTTGGATATCTGTTTCAGCACTTCGGCTTGGTAATGGCTGGATTGTTTATCTACTTTTTCCCTATAGGATGATGGCAAATGGAGCAGTAGAATCTACCCCAGCAGTTGGTGTAATCATTCCTGTCGTTCTCTTTCCGATAATTTTAAAAAGTTTTGTAGATAATCGTGGCTATACCGTTCAGAAAGCTCTTGAGATTATGTCTGAAGCTCCTATCCTTATCATCTCAATCGTCTTACCTTTTTTGAAATTAAACATAGGTGCGGACTTTTCAGAAGGGGTAGGCTCAGGAGAGGCTGTCGCAGGGGAAGCTGCCGCCGCCGCAAAACCAATGCCAAATGATGTGGCGTTTATGAAAGAGAGCCTATCTATAAAGGTGCTTTTGGCACAGAAGTCTCTGTTTCTGAGCCAGTCGCTACGACTGCTATGTTGACCGCCAACTCAGCCATTACGGTTAACGGATTCTTTCAGCAGCTTCAAAACAGTCAACAAATACAATATGAAGATGGTACAAGCTCTGCTATTAATAATAATCTTAATCAAATTAGAATTGGTGATAGTAGTCTTGAAAATCTCTATATACAAAACGATGGCGCCAGTCTAAAAATAACAGACAGTCAAGGTGATACTGTTGGTTTATTAAGCAAAATGGGGCGAGCTTAAAGGTCACGGATGTTAATCATTTCAATATGGGTAGCATTACGCCTGATCAAAACGGCTTTAATATTACTGACAGCTTTGGTAAGTCGGTCGCTTCTATATCAGAAAGCTCAACGAGCCTAGATGCTTTTACCACAGAATCTATTATAGATATTGATGCTCAGCTTGATAGTATAAACAATACTAATATTACTCCAGTAGAGGTCGATGCGCTTACATCAGAACAGAACTCATCACAATTGCCAAACGATACAGGAATAAATATAGCGCAAGGTGAGTTAGCGGCTGATACGCTAGACAACGAAGCTAACGAAGAAGTTATTAATTGTCATCAGTTATTAGCAGTTTCTTTACTCAGTCTGATAGCAAATAAAAATCGTATTAGCAATACATCTGATAAGAGGATTAATGTATCTAAGAGAATTAATGCTTCTAAAGATATGATTAAAGCCCAAATGCAGGCAGGTAGATCTCAGCTATATGGTGATGATAGTTTTTATGCTTATATTCAGAAAAACGCATCTGATGACTTCAAAAATAATGAGCGTGTCTATACGCACGACAAGATTAAAGACAACGCTAAATTCTCACCTGAATCAATGAAGGCTATAGAAGACAAATTTGAATTATCGAATGAAAAGATATTACTAATATTTGATGATGCCTTTATCTTTACAGGTACCAATGGCATGGTTTTGACTGAAGATCATATCTATTTACGAGCGATGTTGTGGGAAACTCAGAGCTTTTTAATTGATGAAGTTACTTCACTAAATACGCAAGGCATTTTGAGTAATGAAGCTAAGTTTAATAATGGAAGGCTTTCATATAGATTTCAAGAGCAACCGCTAAGAGTAGCCTATAAAGAGTTGATAAAGTTATTTAAAGATTATAAAAATAGCCGATAGGTAGCAGGTCAAATACATAAGCCTTGCTTCTAAAAATAAATAGTGGAATAAAAATGAGAAATATCGTTTTAGCCGTTATTGGTTGTAGTTGAGTTTTAAAGAGAGCTATACCGTGTACAAGATATTCATACTCTATCAATCAAAGGTCCATTTTTTTAAGGGAAATAACTATAATGCAGCTATTAAAACATAAACTTATTCATAGAGTATTGATTTCAAGTTTATTGCTTGGGTTGTCAGTATTTGCATCTGCATCAGATGAAAGCTACGAAGACATGAGTGCGCTCATAGCAGAGGCATCTGAAGAGTTAGATATTGCGGCTGCAGCACTACCAACTGTATCTGTGGCTCAAGAAAATACTGCAGCAGTTAGGACTGGAATGGCAACAATCTATGGTAAGCCTTACTACCCCTCTGACTACACACCAGAAATGACTGTTTATGCAAGAAGCTTAAGTTCAGGAAAAACATACTCTGTCAACGTCCCAGATAGTGCGCCACAATATAAAATAAAGTTACCTGCACCTGCCACTTACGTATTCTTTTCATGGACGAAAGATAGACTAGGCACCAATGTCGATGACCCTGAAGGCTATATAGAAAGGTGGGTGCACTATATAGCCACTGTAGTGCAACAGTTCTTGATGTGACTTGTGACAATCACTCTCCCGAACCTGTAGCGTTAAAACCTAACCAAGTAATTAGAGATTTTCAAATATCGGATTATTACTACGATAAAGACCAAGTCCCTCAGCCTTAAGTAAAAGTTAATGGAATCGAACTAATGAAGACTTCAATAAGCTTAATAGTACTGTCTCTAGGACTGCTTACATTTGATACTAATGCTGCCAATACTAATTTCAACCACAAGGTATACAAAACGGTGCTATTTCAGAATCTTGTTATCATGATCCATGTGCCGTGACAAGAATAATGAAGTCTGAGATTGTGAAACAGAAACCAGGATATACACAGTTGAAGCTTAAAGTAGTAAGTGGTTACAAAGGTTGGGATGCAAAAAAACTACATGGGGTCATGAGTTTTATACGATGTATGTCAATTGCTCTCTCAAGAGACCCAATTTAGCAAATAAGTCCAATATTGAAGGTAACATTTTACCCCTTGGCGTGGGTGAGGATAGTTGGATACCAGGCGCAGAGTATCCTAACACTATTCTATATTTACAAGCATGTCATAACTATGACGGAGAAACGGAAAAGGCTGGTAAGAAGTTCGGCTACAATATAAAAGAAGCTGATAGATTTAATTAGAGCTAATTAGCTTGTACCAGTTTTAGTGGAAATATCAGATGTTTTACTAATTCTTATCGTTAATAGATACGGCAAGCAATTGAGACATTGTTTGCCGTATTTATTTATCATCAAATGAAAGTTAACCTCGATTTTAGTATTAACCCACTGTGCGATACTGCTTAGTACCCTTATGCAATTGATATAATCGAATTTTTCAGCAATGACATCTGCCAACCATCTTATACCCTGCTATCATTACACCACTATAACAACCAGAAATTTTCCAGCGCGTTAAGGAATAACCAATGCCTGCCAGTACCACTAATAATATTAGCAAAATCAATCAAGACGACATCAATAAAGCCGTCTGGAACGCCTGTGACACCTTTCGCGGGGTCATCAGCGCCGATACCTATAAAGACTTTATCTTAACCATGCTGTTCCTCAAATATTTGTCTGACGTTTACCGCGATGAGTACAACAAGCTGGTTGAGCAGTTTGGCGACAACCCTGAGCTCATCCACGCCATGATGTCCAAGCAGCGTTTTGTCTTACCTGAAGGCGCAAGCTTTTGGGACTTGTATGAGCAGCGTCATCAGCCGGGCAACGGTCAACGTATTGACGAGGCGCTACACGTTATCGAAGAAGCCAACGGTACTAAGCTCAAAAACGTCTTCCAAGATATCAGTTTTAACACTGATAAACTGGGTCAAGAAAAGCAAAAGAACGAGCTACTACGCCACTTATTAGAAGACTTTGGCAAAGACATCCTTAATCTAAGCGTTGAGCGTGTCGGTAGCCTCGATGTGATTGGTAATGCTTATGAGTTTTTAATCAAGCATTTTGCCGCTAGTAGTGGGGCGACGGCTGGCGAGTTCTATACGCCGCCTGAAGTGTCGAATTTGCTAGCGACTATCCTTGAGCCTGTCGAAGGTGATGAAATATGTGATCCTGCCTGCGGTTCGGGTTCGCTGCTCATTAAGTGCGGGGCCATGGTACGCAAAAACTCAAATTCTAAGAAGTATGCGCTATACGGTCAAGAAGCCATTGGCTCGACATGGGCACTGGCCAAAATGAATATGTTCCTACACGGTGAGGACAACCACCGTATCGAGTGGGGCGATACCATCCGTAATCCACTGCTACTCGACAAAGACGGCAAGCACTTATTACAGTTCGATGTGGTGACGGCCAACCCGCCGTTTTCACTGGATAAATGGGGACATGACGATGCCAGCAGCGACCCCTATGGTCGCTTCCATCGCGGTGTACCGCCCAAGACCAAGGGCGACTATGCTTTATCAGTCATATGATTGAAACGCTGAAACCTGCCTCTTCATCAAAACAAGGTGGCCGTATGGGCGTGGTCGTGCCGCATGGCGTGCTTTTCCGTAGCTCTAGTGAAGGTAAAATCCGTCAGCAACTCATCGAAGAAAATCTGCTCGATACGGTGATTGGTCTGCCCGAAAAGCTGTTCTTTGGGACGGGTATTCCAGCGGCGATATTACTGTTTAAAAAGAACAAAACCGATGACACGGTGTTGTTTATCGATGCCAGCAATGAGTTTAAATCAGGTAAAAATCAAAACCAGCTCACAGATAGCAATATTGCTAAAGTCATTGAGACTTATAAGGCGCGGGAAAGTGTCGATAAATACGCCTATCTAGCCAGTTTTGATGAGATTAAAGAGAATGACTTTAACCTAAATATCCCGCGCTATGTCGATACCTTTGAAGAAGAGGCGGAGATTGATTTGGATGCGGTGCGTGCTGAGCGTCTTGAGTTAAAAGCTGAATTGGAAAGTTTAGAGACTGAGATGGCAGGGTTTCTAAAGGAGTTGGGTTATGGACAATAACTCTGTTCTTGCTAATAAGCTAGTAGGTAAAATCCCAGAAGACTGGTCCTATATTAACTTCAAAGATGTTTACGGTAAGCCAATTCGTGACTTTGGAAGTTTCTCTACTACGAAATTAATTACGTTCTTAAGTGATGGCGTACCTTTTTTGAAGTCAGAGATGATTAACGAGGGTTCAATTGACTGGACAAATACTTACTATATTTCCGAAGAAGTCCATAAGTTATTAAATAAGTCTTATGTTGAAAAAGATACTATCCTCTTTTCTAAAATAGGATCAGCTCTAGGTAAGGCAGTTGTATACACTGGAGAAAAAGGGATTTGTAATAGTAATGCAGCTATTGCAAAGATTATCTTAAATGAACAAATTGCTGATAAATATTACTATACTTATATATTGAATAATTCATTGGCAAAAAAAGCAGTTTCTAAGGTTAATTGTTAGCTTATTACCTAGGATTAACCTAGGTGATATTAGCGACCTAGTACTTCCTCTACCACCTCTCCCAGAACAACAAAAAAATCGCCAAAATCCTATCCACTTGGGATAAAGCGATTAGCACGACCGAGCGTTTAATTGAGAATAGTACGCAGCAGAAAAAAAGCGTTGATGCAGCAATTGCTGATAGGTAAAAAGCGGTTGCTTGATGGGTTGGGTCAGCGGTTTGAGGGTGAGTGGGAAGAGGTTAGTATAGGTTCTACTTCAAAATGTTTTTCAGGTGGAACACCTTCTAGAACAAAGGATGAGTATTACAACGGTAGCATTCCTTGGATTACTTCTGGAAAACTGAACGATAGATTTGTCGATTCTGTAAACGAATATATAACAGAACTAGGGCTTCAAAATTCTTCTGCAAAAATAGTTAAAAATGGAAGTATTCTTGTTGCTATGTATGGCGCGACAGCAGGTAAAGTAGCTTTGAATACGTTAGATAGTGCAACTGTAAATCAAGCAGTTTTAGCATTAGAGCCAAAAGAAAAATTCCATAACTTATTCTTGTTTTATTTACTTGAAGTTGAAATGTTGAAAGCATTGCTACTAGTTCAAGGTGGACAACCCAATTTAAGTGCCACTATTATTAAAGCTATAAAAATTAAAGTTCCAGCTCTCCTTGAACAACAAAAAAATCGCTACGGTATTAACCAATGCCGATAAAGAAATTGAATTGCTTGAGCAGCAATTGGCTGATTTGCAGCAAGAGAAAAAGGCGTTGATGCAGGTATTGTTGACGGGTAAGGTTAGGGTGAGGGTTGATGGGGAAGATGTATGAAGTTAAGAATATGTAAAATTAGCCTGAAGAACTTTAAAACATTTGAAGATATTACGATACATCCAAATGCTAATTTCAATATTATTATTGGTGAAAATAGTGCTGGAAAATCTACTATTTTTGAAGCAATTCATCTTTGGGAAAAATGTTACCAAACCTATATTTTGAGTTCAAGAAAAGGATTTTATAAAGTTAAAAGGTCTACGAACCGATACGTGAACTACCAAGATTTAGATTTTCTACGCATAACTAAGGATGAAGATTTATTTTACGATCCAAGACATCCTGAACTTGGAAAATGTTCAGAGATTACTATTTCATTAACTAATAGTGATAATGAAGCACAGGTTTGGAATTTAGGCTTCAAAATAACTTGTCCAAGCTCTATAGAAAATGCTTTTTTTCGTGTCCAGCCTGTAGAAGAAAGGGAGTTCACTAGTTTTGCCAACGATTTCTGTGGCACTGGAAGATATTTAGATGAAGCTATATTTATTTATCAAACTAGACCTGTGTCGGGCGTACATCAATTTGAACCTTATTATAACGAGGCTCAAATTAAGAAAAAAATACAGAAAGGCTCTTCTCATGAAGTATTAAGAAATAAAATTATATCTAAAAGAAGATCTATTACTGGTTTAGAAGAAAGTATTTCTGAGATCACTGAGAAAATTGTTAAGTTTTCCCTACCTTCACCTACTAGAAGGGAAAAAGATGAATACGTTTGCTTAGATGTTTCTGTTGATGGCTCTAAACCTTATGACCTGCATTTGCAAGGTAGCGGCTTCTTACAAATAGTAGAGATATTAGCTACTGTCGAATTTATCGACGCTCCTCTAAAATTGCTACTAGTTGATGAGCCAGACTCGCACATTCATTCCAAGCTTCAAAAGAACCTTTTAGCTCATCTAAGATGTATTGATCATAATCAATTTTTCATAATTAGCCATAATGATCAGTTTGTTACAAACGCTGGTGAAAATGAAGTTTTCTTTTTAAGTGAAGACAATAAAAGTATAGGTGATTTGAGACCAATTAATAAAAGTAGCTTTGATATCATTAAGAAGTCTTTGGGTGGTGTAATACTATCACTTGAAAATTTAAACCAAGCTAAACACATAGCGTTTGTAGAGGGAGCTGATGATGAGGAATATCTTAAAGCTCTAAATAGCAAGCTTAGACAGATTAATCATGAAATAAACTGCTTATCAGAAGTTGCTTTTTTTTCCCGTTAAGAGGCAAAGATAACATCCTACAAAAAATAGAGTATAACAAGCGTACTCTATCTTCATTATTAAAAGGCAAAGAGTGGCATGTTATATTCGATAGAGATTTTTCTACTTTAGAGATTGATTCAAGACTCAAACAACTTATCCGTGGGAAAAATTGTAAACCGTATAGCCATGAAGGATATTGTATTGAGTCTGTTTTATTTTCAGATATAAATATATTCAAAAAACTAATATGTAAATTAGTCGAAAATTTTAAAGCAAAGGATGAAGTTGAAACTATCATAGATTACGTATTTGATAAGCTATCTGAAGAAAGCTGTAGCCTCAATTCTGATCTCAACAAAGAGATAGAAGTGAGTTTTAATGGACAAAAAAATAATAGACCTGAATTTAACAGTTTACAGTTTACCGATGTAATTCGTTCTTGGAATATCTCGGGTGGTAATTTTAAGCCGGAGATGGTTATGTCAAAATCTCTAATTAGTAAATTTGTGTGCGCCCTTGAAGACCAGATAGGTTTGTCATTTCTATGGAGACAATCTAATGATGCTGAAGAGATATCTTCAGCTCTATTATTTGAATATATAGATTTCATCCAAGATCTAGATGACTTATACCCTTCATTTGCACAATTATTCCTACAACTTGGTGTGATGAATAATATTGGTAGCTTAGAGAATTCATAAAAGAGATTGATAGAATGTTCAAAAACGATTCTAGTATTAACTTTGCAGAAGAATTCAGCTCAAAAATTCCTGCCTTAACCTTGCTCACTACGCTGGGCTATGAGTTTATTCCACCTAGTCAAAGCAGTGCTATGCGCTCAAAAGTGGTTTCAAATAAGGCCACTGACCAAGTTGTATTATTGCCAATCATGCGTGCATTTTTAGCCAAGCAAACTTTTACGTTTGAAGGTAAGGCGCATCCTTTATCAGACAGCGCCATTGATAAGATCATGCATGAGCTAAACCCAGCGATGAATCTAGGCTTACAGGCAGCAAACGAGGCGCTTTATAACGCCATGCTTTATGGCGTGACCGTGACTGAGTTCATCGATGGTAAGAAAACCTCGCAGACCGTCGCTCTGATAGATTGGAACAATATTGATAATAATAGTTTTCACGTTACCGAAGAGATGGTAGTACAGAATACTGAGGGCACAGGTAATGTCATTCCTGATATAGTTTGCTTCGTTAACGGTCTACCGCTAGCAGTGATCGAAGCCAAGCGCCCTGATTCGAGTAGAGAGGGACAATCGACCAATGCCCAAGCGGTGTCCCAGCATATTCGCAATCAAAAGCCAAAGTTTATTCCAAACCTATTTGCCTATAGCCAGTTATTGCTAGCGGTTAATGGTAATGACGGTCTGTATGCTACTTGCGGTACACCTAGGAAGTTTTGGGCAAAATGGGTGGAAGAAGAAATATTTGAGCCTGAGTTTCATCGTTTAAAAAAACCAAGCGCCCAGTGATGAGCAGATTGATAACTTGTTTGGTGATCGTCCTGTCTCTATCAAAGAGGAATATCAGTCATTAATTGGTGGCGGTGATTTAGTCGTCACCGACCAAGACCGCTTAATCATCAGTCTTTTGCAGCCACAGCGTCTGCTTGAAATGACACGCATGTTTACCTTGTTTGATAAAAAAGCTGGCAAAATTGTTGCTCGTTATCAGCAAGTCTTTGGCATCAAAGCTTGATTGAACGTATCAGTACCTTTGACGAGAAGGGCAGTCGTGAGGGCGGTGTCATTTGGCATACCACAGGTAGCGGCAAGTCCTTTACGATGGTGTTCTTTTCCAAAGCGCTTATTTGGTTAGAGGATCTCGCGAAGTGCCGAGTCATTGTCGTCACTGACCGTGTTGATCTGGAAACTCAGCTTAGTCAAACCTTTGCATCTGGTGGTGTATTATCCGATCGTGATAAATCCGATGCCATGGCTACCTCTGGTCGCCGTCTAGCGCAGCAAATCGGGCACGGTAATGAACGCGTTATTTTCTCCATTATTAATAAGTTTGGTTCAGCCGTTAAGTATGATGAATGTTATAACGACAGTCCAAACATCATCGTCATGGTCGATGAAGGTCACCGTAGCCAAAACGGTGAGAACAACATTCGTATGGCGCAAGCCTGCCAAACGCTGCTTTTATTGCCTTTACGGGTACGCCATTACTTAAGGATGATAAGACCGAAAACAAATTCGGCAGCATCATTCACTCTTATACCATGCAGCAAGCGGTCAAAGACAAAACGGTCACGCCACTGTTATACGAAGAGCGTATCCTGAATTGAATACCAATGACCAAGCGATCGACGCTTGGTTTGACCGTATCACTCAAAAGCTCACTGATGATCAAAAAAAACTGACCTCAAACGTAAGTCTCACAAAAAGGTCAAATCTATCAGGTTGAAGGTCGTATTGAGCTGATCGCTCATGATATCTCTGATCATTTCCAAAACTTTAAACAGCAGCACCTTAAAGGCCAGTTGGCTTGTGACTCTAAAGCCTCAGCTATCCGCTATAAGATGGCGTTAGATAAGATTGGCAAAGTGACCTCAGTGGTTGCCATGTCACCACCTGATACCCGTGAGGGGCATGATACCGTCGATGGCGAGTCGAAAGACATTGTCCAGAATTGGTGGCAAGCCAATGTCGCCAAAGAGTATGGCGGTGATGAAAAGGCATATACCAAAGCCATCATAGAAGGCTTTAGTCAGGATGATGGCCCTGACATTATGATTGTCGTTGATAAGCTATTAACGGGCTTTGATGAGCCAAAAAACACCGTGCTATATATCGATAAGCCTTTAAAGCAGCACAACCTCATTCAGGCGATTGCACGGGTAAACCGCTTGCATGAGAAAAAGCGTTTTGGTTATCTGATTGATTATCGTGGCATCTTAAAAGAGCTGGATATCACCATTGAGAAATACCAAGACTTAGCCGAGCGTACACAAGGTGGCTTCGATATCGAAGACCTTAAAGGTCTATATAACGCGATGGATACTGAGTATAAGCAGCTACCCAGACTGCATAGCGAACTGTGGGCAATATTCTCTTCGGTGAAGAATAAGCAGGATGGGCAAGCGTTAAGACAGGTGCTTGCACCAAAAATGCAGGAAATCGATGGCAGAGTAGTCGATACCAAGCTTAAAGAGCGTGATGACTTTTATACAGCTTTAACCACATTTTCTAACGCTATGAAAATTGCCTTGCAATCAGCGTCTTTCTTTGAAGATAAGTCATTCGATAGTAAGCGTGATCGCTACAAAGCCGATCTAAAAGCCTTTGTTAATCTACGTAAGCAAGTGCGCGAGGATGCTGATGAAACCATCGATTACGATGAGTATGAAGCGGATATTCGAAGCTTACTTGATAAGCATATCGCTGGACTTGAGGTTCGTGAGGCAAAAGGTGCATACTTGGTTGGCAACTTAGGTAAAGATGTTAAGCCTGAAGAATTAAGCGATGATGAAGCCCGTAACCAAACGGATAAAATCACTGGTCGGGTGACCAAGATGATTGAGCAGGATTTGGCTGATGACCCTTATGCCCAAGAGTATTTTTCTAAATTGCTTAAGCAAGCGATTGCGGATGCCAAAGCCATGTTCGATGCACCAGTGAAGCAGTACATGATGTTTGCTGATTTTGAGCAAGCCGTTAAAGACCGCGATGTCGCTGATGTGCCGAATGCGTTTATTGATGATAGTGGTAAATTAAACAAACATGCTCAGGCGTATTTTGGTCTGTTTAAGCACTTATTTGATACTGATTTCTTGATAGATAAAGAGTTAGATAACGACAAGCTAGTTGCTTACGCCTTTGAGATTGATAATATTGTTAAGACAGCAGTGGCTGAGTATTCTATTAACCCAGCAGAAATTGAAAATGCTATTAGTGTCAAATTGCTGCCGATGTTATTTATGGATTTGGGTATCGATAAAGCGCAACAGCTCATTGAGGAAGTGCTAAAGATTACCCGTCTTGGACTTTCAAGAGATAAGTAGCCTAAGAGCAGCAAGAGGGTAGTAGGTAATGACTGAGAATGGCGTATTTTATTATGGTCAAGATAAGATTGATTATGAAGTCGTGCGTAAAGAAGCAACTTATAAAGAAAAGATAAATAAGCCTGAAAGCGACAAGCTGATTGCTAAAAAGGCTAAGCCTCGAAAAGTAGTCATTAAAGTACATCCTGATCAGCGTGTGGTCGCCACAGCACCTAACGATGCTACCGATGAGGTGATACACGATGCGATGATGAAGCGTGCGCGCTGGATATGGCAAAGCTACAGGATTTTGCCAAACAACAAGATCATGTATTGCCCAAGCGTTATGTCAGCGGCGAAACCCAGTTTTATTTGGGTCGTCGTTACGTGTTAAAAGTGATAACCAGTATAGAAACGGCCGATGTAATGCATAGCACTGTGAAGCTTAGTCGCGGTAAATTTAACGTGGAATTGTCTCAAAGTGATTCTGAGTTGGACGCTGAAGAACGAGCTGTCTTAGTTAAACGTCTTATTGATGAATGGTATAAAAATAAATTTAAGTCGATCTCTAGAGAGAGGCTTGAAGCCTTGATATATAAGGCTTCTTGGGTTAAAAATAGCCCTTCAATAAAATTAATGACCATGAAAAAGCAGTGGGGAAGCTGCTCAACTAAAGGTAATTTAATACTCAATCCGCATTTAGCAAAAGCCCCAAAGGAGTGCATTGATTACGTGTTACTACATGAGCTGTGTCATATAGCTGAACACAACCATAGCGAAAACTTTTGGCGCTTATTAACGCAAGTCATGCCGAATTGGAAAGAGGTAAAAGCAAGGCTTGATGGAATGGCTGAGCTTTATTTGAATGAGTGAGTCATAACACCTTTATCGTAATTAGCATAAAAGCCACCTTCAAAAAGTAGCTAGCTATCAACTAAAATAACCCGCCTGATGCGGGTTATTTTAAGTTCAGTTCTGAGAAGATTTTTAATTATGGCGTACCTGCATGCCCCACTTTCACTTGCACAGCTAACATACGTCCTTTAGTTTCAGCCTTACGGGAGGTCTCATCCCAATCTGGAGCCGCGCACATGAACAGTGTTTTACCATCTTGTCCTCCAAGAGTAACCGCAAAGATACCATCAGGTGCAGTATCGATAGTTTCTAAAATCTCGCCACCCTTTGCTATACGTACAGCTCGCTGATTTAAGGTATCTGCGATCCAAACAGCACCTTCGGCATCTAGCGTGAGACCATCAGGCAATATGCTAGCATTCTCTATACGTAGACCAAGATTTGGCTCATCGCCTAATTCTCCAAAATTGGCAAAGTCACGCTTTTCTCCAAGGCTGCCATCTTCGTTGATATCAAACTGCGTAATTTTATTACCAAATAGCTCGTTAACGATCAATGTTTTTTGATCTGCAGAGATAACTATGCCATTTGGAAATGCCAATCCTTCAGCGACAACCTGTGAGCTTCCATCAGGCTTAACCAATACAAGCCCTGTGTTTTCATGGTCAGCGCCACCCATCAAATCAAAACCAAAGTTACCGACATAGGCATTGCCATTAGCTGAAACTACCATGTCATTTGCATGACCACCGCAATGCTCCCAAATATCAGCGTGAATGACCAAGTTACCATCATTTTCTAGTCGTAAGACTTTGCGGTCTTTCATCGATACGACCAGCAAACGCCCATCAGGCAACCATCCTAAACCGGAAGGTTGCTGTTCAACATGGATGATTTTCTCTGCTACTCCTTCGTCGTTAACTCGATAAACGCCTTGAGTATAGAAATCGACAAACCATAGCGCATTTTGATACCAGCGAGGCCCTTCTAAATAGTGAAAGCCATCAACGACAACTTCTAATTCATATTTCGACATAATCATCTTCCTTGATTGATAGACAAAATTATTTAAACAATATTTATTATCAGGCTATTTCTTCATATATTGCAGTGACTTCCTCTAAAGTCATATCTTTGGGATTGGTTGCGATTAGTCGTGCATAGGTATTGATGACTATGCCTGCTAGGGCAGGAATATCGTTCTTTGTAATATCCAATTCACTCAAACGGTATTTAAGACCACTGTTTTCCAAAAACATTTTTAGTTGACTAATAAATGAAGTCGCTGCGTCTAAATCTGTCATTCCAGCTGTTTGAGTAGGCATGACAGCACGAGCAAGCTCTGCGTATAGAGGAGCAGCTTCTGATAAGTTAAATGTAAAAACACCGCACATGACGAGTGCATTAGCATGTCCATGTGGAATGTGGAAGTTAATACTAAGGGGATAGGAGAGCCCGTGAACAGCGGCTACAGAGGCATTGACGAAGGCAATGCCTGCCAGTGTGGAACCTAACAGCATATCGGCACGAGCATCAATATCATTACCTTTGTTTAATACTTTTTCAAAATTATTCCAAAGCATTTGTAAGCCTTTTAGGGCTAATGCATCTGAAATAGGATTCTTTTTAGTACGACTTGTATAGGCCTCAATACAATGCACCATGGCATCAAGCGCGGTTGCTGCAGTGATATGACGTGGTAATTTTAGTGTCAGTGTTGCATCTAAAATGGCGACGTCAGGTAGGATTTTAGGAGTATAAATGGCTTTTTTTACTGCCATTTTTTTGCGGTAATCACGGAGACAAAGGTAGACTCTGCGCCCGTACCAGCAGTGGTCGGTATGGCAAATAGTGGTAGTTTTTTTGAAACCACTAATATCTTTATCCAAAATATCATTAACGGACTGAAAGTCGTTTGGATACAAGGCGACAATCTTTGCTGTATCGATAGAGCTTCCGCCCCCTAAGCCAATGATCAAGTCACATTGATTGTCTCTTGCAAGCTCAATAGCGCTTTCAACAATTTCAATAGGTGGGTCAGGAACGACATTATCGAACACAACGACATTAACACCTGCTTCCTGTAAGGATTGCTGGGCGATATCGACATAGCCTAATTCGGAGATACCAGCATCTGTAATAATGATGGCTGAGGTGGCAGAATGTTGTTTTGCTAAAACACCTAGCTTTTGGCGCATGCTGTCAGCTTCGCTGACAATATGACCATTAGTATAAAATTCAATCCCTGTCATTCTGTTCTTCCTTGTATATATATACTCACTTATTGAGAACAAACGATGCAAAAGTAAGAGTGCTTTTATATCGGTTAGACTCTTATAAAGCGTCAATGCTTTTCAAGCGTATTAGGTAACTACTTACCTTATTAACATTTTTACTTTCAATACATTTTTCACAAGAGCAGTGAGCTGCAAAAAAACGTATTAAAAGATTCTAGGTACCAGAAAAGTAAGCAATATCTGAATTTTTTTAGCATACTTAACTAGCCGATGTTTGTAAGGTATTACATTATCACAAACGTTAGAGAATAGTCATTAAATGATTTGACAGATATCATTTTAGTTGCTAATTTCAGATGAATGTTTAGGTGTACGTTAAGTATATATTGACCTAGTTATCTATAACTACTGCTAATGGCGTATTTAACTTACCTGTCAAATATTATAAAAACATAAATTAAATTAATGAACTTATGACTACTATCAAAAGGAATTGATAATGAAATTAGCACCCATTTTTTTCGATAAGTGTGCTAGCCGCGATGAGCCTTTTAGGTTGTTCAAACCAATCCAGTAATGGTACGACTTCCTCAGAAGAAGCCACTGTTTTACGTTTCTCACATTTCTATCCTGCAACATCTGATATTAATAAAGAGATTTTTGAACCTTGGGCAAAAAAAATCGAAGCTGATTCGGGTGGGCGTCTCAAAGTTGAAGTATACCCTTCAGCCACTATTAGCAAAGCAGATACAGCTTATGAGTCTGCTGTTAAAGGAACGATTGATATTGGCTCTCAAGTCCAAGGTTATACGAGTGTCGATTCCCACTATCTCAGATTGCAGAGCTTCCAGGATTATCTAACTCATCAACACAAACAGGCTGTATGCTGCAAACCTTATATGACAATGGTACGATTGCTGACGAGTATGAAGATTCACACTTGCTCTTTATGTTTGCCACAGGACCTGGAACCTTACACAGTACTAACAAATTGATCAGAACTCCTGAGGATATGAGAGGTATGCGTATTCGTAGGCCTTCAGCAGTTGCAGGTGACATCATTGAAAGTATGGGAGCTTCTCCTGTGGGGCTACCTGCCAATGATATATATACTTCTTTACAGCGTGGTGTAGTTGATGGATTAAGCTTTCCATGGGAAGCTATGGAGACTTTCAAACTAAATGAGTTGACGAAGTATCACACTAATATGCCATTTTATAGTTCTGCTTTAATGGTAACTATGAATAAAGCTAAGTATGAAGGTCTGCCAGAGGACTTGAAACAAGTTATTGATGACAATTCAGGTATGGCGCTTAGCAAGAAAGTAGGGGCTATGTGGGATAAGACTTATTCAACGCAGTTACAAGCAGCTATCGACCAAGGAGACGAAGTTGTCGATATCTTAGACCCACTCAATGACCCAGACTGGAAAGGCCCACTTGAAAAAGGTACAAAGAAATATCTTGATGATGTGGAGTCTTTAGGACTAGATGCTTACGGGGTCTATGATAAGGCGAAAGAAGCTAGTGTGGTCTGTAAAGTATAATCTTATAAAATTTTTAGCTAAAATATAGCTGAACTGACTAAACTGAAAAAGCCCCAACTTTAAGCTGAGGCTTTTTTTGTTTTTCTGATTCTAACTATTTTAAGATTTACCTACCTAGGACAAGCTGTCCACCAGAAAAACTGATACACCCGTCACAAAACCAAAAATCTAAACGTCTTGCATAAGGTACATCTGCTGGGACATCTAACTGATAGGGACGACCACAGTACTCACAGTGTACGTCATCTAAATAAACCTGACATTTTGCAAGCGTAGCAAATAATGCATCAAGCTCCATGTTGTGGTCATAACAAAGCAGTTCCAAATGCGCTATATAATTACTGGGCGATACATAGGACCAATATGCATGGCACAAACGCTTTGCTGCACCCTCTAGAGCTAAATCAAAGACGAAGTTCATACTCATAATATCCTCCTTAGTATCCATAGCCAGTGTGTGGTAAAAGTCCGTAAAGCGCACTCTGTAGCTGACCACGCATCTCATCAACGACATAGTCAGGATTAGCATCTAAGCGCTTCTGAACCCATATGCGCAGCGCCATATGATTATCAAAGCAACTATCCACATTTAAGAAACGAGCCAAACCACTACCTGACTGAATACAGAGCTCACAAATGAGATAGTTAGCAATATTATCTGCGCCATTACTGACATAGCCACTAGGTTTAAACGTCGCATGCAGTTTATCGTAATCAATCATTTTCATTGTGAGGCCCCTTATCGGTAGATACCTGAGCAATCTGACTGCGATTGACCAATGCTTCAAATGCACTACCATCCTGTCGAGTCATGTTCGGTACGTAACGGCTATAAGTGTTGAACAGCATCTTGGTTGTAGAATGCCCCATTTGACTGGCAATCCACTCAGGACTTTCGCCAGCAGCTAACCATAGTGTTGCTGCGGTATGACGAGTCTGATAAGCATTGCGCTTCTTCAGACCTAAAATCTTAAGAGTAGGGTGCCAAACACGCTTATTCACGTTGTTATAATCAAGTGGTTCACCTGTATGTGCGCAAAACACATAATCAGATCGCTTATAAGTGATGGCCTGCTGTTCCTTCAGAGCATCGTAGACCCAAGGTGACATTTGAATCGCACGGTAAGATTCTTGAGTTTTAGGAGGAACAATTTTGCCTTTAACATAAGCTTGTTTGATCACAATCTCACGTCGATTAAAGTCAATGTTCTCCCACGTCAACCCATCAATCTCACTCGTACGCATCCCTGTGAAAAAAACGTACCAGATAATAATTGCGATAGTCTGCTCTCACACCATTGATAAACGTCCAAACCTCATTCAGTGTGAATGGTTGAATATCTGTTTTAGGCTGTTTGAGCGCATTGATATCGTAATAGGGATTATCAAATTGATAGCGTTTAGCCGCTTCTTTTAGTATCATACCTAAAGGTACCATGATCGAATTGATGCGTGCCGCTGACAGATGTTTGTTAGCTTTTCCGTACGTTACTTTGGCGAGCGATGAACGGAAGGCTAATACATCTGTCTTTTTTTATGAGATGAATGGGCTTAGTCCCAAACTTAACAATCAAGTACATATCGATAATCTCCTTTATTTTGCGCTTATAAGTATCACGCCATTCAATTTCTTTTTCAGAGAACCATAATTCTGCAAACTGTTCAAAAGAGGGCGTATCGGTACTAATGCATTCCTTGCGATCGTTTAACGCTACCATCTGTGCCGCTTTATCACTTTTTGGAAAGTACTTAGCGTAATTGAACAGTCCTAAGATGATTTCTGCTTTCATTTTCTCAGCCACCTTCTCAAGCTTCTTACGATTCGCTGGTGTGTCTGTCAGGTTTGTCGTCTCCCGACAGCGTATACCCATGTAATAAAAATCTACAACCAGCTTGCCGTATCTACTTCTGATACTAGCCATTCTATTTCTCCTTATTGAAGTGCCATAGCATTGACGCTACCGGCGATCCCAGTGCGCATATCTTTTTCGATTTCTTCCCAAATGTACAAAATCTTACGACCACCAAATGGACGTATGTAATGAATACCCTCGATAAGCACACTATCCTTGAGTTCATTGCGGATAGTACGAGGGTTGTATTTAATGAGCTCAGAAAGCTCTTGGGTAGTCAGGTAGGTATGTGACATAATATGTTCCTTATATAAAGTTTAACCATAATGGTACTTTTAAATACCATAGTTGTAATTTACCATAAATTTATAACTATGCAAGTACTTTTTATAATTATAATTGGAGTTTATAGGATGATAGTTAACCATCTCCCAACTTTGTTAGCTGAAAGAAGGCTAAAGGTAGCGGATGCTGTACGAGCAACAGGGGTAAGCAAGACGACATTACATAAGATATATAACGATCAATCATCTAGAATTGATTTTGATACTATAGATAAGCTTTGTGAGTATTTAGACGTAGAGGTAGGGGATATTTTTGAATATATAAAAGATGATAAAGAGGAAAATACTCAGAAATAGGTTTTAGCTTACAGCTTAAAGTAGAGGTCAAAAAGAGGGTTTTAATTTTAATGGTTTTTAAGGGTCGGTCACGTTTTGGTCACCATTTGGTCACCGTCACTTTTTTAAATGATTTAAATCTGATTGTATAATCATGACTATGAGTCGATATAAGCAAGTATTTTCCGCTACAGCCCATATTTCACGGACAAAAAAAAGCCCCAATCTTAAGATTGGGGCTTTTCGAATCTGGTAGGCGTAATCGGATTCGAACCAACGACCTCTACCATGTCAAGGTAGCGCTCTAACCAACTGAGCTATACGCCTATTTAGGTTGAGCATTTTAGCAAGTTTCTCAGACTTTGCAAGTCTTTTTTTAGCATAAACCTCTTTTATTATCATAATATTTGGTATTTAGTCTGATATTAGCTATTGGGACGTATTTTTGTGTATATCTACTAAACATTAAATTTAAACAGTTTAGTTTTTATTGTTAATAACAGTGGTGATGCTAATGATTAGACCCTTATAACTGGTATGATGTCTCTCTAAATAATGCGATCATCATGATGATAATGACTTAAAGTTAATCATGCTTAGTAAACGTTAAACAAATATTAAAAACAGTTGGAGAATAACATGGGTCTCTTGGTAGACGGGCAGTGGCAAGACAAATGGTATGAGACAAAAGAGAGTGGCGGCCGCTTTCAGCGTGAAGATGCTGGTTTTAGAAACTGGGTAACGGTAGATGGTAGTGCAGGGCCTACAGGTATTGAGGCTTTAAAGCCGAACCTGACCGCTATCATCTATATGTGTCGCTAGCCTGTCCTTGGGCACACCGTACCCTTATCTACCGCAAGCTCAAAGGCTTAGAAGATATCATTCCGCTATCTGTAGTACATCCATATATGGGTGAGTATGGTTGGACATTTGCAGAAGGTGCAGGCGTCGTTGCTGACCCAGTTATCAATGCAGACTATGCCTATGAGCTGTATACCAAGGCCAAGCCAGACTATACAGGCCGTGTCACAGTACCTATCTTATGGGATAAAAAAACAAACACAATCGTGAGTAATGAGTCATCTGAAATTATTCGCATGTTTAACTCTGCCTTTGATGAGGTTGGTGCGCTAGCAGGTGATTTTGTGCCAGCAGAGTTATTACAAGAAATTGATGATATCAATACCTTTGTCTATTCAACTATTAATAATGGCGTGTACAAGACAGGATTCTCTACCACACAAGAGGCTTACGAAGAGGCTGTGATTGAGCTATTTGCGGCATTAGATACACTTGAGACGCGCTTAGCACATCAGCGTTATCTAACAGGTAGCACCATAACTGAAGCAGATTGGCGACTATTTACGACGTTGGTTCGTTTTGATGCTGTTTATGTTGGGCACTTTAAATGCAATCTGCGTCGTATCGTTGACTATCCAAATCTTTGGGGCTATCTGCGTGATTTATATCAGGTACCTGGTATCTCAGAGACAGTAAATATGAATCATATCAAGCAGCATTATTACACCAGTCATGCCAATATTAATCCCACATGTATTGTCCCTGCTGGCCCAGTGATTGATTTTAATGAGCCACATGATCGTGCACGTCTATAGTTTTATTTTAATAGAGTAACCGCATAAAAAAGCCCCAGCTACTAATAGGTAGCTGGGGCTTTTACATTATAAAAGGTAGTTTAACTACTATTAGGCATTGTTTAGCTGGCGGGCCGCTTCTAGAGCAAAGTAGGTCAAGATACCATCAGCACCAGCACGGCGGAAGCCAATCAAAGATTCTAAAATCACTGCATCACTTAACCAACCGTTCTGAATAGCAGCCATATGCATGGCATATTCGCCAGATACTTGATACGCAAAGGTTGGTACGCCAAAGGTGTCTTTGACTTCACGAATCAAATCAAGATACGGCTGACCAGGTTTAATCATGACCATATCTGCGCCTTCGTTGATATCCATAGCCACTTCATGTAGCGCCTCAGCACGATTGCCAAAGTCCATCTGATACTGTTTCTTATGGCCACCTTTTAGGTTGCCAGCACTGCCGACGGCATCACGGAATGGGCCGTAGTAAGCAGAAGCATATTTGGCTGAGTAAGCCATGATAGCCGTATTCACAAAACCTTCTGCTTCAAACGCATCACGCATGGCCTTGATACGGCCGTCCATCATGTCACTAGGAGAGATGATATCTGCGCCGGCACGCGCATGTACCAGCGCTTGCTTGACCAGTACTTCGATGGTTGCATCATTGATGACGTAACCGCTGTCATCAAGTAGACCATCTTGACCATGTGAGGTATAAGGGTCTAGCGCTACATCAGTCATAACGACCATCTCTGGCACAGCGTCTTTGACCGCTTTTATCGTACGTGCAGTCAGGGCGTTTTCGTCATAAGCGGCGCTACCATCTGGTGTTTTCAAAGCGTTATCGATCACAGGGAAAAGGTCGATGGTCGTAACACCTTCTGCTAACAGCTCTTTGGCATAGTTGATTAGCAAATCAATCGATAAGCGTTCAACGCCCGGCATACTAGCGATGGTTTCGCGCTGGTTTTCGCCTTCTAATACAAAGACAGGGGCAATAAAGTGTTTAGGGTGCAGCTCTACTTCACGAATCATTGAGCGTACATTGTCATTGTAGCGCAGACGACGTAAGCGAGTAGCAGGGTATTGACGGTTAAAGGTATAGCTCATAATAATTCCTTATGATTGTTTTAATAGTTATCATGTTACATGGTTAAAATAATATCGCTATAAGCGGTATTTTATAGAATTAGCTTATCAAAATCTGTGCTTTATAAGTGGCTTTATACAAAGAAAGCTTATATAAAGAGAGCCTGCATAAAGTGAGCCTACTATAACCAAAAGACGTTAATAAAAGCAAAAAGCCCTACCAAGTTAAGTCGGCAGGGCTGACGATACTTATCGACTATCAACGTAAAGATACGATTACGTCACGAGATTATGAGCCCATCATTTAAGGCTCGACAATCTGTGTCACAGGCACTTGTTCAACGCTCGCATCATTGAAGCGAGTCTCTTCAGTCACCACACCGACAGCTGCATCTTTTCTACCATCATCATTCACATCGACGATGGCGGTAGGTTCAAAAGTGGTGGTTTTTGTCGTTTGAGATTGCTTGATGGCGACAGCTTCTTGCGGGGTAGTCACACGCGCTGAACCAGCTGCTTTGATGGCATTTGTCGCTTTGGTTTTTGCACTAGTAGCAGTTCCAGTGACAATCTGCGCCAAGTTGGTGTGCTGCGGTACAGGAATGACAGACGGTACATCAAGATTCGCTCCGCCACCAAGCGCTTGGTACAGCTCAATCTGGCTAACGATTTTCTGTAGCTCTAAATCTAGGATACCTTGCTGAGTAGAGAACAGTGAACGCTGCGCATCAAGTACGTCTAAGTAATTGTCCAGACCTGCTTTAAAGCGCGCATCTGCTATCTGATAGGTCTGCTCAAAATTATCTTGCAGACGATACTGCGCTTCTAACTGCTCACCAAGAGTTGCACGAGTAGCAAGTACATCTGACACTTCGCGGAATGCCGTTTGGATAGAGCTCTCATAGCTAGCAAGCGTTTGTTCACGTTCGATTTGAGCCACATCATAGTTGGCATCTAGACGGCCTGCATCAAAGATAGGGACGCTAATGCTAGGTCCAAACGACCAGCCAACGGCACCATTTTTGAACAAGTCATTTAGGCTGCCGCTACTGACGCCCACACTACTGGTTAAGCTAATAGATGGGAAGTAAGAGGCACGGGCCACTTCGATATTTGCACCAGCCGCTTTTAGATTGTATTCCGCTTGTAGTACGTCAGGACGATAACGTAGTAATTCACTTGGTAGACCGGCATTAAATATCTGCTGGCTAGTGATATTGCTGACAGCAGGTGTTGGGATAAGCTCGTTTGGAATAGCGCCACCAACCAAGTACTGCAATGCATTGCGTGATTGGAGAACGCTGGTCTGTGCACGTAATACGGCAAGCTTGGCACTCTCTAATGAGGCAGCAGCCTGCAATGAAGGCAGTTTTGCGTCAATACCTGCTTCAAAACGTTTATCCGCGATAAATAGCGAACGCTCACGACTCTCGACTGTAGCTTCAGCCAGTTTTAACTGTGCCAAGCTGTAGCTTAGATTGGCGTAGCTTTGCGCAATATTACTAATTAAGCTGATTTGAGTAGAATCTTTCGCCGCTGTCGTCGCCAAGAAATTCTGCAATGCTTGGTCTTTTAGGCTGGCAATTTTACCCCAAAAATCCAGCTCATAATTTGCCAATCCTAGATCGACATTATAGCCACTACTAGGATTTTTGTCTTTTGCGTTTTGTGCTGAACGAGTGTAACCAGCACTGCCATTAATAGCAGGTAAGTCATTAATATCGGTAATCTGATACTGTGCACGTGCTTTTTCAATCGCTAGGCGCGCACTCTCAAAGTCTTTGTTTTTTTCAAGACCGAGAGCAATCAGACCTTTTAGACGCTCATCGCTATAAAAATTCTGCCAGCGTTGACTGGCAATGCTTGCTTGGTCAGCACTACTGACAGTCTCTTTATCAAATGCACCGTAAGATTGCTGCATAGGGAAATTCGGCTCTGCTAGCACAGGACGCATATCCGCTTTTGGAATGGTGTTACAAGCGGCCATGCTGATTGCCAATGCAGTCAGCCCTAACAGGCGGCCACTGTTTTTGCGCAAACGAGATAGTGCTGGCTGCGCATCGATAGCTGTAATAGCTACCGATGACGAGTTAGTGATAGATGTTTTTTGAGCACTCATTGTGTATTGTCTCCAAGACTTGCAGGCTGATAACTCTCAGAAGGTGTTGGGTTATGCGAGTTAGGCGTACCATTGCCACCATCTTTATCATTGGGTGTATTGTTCTCATATTTATGCGGGAACGCACTACGCACCCAGATATAGAACATTGGGATAAAGAAGATACCTAAGAGGGTTGCTGTGATTACCCCACCAACAACACTAGTACCAATAGCGTTTTGACTGCCTGAACCTGGCCCATTCGCCAAGAATAATGGCACAACACCCAGTCCAAAGGCAAGTGAGGTCATGATAATCGGACGCAAACGCTGGCGTGCTGCGGTCATGACGGCCTCTCTAAGACTGTAACCTTCCTCTTGGTGTTCTTTCGCAAACTCGATAATCAAAATGGCGTTTTTGGCGGATAGACCAACGACAGTCAGTAGACCAACCTGCAAGTAGATATCATTGGCAAAACCACGTAGCCAGGTAAATATCACTGCACCCAATACCCCAAGTGGAATCACTAGTAGCACAGAGAAAGGAATCGACCAGCTTTCGTACAAAGCTGCCAAACATAAGAAGACAACTAGGATTGAAAGCGCATAGAGCATTGGCGCTTGGGCACCTGATTTTTGCTCTTCCAATGACATACCTGTCCACTCGTAACTGATACCCTCAGGTAGCTTGTCTATCATCGCTTCCATTGAGCTCATTGCTTCACCAGTACTTAGACCTGGTGCGGCGCTACCTTGGATGTTCATTGACGGTAGGCTGTTGTAACGAGTAAGACGCGGTGAGCCTGACTGCCACTCGCTACTAGAGAATGCATCAAACGAAATCATATCGTTCATGTCATTTCGTACATACCATTTGCCAATGTCATCAGGGTTGGTACGACTGCTGGCTTCACCTTGTACATAGACACGTTTGATACGGCCACGATCGATAAAGTCATTAACGTAGCTTGAGCCCCACGCTGTTGAGATAACGCTATTGATATTGCTTAGTGACAGGCCATAAGCCGCCGCTTGTTCTTGATTGATATTTACTTTAAGTTGTGGCGAATCTTCTTGCCCGTTAGGACGGACGCCAGCTACTTGATCGTTCTGTGCCGCCATACCTAAGAGCATATTTCGGGCTTCAAGTAGCCCGTCATGTCCGAGGTTACCACTGTCCTGAATCATTAAGTCAAAACCACTGGCATTACCAAGCTCGGTAATCGCGGGTGGGACGATGGCAAATACTTGTGCTTCGTTCAGCTGAGTAAAGAAGTACCCCATTGCTCGACCAGCGACAGCTTGAGCGGTGTTTTCATCGCCCGAGCGTTCCTCCCAGTCTGATAAGCGTACAAACGCCAGACCCATATTTTGACCTTGACCTGCAAAACTAAAGCCTGCAACGGTAAAGACAGAGGCAATGTTGTCGGTCTCTTGAGTATCATAATAGTTTCTAACTTTATCCAGTACGTCTTGCGTCTCATCTAATGTAGAGCCCGCAGGAAGCTGAACCAAGGTAAACATAATGCCTTGATCTTCTTCTGGTAAAAACGAGCCTGGAATACGTAAGAATACGACCGCCATGATACCGATAATGGCTGCATAACCAATCATATATAGCCATTTGAAACGAATACTTTTGCCGACGAAGTTTTCATAAGAGCGGCTTAGCTTAAAGAAGCCGCGGTTGAACCAACCAAAGAAGCCTTTTTGCTTTTCGGTACTGCCTTTTTCATGACTTTTGCCACGTTTCAGCAATGTCACACATAGGCAGGGGTAAATACAAGCGCGACCATGGCAGAGAGCACCATGCTGGTAATCAGCGTGATAGAGAACTGACGATAAATCACACCTGTTGAGCCACCAAAGAAGGCCATCGGTACGAATACTGCAGACAAGATAAGCGCAATACCAATAACGATTTTACTGATTTCACCCATTGACTGGATAGTTGCATCTTTGATAGAGATGTGAGGATCTTCTTCTAGTATTCGCTCGACGTTCTCTACGACGACGATCGCATCATCGACCAGTAGACCGATGGACAATACCATAGCAAACATGGTCAAGACGTTGATACTAAAGCCTGCAATATACAACACTGCAAAGGTACCCAAGAGTACGACAGGTACGGCAAGGGTCGGGATAATGGTGGCACGCCAGTTCTGTAAGAAAATGAACATAACGATAAATACCAACACAATCGCTTCAATGAGGGTCATAACGACTTGTTCGATAGACAAGCGTACAAATGGTGTGGTGTCATACGGAACGACTGAGGCTAGACCAATTGGGAAGTTTTTTTCCAGCTCAGCCATACGTGCGCCGACGGCTTCACGAGTCTCAAGGGCGTTTGCGCCACCAGCGAGTGAAATACCTAAACCGGCTGCTTCTTGACCATTGTATAAAGACACAACGCTATAGTTTTCACTGCCAATCTCGACATCTGCCACATCGCCTAAGCGCACTTGTGCGCCTGAGGTATCTGTTTTTAGTAGAATGTTTCGGAATTCTTCAGGCGTTTGAAGATAGCTTTGCACCGTGACCGTAGCATTGATAACCTGTTGGTCGGTATCAGCAGGGGCTTGACCTAACTGACCGGCAGATACTTGCGCGTTCTGCGCTCGTATCGCATTGACGACATCTGAAGGTATCATGTTGTAGCTACGTAGGCGTGAAGGGTCAAGCCATACACGCATCGCATAGGTAGAGCCAAAGACTTGAACTTCACCCACACCCTCTACACGACTGATCGAATCGACGACATTAGAGTTAATATAATCGGCAATATCTGCCCGATCCATGGTGCCATCTTCAGAAATAAATGCTTGCACCATCAAAAAGCTGCTAGACGATTTATTGACGTTGACACCTTGACGCTGCACCGATTCAGGTAGCGAGCTCATCGCGGCTTGCAGTTTGTTCTGTACTTGTACTTGAGCTGTGTCAGGATCTGTGCCGTTTTCAAAGGTAAGCGTCACTGAAGCGCTACCATTTGACGAGCTCGATGACGACATATACATCAGACCATCGAGGCCTTTCATACGTTGCTCAATGATCTGTACCACTGAGTTTTCGACGGTTTGTGCATTAGCACCAGGATAGCTTGCACTGACCGAAATAGTCGGCGGTGCAATACGTGGATACTGTTCGATCGGTAGATTAAGAACGGATATCACCCCGATGAGCATGACCAAAACAGCCAGCACCCATGCAAAAATAGGGCGATTAATAAAAAAACGTGACATAGTATATCCCTAAGTCTTCCTGTCTTGAATGGAATTAGTTGGCAGCGGCTTCTGTTGGTTTTTTGGTAGAAGTCTCGTCGCCAGCTGGCTTTTTATCCATCGTTTTTGCGGCTTGCTGCGGCGTTTTGGTATTAGGCGCACTTTGTGCAGCTGGTGCTGGATTTGCACTTTCTAATGGTTTAGCGACCACTTCTTGGTCAGGCTTGACCTTAGCACCACCAATCACAACCACTTTGTCACCTGCTTTCAAGCCATCAGTGACAACCCATTGTCCATCGTAAGTACCATTAATGGTGACCGGACGTACTTGGATTTTATTATTTTCGTCAACGATATAGACTTGCGTCTCACTCTTAGGCGTACGAGTGACCGCACTTTGCGGGACAAGAGCCGCGTTGGTAATAACGCTCTGCGTCAAACGTGCCGAGACATACATACCTGGTAGCAGGATGTTATTGCTGTTTGGAAAAATAGCACGCAAGGTGACAGCGCCTGTTGACTCATCAACTTTGGCTTCAGACAGTGCAAGCTTACCGCGTACTGGATAGACAGAACCATCTTCTAGCACCAATTCGACTGAGTTCATACCCGGCTGAGCAGTACCATCTGCGATCTGCTGACGAAGCTTGAGCAACTCAGAAGAAGACTGGCTGATATCAACGTAGATAGGGTCTAAGCGTGAAATAGTTACCAAGGGATCTGCTTGACCAGCACTGACCAGAGTACCAGCAGTGACGCTAGAGCGATCAGTACGACCAGTTAGCGGTGCGCGTACGATTGTACGGTTTAGATCTAAGGTACTGGCTTCTAAACCTGCTTTTGCAGTCTGAATGCCTGCTTTTGCACTCTCAATACCTGCTTGAGTTTGACCGACAGCGGCGGCGGCACTTTGTACTGCTGCTTGTGCTGTACGTACGGCTGTTTGTGCTTGATCGTACTGCTGCTTTGAGATGGCATCAATACTGACCAGACCTTGCAGACGTTGTAAGTCATTTTGTGCTTGTGCTAATGACGCTTGACGACTGACTAGCTCAGCTTTTGCATTGGCATTGTTTGCCACAGCAGTTTGATAGTTAGCCTGTGATTGCTGTACGGCAGCTTGGCCACTCGTTACAGATGAGGCATAGTTATCGGTGTTGATGCGATACAGTGGCTGACCTTTCTTGACGTTGCTTCCTTCACGGAATAGTACTTCGTCAATCACACCGTTGACCTGTGGGCGGACGTCAGCAGTTTGATAAGCTGCAGTACGACCAGAAAAAGTTTGTACTTGAGGGACGGTATCGAGAGTGACTGTCTGAACGTTGACAACCGCAGGCGGCATTTGCTGCTGTGCGGCTTGCTCACCAGCGGCGTCCTCGTTGTTGTCACAGCCAACCAGTACAGCTCCAGATAGTACAGATGCTATTACAAGCGCAAGATAAGAGTGCTTCATCAATGTCCTCGGCAATATATATAAATAGTGACAGTATAAAAATCGATCAATAAGTTTGGCGTACTGAATATAAGGGTCTTGCTAATACTAAATAACTTGCTAATGCTGAATAAAGAGAATAAATAGCCTAAGCTAGCATTATTTATTCCAGTTTCAGATTATTCCGTCAGTGAAATATAACTAATAGGAAATCTGACATCGATATGGATTAAGTATCGAAAGGATTATTTAGCATTAATTGTTTAAGCAAACCACAGAATTGATTAATAAATTTAACGAGTCATTATAAACTATTGGGGTAACCCCACAGTCAAGTAGTTTGCAATACGAGCTGGATCGAAAAGCGGTAATATTACAGTTTACGAATTAATAGATTACCGTCATAGTAAGCGTCGTCTCTATTAACAGCTAATAGAACCATGCACAACCTAGTATCAAAATATATTGTAAACTTTTGTTATAAATCTAAAACCCTATAGTAACTAGGGTTTTTAAACGATAGAAAATCGACTTTGTCAACAAAATGACAATTTTAGCAACCCCTAATTACAGTCATAAAAAATAACTATCAGTATCTCTCTAACAAACGTCATCAAACTTTGACCGACTGTCCAAAAAGCCTTATACGATTATAGTACTGCAAGAATGTATGAAACTTAAAGAAAGGTAACGATTTGGCTGACATGCTAGTTTTTGAAAAGGTACTTCTTAATTTATGAGCTTCTTATTCATCAATTGCTGAAGGAGTTTGCTAAAAAGCCATGCTAAAAAAATTCTGTCAAAAAAAAGAGTCGTCTTAATCAGTTAATAACACAGACGACTCAGCGTTAATTATACTAATCGGGCGCTAGCGAGTTCAGTCAATTGATATAAGCCTGTACGATAACGGTTGTCTGGTAGCGTACTCAGTGCATCTTGTGCCAGTTTAGTTTCTTCTAGAGCGCGCTGCTTACAATAAGCCAATGAGCCAGAACTACGTACCAATTCAATAAGCTGTTCAGCATTTGGTGTCTTACCTGTCTGAACGGCAATACGTAACTGCTCATAGCCTTCAGTGTCGCTGTCTTTGAGTAGCTCGAGTGCTTTGATAGTCGGTAGGGTAGGTTTGCCTTCAGCAAGATCATCGCCTAAGTTTTTGCCCATCACTTCACTGTCGCCACTATAGTCGAGCACATCATCGGTAATTTGGAACGCATTACCAAAATGCTGTCCGAAATCGCCCAATGCCGTCATATATGCTGTCTTGTCTTGCAAGATAGCAGCACCTTGGGTCGCCATCATGAACAGGCGTGAAGTTTTGCCATCGATAATGCGTAAGTAATCTTCCTCTGTCGCGGCAGGGTTATGTTGGTGCTGTAGCTGTAACACTTCGCCTTCAGCAATATCACAGGTCCCATCAGAGAACACTTGTAACAATGGCAAGCTCTGAAAACCAACCAACAGATTGAACGCGCGAGCAATCAAATAGTCACCGACCAACACGGCAGTGGCGTTGTCCCACGTTGCATTTGCCGTCGGTTTTCCACGGCGTTGCCCTGACTCATCGATGACATCGTCGTGGACTAGGGTAGCGGTATGTAGCATTTCAGTGATAGCTGCTAGATGCATGGCCTTTTCTGAAGGATTGTCATCAAACATACGTGCGCAAAGCAATGTAATCAACGGACGCATACGCTTGCCACCAGCATTTATCACGTGTTGCGAGACGCTCATGACGAGTTGTACTTTTGAGTTCAAACTGCCAAACACTTGCTTGTCCATCACCTCAAAGTCATTGGCTACAATACTTTGAATATCAGCATAGCTAGGCGTCGATTGAGGGGCAGGCACGGTATTATTTAAAGAGGTACTAGTCATAATAAATAGTCATATTAATAAGAGTAAAGAGAGTTGGTATAACCTTGACTTTATCTATCTATAGGTAAGGTATTATTTCGCTTATGATAGCATAGCTATCTGCTTAAATTGTTGGTTAAAGTATATAGCACAAGTAGGTCAGGCGTATGATATATAGGCTTACTATGCCTATTGAATAGAATAAAAACGATAAGAAATTTCTTATGTTTTACAGATATATTCTCTAGCTCACTTTAAGCTTATTGGTCACATAAATGATTCATAAAGGGCTGTAAGTAACTGATTGCATAAGTTATAATGGCCGCTGTTGGGCTTAATCTATCACTTATCATTACTATTTCTCATGTTTATATTCGCATTGTCGTTTATCGACTTTCCTTGATGAGCAGCAGTTATAGCCAAATGAGAGATGGTCATTAGTGTAACTACCTTGCAAAAACGAGAGGCGCGGCTTGCTTTTATGAGCAAAAAGCCGTAAAATCTTGCCTTTAATTTTTCCCTGTCGTGTTCGTCGTAAAAGCGTTGGTATAACATCAGCCACGGCACACGGGTTAAACGGAGTCATACAATGTACGCAGTAATCAAAACTGGTGGTAAACAGCACCGTGTAGTCGTCGATGAATTGCTTAAAGTTGAACTACTAAAAGCAGAAAAAGGCGAAACAATCAAATTTGAAGACGTGTTGATGGTTGTTGACGGCGATAACGTCAAAATCGGTCAGCCTGTTGTTGACGGTGCTAGCGTAGAAGTTGAAGTTGTTGAGCATGGTCGCGGCGAAAAAAATCCGTATCATCAAGCACAACCGTCGTAAGCATTATCACAAAGAACAAGGTCACCGCCAATGGTATACCTTGTTAAAAATCAAAGCGATTAATGCCTAATTATCCATTTAGCAATTATTGCTAAATAGCGCACTAAATGCTTAAGAGTTATCGCATCAGCGATAAGTCAAATTAACAAGGAGATTTTCTCATGGCACATAAAAAAAGCTGCCGGTTCGAGCCGTAACGGTCGTGATTCAAACCCAAAAATGCTAGGCGTAAAAATCTTTGGTGGCCAAGCTATCACAGCTGGTAACATCATCGTTCGTCAGCGTGGTACAGAATTCCACGCAGGCGAAGGCGTTGGCATGGGTCGTGACCATACTTTATTTGCACTGAATGACGGTGTTGTAAAGTTTGCGACCAAAGGTAAATTTAACCGTCGTTATGTTACGGTTGAAAACGCATAATTATCTATTTAGATCGTTTTATTCTTTGGATAGAATGATCAGATAATTAAAAAAAGCCCTTACTGCCTTATGGTAGTAGGGGCTTTTTACGTTTGTGGGGTGATATAAATTAATAATAATTCTAAGCGATATCTTTAAAGCCACTATTAGCATAATTACTGTAGCTAATAATTATAAATGCAAACTTTTACCGTGTAACTGTCTTGGTTACAAGTGTGTATGGCAGCCGTAGTAAAGATTGCAAATCATGACTAGGCGCGTAATAAAAAAACTGGCACACTGTTGCCATTGCTGATGGTTACCAGCTTTAGCTTGGTAAAATTAGTATTTATAGAAAACAAAAATTTCAATGGAACATTTTATTTTTAGCGACAACTTTAAAGCGATTATGCTTTTTTAGAGAGGATTTATGATGAACTTATCTACGAAAAAATCAACCAAACAAAAAATGATGAGTGGGGCTTTAGCAGGTGTATTAATGACATCGCTAGGTATCGCAGCGCCAATGATGGCATTGACTCAAACGGCTACCGCAGCTCCTGCTGATAATCTAACAGCTGCTAAACGTCTGAACAAATTGTTGACCAATACCAAGAGTATGACGGCTAATTTTAGCCAAACGACCAAAGGCGCGAGTAGTGGTACGTTTAAAGGCTCCATGAGTGTCCAACGTCCAAATAACTTCCGTTGGGAAACCAAGTCACCATCAGAGCAGTTGATCGTTGCTAATGGTAATTCTATGTGGGTTTATGACAAGGATCTAGAGCAAGCGACTAAGCAGAATGTCGACAGCCAAGTAGGGAATACACCAGCGTTACTACTGTCAGGTGATCCAAGCAAAATTGATCAAAACTTTAAAATCACTCAGCCATATGACAACAAAAACTATTATGTGCTCTATCCTAAGTCAGACAGCGCAAGTTTTAAAAGTCTTTCAATAAGTTTTAGTGGTGGCAAACCTGTCATGATGGTATTGAATGACACTTTGGGACAAACAACTTCTATCAAGTTCAGCGGTATTAAGATGAACCCAAGTATTGGTAGCAGTCAGTTTAAATTTACACCGCCAAAGGGTGTTGATGTGATTAATCAGTAATTAGCAGACGTATTGCTAGGTTTTGATATCAGTTCGAAATCAGCAACGCAATAAAAAGGACAGACCCTATGTGGTCTGTCCTTTTTATGTGAGTAACTATATTTTGTTTAGCAGAAAATTTAAGAGATGGCTCGTATGGCTTCCATATCAGGCATAGGTGGCAGTTCATCCAGATGGCTTAATCCAAACGCATCTAAAAACTGCGCAGTAGTATGGAGTAACGCAGGACGGCCTAGAGTATCTTTAAAGCCTTTCTCCACAATCCATTCTTTATCAAACAACTGGCGCAGTATATTACTCGATAATGTCACTCCGCGCACATGCTCGATATCACTACGCGTCACAGGTTGCTTGTATGCAATGACACTTAGGGTTTCAAGTAAAGCTTGGCTCAGGCGTTCCTGACGCTGCGGAAAAATACGCTGAATTAGACTGCTATAGTCATCAGATATCTGTAAACGATAACCGCTGGCGGTCTCATGTAGCCTAAGCACACCTGTATCTAAGCGTTGTTGCAGCACTTCCAAAGTCTGCTTTAATTCTTTAGTAGATAATGACAAATGTTTCTTTAATGCGTGAGCGGTCAGCGGTGCCTCCGATGCATGCAGCAGCACCTCGATACGTTTACTCATCTCTTCCAAAGAATCATGCTGTGCTTCAGCTGATGGAGATGTAGTCATAGTTATTGGGTCTCGGGTCTCGTCATGTTGCTTTGGGCATTCAATATCTACCATCTAAAGTATGCTCTTATTTCAATGTTTTTTTTCATAGAGAATGGGCTAGGAGATAGTCTTAGAGGCTACTAGGCTAACCACTGTAATGTGAGATTTGTGGATTCATTATTCATATTAGTCTGATCAGAATTATTGGAAACAGAGTTGACGATACCGCTATCTGTCTCAATATTGACCACACCAACTAACTGCCGCTTTATAAGCTCAAGTACGGCGACAAAACTCACGACCACGCCTATTTTACCTTGTGCCTTGTCTAGTAGCTCATAAAAGGAGCGCGCCCCATCTATACTTAATTGTCTGCTAATACTGGCAATACGATCGGCAAGGGGTACCGCATCAACTTTGATCGTGTGCATTTGATAGTCGGGCTGTAGCTGCATTTTAAATAAGCTATCAATCAGCAAGTTAGGTGAGTAGCTTGGCAGTTCCGCATTCATAACGTCTTGATCAGGCATACTAACCATTGCCAAAAACACATCGCGCTCTAGACGTACTAGATTGTCTAAGCGCTGACTGACTACTTTGATTTGCGCGTATTCTTCAAGGCGCTCGATTAGCTCTGCTTTTGGGTCACGCTCGTCGGTTGGAGTATCAGGGGCAGGCAATAGCAACTCGGTTTTGATAGCGATGAGCGTTGATGCCATTAGCAGATAATCACCTGCTAACTCAAAGTGTTCGGTATCTAGTTCACTGATATAGCTAAGTACTGCTCAGTGATGGGCAAAATGGGCATTTGGGTCAAATCGACGTTGTTCTTTTTGACCAAGTACAATAGAAAATCCAATGGACCAGCAAATTGCTCTAACCAAATAGCAAAGGCTTGCGGTGGTACATACAGATCTTCTGGCAAATGCTGCACAGGCGTCTGATAGATACGTAGCGACATATCATGGTTGATTGACTCATCAAGCTCGCTCTGATTGTCTGTAAGTTCGGAGGTTGAATCAGCCATAGCAGATAAGGCGGCTTTAGACAAAGCCGCCTGTTTGGTGTTTGGTTCAGTTTGCACGTTTAGCACCCGCTTTGATAACAAATTGCGCCAGTGAAACGACTATTCCAGCAACGATTATTTAAGCTTAGCAAGCGGACGGATGCCAATAGCACGACGAGCTTTGTCTAGTTGCTTACGACTATGACGACGGGCTTTATCCGCACCCATCTGCAAGATTTCTTCTAGCTCTTTTGGATTGGCCATCAGCTTTTCGTAACGTGCACGGAATGGCGCGATTTCGTCATTAATCTTATCAAACAAAGCTTGCTTAGCGTCACCCCAGCCAATACCAGCGGCATAACGCGCACGCATATCAGCAATCTCTTCAGCGGTCGCAAATGCTTTATAAATCTCAAAGATAGCTGAGTCATCAGGATCTTTTGGTTCATCAGGTAGCTGTGAGTTGGTCACAATTTTCATGATGGCTTTATGCATTTGTTTTTCAGGACTAACTTGTGGGTTTGGTTCACCAAATAGGGGAATCGTATTGCTATAGCTCTTACTCATCTTACGGCCATCAAGCCAGTAAGCAGCGGTATATCGTTATCAACGACTGCGGACGGTAGCGTGAAAAGCGACTTATAACGATGGTTAAAAGTACCTGCGATATCACGCGCCATCTCGATATGCTGTACTTGGTCACGACCAACAGGCACGTGGGTCGCATTAAACATCAAGATATCAGCCGCCATTAGCACGGGATAACCAAACAGACCCATGGTGACACCTTGATCAGGATCGACATCGGCTTTCTCTGTATTGATATCAACGGCTGCTTTATAGGCATGAGCGCGGTTCATCAAACCTTTGGCACATGAGCAGTTCAAAATCCAAGCAAGTTCTGGAATTTCAGGCACGTCTGACTGACGGTAGAACGTCACACGCTCAGGGTCTAGACCACAAGCAATCCACGTGGCAGCAATGGCTCTAGTCGACTCATGAATGATAGCAGGGTCATAGCAGCCGATGATGCATGGTAGTCTGCTAAAAAGAAAAACGCTTCATGATCACTATTTTGAATAGACTCAATCGCTGGACGAATCGCGCCAACATAGTTACCTAAGTGCGGAATACCAGTCGGTTTGATACCAGTCAGAATGCGCTTGGCTTCAGTTGAAGTATCAGAAGCTTGGTTGTCAGGAGTACTGTTATTGCTCATGGAAAATCCGTTATTTTGTTTATCAAATTATTATCAGTGCATAGCTAAAATGCAAAATATTAGCCGCAAAGTATAGCAAACTTCACCAGTATTTTTGGGAATAAAGGCTTACTTATAGATATCAGTACGACCGTTTGACCCATGTTTAAAACGGCGATGGAACCACATCCACTGTGTAGGATCAATACGAATGAGCCTTCTAAAACTTCATTGACCCGAGTGGCATCAGCGACTTCATCTTTACTTGGATAGTTGTCTAATTCTGGCGTAATTGTTAAATGATAATGGGGACGTTTACCACGCGGCAAGTTGTCAGGCGTTTGCCGATAAGTATGCAATGCCATGACAGCTGGTGGCTGTGCTTTGCTACCCAGTTTTGCCATGCGACGCGATGCAGTGATAGTCGCGGCGGGCACACCGAAGAATGGTGCCATGACACCTTGTTTGAGACCATAGTCTTGGTCAGGAGAGTACCAGATGACATGTCCCGCTTTAATAGAGGTAACCAAGCTACGCATATCACGACTAGAGATTTGCTTACCAAAAATATTGGTACGACCATTATAAATAAACCAGTCTAATAAAGGGTTGTTCTGTGTACGATACATACAGTCTACAGGGAAAAACTGCGCACATAATAGGCCACCCAAATCTAGCATCGTATAATGCGCACCGAGCAGGATAACTGGCCGCTGCTCATTTTGCGCATTAACAATATGCTGTAACCCTGATATGGATACAGTTCTAGTAAATATATCTGGCCTGAACCAAGCGCATAACGTTTCAAACACGCCAATGCCTTGATTGACAAAGACTTGCTTGGCCATTAATTCACGTTCAGCTTCAGGCTTCTCTGGAAATGCCAACTTCAGGTTGATTAATGTATCGCGTCTACGTGAGCCAGCAGCTTTATAAATCAATATACCAAGCTTACGACCTAGCCAAAACTGCCAACGTAACGGCAGATATATCATCGGTAGCATTATCAAAAACAATAACCAAATGCCCCAATTCTTTGGTGATAAAAACTGCCACTGAAATGGCTTGTTATCTGCTTGCGCTGTACGCTTATGATTTTGGGTAATTGTCGGTGTGCCAGCCGGTATCGCAGGCGACTTAGCGACTGCTTTATGCTAGACGGCACGCTGCTATTGGCAGATGGCTTGCTAGGTCGAATTGTTCTGGCGCTTTCATAATATCCTTCTGCAGCACGGTTTGAGGCATCATGGCAAATAATAAAAAGTTACTGATATGATGGGGTAGCGTTAAACGCTTTGCAAGTTAGAATTTCTACAGACGCTCTACTTTGCAGCGTTGAAACAAGATACTCATGTTAATTATTGCCGTATCAGTAGGCATAAAAAACCCTATAAGCTGTGACCAGCTTATAAGGTTTTGCAAAACCAGACTCTTATTTAACTTTGCTACTGAAGCTCTGAGAAAAAGACAACAGCAGCAAAAATATAAGAGATAGTTTTGATTAACGTTTTGAGAACTGTGGACGTTTACGTGCTTTACGTAGACCCAGTTTCTTACGTTCAACTTGACGTGAATCACGAGTAACAAAACCAGCTGCTTTTAGAGCAGGTTTTAAAGTTTCGTCAGCTTCGATTAATGCACGTGTGATGCCGTGGCGGATTGCGCCAGCTTGACCACTAATACCACCGCCTGCAACAGTTACATATAAGTCATATGCGTTAACAGAGTCTAGTAGTTCTAATGGCTGACGTACAACCATGCGTGAAGTTTCACGGCTGAAGTATTCGTCAAGTGGCTTACCGTTAACAACGATACTACCAGTACCTTTTGATAAAAATACACGAGCAGTAGACGTCTTGCGGCGACCAGTTCCGTAATTGCGTTCCATAAGTATATCCTTAGATGTCTAGTTCTTTAGGTTGCTGTGCAGTATGTGGATGATCAGTACCCGCATAAAGTTTCAGCTTCTTGATCATCGCATAGCCAAGAGGGCCCTTTGGAAGCATACCCTTAACTGCTTTGTGTAGAACATCTTCAGGCTTATGTGCAAGCAACTTATTGAAGTTGGTTTCTTTAATACCACCTGGGTAGCCACTGTGACGATAGTACTTTTTGTCTTGTGCTTTTTTTACCCGTTACCGTGATTTTGTCAGCATTGATGACAACAATAAAGTCACCAGTATCAACGTGCGGAGTAAAAGAAGGCTTGTGCTTGCCACGTAAGCGAGTTGCGATTTGAGTGGCTAAGCGACCAAGGGTTTTGCCGTCAGCATCTACGACATACCAGTCATGGGTCACTTCAGCTGGTTTTGCACTAAGTGTTTTCATGATAAAACCTTAAAATTAGAATTCGTTGAGAGTTTAGCTGGGAACGGGGCTCTCAAAAAACAGACTGCACATTATAAGCAGTAGCGCCTACGCTTGCAAGCTGCATTGGGGTTTATTTTCGCCTTATATACATTAAACTGCAGCGTCGGCCAGTTTTTAGCGGTTCTAAACATTTGTAAAATACGTTAACGGCTTTCATTAACCCGACAATTATGACGATGATAGACGATAAAGTCCAGCGACAACTTGTCCGACTTTGGTTTGTTTCAGACATTCAAAAGCGATTGGTTGCTGAGTAACGCTTGATTGAGAGTCCAAATTCTCATTTAGCGACGCTTCCAACTGCTTAAGCTGTGCTGACAAATCTTTATCAGCTTCTAAATAAATTAATGTTTCAGTATTGATTAATGCATTGGTAATAAGCGCCGTCAAAATAGGCTGCCATAAATCCTGAGCATAAGGCGGATCAATAAATACGATATCAAAAGGGCGTGCAGTCAGCTGCTCTTGACGTAATACTTGCTCAGCAGTGCCAGTGATGATTTGATAAGCAGCAGTCTCAAGGCGTAATTGCTCAGCACTCTGACGTAGCATGTTACTTTGTGCTGGATTGATTTCGATAAATGTCGTGTGGGCAGCGCCGCGAGATAGCGCTTCAAACCCTAGTACGCCACTACCAGCACAGCTATCGAGTACATGGGCATCATGAATGTCAGCGAGTAGCCAGTTAAATAAAGTCTCCCGCAAACGATCCGGGGTCGGACGCAGGCCATCTGCATCGATAAAACTTACAATACGGCGCTTAAACTGACCACCAATGATGCGCACATCACCCGCCGACGCACTTTTCGCCTTACGGTTATTCTTTGGTGCGCGTCCATTTGAGGCTTTTTTCATTATCGTGTCTCGCTTACCAATTCTTTGCTAGGTTTTGCTTTTTATACTATTAACTACTTAAACGTCTAGTTACTCAGACGTCGCTGCTGTCGCTTCAGCTTCCGCGGCTTCTTTCTCTTCTAATGCTTTTGCTTCTTTATCACGAATGGCATCACGCATCGCTTTTTCAAAAGCCTTTTGGCGTTTAATAACTTTTAGCTCATCAGCAGAAGGTGGCAGCACAGGATCTGTTTTACGTTGTAATACCCAGTAATCAAATAGAGCACGGCCGATAGGTGCGGCAACAGCACTACCACCACCGCCATTTTCAACCAATACTGCGAGGGCAATCTGCGGGTCTTCTACTGGGGCAAAACCATTAAACCAAGCATGATCCCAGTGACGCTTATCGATTGCCGACTTGTCATAGCGTTTGCCCTGCGCGATAGACTTCACCTGTGCAGTACCTGTTTTACCAGCGATACGATAGCGCGGGGTATAGATACCGCGTCCTGTACCGTTTTCTACCACGCTTTCCATCGCATCATGCATGCGCAACCAGTCAGACGGCTTACCGTTATAGTCGATTTTACCATCTGGCTTAGTGATGATTTTGACGTCTGCGGCGCCGTCACTGCTCTTTAATAAGTGCGGGGTGATATGCTGACCTTTACTGGCTGTCATGGCTGTAGCGTTGGCAATCTGTAGCGGTGTTGCCAAGAAATATCCTTGTCCAATACTAACCGAGATCGTTTCGCCCGGTAGCCAATCTTTATCGTAAGTGTCTTTCTTCCACTTTGGTGATGGCATGATGCCTGATTTTTCATTAGGCAAATCAATGCCAGTATCCTCACCAAAACCAAAGCGTACCATCCAATCGTGCAGACGCTGAATGCCCATCTCATAGGCCAACTTATAATAATAAGTATCGACCGACATCGCGATGGATTTTTTAGATCTACCGTGCCATGACCGCCACGTTTCCAGTCGCGGAATCGATGCGTATCACCAGGTAAGCTAAAATAACCAGGGTCATAGATGGTGCTGTTCCAATCGCGTAGACCATAATGAATACCGCCTAGACCCTCAAATGGCTTGATAGTAGAGCCAGGTGGGTAGGTACCTTGAAGTGCGCGGTTATACAGTGGCTGATCTAAATCTTCGCGTAGATCGTCGTAGTCTTTGAAAGAAATACCCGATATGAAAGGGTTAGGGTCGTAGCTTGGATTACTAACAAATGCCAATACATCACCGTTTTTGGGATCTATCGCGACGATTGCACCGCGGCGTCCATCGAGTTGCTGTTGGGCGATGGTTTGCAAACCATAATCCAAGCTCAACGTAATATCGTTACCCGCTATTGGCGGCTTGGTATCCAGTTGACGTAAGATATTCCCATGTGCGTCTGTCTCTACCGATTGATAACCCGGTTGACCAAGCAAAATATCTTCGTAGTAGTCTTCGATACCGATTTTACCAATCAAGTCAGTACCAGCGTAACGGTCTTTATCAATACGCTTTGACTCTTTGTCATTGATACGTCCGACATAGCCGATGACATGGGCAAACAGCTCATCATAAGGATAAGAGCGCGTAAGCTTGCTTTGGATAGAGACCCCGCGAAAGAACGGCTTACGCTCACTAAACTGAGCCAACTGTGCTTCTGTTAAATCAATCTTAATCGTCACAGGGTCGTTTTTATTTTTACTTAGACGCGCCAAGATATCAGTGATATCTGTATCGGTTAAATCAAAAATCGGCGCGAGTAGATGCAACGTGCGCTCAGGATTTTCGACCTCATCAGGCTGAGCATCGCTGTAAAGACTGGCTGATTGTCTGCCAGTATTACTCCGTTACGATCATAGATATACCCACGACTAGGCGGCGCAGATATCAGTTTGATACGGTTGTTATCGGCTTGCGTTGTGTATTGATCATGAGCGTAAACTTGCAAATACCCATAACGTGTTATCAAACCGCCCAAACCAATCAATATTATAATCCCAAAGATGATAATACGATTGGTAAAGGTACTGTTGACCTGTTCAGTATTGGGAGTTATCGGTTTATTCATAGAAGATCAGAGCCCAAACGGTCAGTGAGTCAATAAAAGAAAAATAAGAGGGCAGGTTGGTGAACCAAAGTGCGGTGAGTCTAAAAGATAATGCAAATGGTTTCAATCACATAGAAGGGTATGGGGTGAAATCGTTATGCAGTCATTTATACGCAGGTAGTCTTTGTTATTGCACTACAAATTATAACAGAACAAATGAGCAGGCGCAGTACTCAGTCATATATTTTGTCTTGATTATCTACTGACTAAGCACTGGCTTATATTTAGTTTTTTTATTGGTTAACAGACGATACGAACCATGTCATCTTTAGTCACAACTTGCCGCTGGTCTATATGTGCTAATAAATGGCAAGTATGCTAAAATCAGACGATTTATTTTATAGTAGTTATTATGGGCGGAGCGTCTTTTGAAACGTTCTCATTTTGCTAAAGTCTCGTTATCAGTAGCGACAATATTAGCAACGACAATCAACCTGTCAGGGACTAGATAAGTCATGGACGTAAATTCATTATGGCAGACGATAGCTGAACATCCAGAGTTTTTTTGCCATGCTGACCATCCCACCAGTGACGGCATTCGTCACTTGGGTACATGTGTGGATGGCGCTCAAGATGCTGTTCTATCCGGTTAAGTTCTGGGGTATTCGTATTCCAAACTTCCCATTTTTTGGGCTGCCAGGTATCGGTTGGCAAGGTATTGTTCCGCGCAAAGCGGGCAAGATATCAGGGGTTATCGTTGACCAGACGCTCTCAAAACTCGGTTCGCTTGATGAGTTTTTTTAAGGCGATGGAGCCTGAGCAAATGGCGATATTTGTCACCGATACGGTGGACAAAAACCTTGAGCCATTGATTGATGAGATTATGCTGGATCACTCGCCAGCATTGTGGGGCAATCTGCCTTACGCCCTAAAGCGCCGTGTCTATGCGCAAGCCCATAAAGAGCTACCTAGTATTATGCAGTCGCTGGTGACAGATTTGACTTATCATGTCGAAGACTTGGTCGATATGCGCAAAATGATTGTTAACACGATGGAAAACGATCGTCGCCTGATGGTCAATATGTTTCTAAAGGTCGGACAAAAAGAGATCGACTTTATCTGGCACATCAGTGCTTTGATTGGTCTGGTATTTGGTATTATCCAGATGTTTATATTTTTGGTAGTGCCGCAGCATTGGACCGTACCGTTCTTTGCCGCGATTTGGGGTTTTCTCACCAATTGGATTGCCATTTGGATGGTGTTTAATCCAGTGGAGCCACATTTTATACCTTATTTAAAGCTGTTTTCGGTGCAGAGTCGCTTTCCATTTATCAAACCCGTTATACCGCATATCGCAAAGTATCGCTTGCAAGGCGGCTTTATGAAACGCCAAGAGGAAGTTTCTGAGGTTTTTGCTGAAATTGTGGTAAAGGATTTGGTCACTCTGGAAAACATCATGAATGAGATGATGTATGGTGACCGCTCAGCGCAAACGCGTGATTTGATGAAATCGCATCTATATACGGTGCTAGAGTCACCAGTGATTAGCACGACATTACGTGTGGGATTGGGTCGCCGTGATTATGGACAACTTAAAAATACCATTATCGACAAATCTATTGTCGCAACGATGGTGCCACTGCGAGATCCTGAGCTAAATGAAAGCCGAGCCAGTAAGATATTTGGTCTGTTTCGCGATAGAATACGTGCGCTTACGCCAAATGAGTTTCAGAATCTATTGCGTCCAGCTTTCCGTGAGGATGAGATGACGTTGATTGTTTTGGGCGGTTTGACCGGTTTTCTAGCAGGTTGGTTGCATTTAGTGTTAGTATTTTTCCCCTCGATGCAGTAATGCATCAATAAGTATTTTTAATTAGTCATGAACGGCTGTATTGAATAAGCTTTGAATAACTAGAAAATGTAAAGTTAACAATAGATAAGCATTTTGTATCAATCATTCATATTGATACGTCACAATGATAGTAGCGGGTTTTATGTGCTTCTACAGCAATTGAAACCTCAGTTTTTAACCGTAAACTATGACCGCATAAAGGACTATTAGCGTTTGCCAGTGGCTAGCAATGCCATCGGTGAACCCTTAATTGTATCCAAGGTAAACAAGGTTAGACCGTATGTTAATCACAGAATTGGGTTATTTTGCCTTGCTGGCCGCTTTTATACTGGCGATTTTGCAGGTGGTACTACCAACCATTGGCGTCATGCGTGACCACGTCGCTTGGCAGCGTTTGGCGCCAAGTCTGGCATGGGCGCAATTTGCGGCAATGATTACCTCATTTGCTGCGCTGATGGCAGGCTTTTATTACAACGACTTTAGTCTCGTCTATGTCACTCAGCATTCCAATACATTGCTGCCTTGGTACTACAAGCTGTCGGCGACATGGGGCGGGCATGAAGGCTCGCTGCTACTGTGGATGACCATCATGGCCACTTGGTGTGCACTGGTCTCTTACTTCAGTCGTGGACTGCCGTTGTCTATGCGTGCGCGAGTGCTGGTGATATTGGCAGGCGTGCAGATGATGATGTTAGCGATGCTTATCTTTACCTCATCACCATTTGATCGCACATTACCCAATCTGCCTGTTGATGGTGCGGATCTAAACCCTGTATTGCAAGATTTTGGTTTGATTATTCACCCACCGATGCTTTATATGGGTTACGTGGGTATGGTTGTGCCATTTGCGTTTTGTATGGCAGCACTGTGGGAAGGGCGTTTGGATGCGGTATGGACACGTTGGTCGCGTCCATGGGCATTGGCTGCTTGGGGTTTCTTAACAGTTGGTATCGCGCTTGGCTCGTGGTGGGCTTATTATGAGCTTGGCTGGGGCGGTTGGTGGTTTTGGGATCCAGTAGAGAACGCCTCATTGATGCCATGGTTGGCAGGAACGGCGCTACTGCACTCACTTGCTGTCACCGAAAAACGCGGTGTATTTAAAGCATGGACAATCATGCTCGCAATCTTTGCTTTTGCGCTTAGCTTGCTTGGTACGTTCTTAGTACGTTCAGGTGTCATCACCTCAGTGCATTCATTTGCCGCTGATCCAACGCGTGGTCTAGTGATTTTAGTCATCCTCGGTATCATCGTCGGTGGTGGTCTGCTGATGTTTGCTGTACGTGGTTGGCGTTTGACGGTCGAGAGTCAGTATCGACTTATCTCACGTGAATCATTTTTGGTAATTAACAACGTTATTATTCTAATTTCAACCTTAGTGGTACTACTTGGGACGCTCTATCCTATTATTGCTGATGCCTTTAATTTAGGTCAGGTATCTGTCGGCCCTCCATACTTCAACGCCCTATTTGTGCCGTTGACATGGCTGCTACTGGTAGCGATGGGTATGGGCTCTAATATCCGCTGGAAACAAGACAGCCGCCCGTTATTGGGTGCTGGTATGGTTATCGCGGTGAGCAGTTTGGTATTGGCTGCCATTATCACCTATTTTACCAGTCCATCAGCTATGCTAAATATCGGTGTCACACTGGCCGTGAGCTTCTGGGTATTGTTATGGATGGTTGTCGATTTCAAAGATAAGACCAAAAATGCACCAAGTCGTTTAAACGGCTTACGTCAGTTGCGTCTAAGCTACTGGGGTCAGCAAACCGCTCATATTGGCGTTATCATTGCAGTTATCGGCGTGGCATTTACCACTACGTTGAGCATTGAGCGCGATGTGGCATTAGGGCCCAACGACAGTGTCAATGTGCAAGGCTATGACTTTACGGTAAAAGGTTTTAGTGAAGTAAAAGGCAGTAACTTTGACGCCACCCAAGCAGAAGTAACAGTCAGCAGAGACGGTCAAGAAGTGACCACATTATATCCTGAAAAGCGTAACTATATTATCAGTATGATGCCGATGACAGAAGCTGCAATTGATGCCAATCTGATGCGTGATGTGTACGTAGCACTTGGTGAGCCGATTGCTGAAGATAGCAATGAATGGGCTTTCCGTATCTATGTCAAACCGCTTATCCGCTGGATATGGTTGGGTGCGCTTATCATGGCGTTTGGCGCATTGCTCAGTATGCTAGACAATCGTTACCGTATCAAAAAAAACCAAAACACCTGCGCAAATCGCGGCCAAAAAAATCAGGCTTTGCGACGGTTGCAGATTTGGATACGTCAGCTACAAAGATAGGGGAGCGTTAATATGACTACCTCAAACAATGAAGCTGATAGAAAAGCTCAGCAAGAGGCTGTCAAAGACTCTAAAGTTGCAAGCAGCAATAAAGTAAAAACTAAGAAAAAAACTAAAAATTGGGTTTTTGATTCCGCTGGTTATCTTTATTGGTTTGGTCGCTATGCTCTATATGCGTCTGGGCAAACCGACTGATATCGTGACCAATACGGCGCTTGAGCGTCCAGTACCTGCCTTTGAGTTGCCATTGTTATCAGATACCAGTCGTATCATGACCAATGACAACTTGCCAGATAAGCCATTCCTCATGAATATTTGGGGCTCTTGGTGTCCAACTTGTATCATTGAGCATCCTTTTTTGATGAAACTAGAAGAGCGCGGTGTTAACTTGGTGGGCGTAAACTACAAAGATGATATTGGTGATGCGTTAGGGTATCTGAATCGCGGTGGTGACCCGTTCTCTATGTCTATTCAAGACTTGTCAGGACAGTTCGCTCTTGACTTAGGTCTGACTGGTGCGCCTGAGACTTTCATCGTCGATGGTGATGGGATTATTCGTCAGCATATCATCGGTGAGATCAATGAGAGCAATTGGCAAAGTCGTATTACGCCTTGCTTAATGGTACTCAATGACGCTAGTAATAATGGGGTCAGTCCAGATCCTAGCCAAGTTGCGGAGGCGTGCAAATGATAGCCTACCAAATAAGAAATGCGACCATAAAGTTAGCAAGCTTGTTTATCGCTTGTCTATTGAGTATGGCAAGCTTTGCTGCCATTGATGTCTACGATTTTGATTCTGTGCAACAAGAAGCCCAGTACCGCGGTCTCATCGAAGAGCTGCGCTGCCCGAAATGTCAAAACCAAAATTTGGCAGGGTCTGATGCGCCAATTGCGCAAGACTTAAAGCAAAAAACCTATGACTTGATAAAAGATGGTCGTAGTGATGGCGAGATTCGAGCCTATATGCAAGAGCGTTATGGTGATTTTATCAGTTATAAGCCGCCAGTACGTCCTTCAACATGGATTTTATGGTTTTTCCCACCATTATTATTGATCGTTTTATTGGTCGGTTGGTTTTGGCAAAGTAAACGCCGTCAGCTTGTCGCCAGCGGCGAGAGTGGTGTAGCAGTAGACAACCATGTCAAAGCGTTGTCTGCCGCTGAAAAAGCAGAACTTGATCGCTTATTGTCACGAGTCAATAACGATGACAAAGACGACACTACAAGCCTTGGGGGCAAAAAAATGACCATATTTTCTACTGTTGGCTTATTTATTGCGCTAAGTTTACTTGTCGCTCTACTATTGGGCATTATCACCATTAAGCCGTGGTTAAGAGCACCTCGTTCGCATAGTAAGCCTGTGGACAATCAACTGCTGGATATCAACGTTGCTGTGTTTCGTGAGCGACTAGCAGAGCTGAAAACAGATAAAGACAGTGGTATCATTGATGACCATCACTATCAAAACCAGAAGCTTGAGCTTGAACGTCAGCTTTTGGATGCTCAGCGTGAAGTGTCACCGATGGTCACGCCAGGTATCAAAAGCCGATTGATTATTATGGTTTGGGTACCTGTATTAACTGCTATGGCATATCTGATGGTCGGTGATCGCACACCTGTCTTTGAGCTGTGGGCTGCTGAGGACAAAGTCGGTCAAGTGCAGATGACTTACTGACAGGTAGAATCGATCAGCCACCTGCTTGGGCAATTGAAGATGGTAATCAGCTCATCAGTGCCATGCAGACTAACGTCTATCGTCATGCCAGTGACTACAATCGCTGGATGCGCCTATCAGAGCTGTTCTTGTCATTAGAGGCGACTGATTCGGCATTAGAGGCATTGTCGCGCGCTTATCGTCTATCACCTGATAACGAAGAGATTGCGACCACTTATGCACAGATTAGTTTCTTTGCTAATAAGGGTCAGTTAGATGCCAATAGCCGCCGAGTGTTAGAAAACATACTGGCCACAAACCCAGAGCATGAGGGTGCACAGATGCTTATGGCGATGGGTGAGGCACGTGCTAGTAACTTCGATCAAGCGCAAGGCTGGATTAAACGTCTGCGTGACAGTATCGCGGCCAAACCAGGCGATCATATGCAAGCGCTATCAAGTCTAGACGAGCTTAGTGCTAATGTGGTGATGCAGCAGCAGCAAGCCTCTGAAGGCGTCGAAGTAACAGTCAAAATAAATGCTAGTCTGTTACCATTGGTAAAAGCTGACGATACACTGTTTGTGGCGATACGTGACGTGAAAGGTGGGCCACCATTTGCGGCTAAGCGTCTACCAATCAGTAATATCAAACAGGGCGAAGCGGTTATTAGCCTAAGTGATCTTGATGCTATGATGCCAGAGCGTACCTTAGGATCGGCTCGTTCTGATAAAGTACAGCTAGCGGTCATCGCTCGTATCAGTCATAGTGGCAATGCTACCGCAGAGTCAGGCGACCTCTCAGGCAATCCCGTGGTTATCAGCGCAGAACAAAATCAGGTCAACGTGGAAATCAATCAGCAAGTTCCATAGCCATAGTAGTAATATAAATACTGGACGCTAATGGTATTTATTATACAGACGCTGTTGCTTAGTACGGACGCGAGCAGCAGTGTTATGATTGACTTGATTGAAAGAGATATAAAGGTAACCCAGATATATAAATGGGCGCTCCAAACGCAGTCAATGCTGCTACTTTTTATCTTGAATTGACCATGTATGAACAGATAAGTCATGCCAACTTATCACATCAATAATGAAAATACTTGAGCTTTGCAGGGCCACAAGGTAAGGTAGCTTTGCAAACAATTAATCCCAAAGTTTTATTAATCCCAAAATCCTATCTATTAAGGAGAGTCGTGTAATGATGCGTATTATTTTACTAGGACCACCAGGCGCCGGTAAAGGTACCCAAGCCCAGTTTATTTCTAAAGAATATGATATTCCACAGATCTCAACTGGCGACATGCTACGTGCAGCAATTAAAGAAGGTAGCGAGCTTGGCAAAAAAAGCCAAAGATATCATGAATGCTGGTGGTTTGGTTTCTGATGACCTCATTATCAACCTAGTGAAAGAGCGTATCGCTAAGCCTGATTGTGTGAATGGTTGTATCCTAGATGGTTTCCCGCGCACTATTCCTCAAGCGCAAGCACTTGCAGACGCTGATGTTGCTATCGATCATGTTATCGAAATCAGTGTACCTGATGATGAAATCGTGAGCCGTTTGTCTGGCCGTCGTCAGCATCCAGGTTCAGGTCGTGTTTATCATGTCGATCACAATCCACCAAAGGTTGAAGGCATCGATGACGTCACTGGTGAAGCGCTTATCCAGCGTGAAGATGACCAAGAAGCGACTATCCGTGACCGTCTATCTACTTATCATGAGCAAACGTCAGCATTGGTTGGTTTTTACCAAGACAAAGCTAAAGAAGGCGATGATGCGCCTAACTATGACAAGTTTGATGGTACGCAAGGTATCGATGACGTTAAGCAGCAAATTTTGTCTGCACTAAAAGGCTAATTATCGAGGTTAGCTAATTGATTTAGCCAGTCGATGTAGTCGTTGAAGACCCTGTTTAATAGCAGGGTTTTTTTATGGCTGATAAATTTATACCTCATAAAACATACCCACAAAAAGACCGCTTACTCATTATAAGTAAACGGCCCTTTATCAAATATACGACTGGTAGAGCTCATATATTCTAATTAATGCTTAAGCATTACCTTGAGCATCAACTTGTGCTTGCTGCTGGCTCTGTGCATACGCTTGATCAAAGTTCACAGGTGCTAGTAGCAATTGTGGGAAGCTACCACGCGTCACGATATCACTGATGACTTCACGAGCATATGGGAACAACACATTAGGGCAGTATGCGCCTAGGATTTGACCGATTTGATCTTCTGGAATGTCTTTTAGTAAGAAGATACCTGCTTGATGCACTTCAGCGATAAATGCTGCTTCTTCCGCATTTTTGGCAGTAACGCTCACAGTTAGGATGATTTGATAATGATCGTCATCTAGTTTTTCAGCGTTGCTAGACAAATTGATATCAAGCTCTGGGTTCCACTCTTTGGTGAATACGCTAGCGCCTGGGACTTCAAGTGACATGTCTTTTACGTAGATGCGTTCTAGTGCCAATTGTGGTTGTGCTTGTTCTTCAGCCATGGTAAATCCTCTAAAATTAAATCAAATGATTGGGCAAATCGTCATTTTAATAAAAGTTCATTGTAATATAAATCGAGACTATTTTTTGGTATTGTCTCGATATTTTTATCATTACTTCTTACTGCTCTATTAAAACCTGACAATGTCTATCTTTACATAAAAAAAGACAGACAGTAAGGAAAGGTAGCAGATTAACCTGCCAATAGCTCGTCAAGTTTGCCTTGCTGGTTCATTTGGTTGAGCTCATCAAAACCACCAACAAAGGTTTCACCAACGAAGATTTGCGGCACAGTACGGTAGTTATTGGTTTTTTTCATCAACGCTTGGCGCTCTTCACTGCTCATATCGTGCATGCCGATTTCTTCATAATCAACGCCTTTGGTTTTTAGTAGTTGTTTGGCGTTTGAGCAGTATGGGCAGATAGGGGTAGTGTAAACTTTCACAGATACAGTCATGATAAATCCTTATTTATAAATTTATGAGATAACAAACGTATTATAAAGAGCATGATAAATTATCATAGTCTAAGCGTTGGTATAGTCTGTTATCAACGAGTAAAGTACAAATGCATTCGGTGATGCTCATTACTAAAGTGGGGATGGGCATGACAAATTCAAGCCGTTTTTGCTCAAAACGTCCTTTAGTGCTATAAAACATGATAAATAGAATATAAAAAAATAAACCACAAAAAAAAGACACCTGATAAAAAGGTGTCTTTTTATAGAGCTGATAATGTTAGTCAGGTCGCATAAACATCAGGTAAGCGATGTGTATAAACGCTTCACTTAAGCGCCCATACAGGTCTATTACTTGCTTAGACTTGGTTTTGTTTTACCTTTAGCCTTTGCTTTGGCGTCTTTTATACCAACCAATGGCATGCCAGCGCCTTGCCAGCCGCCAATACCGCCCTCTAAGCGATAGACACTATCTTTACCAATCATCTGAATCGCAGCGCCTGCTTGGACGCCCATGTCACAGATGATAATCACTGGCTGCTCAATCGCGCGAATCTCTTCTAAACGGTCTTTGAGGTCAGTGAACGGTATGTTGCGGCTGCCTTGAATATAGCCTGATTCAAACTTCTTTTTAGCGCGAATATCGATAAGTTGCGCGTTTTGAGAATTGACCATCATGCCAAGCGTGTTTGGCGATATTTTTCTACCGCTACGTTTGTTTTCAATCGTAAAAAAACAGTATAGCAAGTACGGCTAATATACCAAATAAAAACGGGTGGTTGCCCACAAATTCCAGCGCACGATCCAAACCATACCTCCAAAAAAATAAGTGTTCTATTAAGCTGAGAAGACAGCCCAATGATAGTGAACAAGGCGCTATTATACCGATAAGGCCATCTATAGTAAACGGGCGATGACATGGGCAATAATTGGGCGGTTATTGTACTTATCTATGGATCTTCTTAGCCTAATAAAAATATCTACTCACAAGACCGTGTTTAATTAAGACGGACACTAACAAGCCAAATATTAATAAGGCTTAGTATCTGCCTCTTCTCGTAGCGTGACGAGGTTTTCAACACGGCGCTGCAATACTTCACCATCAGCTACTGCTTGCCATAGTGCGCAGCCTTTGCTGTTGTGAGTATGGCGACAGTCACGGAATTGGCAGTCACCGGCCAATGGTGCTAGCTCAACAAAGCCTGAAATAATATCATCAGGGGTGAGGTGCCAAATGCCATATTCACGAATTCCTGGTGTATCAACGATACCGCCTTGGGTGAGGTCTTCTGGATTGAATGGCAGCAGTCTACTGGTCGTCGTGGTGTGCTGACCGAGCTTAGAGTTTTGTGAGATGATATTGACGCTCTGTCCAGAGTCAGGCAGAAGGGCATTGATTAAGCTGCTTTTGCCGACGCCAGATTGACCCGCGAAGATGACCAGCTTTTTATCTATATAGCGTTTTAGTTCATCAAGGCCTTCTTGCTCATCGCTCTCGGCGATATTTTCAGGGCAATCGACCGAAGTCAGAACGCTTTCATAACCAAGCGCGGCATACTGCGCCAATAACTCATTGGTATCCACGCCGTTCTCTTCTGCCAATAAATCGGCTTTGTTGAGTACCAATAGTGGTTTGACACCTGCATGATGGCATACCACAAGATAGCGATCGATCAGCGTTGGTGCGGCGGCAGGCAATGGCGCAAAAACAATCGCCAAAATATCGACATTGGCGGCAACAGGTTTGAGCTTATGATAGCGGTCAGGACGAGAAACCAGCGATGTACGTGGTTTGACCGCTTCGATACGTCCAAAGCCAGTATTAGAATCGGCATTCCAGCGTACTTGATCGCCAGCAGCTAGCATCGGTAGATTGGTACGCACATGACAGCGCCAGATATCATTCAATTCAAGCGTTTGCCAAAACGGCTCAGGATCATCAGGGGCAATCTCTGGCTGCTCAGGTATGACAGCTGGCAGGCTAGTGACTTGTACTTCTAGTTGCTTACCGTAATGCGCCATGACCACGCCATCCATCAAACTGTCATCAATACTATCTTGATTGGACAGTTGCTGCTTGTCGATGCGACGAATCTGTTGTTTAGTCAGTTTGCGTTGCCGGATTAATGCCATGGGTTTTTGACCTATTATAAAAATATTGCTAAGTGTAGCGTGAAAATTTGCTAACATACAGCCTAAAGCGTCTGCGGCAGACAGTGGTTTTGTAATATTTTGGCTGATTGCTAGGTTTTTTTGAATCAATCAGTGCATGAAAAACCTGCTTGAATATGAGTATTCAACCGCAATACGTTTTTTTTAAATTATGTTTAAAACTGTCCCAAAATTTAATGACCATAGGATATTGTATGACTACCGGTGACCATCCCAATAAGATTAAAATCAAAAATCAAGGCAAAAAAGGGCTGGTGTGGATTGATTTAGAAATGACCGGACTTGATACCTTAAACGATGAGATTATCGAGATTGCTACTGTCGTTACTGACGAAGATTTGAATGTACTTGCTGAAGGGCCTGTATTTGCGATCAAGGTATCGGATCAAGTCTTAAACAAAATGGATGACTGGAATACCAAGCAACACGGTCAATCAGGATTGGTCGATCGTGTACGTCGTAGTACGGTGACATTGGCAGAAGCCGAAGCGGAGACCATCAAGTTCCTAAACAAATGGGTTGATAGTGGTAAGTCGCCAATGTGTGGTAACTCTATTTGCCAAGATCGTCGCTTTATGGCGCGCCAAATGCCAGAGCTTGAGCGGTTTTTCCATTATCGCAATCTTGATGTGTCGTCAATTAAAGAGCTTTGTTTCCGCTGGCGGCCTGATATCTTAAAGAATTTCGAAAAAGGTGGCAGTCACTTAGCCCTAGACGATATTCGTGATTCTATCCGTGAGTTAAAACACTACCGTCAGCATTTCTTTAAGTTAATACCTTAAAAAGCAAGCAAAAGATAAGCTACTTAAAAGTGTAGGCAAAGAATTGTAGTAAACATAAAAAGGGTCTGTTGATATTTCAACAGACCCCTTTTTGTTTTTAAGCTAGGTTCAACGATCAAGTCAAACAAGCATTATAAACTCAAACAATCCAACTCAGCATCATTACTGCTTAAATCGTTACTACTAAAACCGTCATCTGTCACTGCACCAATCACAGCACTGACTTTCGGCTGGCGCGTAGCTTTATCTAACAATCGCCAATCGCCAAGCACGTAGCGCTTTTTATCAGCAGTCGCCTGATGAATGTCTGGACGATGAGTATGTCCATGTAATAAGGCATCGCTAGTAGTGATGGCTTGACGTACGGCTTTATCATTCACGTCCATGATATGCGCAGCTTTGTTCGCATTATTCTGTTGGCTTCTTTTACGCATGTTGTCTGCAATTGCCAAGCGTTTTTCTAATGACTTATTGAGCAGATACCACTGAGTTAAACGGTTGCGCATAATTCTACGAAAGAACTGATATTTTTTTATCATCAGTACAGAGCGCATCACCGTGTTCTAAGCGGTAATTCTGCTGACCAATAGGCAAAGTATATGGCTCGCTGATTAGCTCACCACCGAACAGATTACAAAACGGCTGACCCAACAAGAAGTCACGATTGCCATGCATGACCAATATTTCACAGCCATTGATACGTAGCTGCTTGAGTTTAGCTATGAGCGGAGTTAGCCAATGTTTTTTTCTGCTCATCTTCTGACTCCTTCTCTTTCGATAGGGACAAATACGTATCATCACCCAGCCACACCTCAAACCAATCACCCAATATAAAAAGGCGTTTGAGCGCAGGCAGGGCGAGACAGTCATCTAATAGCGCCAAAAAAAAGCCTGCACTAAGGCAGGCTCCTGAGGCGATAAATGCAAATCGCTAATCAATACTTGCCGCACTTGATGAGGGCGGGTCGTGATTAAGTGATCAAAACTTTGCATTTATCTTGGTCCTCGTGACTTATCGTATGACGAGCATTACTTAGTAAATTCTACTAGAAAGTGCTCGCTCATTCACAGCTATCGCTAAGTAACTATTACTGAATAGCTGCTATTGAATGACTATTACTGAGTGATGATGGTTGCTGAGTTGATAACAACTGGCTCTTTTGGCACATCAGCATGCATGCCGAAACGACCAGTTGGTACGCTGCGCATTTTTTTCGATAACGTCCATACCGCTTGTTACTTTACCAAATACGGTGTAACCCCAACCTTGCATGTTTTTGCCAGAGTGGTTTAGGAAGTCGTTGTCTTTTACGTTGATGAAGAACTGGCTAGTCGCTGAATGAGGATCTTGGGTACGCGCCATTGCGATAGTACCTTTGTCATTTTTTTAGACCGTTGTCCGCTTCGTTTTCGATAGGCGCATTGGTTGGTTTTTCATTCATCTCAGCGTCCATTCCGCCGCCTTGAATCATGAAACCATCAATGATGCGATGGAAAATTGTACCGTCATAATGACCAGATTTTACGTAGTTTAAAAAGTTTTCTACGGTTTTTGGTGCTTTTTCTTCGTTGAGTTCGATAACGATCGCACCCATATTGGTTTCAAGTTCTACTACTGGTGGCATGTCTACCATGGGATATTCCTTTTTGATTGCAGCGCCTTAAATAGCACTATTGTGAGTGGTGGTTAAAAAGTTACGGGTAGTCTAACGGCTTTTTTATCCCGTGTCATGTATCAGGCTGTTAATGCGTTTGCGAAACCTGATAGAATAACGCAACTTTACCCATTTTTGACAAATTTTGATAATGCGGTCGCACTATCTAAGTTTTAATATTCTCGCTTTATTTTAACACCTTAGTTTAAACGTTTCGTGATGCGTGATGGCACGCACCATGAACTGACAATTTGCGTTAGGAGCAATGCCCGATGAGTGATCACTCAAGCAACAATGCACAAAAAGATGAACCAAAAAAACGATTTTATTCGTAATATCATTCGTGACGATGTCAATGCGCAAAAATATCAGCAAATTGTAACGCGCTTTCCGCCTGAGCCAAATGGCTACCTGCATTTAGGCCATGTGAAATCTATCTGCTTAAACTTTGGTGTGGCCAAAGAGTTTGGCGGTGTGTGCAACCTACGTTTGATGACACCAACCCAACCGCTGAAAAGCAAGATTACATCGACAATATTAAGAACGATGTGCAGTGGTTAGGTTTTGAGTGGGCAGGCGAGGCGCATCATGCCTCAGGTTATTTCGATCAGTTGCATGCATGGGCAGTTCAGTTGATTGAGCAAGGCGACGCTTATGTTGATTTGCAAACCCCTGAGCAAATCAAAGAAAACCGTGGTTCATTTAATGAAGCGGGAACACTTTCACCATATCGTGATGCCAGTGTTGAAGAAAACCTAGCGCTTTTCAACGATATGAAAGACGGTAAATACGCTGAAGGAAAGGCTACTTTGCGCGCCAAGATTGATATGGCTAGCCCAAATATGAACCTACGTGATCCTGTTATCTATCGCGTGATGCATCAAGCGCATCATCAGACTGGTGATAAATGGTGCATCTATCCGATGTATGACTTTGCTCATCCACTCTCCGATGCGTTAGAAGGGATTACCCATTCGTTATGTACGCTTGAGTTTGAAGATCATCGTCCATTCTATGATTGGGTCATCGAAAAAATCGGCTTTGACGTACCGCCGCATCAGTACGAGTTTAGCCGCTTAAACGTTGATCATACATTGACCAGTAAGCGTAAGCTAAAGCAACTGGTAGATGAAGGTATCGTAAGCGGTTGGGACGATCCCCGTATGCCGACCGTCGCTGGTATGCGCCGCCGTGGTTATACGCCAGAGGGCTTGCGCGATTTTTGTGAGCGTGTGGGTGTGACCAAAGCGGATAGTGTGGTTGATTTCCGTTTACTAGAGTTTAGTGTTCGTCAATCGTTAGAGACAACTACTGGTCGCGGTATGGCAGTCTTAAAGCCATTGAAAGTGACGATCACTAACTTTAGCGAGGCGGTCAGCAGTTGGGAGTCACAAAAAGCCGATAGCGTTAATGCACGTTTTGACGATGCGACTCAGACGCTTTGGTTGACTCAGCCAAACCATCCTAACGTGGATATGGGTGAGCGTGAGATTCCATTTACCGAGACGCTATACATCGATCAAGGTGATTACGAGATTGAACCGCCAGCAGGCTACAAGCGTCTCTCTCCAGAAAAGCCAGAGATTCGTCTACGTAATACTTATGTGCTAGCCGTCACTGAGCATATCACTGATGAAAGTGGCAATGTCGTTGAACTAAAAGCGACGATTGACCCTGCTACTTTGGGTAACAACCCTGAAGGGCGCAAGGTCAAAGGTGTGATTCATTGGGTATCAGCCAGTCAAGGTGTGCCAGCGACAGTACGCATGTACGAGCAGCTATTCAGTGCTGAGGACCCAAGTGGCGTCGCTGATGTTCATCAAGCGCTAAACCCGAACTCGCTCACTGAGCTAAATGCAGTAGTTGAACCATCTTTGGTCAATGCAGATGCTGGCACGCGCTTCCAGTTTGAGCGTGAAGGTTACTTCATCTCTGACAGCGAAGATCACAGCACTGATAAGCCAGTATTTAACCAAATCGTTAGCTTACGTGATAGCTATAAGCCAGCTTAATTTATGTTGGCTTAGTATTTAAAAGTATCCTTATCCAAATGAATATTTTGAAATAATACTGAACAATAGTAGTTTGCAAGTTAGCCTATTTCTAGTACGCTAGGGATGGGCTTTTTTTGTGTGCAGTTATAAAGTTAAGTATGATTATGGTGCGAATTTTGCTTATGGGATGCAGGTATGGTGGTTTAATTATTTATCAAAGCTACTTGTCCATAAAATTCATTAAAAAATTTGTCCATCAGCTTAGAGGTAAATGGAATAACCGCATTACAATCCGTCACAAGACATTCATAACCAGTTTGTTAAGATAAAGTCAGTTTTTACGGATGTGCTTTATGTTATATTTGATAGCTGAGCACGTCGATGACAATAATAGAACGCGAGGCCGACGTGTCGATATAAGCGTTCATTCACATAGCTAAGGAATCAAGCATGGCACATTTACGTTTAGGCGATACCGCACCAAACTTTGACGCTGCGACCACAGAAGGCGATATTAATTTCCACGAGTGGGCAGGCGATCATTGGGTGGTTTTTTTCTCACATCCTTCAGATTATACGCCAGTATGTACCACTGAGCTTGGTCGTACCGCAGCACTAGGCGGTGAGTTCCAGAAGCGCAATGTTAAACCAATTGCGCTATCGGTTGATGGTTTAGAAGATCATAAAGGTTGGGTAAGTGACATTGAAGAAACCCAAGGTACTGCTGTCAATTTCCCTATCATTGCAGACCCTGAGCGCAAGGTTGCAGATCTTTATGACATGATTCATCCAAATGCTGACAATACAGCGACGGTCAGAAGTGTGTTTATTATTGATCCTAAGAAAAAAGTACGCTTAACACTGACTTATCCAGCCAGTTGTGGCCGTAACTTTGATGAGATTATCCGTGTGATTGATGCGATGCAATTGTCTGATGAATATAACGTAGCAACGCCTGTTGATTGGAAAGATGGCGACGACGTTATCATTCCTCCAAGCGTGAAAAACGAAGATATCGCTGCAAAATATCCAAAAGGTCACAAAGAGATTAAACCGTATCTACGCACCACACCTGCACCAAACAAATAATTAGACTGATGTATAAATGTGATTAAATAAAGCCCCATGACTCAAGGTTATGGGGCTTTACTTATTTCTACTTTATGATTAATAACGCTTTGCCATGATGGCCAGATTAGGCTATAACTGTGGTATAGCGTATCAATATTTGTGCATATCAGTACAATAACCATAATAAAGCGTATCAGCGTCAAATCGCTGTCCAATCATTCTTACAAGGAGTTTGCTATGAAAAAACTATATATTACCCGTACAGCGCCCAATCCGCGTAAAGCGCTTATCTTATTGGCTTCAAAAGGTATCGATGTCGATGACATGGATGATGTGGATGTGATCGATATTGATTTTGCGGCAAATGAGCAAATGTCAGAAGCATTTACGCAAATGAATCCGATGCAGACCGTACCTGTTTTGACCTTAGATGATGGTACAGTACTGAATGATTCTCAGGCAGTTTGTGAATATCTGGATCGTGTTTATGGTGAGCGCTCGGTGATGGGCAATGATGTGGTGCAGCGTGCGCAAGTGTGCTCTATGCGCCGTATTGCTGAATTTGAAGTCCTGTACAACTTGATGCTGGCGTTTCAACACAGCCACCCCTCAAAAGCTCAGCGAGTCGAACAAGTGCCAGAGTTTGTCGCGCCCTCTATTGCCCGTGCTACCAAAGCCATGGCATATTTTGAGACGGCGTTAGTCGGCCGTGATTACTTGGTCGGTGAGCAACTAAGCTTTGCTGATATCGTGTTATATCTGGGGTTAGACTTTGGCAAAATACTCAAGGTCAATCCTAATGAGCAAGGTGAAAACTTAGCACGGTTTTATCAAATGATGAATGAACGCTTCAGTATTAAAAATATGGCTAAAGCCAAACCTGCCAGTGTGAATGACTAAAAGGTTCTAGGGCGTGTCCTCAATTCAATCGATAGTTATCTAAATGGGTTAAAAATGGCTAAATCTTGCCAAATGGCGTCAAATAGCTGACTAATATCTCGATATTATCTGCGCTATTTTCCTTGTTTGACTGCCATTTATCTCATTTTTATCACCATTTTTAAAATGAGGATACGCCCTAGAAAAATAGTTTAAATCATAAAATTTATCTATTAACCTATCCGATAAATTGCTCGCTATAAAGCAAAACAGCTAACCTCAATCGTTAGCTGTTTTTTTTATGAAATATAATAAAAATCAACATTTCGTTACATAGGTTAATAGAGCCAAGGTTATAGTGGTTAATCTAGCTTAGTTATATCAATTATATTTTTAAAACGTTCATTAAAGAGGAATGCTTTTAAATTATGACTTCTTTTGAATAGGTTTTTTAAAATATAGATGGTACGCGAGATAAGTTGTACAAGCTTACTAAGAGGTATGTAATATGGTAGGTAGCCGAAATAAGCCAACGTTAAAACTACTGCTATTACCCAGTATGATGGCAGTTAGTTTGATGCTAAGTGCGTGTCAAAAAGAAGCGGCGTCTAGCGAGAATGATACATCGCAGGGTACTGAAGCTGGCGAGATGACAGACTCAGCCGTAAGTGAAGATCTGGTATCTAGTATGAGCCTACATCAGACGAATCTGAACCTGTTGAATTAACTGCTCAAGAAAAGCTGACGACCACCTTATCTCATCATCGTTGGACGTTAGTAAATGCAGTCGATGCCAATGAACAACTTATGGCTGAATTTGCGAATATCAACAGTCAGGTAACGCTTGCATTCAACCAGTATCAAGGGCAAGATACGCTAAGCTATAGCGTAGGCTGTAATACGATTAGTGCTGGCTATCAGTTAAAAGGGCATACCTTAACTACTGAAGAGGGTATGAGTACGAAGATGTCTTGTGGCGAGTTAGATATGGCAGAAAACACCTTAAACACTTTGATGCAGGGCAGTAGTGAGTTCAAAATTGATCAAGGCGATAATCCAGTATTAACCCAGTTTACCGACGATGATGTAACTCTGGTTTGGAATGGTAGGCTTACTGCACAAGCGAAATATAACAGTAAGGGTGAAACGGTGTTTTGGGCAGTAAACGCCGAAACTGTACCTTGCGAAGCAAGCAAACCTGAGCAGTGTTTACAAGTTAAGCCTATTACTTATAATGATCAAGGTATTAAAACTCATGAAGGACAGTGGCGAGTATTCGTTGGTGAGATCGATGGCTATCAGCATGACAGCAAACACGAAGAAGTATTACGCTTACAACGCTATCCACTATATATCGATGAATTATCAGAGACCAGTGAGCCAACTAAAGATGATACTGCTGATGAAAAGTATGCCTATATATTGGATGCTGTCATTGAAAGTGCAGTTGTAGAGTAGCTTACTGTATTTTGAGCTGTGAAATGCTCATAGCCATAAAAACACGCGTCTAATAGCGCGTGTTTTTTTTATGGGGTGTCTAATTTGCTGTTTATCTATTTTGACGATTGTTTGCTCTAACGCTCAGCTATTTTGACGCTGATCTTTAACGTAAGTTACCTAAATCTTCTTCGGTCAAACGCCAACGGCCTTTCTTTTTAGAAGCACCGCGGCCACGCATGGCGCTATTCAATATCAGTTTGTTCATTGAATGGCTTGAGTGAGCATGACAGATGGCGCAGGCAAGACCATCGGCAGCATCTTGTTGCGGCACGACTTCTAACGCTAATATCCGGCACACCATCTCTTGCACTTGTTCTTTGGCCGCTGCTCCATAGCCACAGACGGCTTGTTTGATTTGCCGAGCCGTATATTCTGATACTTCTAAATCTAGTGCAACCATCGCTGCAATCGCTGCACCTCGTGCTTGCCCAAGCTTAAGTGCAGAATCAGGGTTTTCTGCCATAAATACTTGCTCAATCGCCGTATAGATAGGCTCGTCTGCGTATTTTAAATGATGCTGTGTGATACGGGTTAGTCCATTAAAGATACGCTTGAGGCGTTCAGGCATCTCTTTGGTATCTGTACGAATCGTCCCTGCATCGATATAGGTCAGCTTGTCACCTGTCTGCTGTACTATCCCATAACCGGTCATGCGTGACCCTGGGTCAATGCCTATAATAATTGCCATAATATTCCGTCTTGCTTACCTGTCATTTTATATTCAGTCCTATAGAAATCGGATATGGAGTCAGACTCGCTTAGCCTACTGCTAGTAGCACTGACGTTTGTCTTCCTTGTATCCAAATTATATTGTACCGACTATATGGCTTAAAAATTAGCCTTAAGTTTGATAGTATAGCAACCAATCCCCATATACATCATATGTTAGCCATTTTAATTTTCATGGCGCTCAATTTATTGGTTTTTATTTTATAGGACGACACTTTATGGGTCAGATAGTTGGTATAGCCATCGTTTGGTTTATTATCGAGATGCTACTGTGGTATTTGCTTGCTCAGTTTATGAGCGGCTGGTGGGTGTTTATGTGGTTTATTATCGCCGCGGTTATCGGTATCTCTTTGATGCGCAAAGGTATGGCTGCTCTTAATCCAATGGCACAGCAAATGAAAGCTGGTGGCATGATGAACCTGCGATGCGTCCGCCAGAGACCACGATGATTAAGAGTATCGCGATGGCAGCTGCAGGTATTTTACTGCTTATTCCTGGGGTACTTAGTGATTTGATGGCGCTGTTAGTAGTATTACCACCTGTGCAGAAAAAGCTAAAAGACTTGGCCAATAATTACGTCATGAATAACCAGCAAAAAAATGATGGAAATGATGGCCAAGCAGATGGGTGGTCAAATGGGCGGCGGTCAAAATCCGTTTGGCGGTGCTGGTGGTATGGGCGGTCAAAACCCGTTCGGTGGTGCAGGTGGCATGAATGGTCAGAATCCGTTTGGTCAACAGCAGCAAAACCCATTTGGTGATGTGTTTAAACAGCATACTACGGTTGATGGTACTGCCAAAAACATCCCTAAAGATGTAAAAAAGATTACCAAGTCTGCTAATGACGAATAACTATTCAGTTAAATCGTAAGCATAAAAAAGCCCCTCTCGTCGATGACGAAAGGGGCTTTTTAGTGGTAGTGAATAAATTATAAGAAATATATTTACTAACCGAATGAAACAACCGAAGTGCCGCTGTAAGATGGTGACCCATGAACCGTGAAGTTCAGCGGATGCGTCATCATCTCTGCAGGTTTCCTGATACACCGCAAGCGGTGCAGGCATACACAATGAGACAATAGGTACCACATCCTGGTAAAGCATTATCGGCTCAGGGAATAAACATCTACTAGCCAACACTTCAGAATAGTTTTATCTTAACCAATGAAAAGAGTGATTGCAAGTCTGAATTACAGATTGATACGTAGCTTGGTTGGTTGGCCGCACTTATATTGTCTTATCTAGAAAAAAACGTCATAAGATAACCCTATAAAATTATTCATAAACTCACGAAAAATGCTCAGTTTTTCAGCTATTTCAAGATGTGTGTTAATATAGAGGGCTTTATATTCCCTTACACAGCATTATAGGCGTTCATTCACTCGAGGAGCGGTAATATATGACCAGTACCCAACAAGCATCAGACTCTATTGATAATAATAAAACACAGCTTAGCAATAACCAAGACGGTGCACAGAATAAAAAAATACCGCATGTCTTGATGATATTGGACGGCTTTGGTCATCGTGAAGAAGATAAAGATAACGCCATCGCTGCTGCCAATATGCCAAATTTAGACAAGATTTATCAGCAATATCCTCATGGGCTGATTTCAGCTTCAGGGGAAGATGTTGGTTTGCCAGATGGTCAGTTTGGTAATTCAGAAGTTGGTCACATGAATTTAGGGGCGGGGCGTGTTCTTTATCAGGACTCAACTCGTATCTCAAGTGAGCTTGCCAATCGTGAATTTTATAAGAACGAAGCATTGGTCAATGCGGTAAAAGCGGCTAATGAGCGTGGCGGTAACGTCCATATTATGGGCTTGCTTTCTGATGGCGGCGTCCACTCTCATCAAGACCATATCGAAGGTATGTGTCATTCAGCATTGGTCCATGGTGCCAAGAATGTCTTTATTCATTGTTTCTTAGATGGTCGTGATACCCCGCCTAAATCTGCTGATAAGTATATCAATCGTCTGCGAGATTATATCAATAAGTTGAATGCTCATTACGAAGGTGGCCGCGTACAGATTGCAAGTATCATCGGTCGCTACTATGCAATGGATCGTGACAATCGTTGGGATCGCGTACAAAAAGCTTATGAGCTGATTACTGAAGGTAAAGCTGATCGTCTATCGACACGGGCAGATGGTGCTGTTCAAGCTGCTTATAAAGCGCGTGAGACCGATGAGTTTGTCAGTCCAACGACCGTAATTGGACGTGATGAAGTGCCATATACTGTCAATGATAACGACGCACTTATTTTTATGAATTTCCGTGCTGACCGTGCTCGTGAGCTTGCCCAAGCGTTTGTCTTGCCAGATCATGAGTTTTCTGGATTTGCGCGCCAAAAACAGCCAAAACTGGCGGCGTTTGTGATGCTAACTAAGTATTCAGATGTCCTAGCTGATAATCCAAAAACCAGCATTGCTTACTACCCAACGTCTCTGGCCAACACACTGGGAGAGTACTTGCAGGATCAAGGAAAAACCCAGCTGCGTATCGCTGAAACTGAAAAATATGCGCATGTGACGTTTTTCTTTAGTGGCGGCCGCGAAGAAGAGTATCAGGGCGAGACCCGTATATTAGTGCCATCTCCAGACGTTGCGACTTATGATCTACAGCCTGAGATGAGTGCACCTGAAGTCACTGATAAACTAGTAGAAGCGATTGAGTCTGGTAAGTATGATGTATTGGTGGTCAATTACGCCAATGGTGATATGGTTGGACACACAGGTATCTTTGATGCTGCGGTAAAAGCGGTAGAGGCTTTGGATGTATGCGTTGGCCGTATCGAGTCAGCGGTGCGTGCTGCTGGTGGTGATATGCTTATCACAGCCGATCATGGTAACTGCGAGCAGATGCAAGACTATGAAAGCGGACAAGTACATACGCAGCATACGACAGAGCATGTACCATTGATTTATGTGGGCGAGCAAAAGCTACAAGTACGCCGTGGCGGTAAACTTAGTGATGTGGCACCGACTATTTTATCATTGATGAACGTTGACGCCCCTACTGAAATGACAGGTGAGAGCTTATTGGTTCCAGCAGTCTAGGCCAGTCGAGTTAAACCACAGTACTTGAATGACTGTGGTTTATACTGATTTGACAGCTGTACCAGGAGATATTAAAAAGGAAAGGATAACCTATTATCCTTTCCTTTTTTTGTGATACATTTTACTTAATTTACTTGCAATACTATGCTAGTTCGAAATATACGTTTGGTGCTATCTTATAAGTCGCTATATAACGATAAATTCGTCTTCTCTATTATTCAAATGAGTTTTTTTATGCAGCCTATTTCTTTTGCACGTTCTTTTTTATCCAAAGGGTTAAGTAAATCAGTAGGGAAGGCATCAGTCGCGTCCAAGATTTTGCAGCCTGCAATTTTAATAGGTGTGCTTGGTTGTGCGATTAGCGTAAATGCACAAGCAGCAGTGGGAGCTTCTACAAATAATGATAATCCTACGAATGGTCTACAGCTCATCAGTTTGAATGCAGATGAGATAGCGGATGAAAACGACGCTGATAATTTATCTAACATTGCTGATATGCTAGATGTCGCTGATGAGCCAGATGACTCGATAGATAGTGTGCCAGATGAAAGCGCGCTAACGGATGATGCCGATGATATTGATACGGAGATTCCAGCAGAAGTTGCACAAGTATCGCTAAATGCTATCTCTCCTGAGACGCTAAAGACATTTGTGGCTGTTGTAGATTTAATACGTCGTCAATACGTCGATGCGGTCAATGATGAAGAGTTATTTAGCAATGCGATGAGCGGTATGCTGACCAAACTTGATAGCCATGCTGAGTTTTTGGACGCAGAAGCTTATGAGAATCTGCGTGCTTTCACTGAGGGCGACGTTGGTGATATTGGTATTAAGGTTAATTACCAGCCAGAGGCAGGTTATTGGGTTGTGACAGAGGTTATCGATGATTCACCTGCAGACAAAAAAAGGCATCGCAGTTGGTGATTATTTGCATCAGGTTGATGAGTTTAAGCTAGACGAAGGGCGACAGGTCAACGACGTTGAGCAGATTTTGACGGGTATTGCTGGTACGCAGGTAGATATTATCACTTCTAAAGCTGGTCGCCGTAAGCACACAACGACGTTGCAGCGTAATAATAGTCATCCGCAGATTGTCGAGACCAAACTGGTTGATGCATTGCCATTGTTAAATTACCGGCGTTTCAAAACAACAGCCGTGAGAAGTTGTTAGAAGGTTTAATTAACCTAAACGCTCCGATATCAGGCATTTTACTAGATATGCGTGATAATCCAGGTGGCGTACTGACATCAGCAGTGAGCGTGGCCAGTTTATTTATGGATGATACCGATGTGGTGCAGGTGCAAGCACGTCAAAATAAATCACGCGTACTATCGACCCAAGGTGATGCGATACTTAAACCTTTGCCATTAGTGGTATTACAAAATCGCTATTCAGCATCAGCAGCAGAGGTGCTTGCTAGTAGTTTACAAGCACAAAAACGCGCTACTATTATCGGTGAAGTTAGCTATGGTAAGGGCTCAGTACAATCAGTCATACCGTTAAACGATGAGCAAGCCGTCAAATTGACTGTGGCCAATTATATGACGGCAGAAGGCAAACAAATAGATGAGATCGGCGTAGAGCCTAATGTGACTTTATCGGGCAGTGAAAATACGTGGGAGCAGCAAGCATTAGAAATAGTAAAGGCGCGCGCGCTTGGTTCTGGCATTCGCTTTGTTAGAAAAAAATGCTACGAAAGAATAGAATTTCGTAGCAATTAATTAACAGCACATACCATTCAACGCTTAAAAATATTTGATGATGACGTTCAAAAGAAACTAGTCGAACGCATCTTCAGAAATTTCGAGCTTTTTCATACGGTAGCGTAAAGAGCGAAAGGTGGTTCCTAATAATTCAGCTGCTTGGGTTTTGTTCCAGCCAGTTTGTTTGAGTGCCGTGATAATCAGCTGCTTTTCTTGTTCCTGCAAATAATGCTCTAACCCTTGAGGCGGTAATTGACCGTCGAACAATTCTGGTAAACCTGATATGTCTTTAGAAGTTTCTTGTTGGGCGGTGGAGTCAAGGAGCGACTCTTCGTCATGAGTACTTGCTACGTTGGTTGACGAACTATCATTACTAGTTGACGAATGCTGAACCATTGAAGGGTAGTGGTTGGTGTTAGTACGATAAGGATGTAAATTGGTTGCCTTTTGCTCAACCTGCGTCGCTATATTGCGACTAGATTGAATGACTTGCTCACCGTCTTTTGTAGATTGGTCTGTAGATTGAACGTCTATTTGATTTTCTAAGTTACGGGCAAGTAGCTCAGAGCTATCGATAGCTGAGCTATGATTTTGCTCTTGTGTATTTACAAGCTCAGTTTCAATGTCAGGAAGACCTAAATGACTAACGTCAATGTATGAGGTTTCAGCTAACGTAACTGCACGCTCCAGTAAGTTACGTAGTTCACGGACATTACCCGCAAAATCGTGGCGTTGTAAGCGTTCGCAGGCTTCCATCGTCAATGACGGCGGCGACTCTAATTGCCAGTCATCAGCAATCATCGCCAAAAAGTGGTCTGCTAATACAGGAATATCATCACGGCGTGCATTAAGTGTTGGAAGCTTTAGCTCAATGACATTGATGCGATAATATAAGTCTTGTCGAAATGCACCATCTTGTACCAATTGGCTCAGGTCTTTGTGAGTGGCAGACAAAATGCGGATGTCTACTGGAACTTCTTTTGTATCACCAATTGCCCTTACTGTTTTTTCTTGAATGGCACGTAACAATTTAACCTGCATGGCTAAAGGTAAGTCTGCTACTTCATCTAAAAATAACGTGCCACCATTGGCTTGCTGGAATAACCCTTGTTTATCAGCGACAGCCCCTGTAAAGCTGCCTTTTTTATGACCAAAAAAACTCCGACTCCATTAACTCCGATGGTATCGCACCGCAGTTCACTGGTACAAAGCTGCCATGACGCCGTGGACTTAAATCGTGGATCAATCTGGCGACCACTTCTTTACCTGTGCCAGAAGCGCCCGATAAAAACACAGGTGCCTGTGAGCGTGCTAGCTTTAAAATGGTATTTTTGAGGGGATGCATGACAGCAGAATTACCAATCAATCTACTATCTAGCATTTTCTGTTCAGGAGAGCATTCCGGTGCGGCCTGTACTTCGTTATCTTGATGAATAACTTTTATGGCATTCTCTACCAGTTGGCGCAAACGTGGTAGTTCTAGCGGTTTATTGACAAAATCGAAGGCACCAAGCTTTAATGCCTCAATAGCTAAATCCATGCTGCCATGAGCCGTGATCACCGCTATTGGAATATTAGAGCTATTGCTAATTTCTTTTACCAGCTCCAGTCCAGAGCCATCTGGCAGTTTTAAGTCCGTCAGACAGAAATCGTAGTCATTGTCTTGCCAAAACGTTCTTGCTTGCGACAATGTATAAGCCACATCACTTTTAATACCCATTTTAGTCAAGGTAATTTGCATTAATCGACATAAGTCTACTTCATCATCGACGACTAGCGCGGTCGTTGTCATACATCATCTCATCGTATTCAATAGCTATAAAGTCAATAGCTGGGTCTAAATGGGCGTAATAGCTTTTGAAGAATAAATTTAGGAAAGTTTTTCTTCGATAGTTTGAAATTTATTATCAGATTTAATAGAAGGTACAATTAATCGAAAACATGTTTTCTCATGTTCAGGAATGTAGAGTAAACGCGCTTGATTGGCTTCACAAAATGCTTGTGATAAATAGAGCCCCAGTCCTGTACCAGCTTTATCTGTTGTAAAAAAATGGATCGAACAAAAGTTCTAAATTTCCAGAACTAACACCATTACCATTATCTAATATATCGATTATAACATCGTTGTCTGCGCAGTAAATGTCGATTTCTACATAAGCATGAGGATGAGCATAGCTGCTATAACGCAGGCCATTATTGATTAGGTTGATCAATATCTGCTCTAACTGATGAGTATCAAATGATATGATGGGTTTGGTTTTTATTCGTAGAAAAATGTCGTGTCCTTGAAAGTAATTCTCCAAAAACGATGGCATCCATTCAGCCAATTCGAGCACCTGTTGAGTAGCCGTCTGCTGACGAGATAGTTTTAAAATATCTTCGATGATACGGTTTACACGCTTTGTCTGTGAAAATATCATTTCATAAAGTTCATGGTTGCCATTCATGGCAGCATTCGATTCACTTGTTAATGCACTGTCATCTTCCATTTGTTCTGCAACATCTTCTATTAATAGCTGGCTGGCTTGCGATATCGCTGCTAATGGGTTTCTGATTTCGTGGGCAATACTGGCAGTTAATTGCCCTAAAGAAGCCAGTTTCAACTGTTGAGCACTGGCTTGCTCACGGCGTAAATCTTCTAATATGACGAGCTTACTACCATCTTTTAGTGGAATAATCTGTACGCGTAACTTGCCAAATATTGAGGCATTTGCCACAGCTGGCACATCGTAGGTAAAAGCGCGTGACTGCCCAGATGCTACCGACAAGCAGGCATTAAACAACTGTGAATGCTGCTTATTGAGTTGCTGCTCGAAATTAGAGAGAAGCGCTTTGTTTTGAGTCTCTTTCACATCTTCAAAGGTATTCTGCGCTGTGGTAGGTGTGACAAGAGAAAGGCTCAGCAACTGATGTGCGGCAAGATTTGCTAAGACAATATGTTGCTTATCGATAACGATAACACCATTCACCATCTGTGTGATGACCTCTTGATTAATCACGTTTAGTCGCTCGACTTCCTTAGCATGGTTTGCCGCGACTTTTTCAAGCTGTACCAATCGTTGAGAGATAGACCAACTCAAACCGCCCACTGCTAAAAAGCTCGCCGACATCAGTAGCGCATCACCTAGATTGGCTAGACTCATGCTGTTAGCAATAGCGTAAAAAAATTGCTGATAAATAACGAGAATGATGGCAAGTAACGTAATAACTAATGCTTGTGAGCCATGTAGTAGCATAAAGCTAGCTGCGACGACCACCATGTATAGCATGGTTAACTGCAAATCAGGGTTACCTGTCGTGTAGAGCAGCAAACTTAATATAATAACGTCTAAGGCCAGTCCGAATGCCAGTTGGCGGCGCATATGTTTTCTAACAACATAAAATAGCCCGAGCAGTATCAACTTAACAGCATATAAAAACTTAAAGTGGTTTGCTGCAAAAAGCTGGGTAGGGAGGCACTGCCGTCAGTACGAGCAGAGATGTATAGCATGAGCATAGAAAACAGGCTGACGACGAAACGATAACTGCTATAGATTAGCCCTAATTTACGTAATTGTGGCAAAGGAAGCGTATCGTCATGATGAACATAACGAGTAATGGCAGAGCTAAGATTGGTAGCAGGGTTCATAAACTGGCCGTAATAGAATAAACGCTAAAATGGTTTATGGTTGAATCAGACCATGACGAATGGCCAAATGAGTCAATTTAACATCACTATCAACCCCAACTTTTTCATAAATACGGTAGCGATACGTATTAATGGTCTTGACACTAACAAACAATTGATCAGCTATTTGCTGAGGGCTTTGACAATTAACAACCATCATGGCCACTTGTTTTTCTCTGTCACTTAATAAGTCAAAAGGTGAGTTTGCATTATCAGACAATAAAACATCCGCTAACTGTTCAGCAACATCCTGACTAAAGTAACGACCTCCTTGATAAATCTTTTTGACCGCACGTATCATTTCATCAAGCGGCGTGCCTTTGGTAATGTAACCATTGACACCTGCTTTGATCAGCATTGAGGGATAGGGCTGTGCAGACATACTACTGACCGCCAAAATCTTGATACCCATATCAAGTTGTATCAGACGTTTGGTTGCTTCAAGCCCGCCAATATTCGGCATGTTGACGTCTAGCAAAATCACATCAGGATGTAATTGTTTAGCCTGTTTGATAGCCATGTCACCGCTGTCTGCTTCACCTACTACTTCAATATCGGGGCTGTCTGACAACATACGGCTAATACCCATCCGTACCAAATCATGATCATCTACCACTAATACTTTAATCATAACCATACTCTTTATTGATTGTCAGAATGAACGCTTTATTAGGTCCAAATAGTATAAAAAACGAATATATTTCAACCATTGTTTGTATCTTTGTATCTTTGTATCTTTGTATCTTTGTATCTTTGTATCTTTGTATCTTTGTATCTTTGTATCTTTGTATCTTTGTATCTTTGTATCTTTGTATCTTTGTATATTCAAAATACCGCTGATTAATATAACAAAATACGAGTAATCATAACATTCGAAGTTAAATTATATTGCTGCAGTGTGAATTGATGTTTCTATAATATAAATTGGTTGTAGCAAAGTTTGAATGAAGCCAAAAAAAACTACTAAATCAGTTTGATAGATTAAACTTAAATGTAAACCATGATACACTAAAAATACAAAAGCTCTATGTGAGTACTTACAAACACATCTATAAACGCTACGTACGTTTTTGGCGTCAGACAATATGTAACTGGCGTAATAGCGACAGCAGGAGGCATAATGAAGCAACTACCATTAACCAAACAGCAATTGATCGCTGCTATGATTTCATTGAGTTTGGGCAGTGTTGCACAAGCCGCACTTACAATTAATGGTAGCACTGACACTACCTCTAGTGCACGCCTGAGTTGGGGCGGCGCTGATAGCTTGTCTGAAGCCCGCAACATAATGTACAAGTCCAACGGCTCTGCTATTAAGAAAGTTGATAATGGCTACGGCACTACCAATATTACGAATACTAATAGTTTTGCTAGTAGTAATAACACCAATAGTGCTCGCTATAACACAACTTATCGTGGGGCATTCGGTAGCAGCGATATGATTCCGATTAGCACCGATTCACGTAGTGTTGCGGTGATCGATGCTGAAACTGGCGAATCTATCTACGAAAAAGATGCTGATATCGCGCGTCCTATGGCTAGTATCACCAAGGTTATGACGGCTATGGTCGTATTGGATGCAGGCCTTGATATGCGTGAAGAAATCACGCTTGATCCAGAAGATTTCGTTGGTCCAAAGCGTGCAAGCTCGCGTTTGAAATCAGGTGATCGTTTAAACCGTGCTGAGATGCTATTGATGGCGTTGATGAAGTCTGAAAATCCAGCGGCGAAGAGTCTGGCACGTAACTACCCAGGTGGCTATGATGCTTTATGCGTGCGATGAATCGTAAAGCGCAAGATTTGGGCATGAATACGGCATTTTTGGTGATCCAACTGGACTTGATAAGCGCAACGTAGCTTCTTCAAAAGATTTGGTCAAAATGGTACGTGCTGCTGGCAACTATGATGTGATTCGTCGTTTTTCTACCACTAAGAGCTACGACTTTTTTTTGTCTCAAACTACTCAAGTGGTAACCGAACCTATAAAGCCAGTAATACCAGTACGTTGGTTCGTGACGGTAGCTATCCAATCGGTATCTCTAAGACAGGCTTTATCAATGAAGCTGGGCGTTGTGTTGTGATGGAAACTCGTGTCAACAATCGCCCTGCGATTATTGTCATCTTAGGAGCAAACAGCTCAGCAACACGTTGGGGCGATGCTAAAAATATCTTAAATAGTTTGGCTACACGCCGTACAGTATAAGCTATCGGTTCTAAATGTATAAAAAAGCTGTTATATCATATAACAGCTTTTTTATTGTGTTGAATTTAAGAATTAAGGATGCACGCTATGAGTTATTCACCATTCTCCTCAGTTATGCCTAAGCTATATTTGTTGACCAACGACGATGAGTTCGAGCTGTTGTATCAAAAGCTAGAGGCAGCCTTGTCGACAGGATTGATTGCACTATTACAAATTCGTCGTAAGCAAATTCTTAATCTGCCTGATGGAGCTTTGAAGCTCTTTGATGAGGCGCAAAAAAATCGTCGAATTAGCTAAAACGTACAATGTGCCAGTTGTTATTAATGATGACGTGAAGTTGGCCGAAAAGCTTGGAGTTGGGGTACACCTTGGTCAAACAGACGGCAGTATCGGTGATGCTCTACAGTCTCTATCACCGCATCAAATCATCGGTCGTACCTGCATGGTGATGTAGCGCTGATTAAAGAAGCAAAAAATGACGGCGCAAGTTATGCTGCAATGGGTGCGGTATTTACCTCTATGACTAAGCCAAATGCTGACATCATTTCGCGTCAGCAGCTTGTGGAAGGGTGTCAGCAAGGCATACCAATCTGTGTGATAGGTGGATTAACTGCAGAAAATATCTCAGAGCTGGTAGATTTGCCCATTGCGCTTGTAGCAGTAGTTGGGGATATCATGGATTTGCCAGTAGCAGATATAGCTCAGCGCTGTCACGAATGGCAGCAGGCACTTTCCAAATGGAAAATACCTACTTGAAGTACTCTTCTTAGAGAGGTTTTAGAGTAGCAATAGTCTTAGAATAGAGTATTAATATGACAGCGCTACTCAGCGTGTTCCATACATAAGGTGGCATAGGGTAGCGCTTCTAAGCGTTGCTCTTCGATCTGTTCACCGCAGACTTCGCACTCGCCATAAGTACCGTTATCAATCCGACTCAATGCATTTTCGACATAGATTAAGCTTTGACGTGCCTCGCTCATCAAATTTTTGCGCATGTCATTTTGACGATAGGATATGGCCTGATCTTCCCAGTGTTCATTGAGATCATCTTGCGGATTTTGAATATGATCTTCTATCTTATCAATTCGAGATTCGTACTCATCTTTTAATTTCAATAGGTTTTGTTTAGCAGTGTCTAAGTTGATGCTCATTATTTTCTCCTAATGGATTATTTTTATTGTCAATGTTTCTATCATAAAGAGCTTGACTGCTGAGTACCACCACGAAATGTTACGGTTTATTGACTATGCTTAAAGCTAGCAACTGCAATTGTTGCCATCGAATAACGGTCTGAGAATTTAGACTAAATATTTTAAACGTGCTGAGATTTGTGTCAGGTTGCTTGTGAGACTGCGCTAGAAAACTGGTAGAATACACCGCCGCTGAATTCTGCTTACTTGATCGATCCATCGGAGTGGTCTGATAAGTGTCAGAGCCAAGCGTTAAAAAACATTAAAAAGTGATAAAGCTGATAGTGACTATATAGCACGGGTATAAAATAGCTTGGCTATATGGCAGGCGAGCGAGAGTGCTACAAAATAGTGGCTCGAGCGTGCCTAGAACTGAATCTAATTTATATAGAGCTGACTATAATAGTCATATCAGTAACGACAGTAATCGCAAATTAACAGATATATTGATGCATAGGAGCAGGTGATGAATTTTTTTTGCGTATGAGTGAGTTGAACTTAACGGATAAAGTGGTGTTGATCCGAGAAGATTTAAATGTGCCTATTAAAGATGGTAAGGTCACGAGCGATGCGCGCTTGCAAGCCAGTCTTCCTACCATCAAGATGGCGCTCGAAAAGGGCGCTGCGGTAATTGTTTGCTCACATTTAGGCCGCCCAACAGAGGGCAATCCTGAAACTGTATACTCATTAGCGCCGGTTGCTGACTATTTGACGGACAAATTAAGCTCGCAACTATCGACACCTGTACGTCTTAATAGTGATTATCTTACCCAAGGTGCCAATGTAAAATCGGGCGAAGTGGTTCTATTAGAAAATGTACGCTTCAATGACGGTGAAAAGAAAAATGATGCCACGCTAGCGAAAAAGTATGCTGATTTGTGCGATGTGTTTGTGATGGATGCTTTTGGTACAGCGCACCGTGCACAGGCATCAACAGAGGGTGTTACGCAAGCAATGCATCAAGCAGACAAAACCGTTTGTGCAGGGCCATTGTTAGCCGCCGAACTTGATGCTCTAAGCTTAGCGCTTGAAACACCAGCACAGCCAATGCTTGCTATCGTTGGTGGGTCAAAAGTATCAACCAAATTAGAAGTGCTACACAGCTTGGCTGAAGTTTGCACGCAAATTATCGTTGGTGGCGGTATTGCCAATACTTTCTTGGCGGCACAAGGTCATAGTGTTGGCGCCTCATTGTATGAAGCAGATTTGCTCGATATTGCGCGTGACATTATGACCAAAACTGAAATCTTACTGCCTGAATACGTCGTAGTCGCTGATAAAGACGACATCGATTTCGCTGACTTTACTGGCTCATTGCAAAAAGCCACTGCAACGATCAAATCAGTTGATGCGATCGGTGACAAGGACATGATATTGGACATCGCACCAGAAAGCGCACAACAGCTTGCCGATGCCATTATTAATGCAAAAACCATTTTGTGGAATGGTCCAGTGGGTGTATTTGAGGTCGATGCTTTCGGGCAAGGCACACAAATATTAGCTACTGCTGTAAGGGACAGCGATGGTTTCTCTATCGCGGGCGGTGGTGATACGTTAGCGGCTATCGATAAATATCAAGTTGCTGATGGTGTGAGCTATATGTCAACAGGTGGTGGTGCGTTTTTAGAGTTTGTTGAAGGTAAAGTACTTCCAGCTGTCGCTGCACTGCAAATAGATGCCTAACTAATTAACGATACTCTGTAGCTTAGTAACATTAGACGTACAACTAACTTTAAATAACTAATGTAGTCTGTAAAAATAATATTTTGGCTGTTGATTTG
>NZ_BAWH01000005.1 GCF_000586435.1 Psychrobacter sp. JCM 18901
CTGAACTTGAAAATAGAAAACACAAGCATTGGCATCTTGTTTATCTAAACGAAAATAATGACGTACCAAGCGAATATAGCGTTGATACTACAACTTTAGAAGATTGGATAATCGGTAATCAATATAGTCATCTCAGGTTTAGCGATCTGGTTGGTTGGCTCAAAGCGTGTCAAGTAGAATGCCAAAATCATAGTGTCAGTGAATTTATTGCACAGCTAACTAAGTTTATTCAAAAACAGTTTATGGGAATAGAAGATATGAATGAAGACAACGCAATTTTAGATATCATTAAACAGAGTGCAGCCACTATTGATGCCAGTATCAAGGTATCTAACACTGTAGATCGAATGAAGAAAGAGCTGATAGCTAAGTTAAAAATAGATTTGTTAGCAAAATATAAAAAAACTGATTACGAATTAGATATTAGTTATATCGGCGAGGGCAGAAGATACGAACAGGTTAGATTCATAATTCCTGGCTACGATATGGGTTGGGTTTGCTTCGAGTTTGATAATGCAGGGTTTGATCGTCCAATTTTAGGAATTAAGTTCACTTCTGTAGAAGCCGCGAAAGCGTGTCCACATACAGAAAATATGAAAACGGTACTGAATACGATGCTGACTGATGAAAAAGTGAGCTCTTCTGCTCAATGGCCTGCTTACTATTACTTTGATCCGCAGGATTGGAAAGGTTCGAGTGAGGCATGGTTAATGATAGATGAAAGCACGATGGCAGATAAAATTTTGGAAGAAATGGACACAGTGTTTCAGATTTTAAATGATAACCATTTATTGAATGAAAAGTTCTAATTATCAATGAGTATAATCATGAAGTATCAGCTCGACAACTCGCAAATAGATGACACCCCCTGTGCCGCTTTATATCGACCAAAAATAGAGTATTTTCTACCAGCTATCATTGGTTGTTTTATTATGAACGATGAATGGAATGAGCAGGCACTATTTGAGCTAAAACAGAAAGTAAAGGCTGATATTTTAGTAGGCTTACAAACAGATGATCATGACCATGAAAGCTTAGATATCGTAGAAGCAGTTATTAAGTGTCATCCTGAGGAAATAAATGATGTCGTTGAACTGCTTGATGTAACTTCTGCAAGCACTATTATCGGCATAGATGCGGTAGATATTATAAACTTACTTGAGCGTGGCAATTCATTCCAGTTTGTTCACACAAGCGCTACAGGTGAGGTTGAGTTAGATGTGGTAAAAACAGCTACATACAAGCTAATTGGCCAACTTGAAAAAACTCATGATACTAAAGGGGTTTTTGTTGGTATGCAGAGCATGCAAAGTTTACCAATGGAATCCTTGGCTTATATATCAGATGCTATTGAAGAATGGTCATCTGCTGACGATGCGTCCATTTATTATTGTTCCAGTATGACTAATGAGCCTAACTCGTTTCATTTAAAAGTGATATATATTGAGGATTGAATAGGCTATGTGATATCACGACATAAATGGAAATATATTTGGCTATACAGATGCCTTGTTGACTGATGATAAAGTTAACGAAAACCAAATCGTCATGCATACGAATAGACTTAGCGCTTTGAGTGAGAGGGGTTGATTATGTCAGATAAAAACCTCAGTTTTTTTAGCCAAAAGTAGATTTGATTATTTATTTGCTAATAAAGTCACTTCTCCACATAGCATGCTCACATACTGCACAAAACCAACTCTCTTTTGCCCGTATATAGCGATATCAGCAGGTACTTCAATTGGACAGGCGCTACCACAATACTCACAGCAAACATCATCTAAGCAAGCATAGCATTGGCTTATAGTTTCAAACAATGTTTGCGAGCTAATATTATATTTTTGACAAAGCATACGTACATAATCTACATAGCTGATTTTATGATTATAGGCCCAATAATCTTTACAGACCCGTTTGTCCCAAGCATTTTGTGTCATGCTCCATTCAATTTTGATGCCCACAATATACTCCTTTTTAATGGCAGAATGACTATGATTAGCGTCACATTTTTATAGTCACTATATCTATTGAACAAGTCGCCCCCATCATAGTTAGCCAGTTATTGAGCAGTAAGATGAGTCTATGACATAATAGAGCGTTAGTCAGCACAAAATAGTTTTTGACGGAAACTTAGTTATTGCCAACGAGTATTATTTTAACAGAAAAGTAGTCACTGGCAAGTATTTTTTACTTACCAATAAGGATTTTATTGTGATTTCATGTAATCTACCAGTGCTTTTAGCGGAAAGAAGATTGCGAGTTGCAGATTTAGTAAGAATGACAGACATCAGCAAATCAACGCTTCATAGAATTTATAACGATGAGACAACTCGCATAGAATTCGATACCTTGAGTAAGTTGTGCCAGGTATTAAAAGTCAGCCCAGGGGATGTTTTAAAGTATGTTCCCGATGACAATGAAGAGAACTAAGCTTGATAGGAAGGTTTACTGATATAAGATGTTAACCTCCTCACCCAACTAAAATTGAAATTTCAAAATACTCTTTAGCCTTTATTAATCACGGGCTGAAGAGTATTTTTTTGTCTAAAAAAAATGGTTATGAATCAGTATTTGAGTTATCCAAAGATACAAATATAACAGCAATATTAAAGTCTTTACAATCGATAAGTTATAACATATCATAATTATTATAATTCACTATTAATGATATTAAAATGAATGGTATTCATCTAAAGCCTACTCAGAAGTTTATAACTTTCAGTAAATATAATTTGGTTGTTCATCAAGATGCGCAAAAGGCATTGTTGATATGGCATCAATTTAGGCCAAGAATAGCTAATATAAATATGGCTAGCTTGGATGATTATTATCGCCCACCACTACGTTTGGTCATTGGTAAAGATTCGACTTATTATTTTTTTAATGAGTTTAGAAGGTTTGATGAAATTTTAATAGAAGAGACCAGTTCACGTCAGCCTTGCTTAGTTGCCGCTGAAAGCCTGAGAGATATTAAGCGCTTAGCTTGGAGTGAGGTTGTCGAGCTGGCCTTCTCAAGGGGAATTAATCATCCTGAGTTCCTAAAGGCTTTAAGCTCCAGCGCATCAAAAAGTATTATTTGCGAGCTCATGAATATTGAGCGACTGACGGTAGACAGTTATTGTAGGTTTGCTGGTATCAGCCAAAGTGCTTATGAGTATCAGCAGTGTAAATTAGCCAATGATGAGGCGATGCTGGGTCTGCCCAAAAATCTGAATTGGATGGACGCCTCTTATGGGTCACACTAAATTATTTAATGATGTGATCGACAGGCGAGTGTTTGATAAGCTTATCCCAGTAGGTTCACCACATCACATACAAATGTCTCAGCTCGTGATTGATGTGATTAGTCTGGTGCAAGATTCTGATATTGATTTATTGCACTCAATATCAGAATCTAATTTCGCAGACTTTACTGGCATAGACTGCACTGAGGTAACGACACAAATCATTCGGGAAGGTAAAACTGGAGAGTGGGCAGTCAGCTATATGCTAATTGTCTTTTATCAGGCGTATGGTGCGATAGACGTTAAGAGTAATGCTTGGCGGTTTATGAGCGGCTACTTAAAAGTGATATTTATGATCACAGTACGCCATGACAAGCACTTTGCCAAAATAGATAAGCTTGGCGTACGGGTTCGAATGGCGCTAAGACTTCTGATCCGCAGTGTGAGATTCTCGACCAGTTAATCAGTATTCACGATCAGTGCGATAGCTTGTCCTCATGCTTATCTTATATCAGACAATATGAAGTAAGCGTTAAACAGAAAGAGGCAACAGGTAAAACAGCGAACCAATATCTTGGTAGTAAAATAGGGCAAATCAGGCTGGCTTATGAGGTGGTAATTAATAATAAAACCTTTGTTGGCAAAACTTATACTGAGAGTACTAAACGCGTAAAGTCGGCTCAAACCGTCATCAAGACATTAGTGGATACTGACAATGAGCCAATACAAAGTATTGTGTTTGGTACGAAACAATCAAAAAAAGCACAGTAACGTGGCAATCGCTGAAAATATTGCTGATGACGACGAAGTACCTTTGCTAGACAATGACTTTAAGCCCGTCACACAAATTGCTAAATCCTCTGAGCTGCAGCAATGGCGATTGAAAAATAACCATCAACATGCCCGCCGTAATCAATTTCATTTCCCAACCAATCATCGTCAGCTAAGCATTACCGGATACCAAATGTTATTCGCCACGCTTTGGCAACGCTTTATGAGTGTTGATAAAGAAAGTGGCACTGGGTATGTCGTCTTACTACTGTCACTATTAAGTGGACTTAGTATTGATAGCATCATTGCTGATTGGCAATGCAGTCGCAGTCAACGGCAGTATTTGGTCTATGACCGTGTCCGTAAAGTTAGTAGCATTGCCATCACGATTGATGTGACGACCAATACTCGAAGTCATCTGCTTGCCCACAGACAAAGCTATGGCAGTACCTTTTATCGTGCAATTCCTGAAGCTTTACAAGTTATGCTTGAGGATAAAATTACCGTTTCATCCGATACTGTTAAAGACGCTATCTCTTATGCTAAAGATCTACTTAACCTACCAGCACTGAGTCCGCAGTATATTGAAGCAGGCCTATTTATCCTCATCAAAAACGAGATTAATAAGCCCTTATATGCTGATCTGATCACAGGTGTTGATGTACGGCATAGCTCCTCGCTGTATTACCTTAGCACTAAAACGGTAGAGCTAGAGCAAACTTATATAAAAGCGGTAGAGCTGATAACTGAATATTGCAATGATGAGCAAAAAGCACTTTTAATAGATGAGTGTAGCGTACCGATGAACGGGCATAGAAGCCACATTGGTAGTGATATGGCACTAAAGACACAATGTGCCAGCAGTTCTTTAATCAACTGGCTGTCAGTGCCGAGAGCTTTAATGGCAAGCTAAAATCCAACATGGATCGCTATATTTCGCAGTTTAATAGCTATAGCATTTGGTTGTGGCATATTGTTATGATCCAAACGGGTATCCGGCCAGTTAAGCACGCACCCGGCTTGCTACACCAGTTTGACTTTCATCGGTGCATGTTATGGGTGTCTGACAAAGAAGAGCGTCATGCGCAGTCTGATGGCAGGCTCATTCCTCTTAGCAAGTTTTTAATAACGGCTATTCAAAATTACATTATTTATATTAAGCAATTTGCCGCTATCTATAATTCATTATATCCAGCAGCGCGTTATCCCATCAATGACATCTTGCAATCAGAACAACCCCTCATTCAAATTTACCAAAGAAATCCAAAAGGCTTTGCCCGTATTACGCCAAGCCGAGTCCGCTATCAGTTGCAAGACTTTTTTAGTCATCAGGATAACTGGCTACGTCATCAGCTGAGGTCTATGCTCACAGCGCGTGCCTGACTATCTGATTTGTGCGCTTTACGGTCACGAACATGCTGATCAGGAATTTATGCACCCGATGTCATCAGGCTTTATCAATCAGCTGCACCAGATCAGCCCTCATTTAGATGCGATCGCTACAGATCTTCACTTAAAACAAATTGAGGTTCATCTATATGGATAATATAAGTGCTCATAAACTGCGACAGCTTAATAGAGAAGAATCCAAAAAAAGTGTTAAGCGTGACGCTAAAAAAATTAATCGAAGAATATATCAATCAAAATTCTATGCAGCCGCCTTGTGAGCTGCAGCATCACTACGAAGCAATTAATCAGTTACTAGAAGTGACGTTCGACACCGCTCAAAACTTCCAATTGGCGCGGCGCGGGTTTTTAGAGTTTGTTCGTGATTATAATAAAACCCATCAGATATATCTGAATGAGCCTGTGGTACCGATACTGGCAACTCGTGAGCGCTTGACCATTAACTATGATTGGTTTGTGAATGGACGTGCTGTGGCAGACAGTAGCGCGACAATGATAGAGGTTTGGCAACGAAAACGGCGTTTCTCAGTAAACGACTTGGTTGAGGGATTGCTGTATTGCAGCATTATGTCTGGTGGTATGAACGATATTGAGGTGCTAAGAGCGCTCTATGATTGGCTGTTTGGTGAGCGCCGTATGTATAAAATTGACATGCCAGCAACTGATGGAAAAAGTAGGGCAGAGTCATTGGTTGTGATACCGCTTAGGGTATGTGACGATAATTATGGCTGCGCGGCTGATGAGAGTGAAAGCTTACTCCGTTTTGTTGATTATATTCCTGATGATATGAGTTTGTGTTTTTTATATGCTCTAAAGGATAAGGAGTTAAACACGGCCAAGATAAAGCCATTTAATACCATAATTAACGACATCTCAAAAACGCTTAAACTCACTAATAAGGATATCGATCGCCCCCAGCACTCACTGCTCATCAAATATGCCAACTATCACTGGCGGCAAATAGAAGGTAGCCTGATTGATGGTGCGCTTACTGTGGTAAAACAAGGTGATATAAAAACCACGGGGCTGCCGACTGAGAAACTTATTTATTATAACCAAGAAACCATTAAGCCAAATCTTGAGCCACTTGAGTGGTCTGAGTTGTTTGATGTCAGTTATCAGACGGCAGGGAAATCACAAGACAAGAGAAATACCACAGCTTATCCAAGCTTTAGCAAAAACCTGATCAAAGAGCTGCAAGACGCGCTCAAACTGACCAGAGTTGCTGCTATCTCTACTATCACAACATTAAAGACAGATGCTAGCCAGTCTAATGCGCAGCGCTTGCTTAGTTGGACTCTGTCGTTGCTCGGTGATAAGAGCATTAGACTAAATACTATCAGTAAATATGTGGGCTGCATTGGTCGCGACTGGCTGATGCTGACAATGGGTGAGGATGTTGATCAGTGGCAGGGCAATGACTTTGAAGAAGTTTATGAGCAGATTATTCAGAGTAAGATGAAAGATGGTCGTAAGTTGTCTGTACTGAGCAAGTCGTCAGAGTTTGAAGATGATACGTCTAGTGGTATAGATAATGATAACAATACTGCTATTCAATCGCTATCTCATCTTGATCGCCTAAAAGACAGCCAGAAATTTACTTATGGTCGTCTGAAAGCATTTCATGATCATCAGCGTACGCACTTTGACGCTCCCTATGTTTATTTTCCATGGGGTAATAATCGTCAAGTAGTTAAAGCCAATATGATATCACCGCGTGTCTATCATGTGATGAAAGAGTATGTGCAGTTATCAGAGTTGGAGGTTGATCAAAAGCGGCTTTGCTTGATTGTACTAACACTCGCTTATCGCACTGGCATGCGTATTAATGAAATCATTGGTATTAAGGTTAGAGACATTACGGATATAGGTGTCATCAATGGTCAAGTGGTTGAAGCGCCAAAAATAATTCTCAAACCCAATCGGTATCGTAGGCTCAAGAGCAGTAGTGCCAAAAGAGCAATACCGATAGACAAGCTTTTCAAGACTGAAGAATTACAACTGTTCATCGCATTCTATTATCAACAAAAAAAAGGTTGAAGCGCCGTTATTTATTCTCACAAGGATCAGGTGATCAACCACTAGCATCTATGTTTTTCAGTAATATGATGAAAATTATATGGGATAGATTGCTGGTTACGCATGATTTCACCTTTCATAGCTTTCGGCATACTGCGATTAGTCAATTGGCACTAGTATTAAGCAGATCGCCACTAGCGCAGGTGATGACGGATTATGATAAAGATCATAGCGCCGCTATTGTTAGCGCCGTGCTTGCTAATAATAAAGAAAAGGGAATGTGGTTTGGGCTGGCTAGCTTTGCTGGTCATCTAACGCCAGATACTACGTTTGAATATTACATCCATACCGCTCATTTGCTGGCTGGCTGGCAAATGAGTCAAGCCAAGCTTGCTATGCCTATAACTGTATTTGAGATGGTGACAGGTATTGGTTATCAGACAGTAAATAGACAAGATGGCAGAGCTTATAGTCCTAGCACTAAACAGGTTCATCTCGATAAGATGCGTGGCTATTTAATTAATAAGGTTGCGGGCAAAGAGTTTCTATTTTCTTATAACAGCACTCCAGCTAATACAGCTTGCCAGCAAAACACACAAAATGACGCAGTAGATATTCAGCCGTCTATATTTATTCATCCTAAAGTTTACGATGTCATTGCGCTGTTAGAAGAGCTGCAAAAAATAAGCGTTGATAAAAGAGCTGAGCGGTTACCAGAGGTTGCACTAAGGCATGGGATCGCTATAAACGAAGCTAGACAGATTTACGATAGAGCCAGTCAGATTTTTACTGATGGTAGGTTGCTTTTGAGTGCCCCAGCGGGACATAAAAACCAAGAGGTTTTAGTTAAGGCACTTGATAGTGCGTATCAGATGTCAATTGATGAGCCTGCTAGACTGAAGTCGTTTGTGAAAATATTTACAGGTAAACAGAACTTAAGTACTTCATCAATTCATTTTGGGATTAAAGAGGCCCAGATTGAGATGCTACAGCATTTCGTGACAGTAGGTTGTCAGCTGATTGATGCCAGTTGTTGGCAGATTAGAGCGCATAGTGAGCAAGCAGTAAGAGATATTAAAAAAGAGCTAGGGCTCGATAGATTGATACGTATTGGTGCTCGTGAGAGTTTTCATGGTCATGATGTTAGGGTAATACAGAAAAAGTGTAAGCGGTCTGATAAGAATTTAGCTATGACAGGCAATTATTATGCTTCATCGGGTGTACTTAAATATTTGGGTTACTTACTGATGATATTAGTTAAATATTAAGGCAAAAGTGATTTTTTTATTTAAAATTGTCTTTCAGGTACAAACAAAGGTATCTTCTATAGGGTTAAATTATTATTTTAAGTTCTAAAATCAGTTGATTGAACCTATAAAACAGCTACCGTTCGTCGTAAAGTTTTTTTCACATCTTATACGAGTTGATATGATGTCTATAAGCATCAATCACCTCATACATAATCTAAGTGTCTCTAATCAAAGAGTCGTTAAAACCCTGTAGGTGTGCATTAGTATCAAAACTCTCTTTTAAAATTGATAAAACTTACCAAATAATTACTAGGATGAATTTAATGTTAAGAAGTACAAAATTGCTTTTTGCAGTATCAATACTCGTATGGGGTTTTCCTTCTATCTCTAATGCTGCCGTCACAAAGTACGGTGTAACTGTATCTGAGTGCGATTTTGATTATGAGAATGAAAAATTCTGTACAGATGATCGACTAAAGAGCTATGCCAATGTTCTACAAACTGGTGAACCCAACTTCGATGGTGATAAAATACTTTACCTTTTTGAGACTAATGAAACAGGGTTTGTTGGTCAAAAACCTTATCGTTTAGTTGTGATTGATACTAGTACAAAAACCGTGCATCCCTTTGGATATGCACTTTCACCTGCAAGTGATTCTTATGGGAATCCAGTTGCTGTGAACAAAGCGGGCGCTATTGTTGAGTTTGATTTCAATATTGGGTCTGACCGTTTTTGTTTCTCTGGAAATATTGATGCCTATAGAATGTCTGATAATTATAAGCAAGGCAAACCTTTCTGTTTTAAGTTTGACAAGACAGAGCAAGAATTGGTAAGAGAGTATTACTAAAGCATCCATATTTTCTTAATATCCCCCTATAGTTTTTGAAGCCACCCTAAATGAAATGTTTAGGGTGTTTTTTTATTTAAAACAGGCTCAAGTATTTTCATATTATATTATGATGACGTGTGTCAATAATGTGACTTGAGTAAGGCATGAAAATAATATAAGTTGAAAAGCTTTCACATAATTTGCTTCAATCTGTAGTATGAGCTGACCAATTGATGTAGGCTATGCTCGACAATTAGTGCTCTGATAAAAGAAAGACACAAGCACTTATTTGGGACTTACCTACGTGAGTTTTTTTTGTTATCTAAAAGTTGAAACTGTCAGGTTCGACTGTACTACCAATCGCGAGTAACTAGAATATGAATGTAAAAGATTACGTTGGTGATCTAATCGGAGCAAGTTTGCTGATTACTGAGTCGCGAATCATTGCAGGTTATCTATTAAAGGATTTATCTGATGATGAATGGAAATCACTTGTTATCGAGCAAAACATCCTTCAAAAGAGATCAGCACAGACAGCAAGCCGCTATACGAAAACGATTCGCCATCGTGTTGGAGGGCTTGGTGACGACTTTATAGCATCGTTGCTTGAGTCTACTGAGCGTGCCTATATTCAGCTATTAATGGCAGCATTGCTGATTAACTCTCCGATAGTAGCTGACTTTATGCGATTAAGTCTTGCTGAAGCGCGCAGAACCTACAAGCCTACATTGGCGTCTGATGCTTGGACTGAGTTTTATGACACACAGATACGTGTATATCCAGAGCTAAATAAATTCTTTGAGTCCACTATTAATAAAATGGGCAATAATGCGATTAAGTCATTAGTAGATAGTGGCTATCTAAGTACTAGTCGTAAACGTCAGATCCAACCTGTTTACCTGCTACCAGAAGTAAAAGAATGTCTTATAAGCATCAATAGGGAAGACTTGATCGATGTTATGGAGTGCACGATATGAATGCGCTTAAGAGACGGCTGGATTTAATTCTTGAACGTATAGAGAGCTCAAAATTCTTAAAAAACGATGGTTTGGGTAACGAGATTGGTTTTTGGATCTTCGATTATCCAGCAAAGTATGAATTGGTGGTACGAGACCACCTTGAGCATATTACTGAAAAGTTAGATAAGCGTGATTATCGTTTTGTTCATCTAAATATATTTACAGTGCTTATTGATATGCTTGAAGATCGCGGCTTATTTGAACGTGCCTGCTTACGTGAACAGCAAGTGGGTGTTGATAGTTTACGTAAAACGCTAGCAGGGCCACTTAGCCAAGATAAGGTGGCTAAATTTATTGCCAATAAATATCAACCCTCTGAGCTGGATTTTGTATTGTTATCAGGCTTAGGAAGCGCATGGCCTTTGGTTAGAGGTCATGAGCTGCTTAGCGCATTACAAGATATCATGGGTAGTACCCCATTGGTTTTGTTTTATCCTGGTGAATACAGCGGAAGAGATTTATATCCTTTTGGCATGATTGAATCCAAAAACTACTATCGCGCTTTTAAATTAGTGTCTGAAAGTGGCAAATAAAATTTATCAATGATAAGAAATAAAATAGAGAGCCTACTAGATGAATATTGAACAGATTTTTTTCAAAACAGCTGACTCGTGATATCAATGGCGTTGTCAAAGCTGAGCAAAAAGATAACGACAGTATCTATGTTGAGCTAGATGAGTACGTCATAACGCAAGAGCTTAATAGGCATTTTCGAGCGTTTTTTTCCGCTTATGCGCCTTCTGTAGATCATAGTGGTTCTGCTATGTCTGGAAAAGTCGGGGTTTGGATTTCTGGGTTCTTTGGCTCTGGTAAGTCACATTTTCTAAAAATATTGTCATACTTATTAGAAAATAAGTCAGTAGAGAAAGATGGTGAAGGCCGGCAAGCCTTTGATTTTTTTAAGGACAAGATTACAGATACTGCTTTATTAGCAGATATTAAAAAGTCTGTTAGCAAAGATACCGATGTTATCTTGTTCAATATTGATTCAAGAGCGAACACCGAAGATCGTGAGAATGCTATTCTTAAAGTATTCTTAAAAGTATTCAACGAGCGTGTGGGTTACTGTGCTGACTTTCCTCATATTGCACATCTAGAACGCGAGCTTGATAAGCGTGACCAATACGATTCATTTAAGGCCAAGTTCGCTGAGTTAACCTTATCTACGTGGGAAGAAGAGCGTGATGCTTATGACTTTTACCGCGATGAGCTATCAGAAGCTTTGGCTCATGCCAGCGATCAGTCCAAAGAGTCTGCTAAACACTGGTACAGCAAATAGAGAATAACTTCCCACTCGATATCCAAAATTTTTGTAAGTGGGTAAATGACTACCTAGATAGTAGTGGCGACCGCAATTTATTATTTATGGTCGATGAAGTGGGGCAGTTTATTGGTAAAAACACCCAAATGATGCTTAAGCTGCAGACTATTACTGAAGACTTAGGGACGTACTGTGGTGGTCGTGCTTGGGTAGTTGTTACATCACAGGCAGATATTGACGCTGCTATTGGCGGGATGAGCAAAGGTGATGGTCAAGACTTCTCTAAGATTCAAGGTCGCTTTAATACTCGTCTGCAGTTGTCTAGTTCGAACACCTCTGAGGTTATCCAAAAGCGTCTGTTATCTAAAACAGATAAGGCTCATGAGCAGCTCACAGATATATTCGCTGAAAAAGGCGATATCCTACGCAATCAGTTAACTTTCGATAAGACAACCACAGCTGATCTAAAAGGCTATACCGATAGCTTATCCTTTGTAGATAACTATCCCTTTGTCCCTTATCACTATAATTTGGTTCAAAAGGTCTTTGAATCTATTAGGGTTAAAGGGGCAAGTGGTAAGAATCTGGCCATGGGTGAACGCTCTTTACTAGATGCGTTTCAATCTGCAGCAAAGCAGATGAAGAATAATGAGCTTGATGTGCTCGTTCCTTTTCATAGTTTCTACGCACCTATTGAGAGTTTTCTAGAACCAGCAATCAAGCGTACTATTGATCAAGCCTGTGACTCAGAATCACTGACTAAGTTTGATCAAAATATCTTAAAAACTTTATTTCTGATTCGTTATGTCGATGTGGTCAAAAGCACTTTAGATAACCTCGTAACCCTATCAATTGATCGTATCGATGCTGATAAAATTAAGTTACGTAAGCAAATTGAAGATAGCTTAAATAGGTTAGAAAAACAGCTGCTAATCGCACGCAATAATGATGTATTTATATTTTTGACTAATGAAGAAAAAGAGATTGAAAACGAGATCCGTCAAACAGATTTTGAGATGTCTGAGGTATCGAATAAACTTTCGACTATTGTATTTAATGACATTCTTAAGAACAACCGAACCTACCGTTATCCTATAAATAAACAAGACTTTATGGTTAGCCGATTTTGTAATGGTCATCCTAAAGATGGTACAACCCTTGAAGATTTAGTCATCAAAGTCGTATCGCCACTAGATAGCCATTACGACAGCTTCTCTCATGAGCAGGCATGTATTGAGCATAGTCTGAAAGATAATGGCTCTGTACTAATCAAGTTAGATGAAGACCAGCGTCTATGGGATGATCTGACGGTATTTATAAAGACGGATCGCTTCTTAAAACAAAATTCAGGACAGCGGCCAGAGCAAGAGCACCTACTGCGTGAAAAGCAAATGGAGAACATGGCACGTGAAAAACGCTTAAAGGTGGGTTTTGAAGCATTATTTGCAGAAGCTAGTGTCTATGCTATCGGTACTAAGATGCCAAAAAAATCAGTGACACCAAGCGTTATCGTTGAAGAGTCCTATAAGTACATCGTTGAAAATACTTTTGCCAAACTAAACTTGCTAAATGTGACACCAGGTGAAGTGCTGCCTGAGCTACAGAAAGTATTAGTAGCAGATAATGTCGCCCAGCTAGGACTTGACCTTCAAGCAGATGAGTGCAACCCAGACGCCACTCGCGAAGTAGAGCAGTATGTTTCGTTCAGAATAGAGCGCAATGAGCCAGTTTATTTAAGTGATATCGTGACTCACTTTGGCAAACGTCCTTATGGCTGGCCTGTCAATGAGATACTACTGTTAGTCGCACGGCTTGGATTGGCAGGTAAGCTTGCGTTTAGTCTGCAAGGTAGCGATTTAGCACTTAATAGAGCGTATGAGCCGTTTAATAGTGTACGTAAGCGTGGCGACATACGAGTTAATAAAATTCGTCAGGTTAATGATAGTCAGGTTAAAAAAAGCCTCTAATTTGGTGAAAGAACTATTTTCCAAGACCTTTATTGGCTCTGGTGAAAAAGAGCTGTATGAACTCATAAAACAAGCATTAGAAAACTGGAATGAAGCGTTAAAATCTTTTCGCACAAAATCGCAAACAGGACATTTTCCTGGTAAGCCACAGATTAATGATGGGTTGGTATTGGTAGCGGGCATACTAGAAAAAAAATCGAGCTTTGAATTTATTGAGCGATTTTTGCAAGATGCCGATGCATTGGAATCGTTTGTTGAAAAATTTGAAGACCTCGATGACTTTTATGATAGTCAGTTTCACATATGGCAGTCCCTCTCTACTGCATTGAATGAGAGCTTTAAGGCGAATTTGCACGCGCTTGAAAAAAGATCCGCAAGCATCAAAGGCTCTACAAGAGCTCAAAAGCATTTATGACATGCCAGCGCCTTACGGTCAAATGCGCCGTATCAGCCACTCATTGAGCAGGTTAATAAGATTAACTTGGCTTTGGTAGAAAACAAGCGCGCTCACGCTCTTATTAGAGTGGATGAGCGCATTGAGCGTATTAACCAAGCGCTAGCAGAAGCATCGGCACCTGCGGATATTAGTAATAAAGCGCTGCGTCCCCTGCAGTTATGTCGAGAGCGCATAGAGAAGACTAACTCTATTCCGCAGATTTTCAGCGAACAGTCGGAAGCTGGAGATCATGAGGAAAATGCAAATGAGTTATTAAATGACTTTATCGAACAGCAACGTAAGCAGGTCGAAAATGAGCAGCGTCAGCGTGCTCTTGAGTATGAAAGACAACAGGCAGAAGCCGAAAAAGCAGGTAAGACTGTACCGCAGTCTGTACCTAAGCCCGTTATCCCTGCTCCAGTCGCCAAGCGTACCGTTACGATTGATCCTAAAAATGTCATGAAGCACTCAATATTGGGCGACTTTATCGAAAGCACTGCCGAAGTAGATGATTATCTATACGCGTTAAGAGAGCAGCTAATAGCTGCGGTAAAATCTGGTGATCGAGTACGGATTAAATAATAACTCATAATATAGATTGAGAATAGATATGTATCAAGCTGGTGGAACGATAAGAAAACTGCTAGATAAAGTTGCTGACGGGGAGTATTTATTACCTGCCATTCAACGTGAGTTGTATGGCAGCCTGAGCAGATTTGTATGCTTTTCGATAGCTTGTTGCAAGAGTACCCGTTTGGAACTTTTCTATTTTGGAAGATAAAGTCTGAGAATCGTGGTAAGTATCAGTTTTATAAGTTTATGCAGTACTATCATGAACGAGATAACCCGCATTGTGAAAGTATCACAAACTTACCAGAAAGAGAATTTGTCGCTGTATTAGATGGGCAACAGCGAATCACTGCATTGAATATCGGGCTTCGAGGTTCTTATGCTTGGAAACTCAATGGCAAGTGGTGGAGTAATAATGATGCTTTTCCGGTGCGCAAGCTGTATCTGAATCTACTAGCAGAGCCAAAACTTGAAACTGAATCCAAGTATGACTTTCAGTTCCTCACTGAGGATAAGGCTAGTCAGGAACAGCAAGGAGATTATTGGTTTAGGGTGGGTCGTATCATGGAGGAGGAAGAAGATTCGCTAATTGATGAAGTCGCGGATGATACTTCATTATCTCCTGAGCAAAAGAAACAAGCTCGCTCAACACTGCGCCACCTATATCGGACTATTCATGATAAGGATAAAATTTCTTTTTATGAAGAAAGCGATCAAAGTCTGGAGCGCGTACTGAATATTTTTATCAGAATGAACAGTGGTGGTACTACACTGTCTTATTCTGACTTACTGCTTTCAATTGCTGTAGCACAGTGGGGCACTTTGAACGCTCGCGATGAAATCCATTTCTTAGTAGATGAGATGAAGCGTATAGGCGATGGCTTCAATGTATCTAAGGATTTAGTATTGAAAGCAGGGTTGATGCTATCAGATATAGGTAGTGTTGGATTCAAAGTTGAGAACTTTATCAAAGACAACATGGCTGTCCTAGAGCAGAATTGGAAGTCAATACGTGAAGCTCTATTGCTAACAATGCAGCTACTGGCAAGTTTTGGCTTCAATGGACAAAATCTAAGAGCAACTAGTGCTATATTGCCGATAGCGTATTACTTGTATCATCGTAATCTAACGATGTCTTATCTTACGCGTTCTGAATATGCGGAAGATAGAGAGAATATTCGCAACTGGCTGATCCGATCACTGCTTAAAGCTTCCGGCATTTGGGGAAGCGGATTAGACACATTGCTTACTGCAATTCGATCTGATATTAAACAATTTGGTAATGACGGATTCCCTTTAGAAAAAAATTGAAGTAACTATGATGCAGAGGGGTAAGTCGCTACGGTTTGACCCTGAAGAGATCAGCGAGATTGCTCAGCTTGATTATGGCAATCCTAGAACATTTGCCTTGCTAACTCTACTTTTCCCGGGCTTTGATTTTTCACGACATTTTCATGTCGACCACATCTATCCTAAGGGACTATTTACCAAAAATAAACTCAGTAAGGCAGGCGTGCCAGCTGAACTACAAGAAGAACTTATTGGAGCGTCCAATAAGCTACCAAATCTACAGCTGCTTGAAGGCTCAATGAATAATCAGAAACGACAGAAAATGCCACATGAGTGGTATACCCAGCAATGGCCAGATACTCATGCTAGGACTGCTCATTTGCAATCTCAAGCAATCTCATCATTGCCTGAAGAGCTCATAGAGTTTATGGCGTTCTACAATGAGCGCCATCAAACGCTACTAGCACGTATCAAAATAGCACTAAGCTCGACTCAGAGCATGACAGATAGCACTATCAATATTGAAGTATAAGAAGCTGAGGCACAAGAGTCACTATGAATACCAGTAATATAAAAAAATATGCGCCAAAAGCCCGCCGTGAGTTTATGGAGCAGTCGCCAAACGTCTAAATAGCTTTGGTATCTCGCAAACCGAAGCAAAAGGCAGTACAGCAGGCGAGCTAAACATCGCAGAAGCCATCGTGCAAGGCTCTGTGCTACAAATTAATGGCAATAACTTCGACAGTGCTTTAGCTGAGCCTAGACGACGCTTGGTGGCACTCAGCGAGCAGATGGGCTTTGAGCAACTGGTAGAGCAAGGCGCTTATACTTGGTTTAACCGCTTATGCGCGATTCGTTATATGGAGATTCATGATTATCTTGGTCATGGCTTTCGCGTATTGTCGCATCCAGACAATCCTACAGGATTTGAGATTATCGATCATGCTGTGGATGCTGCTGACGAGTTAGCGTTAGACCGTGACTATATTATTGAGTTAAAGCTGGCAGGTAATAAAGACGAGACGTTATATCGGCGGCTTTTGCTAAAGCAGTGTCATAAGCTGCATGAAGCCATGCCGTTTTTGTTTGAAGCCTTAGATGATGCGACTGAGCTGCTATTACCAGATAATCTTACTCGTACCGATTCGATACTGCGCGGCTTGGTCGATGGTATTCCTGAAGAGGATTGGGAACAGGTCGAGGTGATTGGTTGGCTGTATCAGTTCTATATCTCTGAGAAAAAAAGACGAGGTCATGGGCAAGGTAGTCAAAAGCGAAGATATCCCAGCCGCCACTCAGCTATTCACGCCCAATTGGATTGTAAAGTACTTGGTACAAAACTCAGTCGGCCGTCAGTGGCTACAGACCTATCCTGAGTCAGCGATTAAAGCTCAGATGGAACACTATATCGAGCCTGCCGAGCAATCATCCAAGGTCAATGAGCAACTGCAAGCGATGACTCCTGATAGTATCGATCCTGAGAGTATCAAGGTACTCGATCCAGCGGTAGGGTCGGGCCATATATTGATCGAAGCTTATAACGTGTTAAAGGCAATCTATGAAGAGCGCGGCTTTCGCTCTCGTGAGATACCACAGAAGATACTAGAGAATAATCTATATGGTCTAGATATCGATGATCGAGCGGCTCAGTTATCAGGATTTGCACTGATGATGCTGGCACGTGCTGATGATAAGCGTATCTTTACCCGTCATGTCAGTCTCAATGTACTGGCACTACAAGAAGGCAATCATATCAACTTGCCAGCAGTGTGGCGTGAGTTGAATTTGTCTGGTGGTTGGGATAATGGCACATCCCAAGATATGTTCGCGGATGAGACGCAAGATCTTAGCTCGTTTGAGGCGGACAATCGCTATCAGTTATTGCAGCGTACAGTTGCGCGTTTTAGTCAGGCGAAGACGTTTGGTTCGCTGATTGAGGTGCCAGCGGATGAGTATAATGACTTAAAAGAGATGCATGAGACTTTGATTGAGCTAGCGGAGTCTGGAGATTCATTTCAACGACCTGCCGCTAAGCAATTGAGTGAAACTATCCATCAGGCGCTTATATTGTCCATTCGTTATGATGCTGTAATTGCTAATCCACCGTATATGGGTGGCAAAGGAATGAATAGCGAGCTAAAAAAGTTTGCTAAGAAAAAGTATCCACATAGCAAGTCAGATCTATTTGCGATGTTTATGGAGCGTGGTTTTTCACTACTTACCGAACATGGATTCAATGCACAAATAAATATGCAGTCTTGGATGTTTCTATCAAGCTATGAAAAACTGAGAGAGAGTTTACTGGCAGAGCGTACAATTATTACTATGGCACATTTAGGTGCAAGAGCGTTTAGTCAAATTAGTGGGGAGATTGTTCAAACGACTGCTTGGATTATTAGAAATAAAAGTATCCAAAGCTATCAGCCGACTTTTTACCGATTACTAGATGGAAATGAAGAAGATAAGAAGCAAGCATTATTACATCGAAAATTCCAGTATGAACATCTCATTCAAGAGGAGTTTAAAAAAATTCCAGGGAGTCCTTTCGTATACTGGCAAGAACAGAAATTCTATAATATATATGATGAATCTAAACAATTAACAGAATTCTTCGAACCTAGAGTAGGTCTCGACACAGGTAATAATGATGAATTTATTAGATTTTGGCATGAAGTTAATTTTTCAGAAATAAAGTTTTTTGCCACATCTAAACAAGATGTCTTTTCTTCTGGAGGTAAATATGTTCCTCATACGAAAGGCGGTGAATTTCGGAAATGGTATGGGAACTTTGATTGGGTTATTAAATTTGATGAGGATTCTTATTCCAAGCTGTCTAAGAGTGGTAACAACCTTCCTTCAAGGAAATTTTATTTTCTGGAAGGTGCATCTTGGTCAAGAATTGGTACATCAGGGTTTTCACTAAGATATAACGATGTTGGGTTTGTTTTTAATTCAGCATGTCCAACTGTTTTCAGTGAAAAAGGAGATTCAATTGAGATTCCACTTGCTCTTCTAAATAGTAGTCTTAGTGATCATTTTTTGGGTGCAATAAGTCCAACTATTAACTATCAAGCAGGAGAAGTTAGGAAGTTCCCTTATATAGTTGCAGACTATAGTTGCATTATAAGCTTAGTTAGTAAGGCAATTGAGATCAGCAAAAAAAGATTGGGATTTGTTTGAGTCTTCCTGGGATTTTAGGAGAAGTTATTTAATTTCTATGGAAAAATCAAGTATAAAACTATCTTTGTATGAGTTTGAAAAGCAGTGTGTATATTTAACTGATAGTCTCAGATCGATAGAAGATTCTATAGATGAGAAATTATGTGAAATCTATGACATACAGCATAATATAATAAGAAAGTCAGCTTTCCCTACAATTTTATCTAATTCCCAATATCGTTTTGGTAAGGGCACTAATGAGTTACAACTAGAATTTAAGTTTAAATCTATGGCTGTAGTTGAGTTACTATCCTACTCAATTGGTTGCATGCTAGGTCGTTACTCACTAGATCGTGAAGGTTTAGTCTATGCAAATTCAGGCAATGAAGGTTTTGATGAGTTAGTCGCTGAGGGCGCTTACAAAAGCTTCCCCGCTGACCAGAACGCTATCATTCCATTGACCGATCAAGAGTGGTTTAAAGACGATGCCACCGACCGTTTGCGTGAGTTTGTACAAGTTGTATGGGGTTCTGAGCATCTGCAAGAGAACTTAGACTTTATCGCTGAGTCGCTATGCTTGCATGCCATCAAACCGCTCGCTAAAAAAAAGGGCAGTCCGAATCCGCGCTTGAAACCATACGTCGCTACCTATCGACCCAATTCTATAAAGACCATCTAAAGACTTATAAAAAGCGCCCGATATACTGGTATTTAGCTCAGGTAAAAACAAGGCTTTTGAGTGCCTAGTGTACTTGCATCGCTATAATGAAGGCACCTTGTCACGTATGCGTACAGAGTATGTCACGCCGCTACTGGGTAAGTATGACGCCTATGCCGAACAGCTAGATAAGCAAATAGACAATGCCGACTCTACCAGTGATGCCAACCGCTTCAAAAAAAGAGCTTGCCGCTTTAGTGAAGCAACAGGTCGAATTGCGCGAGTTCGATGACAAGCTCAAGCACTATGCAGACATGCGCATCTCCTTAGACTTAGATGATGGCGTAAAAGTAAACTATGGCAAGTTTGGTGATCTGCTCTCTGATGTGAAGTCCATCACTGGATCAGCGCCGGAGGTTATCTGATGCAGGCTAGTGAACTCATTCAAGGTATCGTTGCCAAGTTCAAAGACAACAGAATCGTATTTTGGCACGATCCTGACCAAAGTTTTATAGAAGAGTTGGATAGTCTCAATGACCCTTTGACCGCTGCCATTAACGCTAATGCTGATAACGTTGATAGTGATGAGAGCTTCTCAACAGAGGTAACGGTTCTAAATATGGCTGATGAATCCGTATTGGCCACCAAAAAGCGTATTGAAATAGATGAGCCTAAAAGACGATTTTTGCTTTATTTTCCGGAAGTAGAATCTGAGCCTGAGCGTGATTGGCTGCTTGATATACGCCTGTATAGTGAGCAGTTTTTTGCAGATCATAGCTCGATGCTACTCAATGAACTTGGCATTACTAACATGGCGCTGCGCTCATATATTCAAAACCGCCAAAAATTCTTTGCCAATAAGCAGCGCTTAGCAGGATTGAAAAAAACGAGTAGCAGACAATGACGATGCGCTGACTCTTGATCGTAAGATGATCGCTGTAGTTGTTAAGTCTGACTCAAGCCATCTGTCTGATATTTTATTTAGCTTGTTAAAAGAGTATGCAAGCCACTTAGAGGATGATACAAATGGATTGCCTTTATGGGAGCAATTGACCAAGTTTGATTTGGTCGATGCACTCTGGATAGAGCTTGATAAAAATTATGGCTACGTCACAGAACAGCCGTCATTTTCAGACTTTGTATTGAAGTTATTTTGCACGGATTTCTGGACTCAGACAGAAGGCATCGAGCGTGACTGGCTCGCTAATAATGTCTTAAGAGGCAATGCAGGTCGAGCCACTGCACTGGCATTTATGGTCAGCTGGCGTGATAGTCGTACGTATTGCCCAGATTATGAGGTTGTATCTCATCAATTGGGCCAGCAACTTGATATCAGTGCTAAAAGCAGCCAGTATCGTCCTATTGAGCTGGTTCGATGCGAAACCTTTAAGACGGTTGAGCAAAATATCATTCGCGGCTTGGTAGAAACGCTACTAGACAGCAGCATAACACTCGATAGAGTTGAGTTTGACAGTATTGTCTCAACTAGGCTGGCAAGCCATTGGAGCTTGTCTAATTCTGCTTATACTAGCTCTTACCAAGCGTTACGTAGTGCAGAAATGCTGATTTATCTTCGTCACACGTATGTTGATGGTTTTCATTTTGATAGTGCCAAATCGATGTATGATGCCTACGTCAGTGATATTTACCAGTTTGATCAAGCCTATCGCTTATTCAATGAGCATGTGCTTATCTCGCTAAGCATCGGTTCTGATATGCTCAGACGGCTAGATGAAGAGATCGAGAGTATATATACCAACTGGTATCTCTATGAGTTAGGACTGGCTTGGGATCATCATTTAGATCATGAGCAACTATTAGATAAATGGCAGATAACAGACGTCCCAAATCAGTACAACTTTTATAGTAATGAAGTGCAAGCACGATTGAACACCACTCAGCTACAACGAGCCTTTGTCATCATCTCTGATGCTTTGCGTTATGAGGTGGCATCTGAATTATGGTCAATTATTAATAATGAAAAACGTTTCAAGGCCAGTATCTCAACACAGTTAGGTGTATTACCGAGCTATACTCAGCTAGGTATGGCGGCACTGTTGCCTCATGACTCTCTGAGCTATCAGCCCGAAAAGGTAAATCTGTCTATGTTGATGGCGTCTCATCAGCAGGTTTAGATAACCGAAATAAAATCTTGAATAAAGTGGACGGTATGGCAGTAAGTGCCAAAGAGCTTATGAGCTGGAGTAATCAAGAGGGTCGCGATAAAATCCGTGCTGCAAGAGTCGTTTATATTTATCATGACACGATTGATGCTATTGGCGATAGCGCGTCAACTGAAGAAAAGACCTTTGAAGCTTGCCGCAGTACCATTGACGAGTTAAAAAACTTAGTAGGTCGCATCATCAATCGTCTGAATGGCAGCCACGTCGTAGTAACTGCTGACCATGGGTTTCTCTTCCAACAAAAAGATCTTGTTGCCGATAACAAGACCAAGCTAACCACAAAACCTAGTGGCGTCATGGAGGCCAAAAAGCGTTACGTGATTGGTGATGACTTGCCATCAGACGACGCTTATTGGAAAGGATCTATCAGCAATACAGCCAACGGCTTAATTGATTCGTCGAACCAGACCGAGTTTTTAATACCAAAAGCCAGCCAAAGATTTCATTTTGTTAGTGGTGCAAAATTCGTTCATGGTGGTGCGATGCTGCAAGAGATATGTGTGCCTATTATCCATATTCGAGAGCTAGATAAGGAGCAGGCGACTAAGTTTGAGAATCAGCCAGTGGGTGTCGTTGTGGCAAACCAGCCAATTAAACTAGTCAGTAATATCGATAAGATCAAATTTATTCAAACGGATGCGGTAGGTGAGCAATTTGTCTCTCGTCAGATTAATGTGTTCATTGTAGATAGTGATGGTAAAGAAATCTCTAGTAGAGAGACGATAAATTTTGACAGTAATAGCAAGATTATGGATGAGCGTACTCGCGAAGCTAGGCTTAGCTTAATCGGATCACAGTTTGACCGCAATGCGCAATATACCCTGATATTAGAAGATGCTAAAACACAGATTAACTATAGTCAGTATAGTGTGACAATTGACTTGGCTCATTTGGATGATTTTTTCTGAGGATAGATAAAATGGTACTGTTTTAATAGATTTAGACAATTCAATTGTGATACATTGATTTACTTTTGTTTGGCTATCTAATCTACTAAAGGTAATTAAAAAAAATGGAATTATTAGATCATTTTAAAATTTTCTCATCGCTCATTTTTGGCAGCATTGCGATTACAGGCTGTTTTGATAAATCAACTGACGTAATTGATGATCCAAAAGTCTCTATTTCTGAATCTAAAGAAGCCTCACATAATAGTGATGATGCTAATAAAGTAACTAGCGATCAGAAGAAAGATATGGGAATGGTAGCTACTAGCTCTACAAATAATGACAACTCAATTCAAGCTGACAACGGATTCATAAAGGTAGCCTCTAAAGATCCTGGTCAAGCTGCTTTTGATGAATTTATGAATAGCAGTTTTGCTACTGAATTACCAACTACTAAGCCGGACTCTAAAGCTTTGTCACAGACATCAATGGATGAGGAAAAAAATAAATCTTAAGATCGCAAGCCTTGTGCCATCTAAGCTCAACACAGGATATTCTGATGAATGGATAGAAAGAGTTAAGTGTGAAAATAATTCGAGTAACTACTTTTGTAGTACTAAATACTTGAAAGATGTACAAAAGTCTAAAAATAGAATTATCTTATCAAAAAATGAAGAAGTTGTTATAAGTTTGAGAACTGTCCCTTCAGAAGGAGATGAGCCTACGGAGCTTACGCTTAGCTATGTTAAAAACGGAGTAGTTTATCCTACAAATCTCCATCCTGACAATTTCGGAGATCATGGCTTCCATAATACAAGATATGCTCGTGTAAATGGTGAAGCGTGTATATATGCCAAGCTAACTGAAGAGGATGGTCGCGAATCATCAAATCTATACAATTGTTTCATACCGTCTGATAATCTGAATGATAGTATGTTTTCCTCATTAGCACCCTCAAAGAATAATGTCGAAATTCTATTTAGTGAAAGTGATTTAGACAAAATAGAACAGACAAGCTATAAGTATTTTTCAGAATACAAGTCTGAATATGACTTTTAATTTGTCCCATTTGTCCCAAGGGTTTTCGATAGTCGGGACAAGTATCAGCCCTTATGCTGTATAAGTTGTACCACTAGTCCCATCTGTCCCAAGGTTTGTATTGAGTTGTTTTTTTGCTGAATGAATAAAGTTGTTTAAATTTATACTTTATTTATAAAATGCATCTTACATATAATCATATAGAGGAGTTATGATGAAGTTTTCAAGAGGATTGTTAACTTGCTTGGCAATAACAGCTGTATCTTTAAGTTCGGTAAACGCTAAAATTAATAATGGCAATGATTTTTTTAAGAATCAGCAGGTAGAGGTATTTAATCAACCTCTGGGTGATGGCGTGAAGTCAACGACTTGGTATGCTAAACCATTAAGAATACAATTACCCGAAAACAATGCTTTGAAGCCTGAGGTGATGTGGCTTCAGGTGTATTCAACCGGATATACAGGCGCCTTCAACCAGTACGTTGAAATAAACTGTAAGGAGCCAGTCAAGTCTCACATTATGACAGCTGATGGGGATAAAATTAGTTTTAAAACGTCAATGGCTTACCCAGATGATCCTTGGGATGACAACTTTATCAATCATATAGACAGAGATGCGGTCGGAGGTATTTTCTCGTATTATTGTTCTTAAAATATATAACTAAATATCCTATTTAAAAAGCTCTCTTATTCACTGAATAAGAGAGCTTTTAGTCTTTTAATGTTCACTCCGCTTTTAACATGGGACGAAAGGGACAGTGGGACAACACCCGTCGCTAAAGGTTCTAAAGCAGTCCTGGTCGTTTCAAGTTAAGGTATGACTGGGACTTTTATTAGTAAACCCTTATTGGTATTTCTAAGCAGGTTCATAGTTCAGTATTGACCCTTTAATACCATAAACACGGGGACGTTGTTTAATACAAGTTGTCGGAGTTTTATAAGTGTTGCGACCAAATTCATTCACAATCAAAAGTCCAGCTTCTTCTATTACTTTCAAAACCTTACGCTTACTAAATGGTGAGCATACATCTTTTTCAAAATCACTAGTAAAAAAAGTAGAAATCGTTTGTGTCGCGATTATGGTAGCCAGCACAATTGCTAATCTTGTCTTCAAAGATTGTAGATCCTTTATTGTAACAAGGCTGAAACCTGCTTGAACCATGTCTTTCAATAAATGCTTTAACATTATTGATGATTTGTCTCTCTTCATGCTCACCATCGTGTCCATAGTTGTCAAGCCAGTTACTAAAACATACCTTGACTGCTGCTGTAGCTTGCCCAGTTTGCCAACCAGTAATACCAGCTTGTGTTGCCATCTCCCCTGCGGCAGCTACAAGCGCAAATCTTTTAGCGACCCTGTGCGCCTGTGATGATAGATCATCGTATTGCAGCATAAAGCCTTTAATTAAACTTTTAGCTTTAGCTGTAGTTTCTACTTTATTAGCAGTAACATAATTAAGCCAAGCAATTCCTGCTGTGCCGTGGTATTTAGAGGCGAGTTCTTTAATTTTATCTGCCTGTTCTGAACCAGAGTCTGCCATTACAAGGCTATCAAAAACTCCATTGCCTGTACCAGCGTCAGCTTCAATATGCGCAACGCGTATTTCGATTCCTGCAGTAACACCTTTAGACTCATATGCAACATGTTGTTTGATTGATTGCTCACCATTGGATAGAAATATGAGGCGCCAAGTATGAGATTTTTGGTTGTCTCCAGAGGCAGACCTTCGGGATTTACTAACTCCATTAGCTAGCATATAAGCGGTTTTGACAGCGATGCTAGGTTCGAGCTGTCCTATTTCATCTAACAGTAAAACGCTATCGTTATGCTCTCTAGCTGTACCTCGAGTGCATTGTCCGTCTGTCTCCACGTTCTAACTATTACTGTAGGCTTCCCCCATACACTGGCTCCTAGGAACATTGCAATAGATTTACCTATACTTGATGAGCCTAGCATGTGAAATCCACCTCCATCATAGCCTAACGGCTCTAATAGTTGTCCTGCGAATGCACAGCATATTGAGAATACAAGACGGCTTTGTTCAGCAATTAGTTTGCATATCTCATCACGCCATTGAACAACTGTACCTCTCTGAGAGAGTGCGTTACTATTTATGCTATCAGATTGATAGACAGTCATTTCATCAGCATTTTTACCTAGCGTGCGATTATGTAGTACGTATCGATCACCATGCCAGCCCAATTTATCAACACACAATGCTCTAGTTTCAATAGGATGCTGCTGTAGATAAATATCTAAATATTGACGATGTTTAATATTAGGTGTGATAATTAAACCTTGACTGGCCAAATATTTACGGTATTCGCGTGTATCGCCAAGAAATGAGCCACTTGCTATAGAGTGTTGATGCATTACTCTATCAGCATCAAACCACCTTACTAATACACCCCATGAAGTGCTATGAACATCTCGCGTTCTGGCAATAACCTCTATGGGTGAGCAAATAAAAACGTCATGCTGTCTAGGAGGTTTGGAAGATTTTTTTTATCATTGAGGTGTACATAATATAAACCGTTTGAACGTAATTCAAAAAAATCCATTTTCGTAAACGAATCGTCCATTCGATTTAGTTTCTGCTATAATTTCAGATGATGGCTCGTCAATGTCATCTGAGGTATTTTCTGAGAGCTGGTCATCCTGCAAGATGACCGGCTTTTTTTATTAAGATAGCTGATTGCTCATCAATTATCTTAGGATCAGAAATCTGATTGTATTTACTCATGACTATGCTTCCTCATTGTTGGATGAAGAAATATGACTATCTAACCAGTCATTAATATCGGACACACGCCAAAGGCTGGCACGTCCCATTTTTATTGGGGCAGGAAACTTCCTTTCATTTATGAGATGGTAAAGGTGTTTAGCGGAAAATCCAGTGATACCGCTTGAGGCGGGTCTGGCTGTAATAGTACGTTGCTGACCTGACTGAGTGATATAAGTTTTAGCTTCGCGTTCAGGCTGGTTTGCGAGATCTGACATTCGCAGGAATTTATTTTTCAATTTCATAATGTTACTCCACAGCATTGTGAGTTGTAGCCAGTCATGGCTGGTGCTGTAGAGTAATGTTATAGGTGGAGTTCCTACATGTCATTTCTATAGAAATTATCATAATTTCTATAGAAATTTTTTAAGGCGTAAGGTTTTGTTTTAAATAGTTTTTTTGCTTCTGGAAATTTCTTGTTTAATGAGCTTTGAGATATACTATCAGTAGTTTTGTATTTGTCTAATATTATCTCTATTAATTTTTTTTGTGTGTAATTTGGTTTAGCAACGTCTCTAATACACTCCATTACTGCACCTAGAATCAATAAGCTATCTCCTTGTCCTTCTTTGCTATTAGCTAGCTCATTATTTTTTTCTAGATCTGTTCTTAATCTATCAATTTCATTTTCTAGGCTAAAAATTTGCTTGTTAGCACTATCTAAGTTTTCTCTAAGAAGTGTATTTTCTTCAAGATTTTTCAATAAAGAAGGCTGATGTTTCAGTAGGTTATTTAACGAATAGCCTTTATAAGATAATAATCTTTCTAAGCTATTACGATCTATAGTAGTCTGAGTAAGATCCAAGGTATCATTAACGTTTAACCCATTAACAAAGTTATTTTTTTACTATTCCTTCATATATAAAATCTGACTCAATACAACTAACTGTTTGCATATATTTTTTAGAGTACTCTTCAGGATATCTATTTCTATTAGAGTAATAAGCATATGAAGAGTCAGTTATATATACATCTTCTAAAGCTATACCTAAATATAGTGCCGCAATTTGAGGAATGTTAAAAAAAGAAAGATAGCTTGCTAGGCTACCGTTAGCAGGTATATCTTTAGCGCGTGCTAAGCTCAGTTGATTTATTGTGATATTTTCGGTATCGGCTCGCTTTAGATAATAATCTGCATAAGTTTGTTTGAAGTTGTCATGCACATTCAGTGTATGATTGTGATCTTTATGATATGTGGCATCGTCAAGAAATTTTCTAACCTGCACAGATTGATATGCAGATTCATCCTCAAGAAAGACAAACTCGCTATCTCTTAATAGATAAAAATTTCTTAAACCTTTAGAAGGGTCAATCGTTGATAAATAATTAGCAATTGAACTAATGTCTTGATTATGTTGTGCTGCTAATTCCTTTAAATATTCAGTAGCTAGAATATAATTACTATTAGATTCTTCTTCATTATTTATAGAGATATTGTGTCTTATTTTTTTAAACAGTCTCATAGTAGAAAGCCTTATAGATATTATTTATTTTATGCTAATTGTATAGTTAGCTGATGTATTAGCTCAGGCGACACGCCCTGCGCTTGTAAACTCTTTATTAAAATATCCTTATCATGTAGCGCTATATCAGTAGCTTGCTCATTACGACTATCCATTTCTTTCTTGACTTCATCTGGTGTAAGCAATTCGAAGCTCATTGCCTTACCAGCTCGCAGATCGTCTAGATGATTTGCCCATTGATTCATCATCATCTGTCGTTCTGCTAAATGTGCAGACAAGTCATAGCGCTTTTTGACACTAGACTGCTTAAGATGGGCTAACTGTATTTCTATTACATCTTCACTGAATTGCATTTCATACAATCCCGTGCTGGCAAGCTGTCTAAATCCATGCCCAGTCATTTCAGGGTAGGGATCACCTGTGTAACCCATGCGTTTCAGAGCTTGATTAAACCAAGCCTCACTATAAGGTTTATTCTTTCTGAAATTATAAAATACGTAACCCGTTTTTTTCTGTCAAAGGTCGCATACGCTCGATAATGGCCATCGCTTGTGATGATAGCGGAATGATATGGTCTTGACGCATTTTCATCTTATGAGCCGGTATACGCCACACATTTTTATGATAATCAATCTCCGACCACTCAAAAAAACCTTAGCTCTTTCGTTCTAACAAAACAGAAGGTCATCAGCTGCATGCCAGCCACGGTTTGTTCATGGGCATTCGGATGATCTGCAACATATTTATCAATATTACGTAATAATTCAGAAAGTTGATGCTGCTCGACTGCTTTCATACGCTTAGCCTGATGAGGTCTTAAAGCTTTATTACGACCATGAGCGACATTAATGATATCGTAGCCTAACGTATTAATAGCATATTCAAAAACTGAGCCAATTAGCTCAACACACTTACTTGTAGTATCGGCTGTCCATTTGCCTTGTTTTTCGAAGTAGTTTTGAATTTCTAGACCTGTTTTGATAACGTCTTGTGCAGTAATAGAGGCAATAGGATAGTCACCGATATGAGGTGCAATATGCCTATTTAGGTAGTTGTGAAGTTTTTGAATATTCTTAGAGGTAGTGGTAGATTTTTCGTCAATATAGCTCTTGGCAATCACTCTAAATAAGTCTTTTTGCTCAAAATTATTTTTTTCATGATTTTTGTGTTTAGTTGGGTCAATGCCATCACTGAGGAGCGCCTGAGCTTTATCGCGTGCCAGCCGAGCCTCTTTTAGTGACACCTCTGGTTTAAATGTAGAGCCAATGATTTGCTTGGCAGATTTATAAATACCAATCTGATAAGTTTTTTTGCTTTGGCTTAAGATCTTTATCGGATTGATAGCGATAAGTCACCTGCCAAAACAGTGAGCCATTTGGATGTTGTATCAGGTATAGATTGTTGCCATCACCATGGCGCGTGACTTTGGTCGGTGTGGATTGTTTGGCGATGGCTTTCACGCCAGCGTCAGTTAATCGATAGTCTTGTCTTCTTGTCATGGCTTATACCTCAAGGCGTTGAGAGGTTTAACAACAATCTCATCGCATAATTAACAACAAAAAATGATGTTGTTTATCATTTAACAACTTATTTAACAACATTGTAGAGGTGCTAGCAGGTAATGACAAGTAATCAATAAAGACAAGTATGTATATGTATAATGGGTTTAAAGGGCTTGAGGTAATGCGAGGTTATGTCTAAATACAATGATTGGTGCGCCCACCAAGACTCGAACTCGGATCGATCGCTTAGGAGGCAACTGCTCTATCCTGTTGAGCTATAGGCGCATTATGGAGTGACATTGTAGAAAAAAGCAGTCATAAAAGCAATCAACAAAAGACAAATAGAGACAATTTACCTTTACTCACCATTGCTAAGCGCGTCAGTGACATCTACAGCATGATCACCTGATGCATTTTTTTTGCCTGTGAGGTTGGTTTAAATAAGTCATTTACACTGTTCTTATAACCACTAATGTTCTCATAATCATATTTTTTTTAGTATATCTTGACCTGTGCTCGATAGTAAAAAAATTACGGAAGTTAATAGCAGTTGTATCGTCTGTCAGGATGACACCTTCAAGCTCCTGTTCATCTTTTAGCGCATAGTTAAAGGGGTTTAGAGTGTGTATCTTTTTATCTTTATCATGCGTACTATTATCACTATTTTTATCAGATGCATTACTTATATCACTGGCCTCAGTACTTTTTTGTCTTTGATCATTTCTATCTTGTGCCTGTTGTAACTCTGACTGTAGGAGCGATACCCGTTCTGTGGATAGGCTATCGTCATTGGTAATAATCATATCTGTATCAAAGACAAAGTCAGAGAGTTTGTCTTTGGTAGAACCACTACTTGGTACTGTAAGAAGGTCGTGAGAGGGGACATAGCTCGCTAACACTTGTACGTGCGGATAACGAGATTCAAAGCTCACAATGATATCGTCCAAAGGTATCTGTAACTTCTCCTCTGCTCGAATGTATAAAACACTGTCAGCAATCTCTCTTGATTCATCCCCTTTCGTACTAGGGTCTGCTTCACTTTCACTTGCCATGATTGGCAATGGGTCTGTGTTTTTTTGATTACTGGTCCACAACCAAATGAAGACCGCGATAAAGATTGTGAGCAGTAGCAAGATTAGCCCAGCCAGCAGTAGTTTGTAGTCTTTCATATATTACTGCTCTTTTATTATTAGTTGATTCATAGCAACGTTTATATACAGGGTAGTATCTATTTTTTTAAAGCTTTTGTTCTAGTACTTCATCGGTTAATTCAGCCAACATGTCTGCAAAGATATCCGTGTCTGCAGAAGGGGTAGATACTTGTTCTTCATTAACCTCACCACTTTCATCAGTATGGCCATTGGTTTGGCAATCTGTTAGAGGATCAGATTGGTTGTTTAATACCTTGGCAGCAGGTGTAGTAGTTTGATGCGCTGCTAACGGCGATTCACCGGTTAATAGTCTGTCTTTTAACCATTTAAACCATGTGCCTCCCACCATGCTTCAAAACGTGGCAAAGTGCTACTACGTACCGCTACAGGTAGATCTAGCGTTCTCAATTTCTGCGCAAGGATAGGGTCGCTGATAGCTTGATGGATGCTCAAATAAAGTGAGCTACTATCATCGGTATAGGGTCGTCTGTTTTTCCATGATCTCTCATCGATTTTCATACGTGGCAGTTGCCACAACTCACCGCGATAATACACGACGTATAAGCGTTGTTTTGGATGGACAAAAATAGCATCAATGGGACGCAATGGCATAATATTAAGTAATCCCGTCAATAGAAAGTGTTATTTAGATACAGGTTGTAAAGGCCAATTTAAAAACCGCAATGAGATTATTTCATTGTAAATATGAATGATAGTATAAAACGACACTAAATGTCGCAAGCTTATTATAATATCGGCATTTACACTAGTAAACGATAACCATCAATGGCACACTGATAGCAAATTTGGCAAGTCAACGTTATCAATGGATATGTAGAATTTGCTACTATGATTGTTTTTGTTTCTGGCCCTCATGCTAGCAGAAATGCATCATAGTAACGACCATCAAACATGGATTGATGAGTATCGATTTTTGTTTTGTCTAGACGTTTTATGGCGTTTTTGACATTGGATACAGACATCTCATCTTATCTTTATTATGCGTAGTACTATTATCACTATTTTTATCAGCTGCATCATTTATAAGTGAAGCCTTTTTTTATTAATCCTAATATCTAACCCTTATTTCAATCAGATTATTGTCTATGTTCACTATTATTCAGTCGCACCGTACCGAAAACCTCGTTGATCAATTGCTTGTACAGTACCAGTCCAAGGATCAGCCTGTTTTTGAGCCTTTTATTGTCATTGTACCGTCAATGGTATTGGGCGATTGGTTGGATAAAACTATTGCTAGCCGTGCTGGTATTAGTACCTTAGTGCGTACTAAATTTTGGGGTCAGTATCAATGGACACTGATGCAAGATGTATTGACTCGCCACAACGCATACTTATTAGCGCAAAACCCTGAAGCGGAAACTCTGAATGTGCCGGAAGTGGCGGTGTTATCACCGACAGTAATGCAGTGGCGATTGTTTGGTTATTTGACTTACTACCAAGAAACAATCGTTGCAGATGAAAAGCATCCAGTGCATCCGTTGCTAGCGTCTTTGATTGACGACCCACAGGTAAGTGCTCAACAGGACAGTTTACAACAGGATAAGGTGCAACAAGATGCGCGTATTTGGCAGCTGGCAAGTGATTTGGCTAGGGTGTTTAACCGCTATTTGACTCACCGTGAGGATTGGTTGGCATTATGGTCACAAAACAAGCCGTTGAACGTAAGTGAGTTGATAGCAGATAAAGACGCCTTATCCCTGCGCTTTGATAAGTATGCGCGCGGCACGCCTGAGTGGTTGGTCGAGCATTATGTAGAGTTAGAAATTGCCCAACGTTTCTTGTGGTCGCATTTGTTTGCCGATGTTCATCTACATCGTGTGGCACTAGAGCGTGCGTTTTGGTCGGCTTTAAAAGGTAACAAGGCGAATGAGCGTGACCAATTGCCCAAAGTACTGCGTATATTTACCATCCAGCAACTGCCACAGACCGAGTTAGACTTTCTACAGAGTCTGTCGCAATACATGAATATCACGCTATTGCACTACAATCCATCAAAGCTGTTTTGGGCAGATATCGTCGATAAATCATGGTTACAACGCCAGCAGATTATCAACCCTGAGAGTGTGTTCTTGCGTGATTATGGTCACAGTTTGCTATCGCGTTTGGGCAAGCAGTCGCGCGATGCGTTTGCCATGCTTGCCAATTTATCAGGTAATGAGCAATACGACGATGCGCTAGTCGAATGGCAAGATAACTTTGATAATGGTGTAGATGATGCGCTCGTTCAAGGCATGTCTGAAAGTGTCGTCCCTACTGAAGACGCTGTCAGTACTCAAGATACGCAAGGTAACCTGAGCTTATTAAAACGTTTGCAAAATGATGTATTGATGCTTGATGAGCAATCTACCCAGCAGGCGACAGCCGCTACAGTCTCACAAGCGGTAAGTAAGCATATAGAGTCAAGCTTTGATGAAGCTAAGCCAGCAACGGCTTGGTATGAAGATGAAGCGTTAGAGAATAAGCGTTTTGAGAAAGACCGTTTTTGGGCAATCTCTTCTCAAGATAATAGCCTAAGCATTCATTCGTGTCATAGTTTGCAGCGTCAGCTTGAAGTATTACGTATTATGATTGGTCGTTGGCTAAATGAACCTATCAAACTAGGTGAAAAGAAACGCCATATCTCCGACATTGTTGTGCTGCTACCCGATGTTGAACGTCATCATGCACTGATTGGTTCTATTTTCGTCAATGGTAAAGGTCAAGACGGTTTGACTTTGCCTGCTAAAGTGACTGGTGTTGTTGATGCCGATATTCGCCAGTTATGGGAAGCCATTATCGGTTTTTACAAACTATTAGGTAGTCATAGCGCTCGTTTTGAAGCAGCTGAAGTCTTAGACTGGCTCATGTTACCGCCATTGTTTGAAAGCTTTGGACTGACTCATGAGCAAATGAGCCGTGGCTGTGATTTATTGGTAGAGGCGGGCTTTATTCGTGGTTTTGACGAGCTGCATCTTAAGCAAACTTTAGACAGCAATGATTACGACTATCGCTTTAGCTTTGCACAGGCATTAGACAGATTAACTTTAGGTCTGGTCATGCCAGAGGCTGAGTTGAGCGACTGCTTATATGATCTAAATGGCGATGAATGGCCAAGCACTGCGTTACCAGAAATGACCTTGCCGTTACCACAAGTGAGCCTAAATGATGCGCTGATTGTTGAAGCGCTTTGCCGTATTTATACTGGCTTGGTTGCACGACTGATGATCATACACAAAAAAATGAAAGCGGAAGATTGGCTCGATCAGATTGAGACACAAGTTATCCATCGCTACTTTGGCGATGTGGATCAAACACGTACCATGCGCGCCATTTACAATGCGATGAATGGCTTTAAATCAAGTCTGCGAGCCAATCGTCACTATAGGCAGTACGCTAGTGGTGATGTCGACAACAAAGAAGTAGAGCAGAGGCTGGCAGGTGTGGAGCAGTTGCCGCTCAAGCTGAGCTTTATGCTAGACAGTATCGAAGCGGAGCTAGAGAGTCAGCAGGTCAGTGCGGAGCCGACGGGGGTGATTACCTTTGGTCGATTTGGTGCACTAAGAAACGTGCCGTTTGAGCTGGTGGTTATGCTCAATATGGATCTCTCTGAGTTTCCTGGGCGTGATCGTGACAACCGCTATGATTTGATGAAAGCGACCAATGCCCGCCGCGGTGACAGAGTCAGTGAAGATGATGACAACGGGGCATTTTTAGATGCGCTACTGTGCGCGCGCAGTGCATGTTGGATGTTCTACAACGGCCAAAGCTTGACGGACACCCATGAGCATTTGCCAGCCAACCCAGTGAGTGAGCTATTGCAATTCCTACAAGGCGAGGTGCAATGGCAGGTGAACTCGCTTGAGACATTACCTGAGAATATTGATCCCACCACGGAAAGCCTTAAGCGTTACTTACCTAAATTGATTAAGCAGTGGCTAGTGACTGAGCATCCTGCTCTGCCTTTTCATGAGAGTCTGTTTGAAACAGAAATTGAAGGCAATGATATTTTTGAGCAAGCGTCTCCTGATATTGATGGCAATAACAATGCCAACGTCAATGCTCAGGATTCCAGCCCTGTCGATATGATGGATGAATTAGATGTTCTCTTAAATAAGGCCATGCGCAAAACTAAATTGGCGCAAAAAAAGCAGTTTCCGCCTGCGCCGCTTTGGCAGTCAGTGTTTCATACTTTAAAAGGGCGAGTATCTAGTGAGCATGCGCAACTGGTGAGGTTACCCACAAAATCACAATATGAGTCAATCGCTAAGATACTTGGTCAAGGCTTGGGTCAGTTAGGTCGAGTAGACAATCAAACCTTGTCTGCATTGGCTGAAATGTTGGCGCTAGATACAGTTGTTGATGCTAGCGATGTCGGTAGCATGACGGAAGCGCTTACCCAAGCGGTATCTGATAGCATATTTAATATTGGAGAGATAGACGTTGAAGTAGTATTGGCGTATCAAGTGCGCCATCCTGCCAAAGCGTTTTTGCGTACTCAAAAGGTGCATGTGGTGCAAGGTGAAGAAGCACTGTCGCAGCAAGAGCCGCTATTTTTAGACAGCTTGACGACCTATCAAATTAAAGCGCATTTGATTAAAGAGCTGGCGACCGATAATACTATTGCCAATACGACTGATGACAGCGCTAATCAAACCTTAATGTACCAAAAAATCATGCCAGCTGGTGTGGCTCGCCAAACCACGCTACCCAATCAACAACAAAAGCTGCAACAGCAATGTCTAGAGTTCAAAGAGCAGTTAATGGCTAATGGCTTTGATGAGAGTAGTATTATTAACGAAGGTGGAGCAGATAGCGCTACAGTATTACAGCTACTGACACCAATCACCGAACACCCTGTTCAGATAGAGTTGGCAAAACTGTTCAATAGCACCAATAGCGAATCAAGCAACCAGACAGATATAGAGGGTATGGAAACACTGCTCAAGCTGTTGCCGAAAGTTATTAAGATAAAAGGCTCGGTGCCAATATTAGCATCAGTATCATTACCACCATCATCAGTGCCGCCAGATGCGCATGCCCGCCACACACATCTGCAGGCAGGTAAGACCTATGCTGAGCAATCACCCAAGCAATGGTTAAATATACTGCCCAACTCTGCTAGCCCTAGGCATTTACTCAAATTTTGGTTATCGCACTTGTATTGGCAGGTGGCCAGACGTACCACTGCTGAGCAAGTGGCTCTAAATGATGGTGTGAGTATTTGGCGCTTTAATAAGCCTAGCTCGCAAGTCAAAAAAATATGACAAAATAATCGCCTTTAAACTAAGTCCCATTGTTTATGAAAACGCTGTGATAGAGCTGATGAAATGGGCGATTTTTGGCAAGCTAGTCGGTCAAGTGCCCATTACGTTATTGCCAGAATATGCACTCAATTACCTTGATAAGTACCTAAAGTTTGAAGCAAGTGAAGCCGGCAACTATTGGCCAAAACGTGCCGACTTCTCAGATTGGCTAAGACCTAACTATCAAGCAAACACGGTATACGATACGTGCTCTCAGCATGCCATTTGGCAATATGTACTGCGTGATCAAGACGCGTTCAAAGCATTATCGGCAGCGTTGACTACCTTGGCACGACCATTGTATGAGCCAGTGTTTACCGCGTTAATTGACTTAGACGGCTAATTAGAGCGTGTCTTCAATTCATTCTAGTCATTTAGAATCATTAATTTTTGCTCTCTTGCTCTAATAGATAATAATTAAAAGTATCCGCCTTATGACAGACTTTACCGACCAACCAGTATCAGTGACCTTTCTACACAGTCTACGCAACCACATTTATTCGATGAGTACTCGGATGAGCTGCCTCACGCCAATCCTATATCTGATCAAAAAGCGGATGTAATACCAGCAGTTGATGTTGCTCTAACAGGCAAGCATTTAATTGAAGCCTCAGCTGGTACTGGCAAAACGTGGACATTAACTGGTATCGTGCTGCGTCTGCTGATTGAAGCGCGGCGTGCGCCAGAGCAAATCATCGCCACGACCTTTACTCGCGCTGCCGCAGCTGAAATGCGTCAGCGTATTCATGACCGTTTGGTAGATTTTTATCAATTATTACAATGGGTCAATAGCCTAAGTGCTGATACTAATAATAAAGAGAGTTTATACCCGAACATATTACAAGTCATGCCTGAGAGTGATAAGGATAGACAAGCAGATAACTCAAGTGCTGCCTCAAACGCTGAGGCAGAGAAAACTGACCAGCTAAATCAAGACCTTGCTACTGATAAGCAAGCTACCGCTGATAAACGTAAACAAGCAAAAAAATATCGTGAAGATTGGCTAGTCAATCAGGCAAAATATGCGCGCTTAGATGGCATCATGAAAGATCCTATTAACTTGCATTTAATTGGTTATTTATTGGATCATGTCTACAGCTATCCAATGACAGAAGCTATTAGGCGTACCGCGCTGGTGCTAACGACGTTGGATAAGCTATTCGTAGGTACGCTCGATAGCTTGGCGCAAAAATGGCTGACGGAATATAGTAGCGAGACGGGTCATCAGCAGGGCATGGGAATTATTGAAGACAGCAGTATTGAACAGGTGACTGATAGTATTATCCATGATGAGCTGCGTCAGTTTCAGAGCCGCTTATACTATGAGCAGCCTAAACTTTATGCGCTAATGGATCAGCAAGGTAAGCTGACTGCAGTTGGCGATCATAAGAAATATGTGACTCGCTCGCTTAATTTTATCTCTGCGCCGATTGACAATGTTGATACTATTGAATTTGATATTCAGGCTTACGAAGAATTCTTGAGCCAGTTCTGCGATTGTGATTTTCATGATATGCAAGCTTACTTTGAGAAAGATTTTAGAAAAAAAGAAGGGTTTGATAATCGTAAAAGTGTTGCTAAAAACTTAGGTTTTTATCAAGATTTTAAAGATCTTATTCAGAGCAAACAACTATCTTTTTCTCAAAGTCTATCCAAACCACAGTTAAATTTTTTGAAACAACTTCAAGCAACTTATGATGACTCAGAAGATTCTGGATTTTTAGAAGACAAAGAGCAAGGACGGTTAAGGTTTATCAGTACTGAGTCTGTTCAGATGTTACTTAAGCTAAATTGTTGTATCCAACAATTTAATGATCACATAGTTACTGTTTTAGCCAATCTTAACCGCCGTATTGTGCTGGCTGTGCGTAATAGACTGCCAGTTATTTTAGAAGAGCGCGGCGAGACGACCTTTAGTTTGCAGATGGTACGCTTAAACCAAGCATTAACTGGTCGTCAAGGAGATAAGCTGGCGCGTTATATTCGTCATCACTATCCTGTGGCATTGATTGACGAGTCGCAAGATATCAATGGCGAGCAAGCCACTATGATTGAAAGCATCTACTTGCCAAAGAATAAGCGTAAACAGTCGGACAGTGATAAACAGGCAACCACTAAGAAAGCCAATCATGAGTTTCTGCTACTGGTTGGTGATCCTAAACAGGCTATTTATGGGTTTCGTGGTGGCGATGTGGCCAACTACAACTATATGAAAGCCCAGTTTAATAAAAGTGCCCTTTGGACGCTTGATATCAACCGCCGTTCTAATGCCGGTGTGATTAACGCATTAAACTGTTGGTTTGGTATGCTGATGCCACAACTGCTGAGAATAAGCTGTCGCAACTGGGTACTGGGATTCACTACCAACATATCAAAGCAGCAAAACCGGAATATGAGCTGTCTTGGTTTAATGAGTCAGATAGGCTGGATAACGTATTGGTGACAGAAGTGCTTTCTGCTCAGCCAGTGAGCTTGTTGCACCTGCCTTATGATAAGGAAAAAGAGTTTGATTATGATGAACATGAAATAACAGCTCGCCATATAGCCACTTTGCTTAATAGTGGTCAGACACTTAAAGGTCAGCCGATTCAGCAGTGATATTGGGGTGCTGGCACGTGCCAAAAAAGATCTGAAAAGGGTCGAAGATGAGCTAATAAAGCTTAATGTGCCGACTTTGACTACTAGTGATGTCAGCATCTTTGAGACTATTATGGCAGAAGATGTAGCGGCATTGCTAAGTGCCATGTTATACCCGTATCGTCATGACATGATTAATCGGGTGTTGACCAGTCACCTATATGGACTGAGTATCAAAAACATCAAAGCCATGATGACGGACCATGAGTCAGGCGTTACTGAGGGCAGCAGTACGTCAAGCGCCCATTCACAAAACTCTAATTCGAAAGACCTCCCAGCCAATGAAACGACTGATACCAAAAAAAGCTATCAAGACTTTATTACCTATTTAAAAGAAGGTGCACAGCGTTGGCAGCACTTTGGCATATTATCGGCGCTACATTATTTATTAGATAAAAGCCCTGTACAGCCGCAAGGCGTTTGGCAAGCCCTAGCTGCTCATCCAGAAGGTGACCGTCATATCATGGACTTGCGTCATGTCATGGACATCTTGGCGCAGTATGGTCTAGGCATGGGTGAGTATGAGTTGCTGGCGTGGTTCAGACAGCATATAGATGCAGCGCCTAACAGTGACTGGGCTAAGCAATATCCGCTACCGACAGAATCTGGTGTGCAATTGATGACCATTCATAAGTCTAAAGGGCTTGAATTCCCTGTTGTCTATGTATTGGGAATGGGTGATGCCAGTAGGAAGTCTGGCAATAAGGAAGACTATGGGCTGTATCTATATAACGCGCAACAAGCGCCCTCAGCATTAGTGCAGCAGTCGATAGACAGTCAATCAACAGGAAATCAGCGCCGCTTCTCACCATTGCAAGGCTCTTCCACGGATAAGGGTTATTATACTGATATCGAAACAAAAGAGAATTTTGATGAGCGCCGCCGCCTTGGCTATGTAGCATTTACTCGGGCCAGTGAGCAGCTCTATGTAGTGTTAAAAGAGGCCTATAGAAATACCGATTGTGACTTAAGACCAGTGTGCCATTGGTTTGACTCCGAGGATGCCAAGTTTGAGCTACCTGATAGACTCAAAGGTACCATAGGCATGCTCAGAGGTCATAAGGTTAATGAGTTCTATGACAATAATTACGCAAACAAAACTGCTAATTCAACAGGCGTAAATGACAGTGCTCAACTGGCTACTACCAAGTCAAATGCTCATAAGCCTACGACAGAGGCTATTGAATACGCGCCCTTTGCAGAGGTGATGAAAACTAATTATTTTTATGGTTGGGCCAAGACTAGCTTTACCGCTTTGGCGCGTCAGCTAGATGAATCTACACAAGCAATGGCGATAGTGGATGAGCGTATTGATGATGCGATAGACATTGATATGACAGAGTCTTCAGTTTCTGATATTTCGTTACTTAATAACGATGAGTCTCTCGAACAAGACGGTGAACTGAGCTTCAAGTCAGAAGAGGATATCCGCTTTACCTTTGTTAAAGGCGCTAATGCCGGTACATTTTTGCATGAGATATTTGAAAAAATTGATTTCAACAATAAAGCGCAGTGGTCTCAAGTTATCGATAGAGCCATCAGTAGTTATCAGCTGCCGCTGGTGTATAGCAGTGCTGAAACCCAAAGCCGTCGATTGCAAGCAAAGACGCAAGAGCAAGGTAATGACGTTAATACTGATTCATTTAATCTTAACTCAGTAGACGCTAGCAAACATGAGGCGTTGATGGACTGGATTGAAGAGGTCTTAGATGCGCCATTATTGGCCTCCAAGCAACCGTTGCGCTCTATTGATGCAGGTCAACAATTTGCCGAGTTAGAGTTCAACATGGGGTTGTCAGAGAATTTTAAAGCACAGGATATTAGTCAACTTTTTCAACAGTATTTACCTGATGAGACAGATAAACATGTCACTCTAGTTCCACAAAATAAAGCGCATCTGTATCGTTATCTACGCGGTGAGATTGACTTGGTGTATGAGCATGCTGGCAAGTATTATGTGGTCGATTATAAAAGTAACTTTCTAGGAAATAGCCTAAGCGATTACAATGAAGATACGCTCAAGAAAGCAATGTCCAAAGCAGGCTACTGGCTACAAGCAGCAATCTATCAAGTAGCATTACATCGGTTCCTTGCCATGAGAATCAGTGATTATACGGGTAACGAAGATAAGTACTTAGGCGCTGTAGAGTACGTGTTTTTACGCGGTGTGTATGATCCGAATGCTAAAATCGCTGACACTACCTCTCAAGATAATAATAAACATAGCAGTAACAACTTAGAGAATTATGGCTGCTATGGATTGGTCACTTGGGATATTCCCATCGACTTTGTTAAAGGTCTAGATGCATTGTTTGGCCTACCGGATTAATAAACCTTATATAGCAACTAGGTAGATAAAAATTGTTATAGCAGTTAATAAGATTAATAAGAGATAAATATACGATGAGTAATAATAACAATAAAAGTAAGTCAGCCATTAGTTTACAAGAGAGCTGGGCCAGTAACATCAGCGATTATATCTTGTTACGTCGTCAGCAAACACATGTAGCATATGACGCGACAAATGCAAAGACGAATGATGAGAGCAAAAAAAATCAATAAGTCGGAAAACAATGACTTATTTACTGCTCTATTCGTTATTTTAGCGGCTCATTTGGAAGAGGGCCATACTGTATTAACTGTCGATACAGCCGATCATGGAGCTCCCATGCAAGGTCAGATTAATGGGGAAGTAGTCACGTTATATGCATGGCAGCAGCAATTATTGGGGATACTGGCAACACCAATTTTTGCGCTGATTGATACTCAGATAAAAACGCAAATAGACACGCAACTAGACACGCAACTAGACACGCAACTAGACGATGTTACTACAACAGAGACATCGCTATTTGTATTACTGGACACTTTGTTTGGTCAGCGAGATTACCTGTGGGCGCAGCTAGCACTTAGTAATCATGAAAAAGAGATGTTGATCAAACGTTTTGATGCAATAACTACGTTATATCAGCGCTTGAAAAATAGCGACTTAAATACTTTCGTTCATTCAATCCATGAGCATGCTTTATTTGCTAACGTTGAGGCAAATACTAATTATAACAACTATCAAAATAGCCTAAGCAAAAATAATCAACCGATTATTTACAACATAACTAAAAGTGAACAAACTCGAAGTTCGAAAATCACATTTTGGTTACACCGTGCTTGGCAAGCAGAGTTTAATTTAGCAAAAAATATCAACAATATCTTAAATCAGCAAGTAAGTCCTTTACAGATAGCAATACCTGAAAACCTTCATGAGCACCAAGTGAAGGCAATCAATGTCGCTAATAATAATGCGTTTAGTATTATTACTGGTGGTCCAGGCACAGGTAAAACCTACACTGTGGCTCAATTGGTCATTGCGCTGCAGCAAGCGACAGAGAGTGGGGGGATGGGGCTGAGCATATTCGATTCAGTACGGACAGTGCCAGTTTGGCATTGGCCGCACCGACTGGTAAGGCAGCCCAACGTATGCAAGAATCTCTACAGGCGGCTTTAGATGACGCAAATGTAGAGCTGCAGTTGCAAGAGGCAAAAACCATCCATCGTCTACTAGGTATCGGTCGAACGGGTAGACCGCGCTACGATGCCAACAACCCACTCGGTGAAGATATTATCATCGTTGATGAGGCATCTATGCTCGGAGTCGAGTTGGCCAATTACCTTGTGAGCGCGGTAAAGCCAGGTGCTAGGCTGATATTATTAGGCGATGCTAATCAGTTAGCAGCCGTCGATGCAGGAGCAGTATTGGCTGATCTATGCCGTATTCCACTATTGCAACCCATACACGCAGAGCTAACAGAGAGCCGCCGATTTAGCGCCGAGTCAGGTATCGGTAAACTGGCCACTCAAATCAATAAAGCAGAGACAAATCTTCAAGCTATTTGGCAATTATTAAGGCAAGACGCTGCTTTGAGTTTTCAATATGTTAATACGTTACAAGCAGAGTCCATATCAAATAATGAGATAAAAAATAGCCTAAGTAAAGAAAAAATTATTTCAAGAATATCCGATAATTACCAGTCATACGTAAATAAAGTTAGAAATTTACTGGAAAATCCGATTGAAAAATCCGTGCCAGAATCAGTTAAAAATACTACCACTTCGTTAATGGAGGTATTTAATCAATTTAGAATCCTCACTGCTGGCCATAATGGTGAATGGGGTGACCACTATATCAATAACTACCTTACTCAATGGCATCTTGCTGAGTTGAAGTTACCATTGGGTCAAAACACATGGTTCCATGGACGTCCTGTTATGGTGCTACAAAATAACTATGAGCTTGGGCTATTTAATGGGGATATTGGTTTCTGCTTACAAACATCAGATGAAAGAAGCCAATTAGAAGTATTCTTTGAAAATAAGACACAAGGGATAGCTGTTAATTTGCTAAATGAAGAGGTGATAGCCACGGCATATGCAATGACCATTCATAAGTCACAAGGATCCGAATTTGATCATGTTGCCATTACTTTTGATAATAGTCATGCAAGATTGCTGAGCAAAGAACTTATCTATACAGCAGTGACTCGTGCTAAGAAGCAGGTAACGATATATAGTACCAAGCACGCCTTAGAAAAAGCAGTTCAAACACCAACTGAGCGGCATACTGGTTTGGCATTACAGTTTTAACGATTCATTCAAGTTGTTGTCGGCACAATAAGTCAGTGCAATAAAAAGCATCCAAATTGGATGCTTTTTTAGGATTTAACTATTTTAATCAATTAAGTCTAAGAATTAAACTTTGTCTTCTTTGATTGCGTAGATACCTGGCAGGTGACGCAAGTAACCATGGAAATCCATACCACAACCGTAAACATAACGATCTGCAACATCAATACCCACAAAATCTACGTCAAAATCTGCAACTTTGCGATCATGTTGCTTGTTAAGCAAGACACAAGACTCAAGTGATAGAGGCTTTTCTTTACTTAATTCTTCAACAACTGCTTTTAGAGTAATACCTTCGTCAAAGATGTCGTCGATTAACAATACGTGCTCACCTTCGATACTAACATCAGGCTTGAATTTCCAATCAAGCTCATTAGTACCTTCGTTATCACGATAACGAGTCGCATGGATATAATGCATACGATGGTAGAACGTAAGGTGTGTCAATAGTTGACCAGCTGGAATCAAGCCGCCGTTCATCACGACCATAACAATTGGGTTTAGACCAGCATAATGTAGATTGAGCTGAGCGGCCAAACGCTCATAAGCAGCAGCTACTTCGATACTGCTGATAAGGCACTCTGAGTTGCGTAAGGTTTTTTTCAATTTCTTGGTTACTGATTTGGGTCATCGGGTGCGCCTTTGGTAAAAAGTGCCGCTTATTTTAGCAAATTTTAGTGAATTTGCCCAACGTCATATGACTTTTGGGACAAAATTAATCCAACTTTTGGGGTTATTCTGGCTTTTCTATAATAAATGGACGGTAATAATTGGCCAATCTATTCAATGAGTCATTTGGTAGGTCAGGTAATAGCTTATTAAGTGCCATACTCATGCCTTTATCAATTGCCGATTTGGCAACTGGAACTGACTTACGCTTGATCATGCCTAGCTTTAATGTCTCGGCATAACGACTGATGAAGTGGGTCAATGTTTCTTCGTTCATGGTTTCGAGTGCCGTTTTAAATTTGGCTCTATCTACATGCTCAGGCGTGATAGCAGCAAAACCTTCAGTGATGGTATTGGCGTCTTTTTCTGATAGTTTAAAGCCAACACGTTTAATGCCTTCATTATCAATAAAGGTTGCATGATCTCTTAGAAAATGAAAACTTGGTAATACGTCTTTGTTGTTTTCTTTACCTAGTAAGATATTGAGCAAAGTATCTGTCGCACGTTCAATCGTTCCAACAATTTTACGCATAGAGGCTTGGCGCTCAGGGTTCGGAATAATATCTACCAAACCAACCAATAAATTATCAGTAAGATCACGCGCTGTCTGATGCGTAAGGGCATCGCGATAAGGGTAGTACTCTACATTCTCATTTGAAGCAACGACTTGTTCGGCCTCACTGATTAAAGCTTTTAGTTTATCTGAGGGTACGAATCCAAAATAATGTGCCATTGCACTTCCTTTATTTGTTGTTTTTTATGTCTTACTTGCGTTACATTTATCACCAAATCGGTTATTATTTAAACAAAGTTTTAGTCTCAGGCTCATCATACCAAATGCTGATTAGTGACATGCCCTAGTTATAAGATAAATGACTTTGTTGATTGGTAACAATTTTGCAAATTGCTAGAATTTACCTAAACGATAGATGAGCTGAGTCACTCATCGCACACTAATTTAGCATATTTTTCATATTTTAATTCAAAAAGCTTGAACTTATAAGGCTATTGACTACTTGTCTAGGGAGAGATGAGATGAATAGTGCTATTGTACTACTATTCGCCGTTGCCGCTATGCTCTGCGGCTACGTGTTTTATTCAAAATTTATCGCCACCAAAATTTTAGCATTGGACAACAGCCGTCCTACACCCGCACATACGATGAAAGATGGGATCGATTATGTTCCTACAAATAAGTATGTATTGTGGGGGCATCACTTCACGTCAGTGGCAGGGGCTGCACCAATTATCGGTCCTGCGATTGCGGTTATTTGGGGCTGGGTGCCTGCTATTATTTGGGTAGTGGTAGGTACTATCTTTATGGCTGGCGTACATGATATGTCTGCTATTTGGGCAAGTATGCGTAATAGAGGTCAGTCGATTGGCTCTATCGCTGGTACTGTCATGGGCACACGTGTCCGCAGCTTGATGATGGTTGTTATCTTCTTATTACTACTGATGGTTAATGCTGTATTTGGCGTAGCTATTGCCAATATGATGATCAAGACGCCATCTGCGGTATTGCCAGTTTGGGGTGCCTTAGTGGTTGCCTTTATCATCGGACAGTGTATCTATCGCTACAACATGAATTTGGTCTGGGTGTCCATTATCGGGGTAACTGCCTTGTACGGGCTTATCTATCTTGGCCCTATGTTCCCGATTGTATTACCTGAAACCGTCATGGGTTTGCCTGATAACGCAGTATGGATCTTGATCTTGTTCGCCTATGCGGCGATTGCATCGTTGTTGCCTGTATGGATGCTACTTCAACCTCGTGATTATATTAATGGCTTACAGTTATTTGTCGGTTTGATTTTATTATATGCCGCTATTTTTATCGGCACGCCTAATATTGTCGCGCCAGCCGTTAACACTGCATTACCAGCGGATACACCGTCACTTCTACCATTATTGTTTGTGACAATTGCTTGTGGTGCCATATCAGGTTTCCATGGTTTGGTCGCCACAGGAACCACTTCTAAGCAGATTGATAAAGAAGAAGACGTTCGTTTCGTTGGTTACTTCGGTGCATTGGGTGAGGGTATGCTAGCGCTTGGGGCAATCCTTGCAGCAACCGCAGGTTTTGCGACTCTTGGTGACTGGCAAGCGGTCTACCAAAAGTTCGGTGATGGCTCTATCGGTGCGTTCATCGACGGCGGTGCGACCATCTTAAATGCCGGCGTTGGTATCGATATGGTGCTATCACAGACCATGCTTACGGTAATGGCTGCATTGTTTGCTGGTACGACGATGGATACTGGCGTACGTTTACAACGTTATATTTTCCAAGAATTTGGTGAATTTTATAATTTGCCCGTACTCAATAAGAGTGTCGTTGCAACGTTACTTGCTGTCGGAAGCTGTTTGTTATTAGCGTTCGGTGCTGGTGGTATTGATGGCGCGGGTGGTATGATTATTTGGCCGCTATTTGGTACAACCAACCAGTTAATGGCTGCCTTAACTTTGATGATCGTTACTATTATCTTATTACGTAAAGGTAAGCCAGTTTGGTACACCTTAGCACCATTGTCGTTCTTGTTGGTTATGACTGTCTTTGCCCTATTGATTCAGCTCAAAACCTTCTTTACTGATGGTAATTGGCTACTTATTATTATGGATATTATTATCTTAATCGCGACCATTTTAGTGACGTTTGAGAGTCTATCTGTACTGCGCAAAGAGTGGTCACTACATAAAGGTAAAAGCGGTGAGGTTTAAACATTAAACCATATTGAGTGTCTGTTTAATAAAAAAAACGCTAGCAGCAATTGCTGGCGTTTTTTGTATCATATAGGCATGATAGATCATAAGAATTAAGTAAAATACGAGCACATTATGGAAAATGAAAACACATCGAATGATATAGAAAACGTTCAACCACTAGAGAACACTCAACCATGGTGGCAACGGTTTAAGAGTGGATTAAATGAATTTTATCATGCGCCTTATCGTCAGACGATGGCACGGGCCGCACGTGATGAAGAAGATTTTTTTATGTTGCTCATGTTTGCCGAGAGCTTGGGTATTGATAATCCCGCCAGCTTTTATACATTAGAATTGCAACCATTATTTTTAGAAAACTTTCATGAATGGCATACACGTATGGGAATGGATAGATGTCCATTTGACCATGTTGGCTGCTGCTAACAGTAGTGGATGGACTATATAAAGAAGTAGCTAAACATTTATTAGATAATGAGACAAAATACGAGATAACGATATGGCATTACACCCTTTACATGGACTGGTAGAGCAGTTAGAGACACAACCGATTATATTTATCGGCGGCAAAGGTGGTGTAGGGAAGACCACCACAGCAGCAGCTCTAGCCAGCTACTATGCAAGCCAGCAGCAAAAAACCTTAATTGTCTCAACCGATCCAGCACATAGTTTGGGCGATGTACTAAATACCCAGCTCAATAACGCAAAAACAGCAATATCACCTTATTTAGATGCCATCGAACTCAACCCTGATGTAATCGTTGATGAACATTTTGCTCAAGTTGAACGTACAATTAAAGCTTATGCCAACCCAGATATGATGCCAAAAATTCGTGAGCATCTGCGATTATCTAAGTCGGCACCTGGCGCCCAAGAAGCCGCGATGCTCGAATCCATGTGTCACCATTTAGTCGAAGCGGCAGGTGCTGGGTATGAACACATCATCTTTGATACCGCACCGACAGGTCATACTTTGCGATTGTTGGTATTACCAGAAATGATGGGGGCGTGGACGGATGGGCTGCTTGCACAGCAGCGACGACAGGCCAAACTACGTTCGGTGGCAAACCATTTAGACAGTCACAATCAAAAAAATGATAAAAACGATGTGGCAAATCCGTTTGCCGCAAAAAAATCAGATCGCTGGGAGCAAGCTGTCTCCGTATTAGAAAAGCGCAAGCAACTGTTCCGTCAAGCAGGGTTGCTACTACATGACCGTACACAAACAGCGATTGTATTGGTGATGACTGCTGACGTCTTACCATTGGCTGAGACCAAGCGCGCTATCGAGCAATTGGAAGATAGTAAGCTCATGCCAGCAGCAATCGTCGTTAATCAGCTGATATCAACAACGCAGTCGGATGATTTTTGGCGCCGCCGCGCTGAGCGTCAGCAGCATTTGCTGCAGGATATCGAACAAAGCTTTACCAAGTACCCGCTGTATCCGATTTACCTGCAACAGACAGATGTACGTGGTACTGATGCATTAAGTGCGTTGTTAAGTGTATAGAGTGCATAGATAGTTCGCTGGTAATTTATGACTTACGCTTATACGACTGTAACTTACCTGACAGAGACCATGCCATGTCTGTACGTAACAACTGAGCTTGTTCGGACTTACCGCTACTAAGCGACGACCATTGTGGTTTACCACGCGCTTTTTTTGAGCTCACTTGGTAATTTATGAGTTGGCCATACAGTAATTGGATTATTGTCTTCATCTTCATGGTTAATGTCGTTAGTTAGCGACGTTCCAAGACTGCTGTTTTCGCCTTTATATAATAACTGAGTGGCATCTGTAGCAGCATGACCACGATGGCGTAATGCAGTAAGTAAGTCTAATGCTCGCGTTGCTAATAGCGTCAACGTAGCAGGATCGATATATAAGCGTTTTACCCCAGTAATCCTATCGGCAATACTGCTGGTATTCGATAGCAACCCGCCTGCGATCCCACCTATTGCGGCACCCAATCCAAGGGTCGTACCTAGGGCTGCTGCATCGATACCTAATCCTAGAAGCGCACCAGCTGCTGCACCAGAAGTGGTACGAATACCGTAGCTCTTGAGAAGTTCAGGGTCGAAAGGATCTTGTTGATAGGCTTGTAGTTCAAGCGGTGTTGCTGCGACGGCATTGTCATAAAACTTATAAAGGTTAAGTAAGTTGTGCTGCATCGCACGCTCACTTTGCCTGACCGCTTCTTGCATTTGCTGTAGTACAGGAAGTGGGTCGTCATCTTCATTGATCTCGCGCACGAAAGCGGCGACATTCAATAAAAAAATCAGCGATGATGATATTGGCCTCATCATAGAGCTGCGCCCAGTCTTCCGTTCGTCGTTGCATCAACTGCTCAAGCATTTCAGAGTGAGTAAGCATAGTGGCTAAGTTTTTCCATAGGCGCATCTCATCCTCAAACTCAAAAGCAACCGAATCGAACGCGTTGAGATATGCAGATTGCGTCTTGCCAGCATCGTCTGCCAGTCGTCGATATTAGCATTCTGGCTGTCTGTAAAATTAAAAACAGGCATCACTGGGATAGCAGCCCAAGACAAAATCGCTAGCTCATCTTTATATTTACCCAATACAGGCTCACGAGCATCTACCACGTAAATGGCCATATCACTTGTCAGCAGCTGACGAATTACTTTGGCTTCTTGACTATAATCATAGGGCAAGTCATAGCTGTCTGAACCTTGAGCGACATCCGCCGCCAAAAACTGTTGCAGACGTTCAATACCATCACGGCGACTCGCAGTATTGTCCTCTAGCCAATCCATAAGCCTGAAGCATCTTCCAGACCAGGTGTATCGTATAGTGCCACTAAGACTTCGCCAGTTTGGCTATCTGTCAATTGAGCCTGCTCGACATGCCGTGTGGTCGCCGCTTCGTTTTTGACTTCACCAAAATATACGTCTCGCAATAACGTGCGCAGTATAGAGGTTTTACCCGTATTGGTATGACCAACAACGGCCAATTTGAGCGGTTCACCACTGGCGATGGTTTTCTTTGTTACCCTTGACACTGGTGCTGTCGTTGCTGATGCTGATGATTCTCCTGTCGATACAGGTTGATTGTCCTGAGTAGCTATTGACTGAGCTACCGTAGGTTTCAAAATGTTGTCTGAAGAAGTACTTGAGGCATCAGGGGTTGGCTCATAAGCTTTGTCCGCAAAGAGACCTGCAGGCTTATTGTTCTCATGATTATTGTTATTGTCATTATTCATAGTAACGTCTTATATTTATTGATGACCGAAATACATAGTAGCCATTTATTGTAAAACAAATCTGATTGAGTATCGGTTATGAATGAGTATTGTCCATATCATAAATCGTAGTCCATGCATTTATAATCAGGCTCTAGTCGGTTCAATATACTTTGGATACAAGGAAGGCGAGTGAAAGCACTACAAATAGTAGGCTAAGCGAGACTGACACCGTATCCAATGTATAGAGAGTTGACTATATTAGACAGCACTAGGTGGAGGCAGCAGTACCTTTAGCTTTTTCTTTAACCCTTTGGCACGAAAGAACCGCTGCCACATACGGTAAAAGACCCCAAATATCAGGCTGACGATATTGTCATGACTGGTTTCACCAACGGCACCGTATTGGACGGGGTTGTTGGCGGTATCTTCTTCTACATAAGTGCCAAACCAACGATCAAAAATAATGAGTACGCCGCCATAATTTTGATCAATGTATTCGTCGTTGGTGCCATGATGGGCACGGTGATTGGATGGGGTATCAAAGACATACTCCACCCATTTTGGAAATTTCCCCACGGTTTCGGTATGGATAAAGAATTGATAAATCAAATCTAACGCATAAAAGAAGAATACCCAGACAGGATGTACGCCCAACATCATCAGCGGGACAAAGAATAACCACCATCCCGTCACCGAGTACAGCAGGCTTTGACGCATGGCGGTGGACAGATTCATATGATCATCTGAATGGTGCACGACATGCGCTGACCAAAACCAATTCATACGGTGTGACGCACGATGGAACCAGTAATAGCTAAACTCAACCGCAACGAATATAGGGATGGCGGTAAGCCATGTCACCTCAATAGTAAATAAGCGATATTGATATAACCATAAGCAGATAGGTATGACGATAAGCGCTTGGACAATCAATTCAAACCCTAGATAAGAGCCGCCCAAACTAAAATTGGTCATCGCACGGCGCCAACTAAAGCTTTTACTATTGCCGCGTTTGGACTGATACAGCCATTCTGCCAAAAATAACAAGAAAAATGGACCGCCAGCCAGCGGTAGCAGCCACTCTTGCCAATACGCGGGCAGAATGCTTGCCAGCATTGGCTGCCACGACTCTGGCGCAGCCGTTAAGATACTTTGGTTTAACGCCTCTCGGTAACCATCCAATAGTTGACCATACTGACCTAGGGTCATAAGGGGGCTGTCTAAAGAGATATCTGCTGCCATCTTGGGCTCCTAGCCACTATAAAACATCCTTGTCATCTTGATATAACGTCACAGCTATCAAAATATATCTTAACAACTGTTATATCAATAAGTCTTTAAGCCTGTCTGAGGTTATAGATCTATAATATTTATTTATTGTATATCATGCGAGTCATAATGATAAGTTCATATATGAAAAATAGATTGCAAGTAATAGATTAAAAATTAGAATGTATTAAGTATCTATATCAACTAAGCCAATTTTTCGTGCAGAAAGCGCCGTTTGCCACTGTTGATAGCGAACCGCTTGTTTGTCTAATGGCTCATCATCGGTACGAGCGTCAGTCAATTCCGCAGAAACGCTGTTATCTCCCAGCAGTTGTACGATAAGCCCATCTTTTGCGTGAGCAGCGATTTGATCGAGTTTGCGTAGCGTACCGCGGTCGGGCAGTGCATTGCTATGAATGCCAAGTAAAACTTGCACCGGATGCGCATCTAGATAGTTTTTAAGCCGTGTCATATCATCACGATCATCAACGATACCAAAATTCTCAACTTCGCTTGAGTGTTCAAGACTATGTTTGTCAAAATCATGATGGCTGCTATCTAACCCTGACTGCCACCAGTTGTCCTGATCTGCAGGGTATTCAAGCAGCGCAACTAACTTCTTGCCCGCACTGACCGTCGCTTTTGGGGCGATAGGGGCTAGCGCTTCTATAAAGTCATCAGCATCCACCACGTGCCGCTGCCAGAAGTTTAGGATTTTTTGATAATAGGGCTGTTTGATATCCAAACGCATTTTTTTGCGGCGGAACATCAATGCACAGAACGCCCATGCTATCGCTCGAGGTACAATGCCGTACATTAGCAAGCTACCAACTAGTAACCCTGCCCATTGCCTTGCAACAGACAGCGGCATCGCTCGGTGACAAGCCTGCTCTGTGCGATCGCTGTACTGTCTGGCACACCAAATCCCACCATACTAGGTAGCCAGCCTAATACTTGAGTCAAGCTCACAAGCGCTTGATCAGAGAGTAAGGTTGACTCCCAGCTAAAGCTATACTGACGTACAACCAGCAAAAATATAATCGCAAGCAGCATACCGGTCAAGGTAGCCAGCCACAACTGATGGCTAAATCTACCCAAATACCAACGCATACCGCTGTGCTGCAACTGGCGTTCATACAGATCGACGGCCGCTTTGGTCACATCGTCCTTACCACGTATGAGATAACTTGGACTGACAAAACTGGCAAACCAACTGGGTGATTGCTGATCTCGATTGATAAGGGTCATGACAAGCCAGCCGCCAAGCATAATGGTATGAAAACCAAGTAGACAGACCAACACATAAAAGAAGTTCACAACATTAGACTGCAATAGAGTGAACAATCCCAAAAAAACCTGAGATACACCACACCACGCTCATAACAATCATGATGCCCTTTATACGACCATCAATCTTGCCTAGAACACGCGCAAGCGCCCCGTTGCTATCTATACGTGATGCACGTCGATGCAGCTTTTGGATAGGCGTGCCATCCTCGCCCTGTAGTTTTTCCGTGATTAATAACGGGTCAGTGGCAAAAACGTGCTGATCGGTCTCTAAAGCACGTACCAGCTCGGTCAATTGGTCTTGAGGTGATAGCATAAGGCGCTGATATCCGTATAAAAACATCAATATAAAAATAAGATACAACAAAACGTCGGTTTAATCGCTAGCAATTATTGTAGCGTATATTGACTATAGCAAACCCTCATAAAATCAGCCAAAATAAATAAAGACTTATAAACAAGGAAAAGTATCACATGAATGACAAAATTTACCTGATTATCGGTGGTACAGGCGGTATTGGTCAAGCTATGGTCCAACAGCTGGTGCAAGCCAATCACAGCCATAGTGTACAAATATTTGCCACTTATCATCGCAATGAGCCAAACATTGAAGCAGAAAACCTGCACTGGCTCCCGATGAACGTCAGTGATGAGGACAGCATTAAAAAAAGCTGCCGATACCATCAAACAGACAGTCGGTCACGTGGATGGGTAATCAACTGCGTAGGATTATTGCATACAGAGACAGCGCAGCCAGAAAAGGCCTTGCGACAGATGGAAACGGAGTTCTTTTTGCAAAATATGCAAATCAATGCCCTAGCAAGTTTGCTGATAGCCAAACACATCAAACCATTACTCGCCAAGGCTAATCGCAGCGCCAATCATCCTGCTGTTTTTGCGACCATATCAGCCCGTGTTGGCAGTATTACTGACAATCAGCTTGGCGGTTGGTATAGCTATAGAATGAGTAAGGCGGCGCTTAATATGGGCATGAAAAATCTAAGTATCGAATGGGGTAGGTCACTAAAAGACGTCTGCGTGGTTGTCATGCAACCAGGCACTGTTGACACCCAACTCTCCGCACCGTTCCAAGGCAATGTCGCTGAAGGACATCTGTTCTCACCAGCGTATAGCGCGGAGTGCTTATTAGATGTGCTATCAGGTATGACAGTTGCTCAATCAGGCAGCTTTGTCGATTGGGCGGGAGAGCTCATACCTTGGTAGTAGGTATATTCGCTAAATAAGACCATAAAAGATGCGCCGTTAATCAGCCTAGTTAGTAAGCCATAAATAAATCCATAAACTCATTTACCGGTGTTTGCGTAAGCTTTTCTTGATCGTCAAACAATTCAATGATCTGCTGACAGCGACTTTCGATAAAACGAGTTGCTAGACTGGCGCGGAATTTAGCTTCCAGTACAGGGATGCCCTCAGCGCGGCGGCGTTTATGCCCGATAGGATATTCAACAGCCACTTTTTCTGTACTGCTACCATCTGTAAAAAATACTTGAATGGCGTTGGCAATAGAGCGCTTGCTTGGGTCATGATAGTCTTTTGAATACTGCGCGTTTTCTTCTACAACCATCTTGCTACGTAGCTCATCGATTGACAAATGCTGCTCGTGATAGTCGTTTTCATAGTTCTCTGCCATTAGATCGCCTGTCAGCAGCGGCACAGCCACCATATACTGCAAGCAGTGATCTCTATCTGCTGGATTGGCAAGCGCGCCTTCTTTTGAAATGATGCGAATCGCTGAGTCATGGGTAGTCAGGACGATTTTGTCGATATCGTCAATTCTGTCTTTTACGTGTGGGTGCAAAATGACTGCGGCTTCACAAGCGGTCTGAGCATGAAACTCAGCAGGAAAGCTTATTTTAAATAAGATGTTTTCCATCACATAACTACCAAAATCTCGCTGAAATTTAAAACGACGTTCGCCTTCAGGCTTTGTCGCTAGATCCTTATTGGTATGGCTGAATAGCACATCATAGAATCCCCACTGCGGTGCAGTTAATGCGCCAGGGATACCCATTTCACCGCGCGCCGTTATATCAACCAGACGTACCGCACGACTGGTCGCATCACCTGCCGCCCATGATTTTCGGCTGCCAGCATTGGGTGCATGCCGATAGGTGCGCAGTGCCTGACCATCGACGATTGCTTGTGAAATCGCTGCCATGATGCGCTCACGGGGCAGCTGATAAAATTTTGCAACGACGGCGGTTGACGCCAACTTGACCAAGAACACATGATCGAGCCCCACACGATTGAATGAGTTTTCTAGTGCCAGTACACCTTGAATCTCATGCGCATGATCATGGCTTCAAGCACGGCTCTCATGGTTAATGGTGCTTGTCCTTGGCTGATATTTTTTTGACTAATATAGTCGGCAACCGCTAAGATACCACCCAGATTATCAGAAGGATGGCCCCATTCGGCAGCAAGCTACGTATCGTTATAGTCAAGCCAGCGCACCATACAGCCAATATCAAAAGCGGCTTTGATGGGGTCTAGTATATAGGAGGTGCCAGGGACGCGAGCGCATGCGGCGTTATTTGATCAGGGCAATCAGGCCCCAAGTGCTTGGTACACTCAGGGAAGCGCAATGCCAATAGACCACAGCCAAGCGTGTCCATTAGACAGTGGCGCGCGGTATTCCACGCATCAGTAGGGTTTGGGGACTGCTCGTCTATTGAATAGTTGAGAACGTAATCGGCAATTTTTTGAATTTCATCGTCATATTCTGGACGGACGTTACTCTCTACCGTCGCATCATTGATATTTGAATTGGTAGTTGACATGGTTGTTACCTCATCCTGAGTGTACTACTTCCTTGACTGATTATCTCAGCCATCCTTTTAAAGGAATCATCATTTAAAAGTAGCATACTCAATATAGAACAACCAATTTGAATTATGTTAAGAATTAAGACGTTAGCAGCGATCTAAATCATTAAGTACAACAGACCTAAAACAAACAAAGCGGCCATGATAAACAGCAGGAAACTTAAAACTTTAGTCGTGGTTGATGCAGTATCCGTACTCTCTTTTTTTGATTTTGTTTTTCTTAGCAACGTATAGCACCATTTTTACATGTTCGATATTGTCCTCGAGGTAGTGCTCGCCTTCAGGCACAAAACCTAACGACTCATAAAAACTAAGTAAGTAAACCTGTGCCGAGATGATAATCGGACGCTTTTTACCGTACTTTTTTTCGGCACTGTGCAATAGCCTGATTCATCATTTGCCGTGCTAGACCATCACCTCTATGCTCCGATAGTACAAGCACTCTACCGATGGCAGGCATCGCGGTGTGGTTGGTCTTAATCGCAGGATCAGCTACTGATAGGTTGGATTTTAGCTTATTAAACTCAGGTGGAATGATACGGCAATAGCCAACCAATGCTGCATTTTGATGAGCGATTAGGTGCAAGCAATCAAAATCAACTTCATCCATATCTTGATAGGCACAGTTTTGTTCGACGACAAAAACCTGCGAGCGCGCTTTTAGGATATGGTAAAGGTCAACTGAGGTCAGCTCATCAAAGGTTTTGATAGAAAATTCACAATTCATAATGGTCTAGCTTCTGACGAGTTATTCAAAATATTTGGAGAATACTGCTGCGTTTTATTGTTCACGTATAAAATTACGTCTTTTATCACCAGTTTTTTCATGGCGGATATGAGCGTCTCCATGATTGCGTAATCGGGCTGTTCGTTTTTTTACTGGCAAGGATATTATATCTTTTTGAATTTTTCTATTACTGATGCTATCTCCCCAAGAGTATTTATGTGACAAGCCTTTTTTGACGCAGGTTGCAAGATACAACTGATTTGATTTACTTTTTTCAGCATCTTTTAGATGTAAAATTAGATTGTGACTATCATTAGAATAAAAATCATGTTCTTGATAGGTCACTACAAAGGTTTTCCCACCAATAAACACGCAATTACCTGTATCTATATGCTGTTTATCGTAAGCAATATAGGTACTTACCGCATTGTTATCAGCACTGGCGCAAAGATACGGCGTAGTGCCACTATCTGCAATAATATCTCTTGATAAAATGCTTTTAGAGTTATTTACATCAAATATATCAGTGACTTTAAATTCTTTAAATTCTGCTTGCTCAAAATCAATTAATGCTTTTTGTTCTTTAGCTGTTAAAGTGTAGTCTTTAAGTCCTGTCGCCACAAGATAAGAGTTTAGCTTTGACATACGCTCAGCTTCAATATCAGCTATAAAACTATCCATAAATTCAAAATCTGGTTTATTATTTTTAACTGGTAGCTTTATTATTATTTTAATTAGCTTTGCAAGTGTAGGATAGTTTCCATAACCGTCAGAAAAACTGTTTTTAAGAGATTTATTAATAGCTGTTACGCCATATAAAGAAATCAAATTGCTCTCATCATTTTTTTGCTTTTAACGAAAAAATATTTTGGCTTGCATACCATTCTTGCTTTCTAATTTGTGCAACAATAGTTCCAATCTGACTTACAGATATAATGTTTTTAGGATTAGGTTTAATATTCAACTCATTTACATAGCCTTTTATTCCATTATTCACCCTAGTTCTGCCTACAAATTCAATTAAACCTTTTTTTTCTCCTTAATAATATCCAATTTACCTTCATCAAAGCTTTTGACAGTGCTGACCGTAAATAAATCACCAATTTTAAACTCACCCCACTCAACATTATCTAATTGCTCGTTAAGTGAGGTATCTACTTTCCCGGTGCATCATCCTCGTTTTGTTGCTTGATAATATTGCTCACTTCCCACGCTAGATAATCGCTGACCGTTTTTTTGAAGTCTTGCAAAGTAGGCTTAGTATCTATAGGAGCGGATTGATTCCAATCTGCACCATTATTGGGGTCAATTGTGCCTTCATAGTACTCTTGTTCAGTGAAAATATTGAGTTTACTTTTACCAAAGCGTACTAAGCTGACCAGCTCTTCATAACGCTCTTTGGCTTGATTGGTATCTTTTAGGTTATTGCTCGCCTTTTTACGATTGGTGCGCGTGTAACCATCGTTTGAGAAATCAATAAACTTGACTGGCTCATCTTTGTGATGCGGTTCATTGACTTTGAACACGTAGATATTAGTTTGTACGCTGGCTTTACCTATAAATATATCTATTGGCATTTTGATGCTGGCGATGAGCGTATGCTTGGCTAGTATCTTCTTTGTATAAGTTATAGCTTTACCTGAGCCTGCTGAGTTTTGAATAATGATAGCCGCGTAGCCCTTATTCATCATGCCAAGTGCACGCTCTACAAAGTTCATACCATTGCCATTTGCCGAGTAGGGCGGATTGAGTACAAACGCATCAGCAGGGAATTTGTCCTCGGTCTTACCAAAGCCATAATTACCATCAAAATCAGCTAATGAATCCATATTTAAGATATTGGAGCTACCGTCACCCATTAGGATCATATTAAGAATAGCGAGCATGTACACGCTTGATAATAATTCTAACCCTAGCAATTGTTCCGCTTTAATTACGATTTCTTTTTGCGCCAGCTCATCAGGTGAAGTAATAGTGCGCTTAGCGTCGTCTAGCATCTCGTTCATGGCAGCAACTAGTAGACCTGCTGAACCCGTAGCAAAATCCCACACATAAGAATCTTTATTGACGCGAGCCAGCTTGACCAATAGATTTGCTACATAAGACGGTGTAAGTACCACATCATTGAGCTTATCTTGTGAAAAACCAAGCCAGCCATACATCTCATTAAATAGCTTACCTGTAAAGTCAGTGGTTAAGCCAATTTTATAATATATGCCTAAGTCATCGACAATTTTAGTAAACACTCGCTTGAGCTGGCTTTCACCATTGATGACTTTATTAATATTTTCTGTGGTTAAAGTATTCTCTAATGTTCTAACAATCAGATCTTTCTTTTCCTTAGGTATCTTTTTTTCATTCAAAAAAAGCCTTTATCTTTCTTAGGATGATGTCACCATCACGACTACCTTCTTCGATAGAAGACTTTAAATCAGACTTTTCAAGTGGAGTGACTTTTCCTGGTATGCCGAGCGTTGCGATGATTGAAGCTGCAACCAAATAAACGCGGTCATTTTCACCTAAGCCTTTTTCATTTTGATAAATATCATTATTAAGTCGGACTAAACTCGTATCAATCTCTTTTTCTCTTTGAGCCTTTAATTTATCAATTTCTACTTGCGATAGGGTCAGTGTTTTTACTTTTTCTATGAAACTATCAAAATTTTGCGGTGCTAAAAACGATAGATCCGAAAACTCTCCAACTTTTTGGCCTGCGCCGAGATTGCTTTTTGAGACATAGTAGACCCCAATTTCATGCTGTATCTCTCCAGCTTCATCTTTATAGCCTGTCATACCAATAGCGATAATATCGGTGTAACTGGTATGGTGTAATAAGGCGTTAGCATAATGTACTGCGCCATTCACTGCGAATGAGTTGATATTCTTAAAATTTGGCTGGTTTTTAGCAGTTTGATTTTCAACTTGACCGTCGGTGTTGAGTTTTTCTAGTTTCCCTTTATAACCTTTATACTCAATAAGTATTGGGAAATAATTCAAATTTTTATCTTGTAATAGCAGCTTAGCATCAGGACGATTTGCACCTGTTCCACCATTTTTAGTAAAGTAATCAGATAGCGCCTTTTCTACCTCAGTGTTTAAAAACTCTTGCTCTAATTTATAGTCTAATTTGTAGGTCTTGAGCCAACCATTCGCTAAATCCGCAATATTTGGTTCTATTGATTGTGCCATTCTTCTCTATTCCTTAATATGTATATAACTTTCTGATACTCTAAAGACGGTATATAAAATCGCTCTATGATACTACTATTTAACCACTTATCAACCATTTAGGGTTTGACTGATTTTATCTAAGTTTAGACTATCGGACATAGCACTAAAGATCTCAAAATACTTACCGCGCTGGGCATAGAGTACTTCATGGGTACCTGTCTCAACCACTTCGCCATTCTCTATGACTACCAGATCATCGGCGTCGATAATCTGAGCAATATTGTGCGAAACCATAATAACGGTACGATCTTTTTTTGATCAGATCAAGGCTTTTTTTAACCTGTTGACTGGCGATAGCATCGAGACTGGCGGTCGGCTCGTCCAAAAACACAATCGGCGGATCTTTTAAAAACATCCTTGCCAGCGCGATACGCTGCTGCTGCCCACCTGATAACGACTTGGCAGTACTCTCGTAGCCGTCTGTCAAGGCGACGATTTGTTCATGTATCGAAGCTTTTTTTGCAGCCACGATGATGTCATCTTCGCTAGCATTCATATTGCCATAACGGATATTTTCACTAATCGTACCCGAAAAAAATATGATTGCTCTGTAGTACTAGGCCGATGCGCTGACGCAACTCATGGGTATCACAGTCAGCCAAATCATGTCCATCTAGCAAATCGTGCCAGCGTCTGGGGCATAGAACTTGACCAATAGATTGATAATCGTGCTCTTGCCTGCGCCAGAAAGGCCAACTAACGCGGTGATACGATTAGGCTTGATGGTAAAGCTAACGTTTTTTAGCGCTTGCGTGCCATTAGGATAGGTAAAATCAACGTTTTTAAGCTCGATGTGACCTTTGAGGTTTTCGCTACTGATACCATCGATGTTTTCGACTTGTTTATCGTCTTCTAAAATATCGAAAAAAACCTTCGGCATAGGTCAATGCATTATTAATCTGGTCGTAGATGCGGTGTAATTGACGGATAGGGGCGGCGACGTTTTGAAACAGCATGACATGAAACAAAATCATGCCAATGGTCATCTCGCCTTTTAGCACAAAATAAGCGGTGAGAAGGATGATAACCACCACACCAATCTGCTCGATAAAGGTTTTGATGGCATCATAAATAAAGCCAATACTACGAATGCGCAGCTGGTTGTCAGTCATTTCTTTTTGAATGGCTAAGTGCTTATCAGCCTCAATGGACTCACGGACAAAGGATTTCACCACGCTAATTGAATTAATCAAAGAGATCACCAAACCGCTTTTGGCTTCTCGAAACCCACGCATCTGCCGACGAAACCCTTGCAGACGGCGTGCTTGCTTTTGACTGATAAAGAAGTAAATGGGTATGATAATAAGACCGACCATGCCAACCCAAAAATTGGTCGAAAACATGATGATAAGTGCCACAATCGCATTGGCAAATAACGGCAGCATGTCGATAAAGAAGTTTTGCACGAGGCTGGTTAAACTGCTGACCCCATAATCAATACGAGTTTGCAATTTACCACTGTCGTTTTCACTGCTGGTATAAAACGCCATGCGATAGGTAAGGATGCGCTCAATGATTTTTTGGGACAAGTCACGAGATAAGTTGATACGAATTTTTTTCACCAAAAAACGCTGACCAAAAGAGATGAATATCGACAGGATCTCTTTGGTCAGAAGGACCGCGCTAATAATACCTAACATACGCAGACCTGCTTGCCATGGCTCGGCAAGCGTAGCAATTTCGGTTAACGTATCAACGGTATAACGTAGTACAAACGCATTGACCTGCGCGGTAAAGGAGCCTAGGGCGGTCAGCACTAAGGTAGCAATAATAAGCAGGCGATAAGGTTTAGCAAATACCGCCAGTTTTTTTAATATATCCCACAGCAGTGCCCGCCGTTCTTTCTTTTCGACTGGAGGCTTTTTGTCTAATTGCACACGGCGTGCTGGGGAGATGTTGGCATAAAACTCTATCGCAAATTGAAATAAGCCATGGCTACGCTTAAAATGCATCCGCTGGCACAAAAACTTCACCAACCATAATACGCCTTGCTGAGCGGCTCATCGACACTTTTTTTGGCTTGCCAGCGCCCATCGATCAGTTCGGTTTTTCCGCCGACGAGCAATGTGCCTGATGGGTGGCCAAAACGCACCTCTGTCAGCTCGCCAGCGCCTGCTGCTTGATTGACGAGCGTGCCTTGTGTGGTTGCTGCAGCGGCAATAGCGACGGCTGCTGTACCCATCATGGCGTGATGCAGTTGACCCATACTCATGGCACGTACCACTAAATCAATCTCACTTGCATCGACCGACTTACCACTAGAGGCGGTATAGCTCTGTGCTGCGCCAACCCAAGCGACTTTAGGAATGTGTTGGCTGGTCTGTGCCTCGCTCACGTCTTTAAATAATCCCATCGCAACACCGCCTGTGGCACGGATTTTCTCAAGTTTGGCAAGTAGCTCACCATCGCTATTGATGTCGCCTTGTAATTCAGTACCGGTAAAGCCTAAATCTTCTGCTTTCAGAAAGATGGTCGGGATACCTGCACTGATAAAAGTGGCTTTGACGCTATCGACATTTAAACCGCAGTCCGTTACATCGAAGTCATCGACCAAGTTGCCAGTAGGGAACATATCGCTGGTGGCATCTACAGGATCGATAAACTCAATTTTGACCTCGGCGGCTGGGAAGGTGACACCGTCTAATTCAAAGTCGCCCGTTTCTTGAACCTGTAATTTGTCATTTGCGTCTTTATAGACTGGTACATGGGCAATAATCGTCTTACCGATATTTTCTTGCCAAATCCGTACTTCACAAATGCCGCTATCTGCATTGTCATCGATGCTGCTATTGATCTTATCAGCATCGACCAGACCCATATTAATGGCGCAAGCACCAACCGCTGCGGTTAAGTTGCCACAGTTACCCGCCCAATCAATCATAGGCTTAGCGATATTAACTTGTCCGAATAGATAATTCACATCATGGTCTGGTCTGTCAGAGGCCGATAAAATTACCGTTTTTGAGGTACTAGAGCTACCATTACCCAATCCATCGATTTGCTTACCATAAGGGTCTGGGCTGCCGATGACACGTAGCAGAAACTTATCACGTAATTCGCCAGCGACTTGGCAGCGCTCAGGTAAATCAGATAATTTAAAGAAAGTGCCTTTTGAGGTACCACCGCGCATATAGGTAGCAGGAACGGATAGTTGTGGGGCGAAAGAGGGTTTTGATTGATAGTTGGTTTGGGCCACTGTATTAAATCCTTTTTATATTGTTATAAGACTGGGTATGCTGCCATTAGCAAGTAAACATACATGACTAAGAACGCTCGTTAATAATGATAGCGACAAGAGATAATCGTCAGATAATTATCATCGACGGCATATACCAATCGATTGGCATCATCGATGCGTCTTGACCAAAATCCAGATAGGTTTTCTTTTAGGGGTTCAGGTTTGCCAATGCCTTCAAACGGATTACGCTTACAGTCGGTGATGAGTTTGTTAATACGTTTGAGTGTTTTTTTGTCTTGCGTTTGCCAGTACAGGTAGTCTTTCCACGCAGCATCTGTCCATGCTAGTTGCTCACTCATTATTAGACCCTTTGGATTGATTGAAGCCTTTGAGTTTAAGCACTTTCAATATCGCCATCCGTATGCTCATTATTATCGCTGCTACCATTTCTTTTATCACTATCTTCTGCTGTATCTATTAGCTCACGTGTAACCGTCTTGCCAGCCTTATATTGAGCAATAGAGTCCGCTAAGTGCGCCGCATTGGCAGGAGATTTTAATAGATAAACGGTTTCCATCAGGCTATTGTAATAATCAAGCGACATCACAACCGCATCATCGGCGTCACGGCGGGTCACGATAGTGGCGTTGGCATCATCATTTACCGTATCTAGGACAGATTTTAGGTGCTTTCTTGCTTCTGAAAAACTAACGACTCTCATGGCTTACTCCTTTCATGATATTCTGTATAACTTGTACAATATATAGTACATATTACGCCATTGGTTAAGTAAACTCAATATTTAGCTACTATCTAGTATTTAGGAGTAAGTAACAAAACTCAGTGTATAGAACGCAAAAGCAAATAAAAGCCGACGTCATATAAGGTTATACAACATCAGCAACTTTTATACTTTGCTGCTTATCACACTAAAACCTAAGGATAGCCTTAGACAATATCAAGCGTACCTTCGATAAACTCTTTAGCAAAGCGTTGTAGCATACCACCTGCGTTGTACATTTTGACTTCATCGGCCGTATCTAGGCGGCAGATAATAGCGTCTCAGTAGTACTACCATCGGCACGATGGATCACTAAAGTCATCAACCCGCCAGCCGAGACTTCACCTGTGACATCAAAGGTTTCCGTACCATTGATATTTAGCGTATGGCGAGTCGTACCTTCTTCGAACTGTAAAGGTAGCGCGCCCATGCCAACTAAGTTTTGACGATGAATACGCTCAAAATCTTCAGCAACGACGGCTTCTACGCCGGCGAGACGCACGCCTTTGGCAGCCCAGTCACGGCTCGAGCCTTGACCATAGCCATCACCTGCGATGATGATAAGCGGCTGCTCACGGTTCATGTAGGTTTCAATCGCTTCCCACATGCGCATGACTTGACCTTCTGGTTCGACGCGCGCCAGTGAGCCTTGGACAACTTCGCCATCTTCATCGCGTACCATTTCGTTTAATAGCTTAGGGTTGGCAAAGGTGGCACGTTGCGCGGTTAAATGGTCGCCGCGATGGGTCGCGTATGAGTTATAGTCCTCAGCAGGCAAGCCCATGGTATCGAGGTACTCGCCAGCTGCTGATGAGCCAAGAATGGCGTTTGATGGTGACATATGGTCGGTTGTGATGTTATCACCAAGGACTGCAAGTGGACGTAGACCTGTCAGTTTATTTTTCTTGGCCATTTTGCTTCCCAATACGGCGGACGGCGGATATAAGTGGTCATTTCACGCCAGTCATACAATGGCTTAGTGCCTTACCTGTGTCTTTTTTGGCTTCATCAAACATTGGAATATAAACCGCATTGAACTGCTCAGGCTTAACAGCAGCAGCGACGATGGCATCAACCTCGTCATCATCAAACCAAATGTCTTTTAGATAAATATCATTGCCTTGTTGATCTTTACCCAATGAGTCTTTTTCGATATCAAAGCGGATGTTACCAGCGATAGCATAAGCGATAACCAGTGGCGGCGATGCCAAAAATGCTTGCTTGGCATACGGATGGATACGACCGTCAAAATTACGATTACCAGATAGTACTGCCGTGGTAAATAAGTCGTTATCGATGATTTCTTTTTCGATATCAGGGTCTAGCGCACCGCTCATACCGTTACACGTGGTACAGGCAAAGCCGACTACATCAAAGCCAATCTCTTGCAATTCTGGCATCAGCCTGCTTCTTCTAGATACATTTTAACGGTCTTTGAGCCTGGTGCTAATGATGACTTCACCCAAGGTTTACGTAATAAGCCTTTGGCATTGGCGTTACGAGCGACAAGACCTGCTGCCACCATGTTGCGTGGGTTTGAAGTATTGGTACAGCTGGTAATAGCAGCGATAATCACCGCGCATCTGGCATCAGGCCATCTTTTGGTTCAGGCAGTTTTTCGTCAGCGCCATGAGCGATACCTTTGGCAACCAAGTCGGTAGTCGATACACGGGCATGGGGACGCGACGGGCCTGCCATATTACGTACGACTGATGACAAATCAAACTCAAGGACGCGTGCGTATTCGGCTTTTTCCATGCCGTCAGCCCATAGGCCCGTTTGCTTGGCGTATTGCTCAACCAGTTTAATCTGTTCCTCAGAGCGCCCCGTCAGACGTAGATAGTCAGTCGTTTGCTCATCGATATAGAACATCGCGGCAGTGGCACCATATTCAGGCGTCATGTTGGAGATAGAAGCGCGGTCACCGACACTTAGCTGGCGTGCACCGTCACCAAAGAATTCGATATAGGTAGAGACCACACCTGCGTCGCGTAAGAACTCAGTCATTGCCAGTACAAGATCCGTACCAGTGATGCCTTTTTGCAATTTGCCCGTTAATTTAACACCCACGTAATCAGGCAAGCGCATATATGATGGGTTACCTAGCATGACGCTTTCGGCTTCTAGACCGCCCACACCGATTGAGATCACACCTAGTGCATCAACCATCGGCGTGTGGCTATCAGTACCGACCAATGTATCGGCAAACGCGACTTCTTCACCGGCTTTATTGTGCACGACCTGTACGACAGGTGACATTTTCTCTAGGTTGATCTGATGCATGATGCCGTTACCAGGCGGTACGACATTCACATTGTCAAAGGCATACTGACACCAGTTGATGAAGTGAAAACGGTCATCGTTGCGGCGCTCTTCAATCGCGCGGTTCTTCTCAAAAGCGTTTTCTTCAAAGCCTGCGTGCTCAACGGCCAATGAATGGTCAACGATAAGCTGAGTTGGCACGATAGGGTTTACCTTAGACGGATCACCGCCTTGCTCAGCGATGGCATCACGCAAACCTGCCAAATCAACAAAGGCCGTCTGACCCAAGATATCATGACAAACGACGCGGGCAGGGTACCAAGGAAAGTCTAGATCTTGCTTGCCTTCAATATGCTGCTTTAGCGCATCGGTTAACTCTTCTGGTGGGCAACGGCGTACTAGGTTTTCACACAATACTTTTGAGCAAAATGGTAGCTTGTCATACGCGCCAGCTTCGATACTCTCGACAGCCTCGCGGGTGTCAAAGTAATAAAGATCAGTACCGGGAAGTGGCTTTTTGAATTGTTCGTTCATTGGTTGTACTAGGGCGTTGTCCATAAGTCACCTTTGGCTGTTGGCTGGAATGTATATAATGATAGTTTTAGCTTGTATCTCTACTCGTCCATATACTCAATTACGTACCCAAATTAATTCAAGTTCTGTTCCAAACAGTTGCTCAAGCTTTTGCTGTGCTTTGTCATTCAGTTGAGTACCGTACATAATTTCATAATATTCTTCGCCTTCTTCATATTCTTCATCATCTAATTTCCAATGCTCCTCACTACCAGATATCCAACCTGCGGTTAGAGCAGTGTTTGCTACTATGACCTGATTATCATCGTTAGAAAAAGAGGCATTTTCCCAAACGCAAGGTTCATGCTCAGCTTCAATAATCATTTCTTCAAAATAAGAAAAAGCATTTTCTACGTGCTCTGCTGTTGCTTGATAGTCTCTATCAATTGGAACGATATACAAGATATTTTCACTCATAATTATTTTTTTCTTTTATAAAGGAAATAAATTTTTTTAATTTTCAGGTGATAGGGCTTGCTTATTAAGCAAACCCTGCAAGGTTAAGATTTAAAAAATTAACGCGCGCTCATATCTGGTACTGGACGCAGATCTTCACCAGTGTATTCTGCGCTTGGGCGAATGATACGGTTATTAGCACGTTGCTCAAACACGTGAGCAGCCCAACCAGTCAAACGTGAGCAGACAAAGATTGGTGTGAATAGCTTGGTCGGGATACCCATGAAGTGATAGGCAGATGCATGGAAAAAGTCAGCATTACAAAACAGTTTCTTCTCACGCCACATCACTTCTTCACAGCGTACCGAGACGGGGTATAACACTTCATCACCAACATCAGCAGCCAGCTTCTCAGCCCAGCCTTTAATCACCACGTTACGCGGATCTGATTCGCTATAGATTGCGTGACCAAAGCCCATAATTTTGTCTTTACGAGCCAGCATGCCCATCATCTCTTCTTCAGCGTCATCAGGTGAGCTAAAGCCTTCAATCATATCCATCGCCGCTTCATTCGCGCCGCCATGCAATGGACCGCGTAGTGAACCGATTGCACCAGTGATACAAGAATGGATATCAGACAAGGTAGATGCACACACACGAGCGGTAAAGGTCGACGCGTTAAACTCATGCTCTGCATAAAGAATAAGCGAGACGTTCATTACTTTTTCGTGCAGCTCGTTTGGTTTTTCGCCTTTGAGCAAATGTAAGAAATGACCACCAATAGTGGCATCATTTGTATCGGTCTCGATACGTACATTGTCGTGGGTAAAACGATACCAATAGTTGATAATCGATGGGAAGGCCGCTAGCATACGGTCAGTTTGATCGTTTTGCTGGGCAAAATCAGTTTCGGTCTCAAGGTTGCCAAGCATAGAGCAGCCAGTACGTAGCACATCCATTGGATGCGCATCAGCTGGGATACGTTCAAGTACGTCTTTTAATGCTTGTGGTAGGCCGCGAAGGCTTTTGAGCTTAGCTTGATAAGCATCAAGCTCGCTTTGAGTAGGCAAGTTGCCATATAGCAGTAAATACGCCACTTCTTCAAAAATACACTTATCTGCCAGCTCTGATACATCATAACCGCGATAGGTCAGACCAGAGCCTGATTTGCCAACGGTAGATAGAGAGGTTTTACCAGCGACTTGTCCACGTAGACCTGCGCCTGAAAGTTCTTTTTGTGCTGCCATGTTTACATTCCTTTTGTTGGTAGCTTTTTTGAGTGAAAACGGTGTTTCTGATAATAAATTTATTGGTTAATGACTGACTATAGCGCCAGTTTAGCGTTATGCAGGCTGTTCAGGCTGTGGACCGTCTAAATCGACGTTACAGCGCTCAAACTCAGCTTCAATAGGGCCATTTAAGACTTCCATTGCGCTGCCTTCGCCTTCTGCATTATTGATCTTCATATACTTGGCACCTAGTGGTGACTCCATAAATGTCTGAATTTCAGTCATTTCTTCTGGGGTAGGGTCAGCCATTGGCGTTTCCACCTCTTCGCCATTCATAACGCGCAATTGCTCATTGCCAAAAGCAAGTAATTTTTTTACCCACATCCGACGTATAAAAGTCATCTAGTTCTTTTAACTCTGCATCAGTAAACTGACTCTTATAAAAACGATCGACTTCCGCTTTACCCAAGTCTTTGTCACGTGACTCGAGGCAGCTGACTTGCTCTTCACTGAGCGCGCCGCTATTGATAATTGGTGCAAACAATAGGCTGTTGACGGTATCTAATGTAATCGTCGTCATGATCAAGTCATTTTGAGCATCAGTCTCTGAAGGTGCAGCTTCGCTTTCGCTAACCACAGTCTCGCTCGTATCACTGGTAGTATCGTCGACGTTTTCTGGTGTTTTATCACAGCCTGTCATGAATAACAGCGCCGCAAGCGTGCTACTAAGTAGTGAGGATTTGACAACCGTATGAGCAGTAGAAAATGGCATAAATAACCTAAAGGTAAATGAAGACGGGTTTTGAAACGATAAAGCACACAGAGGTGGTTTATCGTTTCGGCGTTGCTATTTGGCAATTATTAGTTATTAACTACTTATTATCAGCAAATAGCTTGTCTAGTGTCTGCTCAAACTCATGATAGTTCAAGAAATCATAGAGCTCCATACGAGTCTGCATGGTATCAACGACTTTGTCTTGTGTACCATCATCTAACAAATGCTGATAAACGTTCAATGCTGCTTTGTTCATAGCGCGGAAAGCGGATAGTGGATATAGCACCATCTCGACACCCACACCATACAACTGATCAGTGGTATATAGATCTGTCTGACCAAACTCTGTCATGTTTGCTAGTACTGGAATATCGAGTACATCAGTGAACTTACGATACATCTCGATATCGGTCAGCGCTTCTGCAAAGATCATATCTGCGCCCGCTTCTTGAAATGCGACGGCACGTTCAACAGCAGCGTCCAAACCTTCTACTGATAGGGCATCTGTACGAGCCATCACTACAAAGTCAGGGTCAGTCTTTGCGTCCAACGCCGCTTTTAGACGATCAACCATCTCTGAGATACTAACGATTTCTTTATTAGGGCGATGACCACAACGTTTTTGTGCCACTTGGTCTTCGATATGTACCGCCGCGACGCCTGCTTTTTCCATCTTTCTGATGGTTTGAGCGATGTTAAATGCGCCACCAAAGCCCGTATCGATATCGACAAGCAGTGGGGTATCGACTGCATCAGTGATACGGCGAGCATCTTCTAGTACGTTATCAAGGCTGGTCATACCAAGATCAGGCAAACCAAACGAGGCATTGGCCACGCCAGCACCAGAGAGATACAACGCTTGATGACCAACTTGGGTCGCCATCATTGCTGTATAGGCATTGATAGCGCCTGTAATCTGTAATGGTTGGTTGTTATCATTTTTTTGAGTGAGGGCACTGCGAAAGCGCGCGCCTGCTGAAGATGAAGTCATATGATTGTCCTTACATGGAGGAAAAATATTCTAATTGTTGTAGCTGATTATACTCAATTATTCGTGCCTGAAAAGTTTGAGTTCTCAATTAATATTTAATTTAAATAATAATTGTATGTAGTATTTTTAATAGTATTCATAATTCAAATAGCATTATGCATTTATTGGTAATTTCTTATGATAAGTATTCATATTGCTTAAAATCACAGCTTTTAAAACCTTCTATTTTTACTACATTTAGTTACAATTACTAAAGCTACCTTGCCTTATTGATATAATTACACTCATTAAAAAGCCCCAACAGCTAGGCTATTAGCTTATGTTTCGCTTAAATAAAATTGTTAAGCGATGAGTCTTATATTAATCAAAAGCTTAAGAAAATAGACCTGCAAGATTGGCCAAGAACAATAACGCGAAGCCTGCTAAGAATATCAAGCCCGCGATAGACAGAGCATTCATACCTGCTGACAGTTTCTTATGCTTTTTAACCAATGAGTAGTTTAACCAACCAAAAATAGGCGCAGAGACGAACGCCGATATCATGGCAAACTTAAGCATAGCGCCTAGTTGTCCTGTGAAGAAAGTGATAATTACTAGACCACCACCGATGGCATAGGTCGTCCAAAAAGCGATTTGCTTTTTATTGATCTCGCTTTCACCTTTTAGCAGGCGCCAGCATTCAGCATTAGCGCGTCCATAGCCATCAGCACAGGTAATGGTCGTGCCGAACATACACATAAAGGCGACGAAAGCGACCAGCAATCTCGACCATTCACCAATGGTTGCGGTATACATATTGATCAACTGGTTGATATAAGCACCGCCGACCAACTCAATCTCTTGTCCTGATCCGTACTGGACAAACACGCCTAACGATAAGAAGAACAACGCCAATATCGCTGAGACTGCCAAGCCAACATTAAAATCTAACAAGCCTTGGCTATGCGTGGTGTGATCCGCTTTGACTTTGGCAGAGGTCCACATAGAGGTAATTGCAGCAAACTCAAGCGGTGCTGGCATCCAGCCCATGAGTGCTACGATGAATCCCAACGTGGCCAGGTTCCAAGGAGAAGCCGCCACAAAATCTACTGCCATAACGGTTGGCTTGCCAGCTGCAATGATAACTGCAGCAACGGTAGCGTGGTAAGCGCAATCATAATCCACTTAGTCACGCCATCGAGCAACTTGTAATGCCCTGCAATCAAAAAGAACCAAGAGACCGCGACGATAATGAGAGATAACGCCATTGTCGACAGACCAAGTGAGGCTGGCAACATAAAGCCCAAAATTACGGCCGCAATAAGTGAAACCGCACCCGTACTAATAACCGCTGACAAGATAGAAAGAATAAAATATACCCAAAGATATACCTTTGAGCGTTTGGCATAGCCTGCAATCAAACTCTCGCCAGTATCGTAGACGTAGTCAGTTGCAAAGCGAAAAAACGGATACTTAAACACGTTAGCCAATACAATCATAATAGCCAATTGCCAGCCATAGATAGCACCCGCCTGTGTTGATGAAATCAAATGCGAACCACCAATGGCAGCAGTCGCCATCAAAATACCTGGGCCAAAGATGCGCCAGCTAAAGCCTCTTGTTGCGAGGCAACGCTATCGTCAGGGGTACTTGGGTTGTTGAGTTGTTGTGTGGACATGAATACCTCGAAATGGTTAAAACAGCAAATTATCACTTACCTGTGTCAGCTTGCCAATGATCATGAAAGAACGTCCTATAAACCGTCTAAATATAAAACGATTTACATCGTATCGACTTTATCACACCAACACTGTCTAGGAGAATGATTATTCTAGTTATTATTACTATTTGTTTGCATTGCTATTCTTGTTAGTTAGCATACTTATAAAATAATATCAATATTTAAAATGAATTATTTTTGGCGGTTCTTTATAACACAATATTCAACGGATATCTGCCCATTTAGGCCTGTGACACAAAATTTTGCTGCCGATAAGTAATGCCGCGCTGTTCGTAGACGTGATAAATGGCTGTGAGCAAGTCAGGTATTTTTGGGTGTACAAAGTCTTCGAGGGTGTGTAAATAAATAGGGGAGGTGACATTTTCATGAACCAAACGTTGGTAGCTGATCTGTTCTGTACGTACGGTTTGCAAGCTGGCAGGCACTAATGTAATGCCTTCGCCTGCTGCAACCAGCCCCAATGCGACCTGCAAATCGCTGACTGTCGTGGTCATAAAAGGCGAGATACCATACTGAGCAAAAAGATGTAGTAAAGGCTCAGTGATAGGCTCGCTAGATGCTGCTTCGTGAGTAGCAGCACGGTTGACTCTACTTGTAGACAGCTTGTCGTTTGCTTGGGTCGCTGTTTCTATCGTCACCGTGGACGATACTGGCAAATGTGTTTGATGGTATAAAATTAAGCGATTGTTCGCTAGATCTATCAAGCGCTGCTTACGTACATTGGCAAGCGGGTGTGATTTTGGTAATGCCACCACATAGCGTTCATGACGTAGCAGAATCTGCTGAATCCATGGATCTTGATGCGCAAATCGGCCAAAGCCAATATCAATCTCACCAGACTTGAGTGCATCTATTTGTTGATATGAGCTAATGTCTTTTAAATTAACGTCGATATCAGGGCTGAACTGTTTAAGCGTGGCAATGATTTCAGGCAGCAGGCCGTATAGCACTGAGGCACAAAACCTATATTTAAAACGCTGCTGGGTGCTGATAGACGCTGAGTCATACTAGTCACAGTGTCAATCTCGGTCAGTATGGTGCTTATTTTATCGTAAAAAAAACTGCCCGCTTCAGTCAAATGTAGTGGCCTGTGGTAGCGATCAATAAGCACCACGCCCATGTCAGTCTCTAACTGTTTTAGCAAGCGACTCAGGCTCGGCTGTGACAGTCCTGTTTTGGTGGCGGCAGCGCTAAAGCTGCGCAAATCGGCAACCGCGATAAATGCATTGAGCTGTTTTAAATCCATACTATTGAGCCTGTCATAGTCTATGCTATCTCTACATAGAACAGTTCTTAAGATTGGTTTATCATATTATTTAGAATAGTTCTTATCAATATTAGCGCTATCCCATAAATTGTGCTTGAAGATAATAGGTCGAGCAACTATATTGTTGGCTAATAACACTGTTACACTATAGTAAGAAAATTCATTCTAGCAATCATTTAACACCAGTAGAGAAAACTGGTTTGGTATTATTCTATGAGCGACGAAAAAGAAGACGCTGGCACCGATTTTGAAGGAAAATTGGCTAGAATTATTGACCAAAAGTCGCGTAAGCGTAATAACAATGATATCTATGAACGCTTTATTAATCGAGTTCATGGTTCTGAAGAGAACGATCAGGCTGCGTTTGAAACACTAGAAAGTGCAAAGAACCTTGCCGCTTTCGAACCCTTGAGCACAGAAGAGTTGCAGCTGTTTGAAGATCAAAGCAGTGAACAAGAATTATTACTAGAAACAGAAGATGCTACAGCAGAAAACACCACCTCTAAAGCCTCAAATACAAGTACATTATTTGAAAATGTATCTGAAAATCATGTGCTGAATATCGCTAATGATAGCGACAGTATTAGTATTGATGTCAATGATGTCAGTTCAGATACAGAGGCCCCAGAATATATAGATCGCAACAATATAGATAGTAGTAATCAAACAGAGTCACCCTCTACGATTGACCATAGTGAATCTGTCATAACTGAGATATCAGATGATGATTCTTTAAACATCCCTTTAAAAATTGAGGATGTGTCTGAATCAGCTATCGAAGAGCCAGTCATAGACAATAAAGTGATCAAAAGCAAGAAATCTCTCATGATGGCTATGGCGATTGGTTTAATCGTATTGGTTGCTATTGCATTAATGCTTGTATTTTCAGGAGTCTTATCTACTTCTGCGGTTGATAGTATAGACAACAGCACTGATGGTAATGTAGAGATAGACAGTACACCAGCTGTTAGTGCTGATCCAGTACTGTCTACTGACAGTCAAACAACTACGGATGGCGTTGACCCTGTAAGTACGCAACCAGCCACTACTCAGCAAGATACTTTGGACAACAATAGACAGGACCTGCCAGCTGTTAGTGAATCAGTGTCAACTTCTGAAGCTCCTACATCAGAGAATGATGCCGCAGTTATAGCTACTGAAGAAGCTGCCATAACTTATGAAGATTTTAGACAAGAGTCGCAGACTACCTTGTACCGCGAAACCAATGATTAAATGGTTTACGTTTTATACCATTTCAGACAGTTAGATAACCGTCTATCAATTTATTCGAGGCGTTCGTACTAGAAATTGTTGCAACACAATATAAAATTCGTATCATTATGTAAAAGGCACGGTTATGTGCCATTGGTGATATGAATTAGACGGTACGTAACTATGAATGAATCAGAAAACGTGAATAATGATATCGAGCCAAAAAGCATCAGACCACGTAGTCTTGTTTTTGCTATTATCAGTGTCATCTGTATTGTTCTAATATCCGCCTTCTATATGTCTAACCGTATTTCTTCCACGCTATCTCAAGCATCGACTAATAACGGTTTAGCAGTCAGCAACATTACTAAAGAGGCTAATGCTAATCAGACTGTACAACAGCATTCGAATAGCCAAAACCAACCTAGAAAATCTATAGTTATTGACGGTCGTGAAGATGACACTGCCCTTAGCTATCATGACTTCAAGCAAGAAGCGCAAAACGTGCTATTTCGTGAGGAAGAAAAGATCATACAAGCTAAGTACAGTACACATGGTCTTACGCCTGCTGTCAGCGCTGCAGATTTTAAGATAGAAGCACATAAAACCTTATATCGTGAATCCAGTTATTAGAGCTGCTATTAGCGCTATAAAATTATATTAACAGCTATAAATCAGTAAGTGACTAACATTAAGCCCCATTACTCTTCTCTCATGTTTAGAGAAGAGTAATGGGGCTTTTTTTGTGGGCTTAATGCTCCATGCTTTAGCTAGCTTGCAGGTCGTGTTAAGCCAGTTGCTTTTTAAGCGTTCGTAAACGGCTTTTAAATTCTGAGCGGTCAACATAACAGCCTTTGAGACGACGTTCACCGACGTTTTCATCAAATGCGTTACGCCCATGCAGGACTCGGCGGTTATCAAAAACGACCATTTGACCCGCTGCTAATTTTAATTCAATCTTATAGCGACTGTCTTTTAGTCGGGCCATTAGCTCTCGATAAGCAAGGTAGTAGTCGTACATAACGTCACTTGGTAAATCGAAAACATCTGCAAGATGGGCGTTGTATTTGATTTCTACAATATTGCCAAAGTTGTCTAGATTAATGACAGGGTGGTGCTCACGGATATCATGGGCAGTGTCATGAAAACGAAAGGGGATGGCATATTCGGCCAGCAAGCGAAAATACTCAGGCTGTTCTTCTCGTAACCCTTCTAACACCTTTAATCCGTCTACGAAAGTAGATTCGCCGCCTATGCTTTCATTACTCAAAAAAATGCAAAAATTGATAGCCTGGAGGTAACTCCTGATTTGGCAAGTCGGTATGCAAAGGTAATGAGAGCGAGGTATAAGCTAAATTGATCGGCGACTTCTCTGATATCACATCAAAGGTCATGCCAAAATTAGTCTGCCGCAGGTAATTAACTCGCATGGCGGTCTGTACGCCAGCATCAGAGTCATCTGGCATATTATCAATAATAGTAAGCCCATATTTATCTAGCGCACTCATCCACTCATATAAAGCGCTGTCACTGGTCATGATGCTGTGTTGGTCATACATCGGAATGTGGTCAATAAACGTGCCATCCCAACTTTCATAAGGACTGCTATGGTCCTTGGCCAATGCACTAGAATAACCAAACTCACGTAACCAGCTTTGTTCAAAGTGGCTAATATGCGCTTGTTCTGACCATTCAATCGTCAGCGTTGTCTTATCAAAAGAGACGGATAGTGGATGGATATCTTTTGAGATACTCAGTAAATCAAAGCTACGCTCGCCAGTTTGCGGATGGAAAGCCGATGGGCAGTTATCACGCAGCCAGATATAGTGATAGGTGCTGTCGATACCATCATTCCAGCGTATTTGAATGGCGCGATCAATGAGCGCAACGGATTCTATTTGATAGTCAGTTGCTACGGCGATGTCTAGAGCTGGCGTTGCTTGAGGCGTTTCCATTGGAGCAGACCCTACATATACATGAAGTAAAAATATATTTTACGGTATCTTGTTCGGATCGGTTATTCAAACAATGAATTACGAATCACCTAATAGGCAATATCAATCAACGCAGCACTAAACTGCGATTGATATCTGGCGAGATATTTTTTTGAAGGGTTTTGAATAATATTAAGGCTTCGCGAACGAAGCCTTAATATTTGCGACAATTGGTATAAGCTTTTTATTTATCCGAAAGCTACTTATCGAAAAGCTACCCTAACCAGTATTTCGTAACCCTGCAGCTAGCGCATTGATACTACGGATTAATGGGTCTTCTACATTAAGGTCGTCATGTGCCGCATCGTTCGGGGTATCCTGTTGTCTAGCACGCTTCAACAGCTCAATCTGGATATAGTTAATAGGATCTAGATAAGCGTCTCGCCACTGCAGGGATGAAGCAAGGTTTTGCTGATTGGACAATAAAGAGTCTTGCTCAAGCAGAGAGTTTAATCCTGAATTGGTCAGCGTGTATTCATCGGTGACCGATGTCATGATTTTTTCGCGTAACGGCTCATCATCACACAGTTGGCTATAAGCCTCGGCAATATTCATATTGGCTTTGGTAAAGGCCATTTCGATATTACTGATAAACACGCTAAAAAACGGCCAGTGCTTATTCATCTCTTTCATTAATGCCTCGTCAGCTTTGACACTATGCAGCGCACTACCGACGCATACCAAGCAGGTAGGGTAAAGCGTGCCAATGACCAACCAAACACCCAAGGAATCGCTCGCAAGGTGGTTTTACTTGGTAGGCCTTTTTTTTGCGATGGGCTGGACGTGAGCCGATGTTTAATAAAGAGATTTCTTGAACAGGGGTGACCTCGGAGTAGAATTTATAAAACCCTTCGGTATGATCGGTCAGCTCTCGATAACGTTGTTCACCTGCATCCGCTAAGCGTGCAAACAGCGCTTCATACTCTGGCAACTCAGTCGGTTGTACCACAAACCTTGTTGAGCAGGCTTTGAGTGTACCCGTAATCGCCATGGTCAGCTCAAACACAGCGGTGTCCGTATTGGCATACTTAGCATATAGCACTTCGCCTTGTTCAGTCACTTTAATCTGACCATGTAGCGTGCCAGCGGGCTGTGCGGCGATGGCATTATGCGTTGACCCACCACCACGGCTCACAGATCCGCCGCGACCATGGAACAGTCGTGTTTTTATACCATATTGCTCAGCGATATGGTTGATGGTTTGCTGTGCACTATAAAGCTGCCACGCCGAGGTGATAATGCCGCCATCTTTCGATGAGTCTGAATAACCTAGCATGATCTCTTGCGTGTTGTCCGTGTTCCGTAGTAGTCCACGATACAGTGGATTGTCTAACACGGCAGGTAAAATCTGATCGATATTTTTGAGATCTTCGATGGTTTCGAACAACGGCGCAACTGGCAAATCAGCAGACAACTGACCTTCGTCATCAATTCTGCATAAGCCTGCAAACCGCATCAATAGCAATACTTCTAGTAACTGGCTAGCATTATTGGTCATGGAGATGACGTAACTGCCAAAGGTGTCTTGACCAACCAATTTGCGTAGAGTAGCGACCGAATTCATCAGTGACAATTGCTCACGCGTTTTGTCTGTCAGGTTATCAGTATAGATAAGCGGCGTGCCTGGTTTTTCTAGCAATCGTGTGAGCCATTCCTGACGTTCGGTTTCGCTTAGCGTTTGATAATCAGGCAGGTTGGAGGCACTAGCAAAGATATCGGCAATCACCTCACTATGATATGAGGACTCTTGACGGATATCGAGCGCCGCCAAATGAAAGCCGCAGGTTTTGACCAGACGAATCACATCGAGTAATAACCCATCGCTATGTGCCGTATCGTGTGTATTGACACTTTGACGGATAATGCGCAGGTCTTCTAGTAACTCTTCTGGATTGCGATAAGCATCTTTTTCGGCCTCGATATCCGTACCTTTGCTTTGAATGCGGCGATTGGTGGCTTTGACTTTAGTGAGAATGATAGAGAGCAGGCGACGATAAGGCTCATTGCCATAGTCATCGAGATTGTAATCAAACACACGTTGATCGAGCTCATCGTAACTTTTGATTTTGGCATATACGTCAGGTTCGACCGTCACAATCGTATCGCTATGAATGAGCTGGCGTCGCAGTTTTTTTAGCAGAACTTGATAGTGACGTAACACGGTATCCGCATGCATCAATACGGCAAGCTCTGTGGTCTCAAAAGTCACAAAAGGATTGCCATCTCTGTCGCCGCCGATCCAAGAGCCAAAACTCATGAACGCTGGTAATGGGTAATCCGTCAGCTCTGGATAGATATCAACGATGGCTTTTTTGATATTACGATATACTTTAGGAATGGCATTGAACAAACTGGCATTAAAGTAATGCAAGCCATTGTTAATCTCATCATATACCAACGGCTTACGGGTGCGCACTTCGTCAGACGACCATAATAGATCAATCGTTTGCGCCGTTTGTTCTTTAGCTTGCTCGTAGGCGAAGCTGTTTTCAGACACGTTATTTAAAGCGTCGCTATGCGTGAATAGACTTTGTAAGATATTCATCGTAGTACGGCGACGCGCTTCGGTAGGATGCGCCGTAAATACAGGTGTAAACTTCAGCTGATCAATCAGCTCTTGCATTTGAGCAGGCTCAATATTGCGTTCACGACACTCAAGTAAGGTACGACGAAATGATCCTTCCCAGCTTTGCTCGGACTGCATACGCTGCGCATGACGCTGCTCACGCAAGTAATTCTCTTCGCTTAGATTGGCTAGGAAAAAATAGATAGAAAAGCCGCGTATGACGTTTTTTAAGGTTTGATTGTCCAAAGAAGCAATAAAATCGATAAGCTGCTGTTTATGTGCCTCATTCGGCTCACGACGCTGCTGAATAAAGCCTTTACGCAGTGTCTCAATCGTATCTAGCGTGTGCTCACCAGATTGGCGAGAAATAGCATCACCTAATAATGAACCCAACAAGCTGGTGCGTTTACGTAGTACGTTGTTATCTAGTGTCATCTTCAACCTTCCTATCAAATGAGTGGATACAATACTATGGTTATCTTATACGTAATATCCTTATGGTTTTTTGCAATTTAACATAAATAGGTGAGGCCTGCTTGATGTTGATAGCAAATTTTTTTGCTAATTAACCTTTATGACACTATTACTAATATATGGCGAAGTCTGTTCTTCAGCTGTTATTAGACAAAACTTATTTAGATTATTTCTCTAACGACTCCGAAGATTATCTATATAATCTGCCCAATCTTGCATCATCTGTACCCTAGTATCGATTTCATCAAGTCTGTTGTAAGCCCCGCCATGTGTGTCTTTTATCCTGTGACCTAGCTGTAACTCTGTGACGATGTCAGAATAGCGTAGCTCAGGCTGTTCCATAAGCAAGGTTTTAGCGGATGCTCGAAATCCATGCGCACACTGCACATCTTTGTATCCAAGCCGGTGGAATATCTGTACCAACGTCGCTTTACTAATATAAGCATTGCTTGAACCGCGCATCGACGCAAATACATATTCCTTATGCCCAGTAATTGATTGGATGTTTCGTAATCGCGTAATCACTTGCGTGGCCAAGGGAACAACTAAGTGCGAGACCATATCGTCACGACCTTCGCCTTTAGTCGGGGAGAATGCCCATGTATTGTTGTCCCAATCGATGTCACCCCAACGCATTGAGCGCAGATCGATGCTACGTACAAACACGTAAGGTAATAAGTTCATCGCCTCTAATGTAATCTTACTTGCACCTCTAAAATTCGACATATCCTTTAAGAGAGTCGCAAATTGGTCTGGCTTGGTGATGGCAGGCAAGTGATTGCCTGAATTGGCAGGTGCAAGCTCACCACGGGTATCAATTGCCACATTTCTATCGCACAACCCTCGAGCAACAGCGAATGAAAATACCTTTTCAGTATACAGACGAGTGCTTGCACCAACGAAAGTCGCTTGGTTTTCATTGTTTTGAATCGACTCACACACACTTAGTATCATCTCGCTGGTGATATCGTCCATTCTTAAATCACCAATTTCTTGGCACATATATCCTAGGCATAAATCCCAGAACTTAAGGGTTGACTCACTGTATGACGGTTTTTTTAGATTTACTTTGATTGCGACCTGCTGTTTTGTGTTCTCGCCATGCTTGAGCAATGTCATAAATGGTGCGTTTTTAGGTGAGTATATTTATTGGTTTGCTCTTTTTGCTGAATAGCTTTAGGGTCAGAGCCTTTTGCGACCATATCAAGAATGGTGTCTGCTTTATACTTAACCTCATGGAGACTGACATCCTCAATCTTACCCAACATCATCCTAGGACGTTTGCCCTCGATATGCGGATGGGAGTAACGTAAGTAGTATTCCTTTTTGCCATTTGGATAAATACGAAGACTTAAGCCAGCTACACCTGAGACACTGACAGAATAATCTTTGTCTCGGCATTCGAGCTTGTTGATATCGTTTGCTGTGTCGATAGCCATAATGTATATCCGTCATATGATAATTAAGGTTGATGATAGGTTTATGATTGATGACTTATAAAAAGTCTCTTCTGTAGAAAAATATAGAAGTATTGGACACTATCATGGACACTGGTATTCGTTAGTGTTGTTAGTAAAGCCTTTTAGATAATAGTTTTTAAGACGTAATTATCCCCAAGGTTCACTTGGGGGTAATTATAGTATAGTGGAGAAAGAAGGAGTAAGCTATTTTTTTGTTGATATATATGGCGTTTGAAGGAATAAACTTCATATAGATTAAAAGTAAGAGTGCTGTTTGCTGTTGGCAATAGAGTCCTTCGACATATTTGCACGAAAAACCGTGCTCCTGTACTCGCACAGAATACCTTAATCAAGGTGATAGTACTGTTCTGTGCAAATTTGGAAAGTATCAACTCAATGCTTTAGATTAAGACATCTCAGGAAGAACGAGAGATGTTAGAAAAGACCAATGAATGTTTCACTAATCAGGAAGACCCTTTTGGTGGCTCTAAATAAAAGCGTATTACAATGTAGTTAGCTATGAGGTGTATCTAGACTTGGACTTACTGAGATGCCAAGGAGGAGTATTGTCAGAGCTTGTATACGTTCTTATCAATGATATAGAGTAATAGGCATTCAGAAGGGTTATTGCTTTTACTTTAATCTGATTGTCACTTGGTGGCGAATAATTCTGTACCTAACATAGTTCAAGCACATTCGCATCAATGAGGAAGTTGGCTAAGCTATCAACAATCGATTGATGAGTGATTTGATTATTAGGTGATGATTAGGAATGACAAATTATGCAAAGGGGTTATGTACATTATTAAGGTAGTAAGCTTAGCAATGATGAGTAGAACAAGTTCATTGAACAGACTAACTTTAAATGAGTATTAAAATTACTGTACCTACAACGTGTCTATAAGAGGTCATTGATAGATTGATTTAATAAGTTAATCGTAGACTACGAGCGAACTAGGACTAATTAAGACTCTGGACATTAAGTCTTCAAGACATATCAGTTAGTAACTATGCTAATGACGATCATAATGATTATTTAAGTAGATAATATATTATGATTGAGTAATCAGGAGCTAGACTAATTAATGACTTACTGTTTAGTTATGGGTTTATGAAGTTAATACCAGGTAGCTCTAGTTTAACATAATATACATTATGCGAAAACAAACCAACGGTTTTAGTAGTTAGGCGAAAAACCATTTATACCATGTCATTCTGATACCTTAACTCGGATTTGATATTAGTTATAGACTTTTACTAACGACAAGTTCAAGCAAATGCTGACGTAACGTTTTATCATCCTGATCTAAAACCACATCTGCAACTTGGCAATTTTTATCATTATCGTCACATGACAGCTCATAATAAATATCGCTACCTTGTGCCAAGCTAACTTGAACCAATCCTTGATCAGTTATTGAAAAATTTTTGTCTTGCATATAGTCAGGATCTTGCGAGTTCCAAAGTACATCGTAATCTATATTGCAGGACGTCTGAGTTTTCTCAAAATATTCTTGCTCAAGTTGCATGGCTGCTTGCAAGTCAGCATCAGCGTATTGCTGCAGCACTACAGGATTACTCATACCTTGATCATCAATATCTTGTTGGTACATTTTCGTGATGGTCGCAATCTTCATATTAGCCATGGCATTTTGTTTCTGATCTACTTTTGATACATCCGCTATAGCGTGACCGACAGGCATCAGTCCTATGGTTAATAGTAATGTCAGCGATTTATATGTTGGCATTTTATTCTCTGCGAGCTTTTGTCCTATAAGTGTTACCGACTATTACATCATACCTATATTCGGACTCTGCTGTATTATCGTATCATTCAGGTTTACTTACTAAAATATCGATTACATAGCGCTTTTATGGTATTTTTTACCAGTTCCCATGACAATTTATAGTGATGTTTCTTTCGCTAATAACTGTGCTAAGGATAATTTTATGATGACATTACCTGCTTTTTTTAAGGAAAAATCTGCAACATTAGTCTCTAGCAGCCTTCTGTTATTCACGCTAGCTGCTACGGGTTGTCAGTCTGCTTCTGAGTCCAGTGAAGCCATTGTATCTCAGCCAACCAGTAGCTCATCAACACCTAGTAATGCTGATATCAGCCAGAAAACCCTTAGGCAGCAAGCGTTACGTATACAGCGCGCACTGGCAAATAAGGACTTTTCTAGAATCACTAATGATATCCATCCAACACGTGGCGTTCGTTTTTCGATGTACGCTTATGTACGGCCTGAGTCAGATAAAGTCTTTAGCCGCGGGCAATTTGCACAGTATTTACAGCAGTCCAACATCCAATTCACTTGGGGCGAAAAAGACGGTACTGGCGATCTTTTGGTCACACCGTTGCCTACTTATTTGGATACTTGGGTGGATGGCAAAAAGTTCAATAATGCTAGTATCAATGTCAATGAATTCAAAAATAATGGTAATTCTATCAATAATTTAAAAGAAATATACCAAACATCAGATGTTGTAGAATTTTATTATAAAGGCACGGATGAGTATGATGGTATGGACTGGCGGGTACTACGCTTGGTATTTGATGAGTATCAAGGCAAGCGTTACCTAGTGGCTATCATTAATGACCAATGGACGGTTTAAGGTGTAGAGAAAGATTGCCCGACAACTTTTATAAGGCTTGTTTAAAGTGACAGCTTACTCTATCTGGATATAAATGCCATATATATTCAATTAAAGATATATAGCGGATTGTGCTACATGGTTTTTGGTATAGTTTTTAATGACAAGCTTTGTACTAGCCCTCTAACGACAACATATTCATAATCAATTTGATCAAAGTTTCTTTTTGGTTGGGGTCAGACTCAGCGACCAATAAGGTCAATGCTGCAAGCCCAGTATTATTGATGACCATGTCGCCTTTATTATTCAGCAGTCGGTGGTTACGGCGTAAAAAATCCACGAACAAAAAAAGCGCCGCTGCAGTGCTCAACGTCTAAATTGCACGCCTTGAGGAGATTTGATGCGATAACCGACTGATATAACCACGTCTAAGTCATAAAAAGTCACCGGGCGATCAGAATTTGCAATATGCATTTTTTGTATATTGCTTTTTTCAGCGATTTCTTCATCTTTTATGGCTTTGGCGATATGACGAGAAATGACTGATTGAGCACGACCAAACAACTCAGGCATTTGTGCTTGTGACAGTCAGATAGTCTCTTGCTCAAAACGTACATCTACTTGCGCCTTTCCATCAGCACTTTCATAGATTTCTACTGTTGCCACATTATCACTTATAGTGTTAGTCACCTCAGCCTCCCCAATTCCACTAGGCTTATGCTGTCGTGGTTGCAGCTTACTATCACCATTCCTATAAATATCACTTATAACGGCGTCTGACGAAAGAATTTCACCATAATATGATAAATATCAGGATAAGCATCAACCAGCTTTTGCGGCGTTTCAAAAAAATACTTCACTCAGAACCGCAAAAAACTCAGCAGGATTCGTCGCTCCATAACGATCTAGACCTGACTTACGATGTGTCTGAAAGTCCTCAAAATCGCGGCTCATAATCTGTGTCCAGTTTGCAGGATCCATATTAGGTTGCATGGGCGGAAAGCCATTGGCACGGCCATTCATCATATCGAGCTTATGAACAAACTCATGAATGACAACGTTATGCCCGTCACGTTCGCCTGAGTGCTTGGCATCTCTCCATGAAAGAATAACAGGCCCTCTCAGCCATGCTTCTCCGCTACGGTGTTGACTGCTTCGTGGACGATACCAAACTCATCTACCGTGGTACTGTTACTTTTGTACGAGCCAGGATAAATGATGATGGATGACCAACCAGCATACCAATCAAGGCCTAAGTTTAAGATCGGCAAACATGCTTGCAGTGCAATCGACTGTCTGACAGCATTCGTAATTTCAAAGCCTTGTGCACCAGTGATGGATTTATCAGCTAAAAATAATGTTGCTAACTCAAATAAATGTTTCATCTCGTCAACATTTAATCTATCAAGTATCACGATACGCTCAGCCGCTTGTATCCAGTCAGCCTGAGTAAATTCACTGTTGTCTAGTATGCGCTGTTCACGCCAGTCTTTTATGATGCCAAACATAATTTGCTATCCTTAAACCTTACGATATTGAAATAACTCAGCCTAGCATGCACTCACTTGCCACAAATATGCCAATATCGTTACTAAGAAGACTTTATGGCATCCAACTGTACTCCAACCACACGAAGTGCCATCGTCTTCCAATCTAGCTCCAGTTCATCGGCGAACACTACATGGTGACTAATACTGACGTACCCATGTACGATTGCCCAAATATCCAACGCTATTTGCCGACGTTCCGTCACGCTAGCCTCTTCTGATAAATAAGAACCCGCCACCCGTACCAATTTTGAGAAAGCACTATCTCTTGCAGCAATAGCTTCGATTGAGGCTGATATCCTGCATCAGATTCCCCAAAAATCAGCCGATAGTGCGCCTCATATTTCTCGCCTACATTGAGATACCCTAGGCACGCCTCTAGCACTTGCTCTTTATTTGCTCTACCCTCTGGAATGACATCCATGGCTTCACGGACTAGGTTAAATCCTTCTATGTACAGCGCATCTAGTATGCCTTGCTTACCTTGGAAGTGACTGTATATACCGATGGTGGACAACCCTGCACGTTTAGAGATAGCTCGCACGCTTAGGGCATCCCCACCCCCTTCTAAAAAAAGCTCAGATGCGGCGTTTAGTATTTTGGTTCTGGCATCCATTAGATTCTCACTATGTCTTGACAATTATAACAGTGTTATTCTAGTATATAACACTGTTATACACAAACAATTATGAATTGATTGTATTGATAGAAACTCAACTTAAGAGTAAGGACGCTATGAGTATTCAACAGCTAGAAACGGATTATCTAATCATTGGTAGTGGCGCGGTGGGCATGGCTTTTGCCGATGTGCTGCTCACAGAAACAGATGCTAATATTATTATCGTCGATAAACATCATAAGCCAGGTGGTCATTGGAACGATGCCTATTCGTTTGTCACATTGCATCAGCCATCGTCTTTTTATGGTGTTAGCTCACGTGAGCTTTGCGGCGGTATGATTGATAAAATTGGTTTAAATAAAGGCTTGTCCGAGCTGGCGTCAGGTGCAGAAGTCATGGCGTACTTTGATAAAGTCATGAAGCACACGTTTTTACCAAGTGGCCGCGTGAAGTACTTCCCGATGTGTGAGTACAAAGGCGATGGCAAGTTTTCATCATTACTGTCTGATACCAGCTATGAGGTTAAGGTCAATAAGAAAATCATTGATGGCACTTATTTTAAAACTTCAGTACCAGCAACCCATACCCCAAACTTTGAGATTGCTGAAGGTGTTAAGTTTGGCCCGTTAAATGACTTGCCGAGTCTAACCAAACCCCGTGATGGTTACGTGATTATCGGCGGCGGAAAAACAGGTATAGATGCGGTTTTATGGCTATTAGAGAATCAAATTCACCCAGACCATATCACATGGATTATGCCAAGAGATGCTTGGCTGATCGATCGTAAAAACACCCAACCCTCTCGTGATTTTTTTCACCCATACTATAGGGGCGCAGGCTACTCAAGCAGAAGCGATTGCGGAAGCTGAAAACATCGAAGACCTGTTTAATCGTTTAGAAAGAGGCGGGGTATTAATGCGCATTGATCCAAATGTACGCCCGCAAATGTTCCATGGTGCCACCATTAGTGGTGAAGAGCTTAAGCAGTTACGCCGTGTTAAAAATATTGTGCGTAAAGGTCGCGTAACTCGCTTAGATACTGACAAGATTTATTTTGGTGAGGACAGCATTTCTACCACCCCCAACACCATGCATATCGACTGCTCTGCACGGGCAGTACCAGTGACAGAGACATACGATGTGTTCAAAGGTGATACTGTGGTGGTACAAACCGTACGTACCTATCAGCTGTATTTAGTGCCGCATTTATCGCCCACATCGAGGCCAGTTATGATGATGAAACCGTCAAAAATGAATTATGCCAAGTGGTGCCAATCCCAAATCATGATACAGACTTTTTGGTTGGCCTTGTTAAACAGATGCAGAATCAGATGCGTTGGTCAAAAGAGCCTGCGCTACGTGAATGGATGATCAACAATCGCTTAGATGGCTTTACCAAATTGGTACGAGCCAGCGAAGACACGCCACCTGAAGAGCTTGCTATTCTTAAGCGTTTAAAAGAAGCAGGACCAAAAGCCGCTGCAAACATGCCCAAACTCATGGGTGAAATTATGCAAATTACGGCAGCGCGTCAAGCCAACACCGCTAATACCTAAAAAGTAATTATTTAGTAATAACTATCAAGAACAACTGTCAAGGAAGCGACTATGCAAGAATTTCAGACCAATAAAGCAAACTTAACCCAAGCTCGCCTGCAAGAGACGCGTATACATACTCTCGGCGATGGTGAAGTACGTGTCAAAGTTGATCGCTTTGCTTTTACTGCGAATAATATTACTTATGCAGTCATGGGTGACCAATTACGCTATTGGCAGTTTTTCCCGCCAAACGGCAACGAGCCCGAAAAATGGGGCATTATTCCAGTATGGGGTTTTGGCGATGTTGTTGAGTCCAATAGCGATGCACTACCTGTCGGTGATCGCTTATTCGGTTACTTCCCGCCCGCCAATGAATTAATCATAACACCCAAGCGAGTCACCCAAACCAGTTTACTTGATGGTAGTGTCCATCGTGCCGAGCTACCACCCGGTTATAATTTATACCAGCGCGTCAATCATGAACGAGGCTATGACCGCGCTCATGACGATCAGCGTATGCTGTTGTTCGTATTGCACCTGACCTCATTTTGCTTACATGATCTATTGAAGGGTAATGATTGGTTTGGTGCAGAGCAAGTGTTGATTATCAGTGCCTCTAGTAAAACCAGTATCGGCCTAGCCTATGGCCTCGCTGATGATAAAGACGCGCCGCACGTTATCGGCCTCACATCAAACCGTCATGTAGATTTTGTTCAGTCAATTGACGCTTATGACAGTGTGCTTAGCTATGACACCCTTGAGCAGATTGATGCAACTAAGCCGACAGTTATTGTAGATATGTCGGCCAACACTGACGTGCTCAGCCGTTTACATAGACACTTAGGCGATAACATGCGCTATACCAGCAATGTCGGTCTTACGCACTGGGACGAGCCACGTCATACCGAAGGTATCATTCAAGCGCGTAGCCAGCAGTTTTTGCGCCCAGTCATGTACAGCAACGTATGAAAGAATGGGGCCCTGAAGAGTTCAATAAACGCTCTATGCACTGCATCATGAATTGCTCGGCAAAAACTAGTGTGTGGTTAAAGATTCAGGAGCTTGATGGAGTCAGTGGCTTACTAGAGGTTTATAAAGATATCTGCGAAGGTAAGATAGCCGCTGATGAAGGCTTGGTAGTCGTCATGGGTGATAATGAAAAAGACTAGGCTATAAAACTGGCTATAAAATTTATCGACTATTTGTCATTAGCAAAATAAAAATTAATTGGCATGAATTTTATCAGACTTTAGAGCCTCATCTGACAGTACAGTGGACCAGCCATCAGAATACAGAGGTACAGCTTAAAAGCAATGGCTAATGCCCTCATCATGAAAATGCCTTTTGTGAAAGATGTGACTCATGTAGGTACAACTGCTGCTGAGTCTTTTGCAACGAGCGCTGGCGTGTGCCAAGATCACACTCATGTATTTTTAGGCTGTTTACGTGATCAGCATATCCCAGCACGCTATGTGTCAGGCTATCTTTATGACGATACCGAGAACCACATGGCCAGTTATGCGTGGGCAGAAGTATGGTTAGATGGTTACTGGTATACCTTTGATATATCAAATCAGTTGTTTCAACCAAGCTCTCACGTCTACGTCGCCATTGGTCGAGACTATTTAGATACTGCACCTGTGCGCGGTGTACGTATGGGCGGCGGTTACGAAAATCTTTACAGTCAAGTGTTGGTTTCAAGACTATCATAAGCTATTTTTATGCTTGTCTTCAACAAGGATCTGTTATGACTTATTGTGCCGCTATTCGTCTTAAAGAAGGAATGGTTTTCGCTAGTGACACTCGCACCAATGCTGGCGTTGACCATATTTCGACCTTTAGAAAGCTCTATCAATATGGCGTCGAGGGTGAACGCTTTATGATATTGCAGACAGCTGGTAGTCTGGCAACATCGCAGGCGGTATTTAACAAACTGCAAAACGATATTGACCAGCGTCTTGAGAGTAACCTTAATACGGTAGCGACTTTATTTGATGCCGCCCAAATGGTTGGTGAATGTATGCGTAATATTATGAATCATGCAAAAGCAGTCGCTAATGCTGATGTCGACGGCGCATTTACTAGCTCTTTTATGCTGGGTGGTCAAATTAAAGGACAGCCACCTGAGTTATACCTGATTTATCCTGAAGGCAATTGTATCAAAGCCACTGAAGATACTCCGTTTTTTTCAATTGGGTGAAAGCAAGTATGGCAAACCTATTCTAGATCGTTCTGTCAGCTACAATACGGATGTGAGACACGCAGCACGTGCGTTGATGCTGTCATTTGATTCAACCATTCAATCCAACTTATCAGTAGCATGCCAATAGATTTTGTACTTTATAACAATGACAGCCTAATCCTGCCTAACGGCCGACGTATTGATGAAAGTGATGAATATTTCAATAGCATTCGTCGTCAATGGTCAAAAGAGCTACGTCGTATTTTGGTTGAATTGCCTAAATGTCCTGATGGTTATTGGGGATAAATAGTTCCGTATAAAATCATATTTTTGTAATAAAAAGCCCTTTGTCTATCATAAAGGGCTTTTTATTATCAACTAATAATCAGGCAATAAAAAACCGGAATAGCGCTGAATAAACAGCCCTATTCCGGTTTTGCTTTAAAGGCCTTGAATGCCATCATAATGATGTCACACTCAATTGTTGTGTAATCTACCTCATGACCTGGTACATGGAAGACTCACTGGACTGCACCTAGATAAAGGCCCTAGTGCATTAGCTCAATCACGATTGCGTGATTGCGCCAGCGAGCTAATGACACTAGGGCCTTTATCTAGGTATTAGCAGGACTGAAACAGTCTTCCTTGGGTAAAATGTAATGGCTTGACTCGTGGACGACGCAACGTCGCCCCTCACCGTAAACGGTGAAACGCTAAATCTCACAACTCGTTAAGTTTGCCTCATAATAGTTATTATTGTCAATATATAATTGCAAATAAAATTATGCGCGACGCTATATGTCGCAGCTCATATATTTCCTTACAAAAGTCCTTGATATTTTCTGTGAAACGCGCTTTTATGGTGCTACAAAATTATGCGCACTGACAAAATAAAAATTAAGGCAAATTTCTATGAGTCTGTCATTTTCACAAATTCAGCAAGCTTGGCAAGCCCAAGATCCAAGTTTGGTCGATAAATTATGTACATTGGCAACTCAAGCTGATGCGATTCCCGAGACGCCCATCCCTGAGCATGAGCTTACTTTTGATCGGTTTTTAGATAAGATATTTAGTCATCAATTTCGGGAGCAATACCCCGAAGTACAGTTTGCAGAGCGCGTGGCAATGATTGCCAAATTGGAAGCAAACGAAGGCGTCTACCCCCTCCCAGATCGCTATAAGATTCATATAATACTGACCGCACTGTGGGAAGATGGCAGCGCGTATTCTAGAACTATTTTAAAACAAGCCATTACGGCTTTGCCAGTCAGCTACGGTGTGTGGAAAGGTTTAAAGCGCATTTATAAGCAAGCAGAATTTTCTCAAGATTATGAGATATTTGGGCAAATAGCCGCCAAGATTGATTTACAGCGTTTCAATCAAACCGCCAACTCTGCGGTCAGCCTAGCGACCAAAACCTATATGAGCCTTAGAGCATGGCGTTATTTGCGCCAGCTAGGACAGCAAATGCCAATTGGCTACATTGATGCCGCCGTTTCTGTACTCGCCAGCTATGACGAAACCATGATGGCAGGCAGCCTCGAACAAACGAACAGCTGGGTGCTCAATCATATCTGTTTCCATAACAGTCTTGATTATGGTGTCAATCGATTCAGCAGTCGCTCACCTCGCAAGCTCTTTGATGCCAAAGGTCGCGCCTTCGCTGAGGCGTGGCAACGAGACCCTGAACCACTTATCCAGCTATTGCTATCGCCAAAATGAGGCTATCAGACAATTCGCAACCGATAGCCTAAAACACGACTTTAAGACCCAATTACGTGATGTGAGTGGTGAAACGCTACAATATTTATCTGCCGGACAAGCACATAGCAAAGCGCGTGATGAGATGATTGTTTGGCTATTAGAAAACTCACCGCATTTTGAAAAGTCTAAATTTAAAACATTGGGCTTGCATCAAGTGGTGCTACAGCTACTCCATTCACACTATCCTGCCGCCTATCAATATGCGATTGGCTATGCCAAAAGCTACGCTCAAGACTTATCGCTCACTGAGCTGATGCTACTAGCCATGTCAGATTATGAGCCTGTTAGAGCATTTGCCATCAACAATATCTTAAGTCGTGACCTTGTTGCTGATATTGGTGTCAACGGTTGGGGGCAGTTATTAGATACCGAACATCACTATCAAACCGCGAGCAAACAACTTAGCAAACACTTTACAAGGCGCGATTTAACCCCTGAGTGGTTTTTTGAACGATTGACCAGCGGTAGAACACACAGCGTAAAATTTGCCATAAAAAAAACTACCTGAGCTCTATAGTGCCAAAGAACTAGGGACTGAATACTTTATTCGCATTGCCCAGCAGCTAGACATACCAGAGCAACAGGACTTCTCTGCTTATAACGACAGCGACTGCATGAACTTTGCGTTGGACCAGCTCAGACGTTTGGATTTGAGCCAAGTAAACGCTGACGTGTGGCAAATACTGCTATTACATCCACTATCGCAAGCGACTATTACCGATTGGTTTGATGAAGATGTACTGTCAGCCGCGACGCTTGATATGAGCTATTGGCATGCGCTTGCCTATGAGCCTGATTGGCAAGTGAGTGAATATATTGAACGATTAAAATCTGCTGATACTTCTATTAAAAACTGGCAAAAGCACTTAGCTTTTGATGAGTACTTAGCAGAAAACGTGAGAGATTGGCTGTCTGATGTGCGTCGGTTTGCGCCGATAGATTTAGGTTTCGACTGGCTTATGAACCTTGCGCATAGCGAACAAGCACTCTATCGTGAATTTGCGATTGAACGCATTAACAAAGGGTTCTTGCCTGCCGACTTTATCGCATATCTCGACAGCAATGAAGGCGACTCTACTGATAACGCTTCCAGTAATAGCACTGACAATAAAGACTCAAATAGCGATGCTGCTACTGAAGTAGATTTAACCGGCCAACGCTATTTATTCACAGGCAAGATGCAAAGCATGACTCGTGGCGAGGCCGAAAAAGTTGTGAAAGCGGCTAATGGTGCTATTAGCAGCGCCGTCAACGGCAAGTTAGATTACTTGGTCATCGGTGATGATGGTTCACCATTATATGGCAATGGCCGTAAAGGTAGCAAGCAAGTTAAGGCCGAAAGCTTAATCGCCGATGGTGCGCCGCTAAAGATTATCTCCGAAACCGCATTTTTGCAGATGTTAAGTGGTCAATCTAGAGAGGTATCTGAAGACGATACTTTTGCAGGTGCCAATGCACTGTGGCATATGGCAACAGATGATGCTACTGCACCTATCAGTGAGCTTGCGATCAGCTACCTCAGTCATCATCATGAACAGATCTGTATGGCACTGACAGACAGACCAGTCGATCCCGATGCGATTATCCCTTCTTCGTTCTTTGATGCGGAGCGCGTCATTCCTTTATTGCAACACCGTAACAGCCAGCTGCGAGCATTTGGCTTATTACTGAGTGAGTATGAAATGGCGACGTGGCAACCGACGCCGGCCCTATGGCTGATGATGGCAGAATCTCCCTATACTGAGGTCACGCAACTGCTGAAGCGTGCGCTATTGGATAAGCCATCCGTTGCCAATCGACGTTACCACGTTCAGCCAGCACAATTGAATGCTGGCATGTTGAATGCTTTGATTGAAAGCAAAGCGCGAGTCGCTCGCCAAATCGGTATCACCTTACTGCAGCGTCATGCCAATTTCCAAGATGTGCAGTCTTTATATCGATTGACCCAAAGCACAGACCGTGAAGTACGTTATGCCGCCGTGACCATGCTATGGAAACACTACAAGGCGCGTCACGTATCCCCAAACTGGCAACCAACCAGTAGCGATAGTAAAGATAAAGATACTGCACCAGATAAAGACAACAGCGCTCAACCAGTCATAACAGAACAGTCAGATAGACGTTTGGCAAGCTTGCCTGCAGAAGTCGACCAATTATTGATGCTGCTACGCCGTGGTCTCTTTGAGCTACCACCTGGACGTCTAGGCGGTTCGCAAGAGCCAAGTGCTAGTGACAGCAATAAGCATAAGCAACAAGGCTATTCAGATAAGCGCTCATCATCACAGTCATACGAAGCAGCTGAGTCAGATAACAATATCACGCTAAAACCCATATCTGCGAGTCGTGCCAAATTGGCGTTGATTGAAACGTTCCGTGATGTGGCATTGGCTGACAGCACCTTTGCGGCGCTCATTATGCCCACACTGTTCACCTTTACACACTCGGCAGGCAAGATGGAGCGTCATGCGTGTTTGGTTGCAGTCACACGGTTATTGCATCGCTATCCTGAGCTATCTAAAAACCTGCAGCCAGTTGCATCTGCTTAACGACTGTGGCGAACAGACAGATATAGATAAATAGCTACTAGCAAGCTTAAATACTCAAAAAAATATGACGTCACCTCAACTGAGATAACACCATGAAAACAATAACCCTCCCCTATTGGGGTCAAATTATTGGCCTAGTCAGTAAGGCCAACAGCACCCAAGCGGCAACTCAAAAGACAAGCAAGCAAGATGGGCGCAGTCTTTTTATTACTCGCCAGCAGCGAGCATCTGCTACGGTCTTATACGTCCTTGATCAACAAGGTGAGCAATTCAGCTTATCGACAACTGCACTGCCTTGTGCGATGCAAGCCATCATCAAAATAGATGACAGTACGGTGGTAATGATTGGTGACGATGGTCATCTTTACCAAACGGATTGGCAAGCCAAGAAAGTTAAGAAGACCAGTGCTACATCCTTGCTTGATGCACCTGAAGATAACAACAGTGCTATAGGCCGTGCCGTAGCCATGGCGCCGCTACAAGATGCGTTGGCTATTCTATACCCCAAACACCTCGTGGTATGGCCTTATCAAAATAGTCAAGCCAGCAGTACTGTCATCATTGAGCCTTATTCGTCTTCTATAGCAGCATCAAGTAAAGAATCCGCATTAACAGCGCTAGCAACGTCAAGTGATGGCTCGTGGTTAGTCGTAGCAGATAAAACGGGAGAGGTTAGTAGCTATCAATGGACCTCAGATGGCGTTCAGCTCAATCTAAGTAGTCGCAAACAGCTCCACCAAGGTAAAGTAAACGCGCTTTGTTTTGAGCCAGTCGGCCAGTACTTCTTCTCAGCAGGCGCAGATAAGTGCTTGTACCGTACTCATGTCCAAGGCGATCTGCATCCTGTTGATAGAACTAAGTCTAGCCAACACAGCGAAATGATCACGGCGCTTTGTGTCTCAGACACACGGCTCTTCACTGCCGCCGATGACAAGAGCGTCAAATCATGGGCATTTGATAAAGGTCAGCCAAACAGCTGTAAAGAGGATCTAACCAAGGCTCGACAGATCGTTTTATCTTCTTACGCTGAACAACCAGCGCTCATCGTAGTCAGTGCCGATCAGAGCCTACGTTTCATACCTATTGACCATACTAAAAGTACGTCACAGAATAGTACGGCACAAAACAGTAAGTTGCTCCCAGTCACTTATATCATCAAAGACGGCTATCAGAGAATCAGCCAGTTACTGACAGATACGTCAAATAATAATGATGTGTCGTTTAAAGAAGGATTGGCGCTGCTACAGGCGCAAGCAGATAACCAAACGTTAGAGCTGGTTAAAAAAATTACTTGCTGATAGCGACACGCTCACGGCCAATCAAGCATTGCAATTGGTACAGTGGGTTGCGACTACTAATCTTGATAAAACTGCACAGATTTTAGAGCAGCAACTAAGCTCGGCGCACAGTGCAAAAGTACGCCTTGCTGCTTTTCATGCCTTGGCCGATCGCGCAAATACGGCGAAGCGCCCGCTGCATTATCTAGAAGAAGCCTTTAAAAACCGTTACTACGAAGAGGTGGTGGCTTCTGCGTTACAAGGTTACCTAAAGGTCGCGATGAAGGATGCCACAAGCCAGCGCCGCATCTTGCCTATTTTAAGAGACGCGTTGTCACACAGTTTTGCAAATATTCGTAAGCAAGCATTGGCCTCGCTTGAGACACTATTGCCTGACAACAGCCCTCAAGCAGATTTGATGGCATTAGACTGCAATCAGTCAGACATTGTCCAATCAGGACTGATTCGTCTGTATCAGCGCGGTATGCTAAACCATCTTGAAGTCTCGCGTCAGTTGATGCTGCTACAGAATCATCGTAATACAGAGATTAGGCAAACAGCGTTTTACGTCTCATTGTTGTCTCAGCCTAAGTTGATAGAGGCATTGAAACAGCAAGGTGACACGCAAACATTACGTACCCTGACTGATTTTGATGACTTTCGCTTACTGCGCGGCACGCTACTAGATAACGCTAGTAGTACAGCGGCGAATAATAATAATGTTAAACAATCCGATGAGGCGATCCGTTTAACCTTATCTACGCAAGATTTTATCTCGCAAGCAGATAGTACTCAAGCATCTAAGAGTAAGGCTAAAACGGCAAAATCCAAGAAGCCAGCTACTGAATCTATAAAGCTAAGCAATGACACGTTAGAACCCTTATTACAAAGCTTAAGCAATAGTCACGAAGATATCAGTTTCCGAGCGGCGTATGCGCTGGCTTGCCTACAAGACAAACGAGCGTTTGGCACCCTGATTAGCCTAATGAGCCATGAAGACAGTGCCATCATCCGTGCTGGTGTCGCCACAGCGCTTGGTCATTTAAATATAGAAGACGCCAAAGCAGTCCTACCGACATTACTAGATGATAAGGACGCTGGCGTGCGCCAAGTCGCCATGCAAGCCTATGGCAAGTTAGCAGACAATGCATTGTCTTGGGCAGCGACAGGTTTTGCTTCTAAACATCAAGACATTCACGAGCAGTCTTTAGCACTGTTTTTAAAGCATGTCGCACCGGATAGCGCAAATAGTGGTGATAGCAGTGATAAAAGTATTCAGATGTCATTAGAGATGACAGACATACTGCTACAGGCATTGAATAACCCTTTTACCAGTATTCGGTTAGAAGTGGTTAAAGTTCTATTAAACCGCCAATTTAAGCAGTCATCTGACAGCGCCATCGTTGACATCATTGAGCTATTGCAGCAAAGCCTCTTTGAAGATGTGCATCAAGTGGCGATAGAAGAATGGCAACGACTGCTGCTAGCGATGAACTCGAAGCATAAAACAAATAAAGCCAATAACACTGAAGAAACGAATCACCAAAAGACCAATCAAGCTGTCCTGACCCTGTTCTTTGCGGATACGTTTGCCGCTATCCGTAAGCAAGCCTTTGACATCGCATTGAAACAGAGCAAACACTTAGGGTTTGCTGACGTCATGTTAAATGCACTTGCCAGCTTATGCGGACACTAAGCAACTGGCCCTTACGACAGTGCAAGCCAGAGCCAATACGACTCAGCTGACACAACTGACGCCAGCTCTAGTGGCCATGTTCGCTGATGACAGTATTGAGCTACGTAAACAAGCTTTGACGGTCGCTTTGGCGCTGACAGACTTACAGCCTACTATTTTAGCGGATTACAGTAGCCTAGATGATAGTAGCACCGATGATCAACCTAATCATCACGAAGCATTGATTACCGCGGCCTCAACAGTCCTTATCCTGATATTCAGCTAACAGTCGCTCAACTGCTGGCCAGCCAATCACGCTTATACACTGACGAAGAACAGGCAAAGCGAAGTGATGAGCAAGCGTACCAAGTCTTTAAGCATTACTTAGATCTACCAATACCCTCTCAGGACAAAAAAAGTGAAACATATACTCAGTGGTACAGTCATGTAGGCCAAGCATTATTTGGTTTATCAAAGCTAGCTTATCCCTCAACATACAACGCGCTTAACTGGTACGATAAATATTTACACCACCCTGACGCCGATTTTAAATCACTTGCTCCAACACTCACGCTCATGGTGACTGTAAACGATATTGATCTGCTGCTCAAATGGCAAAAAGATGAGAGCCCCATTATTTGCCATTGTGCCAATTTTGGTTTGGCTATCCTAGGTGATACGCGTGGGCAGGCTTTGTTGACTCATGATATTTATGGCAATATCGACAATAGCAATCTGGTAGCATCAAAAATGCCTGTTTATTGGCTTCAAGCGCAGCACGGTTTAGGTATTACACATGCACGACAATTACAGCCTTTGTTTGAGTCAGAGTCCTATGCAGTAGCAGCCAGACTGTTATTGATATTTAATGATTTACAGAATGGCTTGCAAGGTGGCAGGCAAGCTCCTGAAAAGACCGCTACCAGCACTGTCAGGCCCAATCGACTGATAGAAACATTAAGCTTTGCTGATAATGACACGGCAGTAGTCTACGCCAATATACTCGCTCGTTACCCGAATGACGTACAACAACGCAATAACCAGCAAGCACTATCGTCAACGTGGCAGTACCTAAGTGATTATTTGTCACGTCAATTAGGCAGTATTTTATCTTCTCACTCTGAAGTCATTACGATGATGATAGATGCCATGCCAAACACGGTATATAAAGGTGGTGTTAAAGGACAGTCGCATAATACGGCCTCTATCCGAACAAGTATTCTGACAACCGTCAGTACCGAAAACTTACAACAGCTCGCCAACCTCAGTCGCCATCAGCAACCATTGGTACGCGCCCAAACCATTAGTGTCATTTGCCACTTATCTGAATTACTCGCTCATGATTATTATGACGATGAGGACGATGTTTTTGAGACATTACAAAAATGGCAACGCAGTTTACAGGCATTGTTAAGTACTCACCCCGCTACGGCCACCGTTAATATGGCAGGCAATGCGCAAACAGTCGGTAGCTCTCCTACTGAACAACAAGATAGTCAGGAAGTGCATTATCCATACCAGTCTCTTGCCTTTGGCGCTTGGATTGGTGTCATACGTGCAGGCGACGATTATTATGCTAATAGCAGCACCACAGACCAAGCCATTCGAGGGCTAATGTGGCTTGCTACTCAACCATCGCAGCTGAACACTAATAACGATGAGGACTGGCGAGACAGTACCAGTCGCGTGTTGTTACCATTACTCAACCACAGTAGTTTTGACACTCGTGAGTTGGCTTGGGCATGCTTGTATAAGCTGGACATGCCTGCCAAAAAGCTGGCTGACTATGCAATGAGTACGCCCTACCGTGATATGGTCAAACGCGGCTTGGATCTATTGCTAAATACCGCAAATAACAATGCCGTACAGCAGCAAAGCAAACCATCGGATACAGCTACTGTCAGTAGTAGCGCTGATCAACAACTCATTGATTTGTTAAAAACCAATAATCACACCTTAGCAGAAGAGACCTATCAGCTGTTAAAAGGCCGACTAGGCCATCTGCCAGCCAGCTTGCTTGGGCTACAGACTTATTGTCAGTCGTTACTGCCTCAGATCGTTGCTGAATGGAAACAAGTTATCGTCACGCCCTTTGCAAACAGTCAATCGCCGTCAGTGCAGTGCCAAGAAAAGCTGACGTTTTTGCTGCATGCTGTGAAGAGTGATGATTGGAATGCAAAATATCAAGCACTGAGTCAACTGATCGAGTTTCATGACGTACTCTTTGCGGACAGCACGCTATTTGATAGCTTGTTTGATTTTGCTGAAGACGCTCAGTCCAGTAATGAGAGATATCGTAGCTGGAAATTACTTACTGAGGCACTCACGTCGTACCAATTCATCAATAAGAACACTTTAGAAGGTCAGTTAAAGAGTAGCTTTGATATTGCGACTGCTGAACAAGTTGCTAATGAAGCGCACTTACGATTATTAGCCTTACTTGACGATCCCCATATCAACAAACCCAAACAAGTTATCTACTCAGATATCGCTGACCTACGTAACACGAATCTCGTGGCGCCATTACTACAGCGTTTAGAAAGTCTGTTTGAGCACACGCCGCAAAAAAATAAAGAAGAGCGTAAATATTTATTTGATACCTTAGTAAAAATCAGTGGTTACGATCAAAAAAATTGAGGATTATTTGGACGAGCGTGAAGACACGCGCTGGTTACAACGTCAGCATCCTAGAGACTCGCAAGTCTTGTTATCACTGTTTACTACGCTTATGAATCATAGTGATTATGCGCTTGCCGCACAGCTATTACCGTCACTAACATGGGTACAATCGGGCGACAGCGATTTATCCTCGCGCATTGATACCGCTTTAGCGCTAGCCTACGAGCAGATGCCAGCTAACTATACCTTTAAATTGGTAGAGGCACTGGCATATCGAGCCAAAAGACGACATAGCAGCATTACCTCATTACAAAACGCCCTGCGTAATAAAGACGCTGATGTGCAATTTGCCGCGGCTGAAGGACTCGCTAAATGCGGTCATGCTGATGGGGTCAATATCTTGATGGCCACGATCGATTATAACCCTGATGCGGAGTTCCGCAGCTGCAGTGTGTTAGCCATTGGCGAGCTACTAGGCAGCAATAACAATCAAAATGCTGACTCGCCTAATGCTAGCTCGCCTGTGGACAACGCTGATAAAAACTTACAGGTTCATACCTTATACAAAGCCTATGATAAGTTAATCAAACTGGCTGAAGGTGACGAGCATTACCTGCAAGACGTGGCCAGTGAAGCCTTAGGCCGCCTTGCACAAGGTGGTGACTTTGAGCATAGTCCGCATATTTTTGAGCTATTAAAATCGCACTTGTCAGACCCCGCAGTCCATTTCACCAATCCCGGCATTGTCCATTGGTTAAATGGACTGCGCTGGCTCAACACAACGCCTGCTTGGGAAGCAATACGCCACTATATACGCATTCATCTTGATAAAGCCATATTTTTCCGTCCACAAAGGCATGCGGTATGGCTACTACAGATGAATGATAGCGATGCCAATCAAGCATTAATGTTAGATATCTTAAAGACAAGCAACCTAGATCGTGATGTGCTTATGGTGGCTTACAATGCAGCGCAAAAAACTTGGGGCAGTCTTGCAGCGCAGATTTATCCTTATGATTGGGCAACCATACAAAGCCATAACAATGACTTTGTAGAAGCGACTGAGCGTTTGAGTCTAAAACGTATCATCGGTCATAGCAGCATCGATGAGCTAGCCACATTCATCACACAGCATGGCGCGCACTTACCAGCCGATACTTTGACGGCTCTACAAAATGCCATTATGGCCAAGCAAGACATGCCAGCATCACAGCTTACCGCGTTGATTACCAGTAGTAACACACTGACTCAGCATATTGGACTGTCTTATCTGACCCAGTATCCAACTAACTATCTAGACAAAGAAATGGTTGCGACGTTGCAGCAGCGTTTTGACAGCGCAAGCGAGCAATGGTATACGCTTATCGACACCATCAACCGCAGTCCGACTACTATCAGCAACAACCAGTGGATCGAGATGGTTGAACAAGTGGGTAGCACCATCAAACAGCTGGTTTGGCTAATCATGCGTCATGTGTCCATTACCATTGCCAAAGGTGCTGTCGATAAAGCGGCTACTAAGCAGATCGTGGCAATGCTTGATTGGCTCAATGATGCTCGTCAACCATTGACCATCACCTCCATTCCACTGCTCTCTACGACCGTCAGTGATTGGTGGCAGCAAGCGCTGTTGGCACTACTGGCTAGACCTGTCGCTGACGATAAAGTGCTATCAAGTATCTTGCCAACGTTGAATGTTGTCTCGACAGCAACTCAATCGCAGCTCACTTACGACAACCAAGCCTTGCTAGGAACTGTGATTGCTCGTATTGAACAAAGCGGTACATCTACCCAAAAATCCATAATAACTGTAGTCAGAAATGCGCTGAAAAACAATGCGCTAAAACATACGGGCTCGTCTACCGAGATACCAATCAATCAGCAGCTACTACAGTGGATCAAAGCAAAAGACGCTGACGCACTTTATTATTGTGCAAGTAATGACAACATGGAGATGACGGTTCGTATCCGTGCTATCGAAGCGCTTGGGCAGCTATATAACCCAAATATTGAACAATGGCTGACGACGCTCATGACACATGAAAACTCAGACATTCAGAAGCTTGCTTATAAAGTACTACGCCGCTGGCAACGTGCCATGATACGAGCACAGCAAAAGCGTCCGTTGGCATATAGTCAGGACAGCAGTCAAAAAAGCAATCAGGGTGAAGGAGACAGTCAATGACTATAGACAATCAATTAGACCAAGCATCAGAAACAGAGTCAGAAATAGTAGCAAACACTGATGGCCTGATGATGCAGTTAGACTACGCCGCACCTAGCCAAATCAGTCAAGTTAACGAATCGTCAGACTCACTGTCGGAGGCGCAAACAAGCGAACACACTCAGCATGTGGCACTATTTGCTCAGCTGAATCGATCGGAGGTTAACTTCCACGGTAAGGTCAAGTCTCCCCTTGTCTTTCGTGACAGTTTGCTAGCCTTATTTGATGTGGTCAGTAGTGATTATCGCTATGTGCCAAAAGACCGCTCAGCGTACATGGTATTTATGCAGATGCGCCGTGCCAGCAGCAATAAAAACCTGTTTACTGCGCAGCGTGATTATTTCACGTGGCTATTCAATAACGACCCACTGGCTTTTTGTATTTTGGACCCGATTATTCAGGTGCATGAGCAAGGTGTCAGCTTTGAGGTGTTTAGCCGTGATGAAGCTGCTATGCCCAACTGACATTGACCAATGAAATTTTTGAGCAAAGTGCCGAAGCTACCCTTGGTACCACCAGTATTGATTACAGTACGGCTTTGTTTAACGGTATTGAGAAAATACGAGATCATAAACAAACGATATTAGACATTGGTCATGAAGCGGTCGGCTTACAGTTACTCGAAGCCAAACCAGAAACAGCTGAAGCAGATACTGATAGTACAGTAACCAAGCCCACCGTAAAAAAACAGATCATAGAAAAGCGCATCAACGTGCCAAAAAGCTGGATCAGAGCGCTGCTACAAGTACAGTCTGCAGGTCAATTACCACAAGACACCATCCATCTCGATCCAATCGCATTGTATAACGTGCTATTTGAGCTGCGTATGCATGCTGATATCAAAGGCAAACGCCGTGGATTATTAATTGAGCTTAGACCCCAGCAGCTGCCAGTGATTATATTAGAGCCATTTGATATTACTGTCACAAGCCAAATCAGCCAACAGCAAAAACCCTATCCAGGTCAACAAGCAAAGCTCATTCGCTTATGGGGTCGCCGTCGTCTCAGCCTATTAAAACGTCTGTTGCCGCATACTGACAGCGTTTCGGTATCGATACTGGGGCAAGGCATGCCAAGCTATTGGACACTAAAAGGCAAAGGCTTTCATTTTACCTTTGCTATGACAGGCTTTAGCCAAGCCAACTGGTCACAGTCGTTGAATTTTGATTTATTGCTACCCAAACGCCCATTGCATAATACATTGACTGCTAGTGAAGAAAACCTTTCAGACAGCCATAACGATAGCAACGATGACGCTAATGGCTTGTCTGTATTAATCAAAACACTGGCGAGCACCCCTAGCACTTTAGACGATTTGGTAAAGTCGCTATCAGCAGATGCTTCATTAACGTCTGTGCCTGTTTCTCACTCACAAGTACAGCAGTGGTTACTGTCAGGTACTCAGCAAGGCTTAATTCGCTATGAGATGGCGACGCAGCTGTATCACTACAGACCTTTGAGCCAAGTGCCGCTTGATATGGCACAGTTCGCTTATCACAATGAAGCAGAAAAGCAGGCTTTTGATTTGATTGGCCGTACAGATGCTGTGCAGAAATTCACAGTTGAGACTGTCGCTGTCAAAGGTATTACTATTCGTGCAGATATTCATGTCGAAGAAGACAGACGTACTTATCACAGCCAGCTGCAATTAGGCGATGAAGGGCTAGTTACCAAGGCGGAATGTAGCTGTCCGCAGTACTTGCAACATCGTCTCACTCATGGCGTGTGCGCGCATCTTATTGTGCTACGACTTAGATATAATCAATACGACCCAAATAACACGGGCAATGACAGTTGGCATGACACTCGTGTCTTGAGTAAACGCGTACCGAGTAAGCGCTTACATCAACCTAAGAACAAACAAGAAAGCGTACAAGTAGCATCCAATAGCTCGTTGATGACATTACCTTCTGCACCAACGCTTGATTTAACGGCCTTATCCCAACCAGCTGCTCAGATACACGCGACTACAAGCGATAAGACACAAGCGTTAACCGCACAAGAGACCGCTATTGCTTATGTTTACATCACCATCGCCCATAAGAAGATTACCATTGAACAAACAATAGGTGACAAGGATACGCGCCAGCAGCTGGTGTTCAATCAGCCTGCCCAAGCCAAAGCCGCTTTTTTACAACATATTGCCAGATTTGAAGCCAAAGGCTTTATCGAAAACCAAGGGATGTAAGGTATGACCACACACACAGCCAACAATAACGATTACATCAGCCCTGAGCCAGTATCCACTCCTTTTGAGCGTCAGTGGCAGCAACTATGGCAAGATATTGAGCTGGCAGGCGGACGTTACCAATATGTTCAGCAGCAGCTGGTCAGTCAAGGCTTTATGGTCGAGCGTCAACCTGTCGATAACATGAGCAAAAGAACGGGATCGCTATAAAAAGACTTGAAAAAAGAGGCGGCTGAAGAAAAAAAGTCTCAAAAAAAGCTGCTTGGCAAGCATACAAAGCGCATCACATGGTTTATCTTGGTCGTCATATATATTGGACGGACGATACCAGTATCGATAAGTGGGACGTAAAAGACGCGGCCAATCGGCTGATTGAAAACAAACTGCCATTGCTGCATAAACATAATGAGTTAGCAGAAGCGGTTAACCTTTCCATTCCGCAGTTAAAAGGATTGTGCTATCAAAGAGAAGTTGCCACCAATCTGTCTTATTCGCATTTTACTATTGCCAAACGCAATGGGACAGCACGTCAAATATGGTCGCCGATACCACGTTTGAAGTTTGTACAACGCTGGATTTTGCATAATATTTTGAATAACTTAACGACGCATGGTGCCGCCCATGGCTTTGTACGCGGCAAATCTATCGTGACCAACGCGGCAGTACATAGCAATAGTGAGCTCCTTATTAAGCTTGATGTCAAAGATTTCTTCCCTAGCGTGAGCTGGCGCCGTGTCAAAGGCGTATTCCGTCATGCCGGCTACCCAGAGCAAATTGCCACATTACTGGCATTACTCTGTACGGAGTCGCCTAGGCAAGTGGTACAGCAAGATGGCATCACCTATTATGTGGCATTGGGTGATAGAGCCTTGCCACAAGGCGCACCCACCAGTCCAGCATTAACGAACATCGTTTGCTTAAATCTGGATCGCCGCTTGACAGGATTGGCAGAACAATTGGGCCTACGTTATAGCCGTTATGCCGATGACTTGACCTTTAGTGTGCCCGCTATTGAAGTCACTACACCCAAATCGAAGGCTAAAACAACGATTAAATCCACGACCAGCACTGCAAAAAAACAAGCCGATACGCAGCACAATAAGCTAATCGGACAACTGCTCGGCTCAGTCCATAAGATATTACGCGAAGAAGGTTTTGCGTTAAATAACGACAAGACACGTGTGATTCGTAAAGGCAATCAGCAACAAGTGACAGGCATGGTGGTCAATGGACAAGGCGTACCTAGGGTATCTCGTCAGATCAAAAAATGTTACGAGCAGCCGTTCATAACTTAGAGGCAGGCGGCAAATTACGCGCGGATGAGACTTTAAATACGTTGTCAGGATATGCCGCTTGGATAGCCTCGGCAGAGCCGGAGCTAGGACATGCTTATCTAGATAGAATTGAGCGTTTGCAGGTGCAGCAAGAGACATCTGTATAGATATTTATTTATATTTATAAAAATGAGTATTAGAAAACCCCATTTCTAATACTCATACTTATTTTAATGACGCGTACTAATATAAATATATTTCTATTACATCAATAAAAACGGTGCAGTACGGCTGTCTTTCGATTGGGCAACGTCATATGGCGTACCTTGAGCAACAATCATTCCGCCCGCATCCCCTGCTCCTGGCCCAATATCAATAATCCAATCACTATTGCTTGCCACTTGCATGTCATGTTCAACCATGATGACGGTATTGCCTGCGTCGACAAGACCATTTAACTGCATCATGAGCATAGACACGTCAGCAGGGTGTAGGCCAGTGGTTGGTTCATCCAATATGTATAGTGTGTCGCCTCGCTGCGTGCGTTGCAGCTCGGTGGCAAGCTTAATACGCTGCGCTTCGCCACCTGATAATTCAGTGGCAGGCTGACCCAAACGTAAGTAACCAAGTCCAACTTGTAGTAACGCCTCTAATGCACGCAAGATAGGCGCTTCATCAACAAAAAAATTCGTGAGCCTTTTCAACTGTTAAGTTTAATACTTCAGCGATGTTTTTGTCTCGATAAGTGATTGCTAGCGTTTCCTCGTCATAGCGTTGGCCATGACAAACCTGACAAGGTGCATAGACACTGGGCAGAAACAACAGCTCAACACTGACAAACCCTAAGCCTTCGCAATTTGGGCAGCGGCCTTTGGTCGTGTTAAATGAGAACCTGCCAGCATCATAGCCATGAGATTTTGCTTGCTTAGTCGCCGCAAAAATCTTACGCACATCATCAAACAAGCCAGTATAGGTTGCCAAATTAGAGCGCGGTGTACGTCCAATTGCTTTTTGATTGATATTAATAAGGCGACGGACGTGCTCCATACCAGCGACAATTTCACCGCCAGTTACTGACTCAAGCTCTTGCTCAAGTAATTCCGCCTCACCGACAGGCGCTTCTGTGACTGTCTTTTGCCCCAACGCTTCATTGATAAGCTCTACCAACGCTTGACTGACGAGACTTGATTTGCCTGATCCTGATACCCCTGTGACGCTGGTCATGACCCCAAGCGGAAACTCAACATCTAATCCTGTAATATTATTTCGCTCAATGTTGGCAAGTTTGAGCCAGGCTGCCGGCTGCCTTGTATTAGATTTTGACTGTGCGTTAGACGTCGCATTGGCAAATAGGTATTGACCAGTATGCGACTGTTCAACTTTACGAAGTCCATCTACAGGGCCACTATAGATAATCTCGCCACCATGCTACCTGCCTTTGGTCCGACATCGACTATCCAATCAGCATGTCTAATGACACTCACATCATGCTCAACAACAAACACAGAATTACCAGCTGCAATCAGCTCATCCAACGCCCCTAGCAATGCTTGAGTATCAGCAGGATGTAAACCAGCTGATGGCTCATCAAGGACATACACCACGCCAAACAGCTGCGAGCGAATTTGAGTGGCCAAACGCAGTCGCTGTAGCTCGCCAGGAGAGAGAGTCGGTGTGGTACGCTCAAGCGAGAGATAGCCTAACCCTAATCTTGTCAACGCTTCAACACGAGAGAGAATATCACTGGCGATACGCTGGGCGACGATGGCTTTTTCGCGGTTTGGTGTGTTATCGGCTACCTTGGTACAAGCGGTTACTTCTAATTTTTCCGCCATTTCTGTTAGCGTTAGCTGTGATAGCTCGCCTATATCCAATCCTGCAAACTTAACCGATAGCGATTCTTTCTTTAGTTTTTTTACCATGACATTCTGGACACTCAGATATCTGCATAAACTGCGAGACACGCTTTTTAGTACGCGGGCTCTGAGTGGTAGCAAAAGAGTGCAAAATGAAGTTTTTGGCACTGGTAAAAGTACCCATATAGTTTGCTTTTCGCCTTTTTCTATCGCATCGCGCGTTTGCTCAATGTTGTATTCAGGATAGACAGGCACTGTCGGCGTATCATCTGTAAACAAAATCCAGTCGCGTGTTTTTTTAGGTAGTGTGTGCCATGGTTTATCAATATCATAGCCCAATGTGGTCAATATACGACTAAGGTTTTGACCTTGCCACGCTGGTGGCCATGCTGCAATCGCACGCTCACGGATGGTCTTGGTATTGTCTGGCACCAGCAACTCTTCAGTGACCTCAAATACGCGGCCAATACCTGAACAAGTTGGGCAAGCACCATCTGGCGTATTGGGAGAGAATGCATCGGCATATAGTATTCCTTGATCTGCCGGATATTCTCCTGCTCGTGAGTACAGCATGCGCAGGCCATTGGATATCGTCGTAACGCTACCCACAGACGAGCGCACTGAAGGCGTACCTCGCTTCTGCTGTAAAGCGACTGCTGGTGGTAACCCTTCTATAGAATCAACGTCTGGCTCATCGACCTGATCAATGAGTCGTCTGGCATAAGGCGATACAGAATCAAGATAACGGCGTTGTGACTCGGCAAATAGTGTACCGAATGCTAATGACGACTTGCCTGAGCCTGAGATACCAGTAAAGACCACCAATGCATTACGAGGTAAGTCAACATCAACGTTCTTCAAATTGTGTACGCGCGCACCTCTGACCTGAATATTATCTTGGTCAGGGTTATAAAGGGTATTTCTCACTGTGCTTGTTTTACTTGTTTTTTTCTTCTAATTTTTCTGAATTTGCCATAGCGTTATTGTTCCTATCGAATCGTTGTTTATTCCTAACGTGCTTAGTTTTCTTTACTTGATTAGTTGTCTTTATTTAATTAGCAGAAAGGTTAACACGTACTCATGTGTGGCCATGGCTAGGCTTACATATCAATAGCATAGATAGACAAAACGATAACTCAAGTCACCCAATCATTAATAATAAAAAACCCGCATCAAGGCGGGTTTTGTTTAGCAAGAACTGAAAATTTAGACATTAAGACACAACCAAGCGCATCAATTGGTGCTGATATAACCACCAAATGTCCCTACTGCGTAACCTAAAATACCCAAGAACACGCCAACAGGCGCTAGCGATGGATGAAAAGCTGTGGCGACAATCGGTGCAGAAGAAGCACCGCCCGTATTGGCATTAGAGCCAACTGCCAAAAAGAAGAACGGTGCTCGAATGATTCTAGCAACGGCAAATATGATAACGACATGGATGCTCATCCATAGTAAACCGATAAGCAATAGTCGCCACTGCGAGACGATTCCAGCCAGATTGATTTGCATACCAATCGCGGCGATTAATACAAAGATAAATACCGTGCCGATTTTTGATGCGCCAACATGATCTAACCTACGTATCTTAGTAAACGAAAATATAACACCTATTACCGTAATAATTACCACCATCCAAAAGAACGAGCTGGCAAAGCTATATTGAACGGCCCAACTATAAGGGGCAAAGAAATCTGCAATCTGGCCACCGACAAAGTGCGCCACTCCGACCATGGCAAAGCATAAACCAAACATCACCATCAAATCATTAATGGTTGCTGGGCGGGCATGATCACGCTCATAGCTTTCAACTGCTTTGACTACTTTATCAATGCTACTGGTATCCGCGCGTAAAAACGGTCTATCTTGTCGCTATGTTTCGCCATTAACAAAATAGCCAGCAGCCACAATGAGGCATTGGTAGTATCAACCAAAATCATCATACCAAACAAATCATCACTGACCCCAAACAGCTCCTTCATTGCCGCTTGGTTGGCCGCGCCGCCTATCCAGCTGCCTGCTACGGCCGAGAACCCACGCCATAACGTATCATCGGTAAACATCGCAGGCGATATCCACTTAGCGACTCCCAAACTGATCGGGCCACTGATGACGATAGCAATACTGGCAGCAAAAAACATCGCGATTGCTTTCCAGCCTAAGCCAGTATTTTAGGCACATCCATGGACAAGGTCATCAACAGCAAACTTGCTGGCAGTAAGTAAGTGGCAGTAAAACCATAAATCTGCGAACCAATACCATCGGCAAACACGCCTAAGCTATTTAGAGTAGCTGGTATAAAGCAGCAAAGCACAATACCAGGCAATATGGCATAAAATCGACGCCAAAATTTACCCGGTAAGCCTTGGGTATAAAAAAACCAGACCAATAATGGCCATGATGATGCCAAAGGCTAATGGCAAATTATCAATTGCTAAGTTTGAGGTGGCAGGCATCAAGGCGCTCCAAGAGTTACAACGGGCAAAAGTAAATCAGTATAGACAAGGCAAAAAAACTCCTGCAAGCAGCCATCGACTATTAGCTAGGATTTGCCGAGTAGTATTTGACGGAATAAATAGCAAGGTGACGGCTAGACACGTAACGTCATACGCCCGTTATTGAGCAATATAAAACAGGTAAACGCAAAAAAACCAGATAACAAGTATCTGGCTTTTTTAGTGCTATCTTTAGACGATTAATGAATCAACGATTTTAATCGTCAAATATAGCTGTATTACGAGTTGTTACCACGGTTGCCGCCGTTTGGACGACCTTGGCCACGGCTGTCAGAACGACCAGCTGGACGACCTTGGCTGCCGCTTGGACGACCGCGACCAGTTGCAGCACGCTCACCACGTGGAACGCCATTGCTATCACCGCGGCTTGGGCACCAGTGCGCTTGCCTTGATACGGCTTGCCACCTGAACGCTCATTTGGTTTGCCTGACGTGTCACGTGGCTTACCTTGATAACCGCTGTCATTGCTAGCGCGTTGACCAGTGTTGCTGTCGCTTGAACGACCACGACCTTGACCACCACCGCTAGATTTACCAGCATAGCCACCGCCTGAACGACCACGGCCTTGACCGCCACCGCCGTTAGAACGACCACGGCCACGGCCATTACCTTTGTTTTCGCTAGGTACGTAAGTTTTCTTAGGCTCCATACCTTCGATGATACATACTTCCATTTTGCGATCTAAATAACGGTTGATAGCGTTAAGCTGTGGACGATCATCCATGCTACATAGGCTGATAGCAACACCAGTACGACCAGCACGACCACAACGACCGATACGATGGACGTAATCTTCAGTCTGACGCGGCAAGTCATAGTTGATAACGTGCGAGATAGCTGGGATATCTAGACCACGTGCAGCAACGTCAGTCGCTACTAGGATTTTTACTTTACCATTACGCAAGTCTTGAACGATACGGTTACGCTTGCTCTGTGGCAAGTCACCATGTAGGAAGCTTGCTTTATGGCCCGCTTCTTGTAGCTGTTTAGCCAGTTTTTCAGTGCTACGTTTGGTAGCAGCAAAGATAATGATCTGTTCCATATCTTGCTGGCAAACGATTTTGTCAAGTAAACGGTTTTTGTGATCAAAATCATCACAGTAGTACACTTTTTCTTCAATGTGTGCAGATTCTACTTTGATTGATACGCGCTCAGGGTTCTTAGTGAAGCTAGCAGCGATTTTACCTACTGGGCCATCCCAAGTTGCTGAACACATGATCGTTTGACGATCGATTGGTGCTGCACGAAGGATATCACTGATATCATCAGCAAAACCCATGTCTAGCATACGGTCAGCTTCGTCAAGTACCAATACTTCTAGGTTTGACAAATCAACGCGACCTGCATTGATATGGTCAAGTAGACGACCAGGAGTTGCAACGATTACTTGAACGCCCTTTTTCAAAGCAGTGATCTGACCGTTGTATGGTGCGCCGCCAACTAGTGGTACACAAAATAGACCGCGCATATCTTTAGAATAAGTGCGAACGCTGTCATGTACTTGCTGAGCAAGTTCACGCGTTGGCGTTAGGATAAGTGCTTTGGTTAGTTTGTCAAAGCTAGTAGCACGGCTCAAACGGTCAAGTACAGGGATAACGAAAGCCGCTGTTTTACCACTACCCGTTTGCGCTGACAATAAAAGGTCACGACCAGCTAGAGCAAAAGGAATGGCTTGTTCTTGAATAGGGGTTGGATTGGTATAGCCACTGCGATCAAGGGCAGTAAGAATTGGCTTAGCAATGCCAAGATCAGTAAAAGTTATTTTGTTTTCTTCAGTGGCGTCAGTAGCAGCCGCTTGAGTATTGTTATCAGTATTTGGAGTGTCAGTGCTTTCGATGATGCCGTTTTCAGCGGCGATTGCAGATAAGATGTCAGTCATAAGAATCCTTGGTAAGTATAAGTTGCTGTAAATTCAGCAAACTTGATGCATACCACTGATAACCGTTCACCACGCTGCTCTTATTAGCATTACCGAGCAATATAAAATTGTCGATAATCAGAAACCAAGCCAATAGAGCTTAGCGTCTTTATAATAAATGCGTTCGTGCTGTCTGACGTATTTTGGTGGTAGTGCCGAGTGTCTTATCCTTGCTTGATATACGCTCATTATCAATGCTTTGTCCAAAGCAGATAAAGGCAAACAGCAACCAATCTAGACCCTAGTTATAGGCCAGTAGATAAGATATGAGTCAAAAATAACTGATATTTTAAAAGGTTATTTAAGTACACAAAATCATCGGCAACAATTACTTATGGTCATCCTAGACCCAAAATCGCAGGCGATGTTATCAATCTCATAATTCACGAAAGCCTAAGCTAACGTGGCGACGCAGTATAGCACAATAAAAAAATATATGTACCTATTTCTTCAATTACTGAGTAAATAAGCACTAACAGTGTTGATAATAAACAAGTTTAGTTGTTTTATTTAATAACTACAGCAGAATTGAATAACTAAAGCAAATGAGCTACTCACTGTTTATCTATCGTACTACTTTGACTTCTGTTACATAAGTAGGTAGCTGCCATGCCCCGCCCGCCTCGATTAAGCGGCAAAGTCCAGTGGTGCTTTCATGGCTTTTTTTCAAATGCACGGCCCGTCCATAGCCAATCGGTTTTGCTCATGCAATCACCGATGCCGCGACCTTTTTGTACAGAGGTAAGCTTGCCTTTATCGTAGCCAGTAGCATTGGTCGTAACCAACGTTGGCTTATAAGGTTTACTATCATTGAGCACCCAAACCCCTGCTCCAGCGTTATAAGCGCCTGTCCAGCACTCATGCTGTGCCAACAGCTGAGAGCCATTTAGACGACTGATACGCCAAGGTGATTTGTCTGAAAGATTGGGACAAACGCTGTCTGCATCTTTCATTGTGCCTTTTACCAACGCTGCCAACTGAGAGGACCTCATCACAAACTTTTTGTCATTACCATCGTCCGCTTTGGCGCTTGGAACGATGAACTGCAGTACTGGCGCGGCTTTGGGAGGTAATATACCGCCACTAGATTTAGCAGCATCGTCATTTTTGATAAAAGCACTGGATGTACCAACGCGACCTTGGAACTCATCGGCTTTTAGCATAGCAGCACTGGCACCTTTGTCAGAGAGCTGCCAACGTGAATTGCGCAAGGCCAACGTAATCTTGCTAGATTTGGTCAAAGCTTCTAACAATGCAGTTACCTGCGCTTGAGTAAGCTCAGCGTTACCTGCAGCGGCTGAATATGGCTTCGTCTCACCATAATCCTTGTCATTAATAAACAACGAGATGCGATGACGATTACCGAGCTGCATTAAGGCTTTAGAAGAGCTGTCCTTTGCTCCGCCAAGCTTTACTTTACCATCCACGCCAGCATTTGCACCTGCACGGCGTACGAGCAATATAGAAACCGGAAACTCACTGTTATTCTCTGCTTGATACCCTGCCAGCCGGCACGTACGCGTATTATCACAAGCGACTTGCCAGTCTTGACTGGTAAACTCAGTCGATGTATTGGCCATACTGGTGGTACTAAATAAAGCGGTACTAAGCGCTGCAAGTACAGGCAGTAATATTTTATTTTTTTATCATATAGGTGGGTTGTTCTTTTATTTTTTTTAGGTATGTTTTCTGAATAATACTCTACAGTGATGTTTTTGGGATTTTTATTAGACTGGGCACTGTTTTTATAGCTATTGTCATCATACTTATTATCGTCATAGATAATGCCTGACCTACTAACACCAGTTAAATCAGCGCCTCTTGATAGCGACATATCGTTTATATAATTATTGTCTTTCATAATCATCACCTTTCAGTAGAAGAAGTATAAACACCTGTCTATTGTAATGGTGCTCGGCTATCTTAACGCACTAGTGTTTCTATCTGTTGTACTAATGTATCATTGTGTAAATAAAAAAGGAAGACCTAGCATACGTTATATTCATTTTTATGAATATATAAAAAGGCTGATAAGCTATTTGCTTATCAGCCTTGCTGCTCTGTTTAAGGTTTATTTATGCTTAAACTGTACTGTTAGATCTAAACTGTATTGAGTACTTAGTTTAGTCGATTGGTTTTAGCTCTAGCGCTACTGCACGTTTAACCGCAGGACGTTCAGCGATTTTCTTAGCCCAACGCTGCAAGTGTTTATAGTCTTCTACTTGTAAAAATTCTGCCGCGTCATAGAGCTTACCTAGTGCCAACTGACCATACCAAGACCAGACAATCATATCCGCAATGTTGTAATCAGATTCATCATTGCCGCACAGGTACTCATTATCTTTTAAATGCGTATCTAATACATCGAGCTGACGCTTGGTTTCCATCGTATAGCGGTTGATTGGGTACTCTAGAGGTTCAGGCGCATACGCATAAAAGTGTCCAAAGCCGCCACCTAAGAAAGGCGCGCTACCCATTTGCCACATAATCCAAGACAAACAATCTGCTCGCGCTTTGCCAGTAGCCAGTGGTAGGAAATTATCAAACTTTTCTGCTAGATACATTAAGATAGCACCCGACTCAAAGAGTGCTATCGGCTCCCCCGCTGTATCAGTAGAATGATCGACCAAGGCTGGAATCTTTGAATTGGGGTTTATCTCTACGAACCCTGAGCCAAACTGCTCACCTTTAGAAATATCGATTTTATAGGCATCATATGCTGCCCCATCAATACCAAGTTCGGCCAGCTCTTCTAATAGTATGTTTACCTTAACACCATTTGGTGTATTTAACGAGTACAGCTGTAACGGAGCATCACCAACGGGCAGCTCTTTATCATAGCGAGCTCCAGACGTTGGACTATTAATACTAGCAAACTTGCCGCCATTATCTTTATCTTGTGTCCAAACTTTTGGTGGTACGTATTTATTATTATCTTGACTCATAATTTATCCTCGGTTTGTATTTATGACTGCCGCGAAGGTTTACTATAACGAGAACTCGTAACGATATTAAAGTCCTCTCTTGTAATCAATGTTGTGTTTCTACTGCTAAAGTAAAGAGAGATACACTATTAGCACTGAGCAACTTCTTTGTCCTGTTTCGCCTCTTTGCCTTTTTTTAGCAATCCTTTGCATCGTTGCTCTTATATAAGTTATTTTATATCAGTTACTTTGAGTCACTTTTATTATGAGCTAGGCTTTCTTATACTACTCAGCTTGCATAGTGATCTGCTCGCAAATCCGCTATTTTCTTATTCCATAACGAGACGTTCAATGGGACTCACATGGTAACGCTCACCCCGACTCAAGATAAATACCTACCTTACGTACTAGCGGTAGCGCTATTTATGCAAATTTTAGACGCTACTATTTTGAACACCTCATTGCCACAAATGGCACAGGCGTTGGGTGAGTCGCCACTAAAGATGCAGTGGCTGTCATCAGCTATGCATTAACCTTGGCGATTTTTATCCCTATCAGTGGTTTTTTTAGCGGATAAATATGGCACACGCCGCGTATTTTTATCAGCGGTCATCATTTTTTTGTATTGGCTCATTACTGTGCGCGGCGTCGCAAACGCTAGATTTTTTGGTTGCCTCACGTGTGGTACAGGGTATCGGCGGTGCATGATGACGCCTGTCGCTCGTTTGATATTGGTTAAGTCTTATCCGCGCAATAAGCTGCTCACTGTGATGAATTTCGCTGTGATACCAGCGTTGGTTGCACCGCTAGTCGGTCCAGTATTAGGCGGCTATATCGTGCAATATGCTAGCTGGCATTGGATATTTTTGATCAATATACCGATGGGCGTGGCAGGTTTTATTATGGGCAAAAAACTGGTGCCAGCGCTATATGAAGATACTAAGCGTCTTGATTGGACAGGGTTTGTATTGTTTGCTGCCGCTGCTTGCGGGTTCACACTGGCTGTCGAGTTTGGTTCACAGACAGGTCGCGGAGTTTATGGGTTGTTGCTTGGGTTGGGCGCAAGTCTATTGATAGGCGCGTATGTCTGGCATGCCAAACGGCGAGCAGCTCCCCTGTTTCCACTCAGCTTGTTTGATATTCGCACCTTTCGAATTGGTATTACAGGCAATTTGTTTACGCGGCTTGGTATCAGTGCCGTGCCATTTTTGCTGCCCTTGTTACTCCAAGTGGTGTTTGAGTACTCACCTTCGCAGGCAGGTTGGTTGCTTGCCCCGATTGCGGTGGGTGCTATAGGTATCAAACCTTGGGTTAGCAAGATTATTCAGCGGTTTAGCTACCGTAAAGTACTGGTCTATAATACCTTGTTTATGGGTTCGCTTATCATTGTGCTAGCGCAGTTTAATGATGCCTCGCAGTGGCTATGGTTTATACCCATCCTGACCATCATGGGTGCCTGTAACTCCATGCAGTTCAGTGCGATGAATACGATTACTATTGGCGATTTACAGGGCACACAAACCAGTAGTGGTAACAGCTTAATGGCAGTTAATCAGCAGCTAGCGATTAGCTTTGGTATTGCGTTCGGTGCTGCTGTATTGAATCTATTACGTGAGCGTCTACAGATGGATACACTAGTAGCGTTCCAAACCACTTATTGGATATTGGGCATTTTGACCATTCTCTCGGGGCTGTATTTTTTACGTTTAAAACCTGAGGATGGCCGCGGTTTATACTAGGGCGTGTCTTCAATCGAGAAAAGCTTTCTATTAAGTGAGACTTTACGTACGACACATCTCTATTCTATATAGCCGAAACGTTAAAAATAGCTTATCTATAGACAGAAAAAAAGCCAGTAAGCGATTGGATTATCAATCTCATACTGGCTTTTTATTACGACTTACATCAATAGTTAATACTATTATGCGTCATCATCACTCATTTGCGATTGGATGTAGCGCTCTACACCAATACTCTTGATTAAGTCCTGCTGCGTCTCTAACCAGTCTTCATACTCTTCATTGCCATCTTTTAACGTGACTAATAGCTGGCGAGAGACATAGTCAGACTTTGTCTCACATAAGGTGACGGCATCAGTAATAATATCGAACTTTTGTCTCTCAAGACGTAGATTGCACTCAATGATTTCTGGTACATCTTCGCCAACCAATACTTTGCCCAGTTCCTGCAAGTTTGGCAAGCCGCCCAACAGTAAAATACGAGCGATCAGGTCGTCTGACCATTTCATCTCAGCAATAGATTGCTTATATAATGAGTCATTAAGCGCTTCTAGCCCCCAATGACGTGCAATACGTGCATGCAAAAAAATACTGGTTGATGGCAATCAGTGACTGCCCAAGTACTTTATTTAACGCGCGAATAACTTCTTTATCCCCTGTCATTACCTTTCTCCCTTAATCTCTGTTATTTATGCTAAATACTGTGAATGCTATTCATACGTAGGATGATATCAGACAATATTAGGAGTGACTTCAGCCATTTGGCTTTGTAGGTAATTCGGTAGACCAATCATGTCGATGAGACGGAGCTGCTGCTCAAGCCAATGCGCATGATCTTCTTCGGTGTCTTTCAGTTGCTCGACCAACATCTCGCGCGTGACATAGTCATGCTCTGCTTCGCAAAGTGCGATGCCTTCTTTTAGATGCTTTTGTACTTGGTACTCTAAATCTAGGTCAAACTGCAACATCTCAGGGACAGTCGCACCAATATGGATAGCGTCGACCGACATCTTTGGCGTGCCACTCAACATCAAGATACGGCGAATGATATTCTGTGCGTGTAGCGTTTCGTCTTCCATTTCATGATGGATACGGTCGTATAACTTGCCATAGTGCCACTCAGCGTACATCTCTGAATGAATAAAATATTGGTCACGAGCGGCAAGCTCACCACCTAGTAAGAAATTCAAATAATCAATGACTTTCTGGCTACCTATCATAACGCGTACTCCCCTATTTATTTTTACCGATCACCATACATCCACAATTTATCATATAAGGATAGCATAATTGGCAAACTGATCAGTAAAATCAAAATCAATAAAATGGCTTCTAATCTTAGGTAAATATAGTAGCATACAGGCGCAGTATAGGGTGTAACGTTATGAACTAAGAATAAGATGCTAATTGAGAATCATAATTAGCTACAACTAGTATTGATATGTGTTATGTAACATGTTGGCGTTTGAGTGAGATTATATGGACGCTTGCACCCGACCCTTTAGGTATAATAAAGTTAGATGCAGAATATTGAATATATTTTATCGTATTATATTACAAGGTATATAATTGATAATATTTAAACAGCGTATGCTAGATTGTCGAGTTTTGCATGGTGTTCGTCTAGGTAGTCATTGACCATCGGCTCACAACAGCCACAGCACGTTGCTACATCGAGCGTATCTTTTAGACCATCGAGCGTATCAACACCTGCAGCAATAGCTGCTTTGATTTGCTTTTCTTTTACGTTGTTGCAGATACATACGTACATGGATTGGCTCCTCGGAATACCACTATTCGATAATGACAGCATACGACACTTATATAAAAACCTTTGTGATAAGTGTCATTGATAAACGGATAATTTACTGTTTTTTAGCAATGAAAACTTAGTCGTTGAAATCACGTTTATCGCTTGCAGTATAATAACGATAATTATTATCATTTTCAATCACATTCGATATATTTATTTTTCGAGACAGCATCCTTATATTACAGGCAGTTCATTTATGTAAGTGGATATAAGTGTGCGTGTAACCGAATATTGTCAAAGGTAGTGAATTGACGATGAACTGTAAATTTGCTTATTTTTTTAATCGATTTTGTAGATAACTGCTGTTATACTGAACCCCTATTAACGAAGCCCATTGGAATTATCCTATGTCTGATAATAATTTTACGATACGACCTATCGATTTATTCAAAGTCCTATCTGATCCGACACGTCTAAAAATATTTCAAATTCTTTTTAAAAAAAAGAAGCACGTTGCGTGGGTGATTTGGTAGATATGCTTGACCAGCCACAACCAACGATATCACGCCACCTAAACCATTTGAAAAAAATTGGGTATTTTGAGCTGTGTACGTGATGGTACTTGGATGTGGTATGAGGTCGCTGATGATTTACCAGATTGGTGTCAAGATATCTTAGACATCACCTACGAGCAAATCACTCCTAGAGGCACTAGTAGAGATGTATCGGATCTTGCTTAGATACGATTGTCCGCTTGTGTCCGCTTAGATTTTTGGTTCTTTAACTGTGCTTTATAAAAAGCGTTTAAGACCATAAATCTGCGGCAATGCTCCAGACCAAAAAAGACCTACTTTCGTAGGTCTTTTTTTGCTCAACTATTGATATCTAAAACTCTCTAGGTCAAATACTTATACAAGATCTAAGAAATCGCTGATAAAGGCGTTGGCTGGCTGGTGTATCAGCTCCTCTGACGTGCCTACCTGCTCTACTCGGCCCTGATTCATCACAACGATCTCATCTGATACCGCACGTGCCTCTTCTTGATCGTGCGTTACCATGATACTGGTGATACCAAGCTCGTGGTGGATGTTTTTTTAGCCATGTGCGCAGCTCTTTACGGACTTTGGCATCTAGTGCACCAAACGGCTCATCTAGCAGCAACAGCTTTGGTTTGACAGCTAGTGCACGTGCTAATGCAATGCGCTGACGCTGGCCACCTGATAGCTGATGCGGATAAGCATTGGCAACTTGTGGTAGCTGTACGAGGTCTAAGAGCTCTGCCACACGCTTATTGATATCAGCTTTACTCGGGCGTTCGTTTTTTGGCAACAAGGTCAATCCAAAGGCTACATTGTCCGCGATGTTCTTATGGCGAAACAGCGCATAATGCTGAAACATAAAGCCAATATGGCGCTTTTGGACTGGAGTATTGGTCACATCCAGCTCATCAAACAATACCTGTCCAGAGTCAGCATACTCCAGACCCGCGATAATACGTAGCAAGGTGGTCTTACCGCAGCCTGATGGACCTAGTAACGTCGTCAATTTGCCAGTTGGCACGGTGATATTGATATTATCCAAAGCGGTAAAATTGCCGAATTTTTTTATTAACGTTGCGAATCTCAATGCTCATAATCGTGTCTCTTATTATATCTTTTGTCGTATCGTGGCAAGTAGCTGAGTAGCGACTGCATCCGTAGTATTAACATCATTTATTAGCTAATGGCAGTTATACCTTTCCAGTACTGTCCGCACTCGTCGATTCAGTAGTGACCGTTGCGTTAGCACTTACTGGCAGCTCAGGTGCACTGGCAAGCCGCTCAGACTTGGCAAATTTACGCTCTTGTATCTTGGTCATGACTTGCTGAATCAGTAGCGTCACCAAGGCCAATGCAGCCAATATGCTCGATAAGGCAAACGCAGCGGTAAAGTTATAATCGTTATAGGCAATCTCAACCAATAGCGGCATGGTGTTGGTCTCGCCGCGAATGTGACCAGATACCACGCTGACCGCACCAAACTCACCCATCGCGCGCGCATTGGTCAAAATCAAACCATATAGCAGTGCCCATTTGATATTAGGCAATGTCACATGCCAGAAGGTCTGCCAACCAGTCGCACCTAGCGTGAGCGCTGCTTGCTCTTCAGAGTCGCCTTGAGTCTGCATCAATGGGATCAGCTCACGCGCAACAAAAGGAAAGGTCACAAATAGCGTCGCCAAAATGATACCAGGCACTGCATATATCACTTGGAAACCCATACTCTCAAGCCAGCCGCCGATAGTAGAGTTCAGTCCAAACAGCAGCACAAACATCAAACCTGCAACCACTGGTGATACCGAAAATGGCAAATCTAGTAAAGTGGTGACCAGCTGCTTACCTTTAAACTGATAGCGCGTGACCAACCATGCAATTGCAATGCCCATTACCATATTAATTGGCAAGACAATACCTGCCGTGATAAGCGTAAGCTTGATGGCTTGTAAGGCTTCAGGATCGACCAACGAGGCGATATATAACTGCCAGCCATTTTTAAAGGCTTCGTAAAACACAGCCAGTAATGGAATGACCAACATGACAATCATGAATAGCACTGCAATGGCAATAAAGGTGCGACGTATCCATGGCGTATCTTTGGTCGCGGCGTTGCTTTGGTAGTCGTAGCTATTAGATATTTGCATATTAGCGAGCTCCTACACGGCGCGACAGTTTCCACTGCATGATATTAATGGTCAGCAAGATGACAAATGATATGAGTAGCATAAATAGTGCAACCGCAGAAGCACCTTGAATATCAAACTGCTCAAGCTTACTGATAATGATGAGTGGCAAAATCTCAGACTGCATCGGAATATTACCCGCGATAAAGATAACTGAGCCATACTCACCAGTGGCACGAGCAAACATCATACCTGCACCCATTAGCAAAGCAGGTAACAACTCTGGCAAAATCACTTTACGAAAAGTCGTCAAACGATTAGCGCCCAATACTGCAGCCGCTTCTTCAAACTCAACAGACAGCTCAGCAAGTACGGGCTGCACCGCACGGACAATAAAGGGGAAGCTCACCACAACCAGTGCTAGCCAAATACCTATCGGCGTAAAGGCAACCTGAATATCGAACTTGGCAAACCATTGACCAATCAAACCATTAGGTGCATATAAAGTGGCAAGCGAGATACCTGTAACGGCCGTTGGTAGTGCAAATGGTAAATCAACCAAGGCATTAATCAGTGACTTACCCCAAAACTCATAGCGGACAAGTACCCATGCGACCAATGTGCCAAATACCATATTGGTCAGCATCGCCAAAAACGACATCCATAAGCTTAGCTTGATAGCGGCAGTGACTTGCGGCTGGGTAATGGTTTCCCAAAAGCCCGTCCAACCCATCTGCGTCGTGGTATAGGCCATCATGGCAAACGGTAGCACCACCAATAACGACAAGCTAAAGACAGTAATACCCATGCTCAGACCGAACCCGGGTAGCACATTGCGCTGACGCAAACGGGTCAGCCAACCTTTTTTTTGTTGCCGGGCTTACTGGCAGAAGAAGATGTTGCACTCATAGTGATGTCCTATTGCCTAACTGATGGTACTTAGCGAGGGTGCTCACTGTAAGACCATTGTTACCATTGTTATCAAAATTATTATTGGTCGGCTTATGATATAAAGGACATAGTGCGTACGACCATGTCCTTTACGGGGTGCTTCATGACTGACTGTACGATTAACTGAGTTAATCCGTTTCAGTGGTTAGCGCAGTAGCTGCTCTAAGTACTTAGCAAGTGATTACTGAGGCGCGTTAATTGCCAATTGGTCAAATACACCGCCATCGCTGAAGTAAGTGCTCATGATCTCATCCCACGTACCAAAGGCATCGTTCGGGCGGAAAGTCTCAACTGGCGGTAGTTTGTCACCGTTTTTGTCAAGCACGCTCTTAACGCTAGGACGTAGATATAGATTGGCCGCTAGTTGCTGAGCAGGTTCACTCCATAAGTAATCAAGATACGCTTTGGCAGCGTCTGTAGTGCCTTTTTTTATCTGTTACCGTCTTCACAATTGCCACAGGGCTTTCTGATTTGATTGAGTATTTTGGATAAACGATGTCTACTTGACCCGCGCCAAAATCAGTTGCTGCAAGGTTGGCTTCGTTTTCAAACGTGACCAACACATCACCAATACCGCGCTGTACGAAAGTCGTTGTCGCGGCACGTCCGCCGTTTTCATAGACTTTGACATTTTTTTAGCATGTCTTTTACGTAGCCTTTAGCTTTTGTTTCATCTTTATTAAAAGCATGTAGACCATAACCATAAGCACCCAAGAACGCATAACGACCGTTACCTGTCACTTTTGGATTGGCCATGACAATCTCAACACCGTCTTTGGTCAAATCTTCCCAGTCTTTGATGTTTTTTTGGATTGTCTTTACGTACCAAAAATACGATCGTACTGGTAAACGGCACTGCGTTGTCTGGGAATTTGCTTTCCCAATCTGACTCAACCAAGCCTTTTTTTCTCAAGCAGCTCAATATCAGAGCCTTGGTTCATGGTAGCAACATCGGCTTGTAGACCGTTGGCAACAGACAATGCTTGCTTACTTGAGCCGCCATGTGATTGTTTGATTAAGATATTGCTGTTTGGGTTCTCAGCTTTGTAGTGCTCCACAAACAGAGGGTTGTAGTCTTTATAAAAGTCACGTGCCACATCGTATGAGACATTCAGTAGCTCGATATTTTGCCCTTCTGTCGTCGCTGAACCATCAGCTGCGGCCTCAGTAGTCTCACTGTTGCTACAGCCAGCTAGACCAAGAGTCAAAGCAACGCCAGCAATACTCAAGGCACTAAGAGTTTTACTTTTCTGTTGATAACGAGCTATGTCTGTCATAAATACCTCAAAGATGTCTGTTGTGTAATGCAAGTATGCTAACAGCGCCATCTTATTATGTTTAATGATGAATATGCGTATGTTATTGCCAAAAGGGAATAACCAGTAAACAAAGCTAGATATATCAATAAGTTGTTAAAAGAATCTGTATGTATAACTGACTGTTTGTTTATTGATGGTTTTAATACTGGCATGCGCCCTATCTATCTTGTCCGCGTTTCATTGAAAGCGGCTAAGATAGATAGTTCTATAAACTGAGAATTAACGACTAATTCGTGGTTGCCAGCTGATCAAAGCGGCCGCCATCTACAAAGAAAGCATCCATAATCTCTGCCCATGAGCCAAACACAGCCACAGGTTCAAACGTTTCAATATCAGGCAAAGTATCTTTGTGAGCAGCTAGGATTTTCTCATCACTTGGACGCATATACATTTTTGCCATGAGCTCTTGGGCAGGCTTATCCCATAAGCCTTTTAGATAAGTACCAGCCGCTTCCGTCTTACCGGATTTCTCAGTCACTGCCGTTACGACCGCTACTGGGTTGGCAATCGTAATCGAATAGCTCGGGTATACAATATCAACGTTACCCTTTGCAAATTGCTGGGCAGTCAAATGTGCTTCGTTTTCGGTCGTGATCAACACATCACCTAGACCACGCTGAGTAAAACTTGTCGTCGCAGCGCGTGCGCCATTGTCATAAGTAACCACGTTTGCCAGCAGCTTTTTGATAAAATCATTGGTTTTTACAGGGTTTTCATTACTGCTTTCTTTGAATTGGTGCAAGCCATAACCATAAGCACCCAAGAAGGCATAACGCGCCGTGCCACTGGTTTTCGGGTTCGGGATGACCACATCGATATCATTACGTGCCAAATCTGACCAGTCTTTGATATTTTTTGGATTACCGGCGCGAACCAGTAGCACCATGGTGCTGGTGTACGGCACGGCATTATTTGGTAGTGCTTGTTGCCAGTCAGCAGCGACCAAGCCTTTCTCCACCAACAGATTCATATCGCTCTCTTGGTTAAAGGTCACTACATCGGCTTGTAGACCATTGGCGACAGAGAGCGCCTGCTTACTAGAGCCGCCATGTGATTGATTGATATTTACTTTGCTATTTGGGTGAGTCTTCTGATAGTCGGTACTGAATAAAGTGTTGTAGTCTTTATAAAAGTCGCGAGACACATCATAGGAGACGTTGAGTAGATTGACATCCTGTGTCCCGCCACTTGCATTATTCGTCGCGTCATTTTGCGTCGCTTCTGTTGGACTGCAGCCTGTCATTATCATCGCTGCTGCGAGCATGCCGCTGGTGGCAAGTACACGCGCTTTTACAGGCTTATTATTAGTTGATTGAATGCTAGCAATGCTGATTTGTTGGAATTTTTTTTGCATGATGCTCTCGATAAAGGTATTAGAAGCGTTTTGTCAAAATCTTGACCATCATCACAGAGCCTACAATCTTTTGAGTTCGGTTGTCGGGATGATGCAAGCTATGCTAGCAGCATAAATAGCAAACGCTTAGTGACGAATTAGCTTATCGACTAGTGAAGTTGGCATAAGTGGGGCTAGCAATCGTTTTACAGCATCAAGCATAAAACGAGGTAAATAACTGCTGGCAGGTTTATTAAGTAGACTATGATTTGGGTAGGCTGTACCATTATTTGTACGTTATGAAGTTTGCTGTATCAATGATACTTTCATCATCTCGCTACTATGCAAACCTTACCCTCCTACTTGACCAAAGGCCCTTATATGAATACTTCATACCGTCAATTTCGTTCTATTGTAGGGCTAATAATGATGACCTCTACCCTAGCTGCTTTAACAGGCTGTAATAGTATGTCGCCTACGGTGAATAGTGATAGTCACAGCGCTGTTAAAATAGTCACTAGTGGAACACTAGCCATGCCAGTGAGTAACAACAATATTCTTGGAGACAAGGTTTCAGCGGATTACGCTACTGCCGACTACGACAAACGAGCACAAGGCTATGATTGGTTGGCGTGATGGTACGAGCAGATGGTGATCGACAGATTGACATTAAAGTTCGCTCACGCAGCGATATCAAAAAACCTACTTGTCATTTCGATGGTAAGGCAACACTCATGGGACAAGATACTGCTCACGGTACGATTTTTCAGGCAAAGGTAAATGACAGTACGGCTTTTTTTCCAATTTAAGGGTGACACTCTCGTCATCGACAGCTCAGATAAATATGCACTGAACTATTTTTGCTCAGGTGGTGGCTCTCTTGCTGGAGAATATAAAAAGCTGGCAGCAGGTTTAGATATTTAAGAGACAGCGCTAGTATGCGTTAAGTTGTTTTCCATTTTAAAAATAGTGATAAAAACAAAAAGGTGCCAGACCATAAGTCTGACACCTTTTTTACGACTGGCTTAATACAAGTTTTTTATACTGATGATGAGTCTTTATACAGCAGATGCACCCGTTAGTTTCACCTCAGCACGCTCTTCTTTTGCAATGCCGGCATAGTAGTCACGCAAAATCTGTAATACTTCTGGACGGCTAAAGTTATCTGGTACATCTTCGTCTTCTGATAGTGCTTTACGCAGCTTAGTACCTGACACTTTAACGTGCTCAGAGGCGTCATGCGGGCAAGTCTTATCAGAGGCCATCGCATTACAAGCATTACACCAGAACGTCCAGCCAATTTTGAGCGGCTGAGTGATAAGGTCGTCTTTACCAACATGTTCAAAAATCGTTTGCGCATCAAACGCACCATAGTAATCGCCAACACCAGCATGATCACGACCGACAATCAGATGGCTACAGCCATAGTTTTGACGGAATAGTGCATGTAGTAACGCTTCACGTGGGCCAGCATAGCGCATATCCAACGGATAGCCTGCTTGGATAACAGTATCTTGTCTAAAGTAGTTATCAATTAACGTTTTAATAGCTTCTTGACGGACTTCTGCTGGGATATCGCCAGGTTTCAATGCGCCTAATAATGAATGAATCAATACACCATCACAGATTTCAATCGCAATCTTGGCCAGATATTCATGTGAGCGGTGCATTGGATTACGCGTTTGGAATGCCGCCACTGTTTTCCAGCCTTTAGCATCCAAAATTGCGCGCGTTTCTGCTGGCGTTTTGTAGATTTCTGGATATAACGTTGGGAACTCACCTTCGCTAAGTACTTCAACACTACCGGCAATATTGACGGCTTCTTGGTTTAATACTTGCTGAACACCTGGATGCTCTGAATCCGTGGTCGTAAATACTTGCTGACACTCGTGCTCTTTATCGATGGTATAAGTCTCTTCTACCGTCAAGATACCCATGACTTCACCATCTTGAGCGACCAATGCTACTTTGTCACCTTGACTCAAACTATCCGCAGTTTCTTTTGGCGCAGACAAAGTGATAGGAATTGGCCAAAACAAGCCAGCGTTTTCACCGCTTTGCAGACGCATGTTGTCTACCACGCCCTGCCAGTCCGCTTGATTCATAAAACCATTTAACGGAGTAAAACCACCAATACCGAACATGATTAAATCACCACGCTCACGTGAGCTTAGAGTGATGGTCGGCAATGTGCTGGCAAGCTCTAATGCTTGATCACGTGCTGCACCGTTTAATAATAGTGGCTTAAGCTCTGCACTACCATGTGGTGGAACCAGCTTTGATTTGAATTGTGATTGGGTTTGGCTTTGAGTTTGAGACATATAGTTATTAAAACCTCTTATAAAAAGAATGGTTGGAAGAGATGAGCAAAAATGCAAAAGCGATTAAATGTACAAAACTGAGAAGAAAGCCGTCGCTAGATAATAAGTAGCGTACTAGCGACTGGGCATTAAATTTGATACGCATAGGCTACCTAACTTTCGTTATGAAAATTTATGCTGTGTTTGGATATGGATATGTCTGAAAGGAATTTATGTTTCTGGCTACAAGCTTATATGATGTATAGCTGAATTATTTACATTGCGAACGGCAATAAAACCTATTACACACGCAAATCATTTTCGTCGCTGATTTTAAGATTAAAAACAAAACTGAGATTACGTCATGTATCAATATAATTACGCTAACCAGACTTTGGTAGAGGAACGAGTTGCCCAATTTCGCGACCAAACCGAACGGTTTTTGGCAGGCGAGCTGCCAGAAGAGCAATTTTTGCCGCTGCGTTTGCAGAACGGTCTTTATATCCAGCGTTATGCGCCTATGCTCCGTATCGCCATTCCTTACGGCTTGCTTGCCAGCTATCAGCTACGCAAATTGGCTGAGATTACCCGTAAGTATGATAAAGGCTATGCACATGACCACCCGTACCAATATGCAGCTGAACTGGCCAAAACTTGAAGAAGTGCCAGATATTTTGGCGGAGCTGGCATCGGTACAGATGCATGCCATCCAAACCTCAGGTAACTGTATCCGTAATACGACAACGGATCCTTATGCGGGTATCCATAAAGAAGAGATTGCCGATCCACGTCCTTATTGTGAGATTATCCGTCAGTGGTCAACCTTTCATCCTGAGTTTGCCTTTTTACCGCGCAAATTTAAGATTGCCGTCATTGGTACCGCCAATGATCGGGCAGCGACGCAGGTGCATGATATCGGACTGCATTTAAAAACCAATGAAGAAGGCGAGCTTGGCTTTGAAGTGATCGTTGGTGGTGGCTTAGGACGTACGCCAGTGATTGGCAAAACCATTAATAAATTTTTACCACGCCATCATTTACTCAGCTATTTAGATGCGATTTTGCGCGTCTATAATCTGCATGGTCGCCGCGATAATAAATTCAAAGCGCGTATCAAAATATTAGTCGAGAGCATGGGCGGTCCTGCCTTTGCTAAACTGGTCGACGCTGAATGGGAAGCACACACCAAAGATGGCTCATTAACTCTAACCGATGCCAACTTTGACAAAGCCAGTAGTTATTTTACCGAACCTGATTATCTAAGCTTTGATGCGCTCCAAGTACAGTCGGACTTGCAGCAGCAATTAAACGCTGATAAAGACTTTGCCAATTGGTATAACCAAAATACGGTCGCCCATAAAATCGCAGGTTATCGCGCCGTGGTGATTTCGTTAAAAGCAGGGTTGGTCAATGGTAAGTACGTGCCTTCAGGTGATATCAGTGAGTCGCAAATGGACGCCCTCGCCGACCTCGCTGATGAACATAGCTTTGGTGAATTGCGTGGCACCTATCAGCAAAATCTGGTTTTCGCTGATGTACAAACCAATGAGCTTTATGAATTGTGGCAGCAGCTATCAGAATTGCATTTAGCGCGCGCAAACATCAACACCCTAACGGATATGATTGTCTGCCCAGGTTGGGACTACTGCTCGCTTGCCAATGCAACGACGCATAACATCGCTGAACAAATCGAAAAGCAGTTTGATGATTTAGATTACTTGTATGATCTTGGTGATATTCGCCTAAACATGTCAGGCTGCATGAATGCTTGCGCCCATCATCACACAGGTGATATCGGCATCTTGGGTGTGGACAAAAAAAGGCGAGCACTGGTATCAGATTAGCCTTGGCGGTAACTCTAGTAATGACGCCAAATTGGGCAAAATCTTAGGAAAAGCGGTGCCAGCGGATGATGTGGCCAGCACGCTACAAACCATTTTAGATGTGTATCTCGATATACGCGGCACTAACGAACAAGATGTTGAGGGTTTTGGTGACGTGATTGACCGCGTTGGTATCGCCCCCTTTAAGGAGAAGGTCTATGGCTAATCATCATGTGCTTGATAGCCATGGCGCAGACATCAGTGGCGAAGATACTTGGCAAGCGCTAGCGACAGCGCAGCTGCCTGACGGTATCGCGTTATCAAGCCTGACCTTGCTTGAGCTGTTACACAAACAAGAAAAAGTTGATGTACTTGTCCCACTAGCAGATTTATTAAATGCTGATGGCAAACTGGCAAACGGTTTGCTAGAGCAAGTATTGGATATCTTCAAGCAGCACAGCAGCCGATTGGGTGTGTGGATCACATCCAACACCGATGCTGATGATCTGCCTGATGTAAAAGACTTTTTATTGACGCAAGACTTGATCGTCATTCATGTCCCAAGTTTTGTAGACGGTCGCGGTTTTAGTTTTGCACAGACCCTGCGTCAGCTTGGTTATGAAGGTGATATTCGCATGGCAGGCGCGTTTGGTCGTGATCAAATCGCTTATTTGCTGCGCGCTGGTGCGACCAGCTTTGTACTCAATGAGCATGATGCTAAATCTGATATTAGCCAAGCCTTCACTGCCCTAGCCAGTAGCTATGATGGTCGAGACGCTTCAGCATTACCGATGTTCTCAAAAAAACTGATTTTATTATTCACTATCAAATCGCTATTTTTATATTAACAATTATTAAGGAATGTATTATGAGCCAATTACACCCAAACCTAGATATCGACCAAGCAAACCAAGATTTGCAAGGTAAATCACCTGAGCAAATCGTTGAGTGGGCATTGACGCAAGCCAAAAACCCAATCATCACCACCAACTTCCGTCCTTATGAGTCAGCGATCTTGCATTTGGTTGCCAAGCAGCGCCCTGACATCACGGTATTGTGGGTAGATTCAGGCTATAACACCGATGCGACCTATCAGTTTGCCAACAAATTGATTCGTGATCTTGATCTCAACGTCGTGACGTATATTCCAAAACAAACCGCTGCCCATCGTGACGCCACCATGAATGGTATCCCAGGCATTGACAACCCGCAACATGGCGAGTTCACTGAACAAGTGAAACTTGAGCCATTCCGCCGCGCCCTTGCTGAGCTAAAGCCTGACGTATGGTTTAACGCGATTCGTAAAGACCAAACTGAGTTCCGCCAAGGTCTTGATGTACTTAGCTTATCAAAAGACGGCGTACTAAAGGTAGCGCCATTGTTTGAAAAAACAGATGCTGATCTAGACGTGTACTTAGATGAGCACAACTTGCCAAACGAGCATGACTACTTTGATCCAACTAAAGTAGAAGAAAGCCGTGAGTGCGGTCTGCACACGCAGTTGTAGTAAGTTGCTGACTGTAGCTATTGTTTGTTGAACAATGGCTGTATAAATAAAAATCCCGCTTGGCTCTTAATAGAGTCATTAAGCGGGATTTTTTATACCCTGTTCTATCTATAAGTCAAAAAAAATCTAAAATGGGTACAAGGCAGTCGATTGCAGATTGTACAAATAGTACCTCTAGGGAGAGCAACGCCGTAGCCTTTTACTAGTTCTCTGACTATATATCAAAAACTTACCGCTATTCCTATTATTAGCTAAAATATGAATTAATATCTCAAAAACGAATATACTAATGCCAATTCACTAGGTGAGAGTGTGCCTGTGATACCTCATAATGGCGACATTCCTTATATCTTTTCTACCTTTTATAATAAACAATTAAATATATGGTGACATTATGAACACCTTCCCGCTATTTTTTTAAATTAGAAGACCGTAAAGTGCTTATCGTGGGCGGCGGCGAAGTGGCACTGCGTAAAGCGGACTTGCTCAGCCGTGCAGGCGCCTGTATCACTATACTTGCACCCGATATCAGCCACGAGCTACAAGCCTTACTCACTGACAGCAAACATGAATTTATCTATGAGAACTATAATAAAACCTATATGTCAGGCGCACGGGTAATCATTGCCGCGACTGACGATGAGACGCTGAACCACCAAATTCATGCAGATGCGACTGAGCTAAACATTCCAGTCAATGTGGTCGATACCCCGCATTTATGTGACTTTATCTTTCCAGCCATTATCGATCGCAATCCCATTGTGATTGGTATCTCATCAAATGGTAAAGCGCCAGTATTGGCACGTCTATTACGGGCACGCCTTGAGACATTAATCCCGCAAGGCTATGGAAAATTAGCCAAGCTGGCAGGTGAATTCCGCAGTGAGGTAAAAGCCAAGATACCAACGCTTACTGGCCGTCGTCAGTTTTGGGAGCGCGCATTTGAAGGCCAAGTCAGTCAGCTAATGTTCGCCGGTAATGAAACTGAAGCGACTGCACAACTGCAAGCTGATTTGGATAGTACTGCCGCTGCTATCAGTAAGAAAAGCGACGATACAGACTCGGTTAGAGAGTCAGATGCTATCAAGCCCGTCGCATCGCATGAGCCAGAAAAAGAGTTACCAGCCATTGGTGAAGTCTATATTGTTGGCGCAGGCCCTGGTGATCCAGAACTTTTAACCTTTAAAGCACTGCGTCTAATGCAACAAGCGGACGTGGTGTTTTATGATGCTTTAGTCTCACCGCAGGTCTTAGACTTATGCCGCCGTGATGCTGACAAAGTATTCGTCGGTAAAAAACGCAGCAATCATACAGTTGCGCAATTAGGCATCAATGAGCTGCTCGTCAATCATGCCAAACAAGGTCGCCGTGTGGTGCGTTTAAAAGGTGGCGATCCATTTATCTTTGGACGTGGCGGCGAAGAGATCGAAAGCCTGCGGGCACATAATGTGCCATATCAAGTCGTACCGGGTATCACTGCAGCCAATGCCGCTGCTAGCTATGCAGGCATTCCGCTCACTCACCGTGACCATTCACAATCAGTGCGTTTTGTGACAGGATTTTTGAAAGCTGGTGCACCTAACAGTAACTTTAAGAGTTTCTTAAATACTGATGAGACGGTCGTATTTTATATGGGTCTGCACTCGCTGGCACGTTTGACTGAAGGCTTGGTTGACGCTGGTCGTAGTAGCGAGACGCCGATTGCTATCGTCTCTAATGCGAGTATGTCCAATCAGCAAGTATTGACAGGTACGCTTGCAACGATTGTTGCCAAACAAGAACAAGCACAATTGCCAACGCCTGCCCTTCTCATCATGGGCGACGTGGTCAGCTTGCATCATGATTTGGCTTGGTATAATTTACAAAATCAGCAGCACAGTCAAAACAGCGATGATATAGCTAAAAATTGGTTGCGTGAAGGCTCAAGAGGTGAAGCAGTAAAACAACCGATAGACCAACAAGCACATGCCCTATCGATGGTCGCAAATCTTGCAACACAGCAAGGAGATGGTCTGGAGCAATTGATTGTTGACTAGCGCTTACTGCTAACCTGCAAAACGATGAGTCTCAAATAAGAAGAAAACCCTACCAGTATATTATTGGTAGGGTTTTCTTTTGGCAACAGCGCAAATCTCAACGATTCTTGCTAGAATGAAGACTTTCTACTGCTCATAATCATAGTCTACTTATGCCCATACCTGATGCTAGCTTGTCTTCTTCTTTGACCACGCAAATGAAACCTTTGACCATATTGCATACCTCAGACTGGCACTTGGGGCGACGCCTATATGGGCGTCTTCGCTATGAAGAGTTTGAGTTATTCCTGCATTGGCTACAAGACACCATCAGCGCACAGCAAGTAGATATATTGATCGTCGCAGGTGATATCTTCGATACCATGACCCCAAGCAATAAAGCCCAAGCGCTGTATTATGAGTTTTTGGGTAAGGTCTCACGCTCCTGCTGTCAGCATGTGGTTATTGTCGCAGGGAATCATGACTCACCGACATTTTTAGACGCGCCAAGCAATGTGCTTAAGTTTTTGAACGTCCATGTGATTGGCACTGCTTGTGATGACTTGGAAGATGAAGTATTGGTCTTGGGTGATGACGACAACAACAACCCTCATTGTATTATTGCTGCTGTACCCTATTTGCGCGATCGGGATGTACGTAGCAGTAGCGCTGGCGAGTCCGCAGATAGCAAAGACGCCAATGTTATCGCTGGTATTTGCGAGCATTATGACAATGTCGCAGACATTGCGAAGACTAAGCAAGCTGACTTAAACAAAACGCATCAGCGATATATTCCTATCATCGCCACAGGGCATCTATTCGCGTCTGGTGGCAAAACAACTGAGGGTGACGGTGTACGCGAGCTCTATGTCGGCTCACTAGGTAAAATATCTGCCGATATGTTCAATGATGGCTTTGATTATGTCGCTCTTGGGCATTTGCACGTACCGCAGCGCGTTGGCGGTCGTGAGAGTATTCGCTATTCAGGCTCACCCATCGCGATGGGTTTCGGAGAGGCCAAACAGCAAAAGCAAGTATTGCTGGTACAGTTTGGTGCCGCAGAGCATTTTGATAACGACATTTTAGGGTTAAACGTCGCACCTGATAGTATTACTCCTCATGCTATCGATACAGCTGCTGACATTGAAGTCGCCCAAGTGAAAAAAATCAGTAGATAAATTAGCAGAAAAAAACCGCTAAAAAAAAGTGTCTAGTCAGGAACTGCCTTTCATGGATGACTTGTTTGGCTTTGATGAGCCATTAGAAGATGAGGAAGTTAAAAAATCTACTGTCGTAGAAAATACTCCTATTCAGCCTGAGCAATATAAAAGCATTCGAGAAACTTCTACTGACGCCGTGAATAGCAATAAAATTCTACATCGCGATGACGCTAATCAGATGCAAGTAGTATCCCTACCCATTCCAAAGTTCCAACAATTGGCGCAAATATCTGGTGACCTAACCACAATTGAACAAACCATTCAAGCGCTTACACAATCGGACTCTATTTGGCTAGAGATTGTCTATACAGGTGACGAAATCGTCAGTGATTTGCGTGAGCAAGTGCAAGCAATGGTAGAAGGGTTGCCATGTGAAGTGCTTAAGATAAAAAAAACACTCGTACTTATAATAAAGTCCTCAATCAGCAGCAAACATCTGAGAACTTGCAGGACTTGAATGAGATGGAAGTATTTGAGCGCTGCTTGACGCTCAATGACATACCTGACTCACAAAAAGACTCGTTGCGTGATGCCTATGGTCAGATACTTTATAACTTACGTCATGAAGACAAACAGGCAGAATAATAAAAGTGATATTTCATACCATACTTCCTTATCTTTCTCAATTTTTCGCAATTGCGGCTATTACCAATATTAAGACTTATCCATGCGCCTAATCGAACTCAGACTAAAAAAACCTCAACTCCCTAAAAGGCGAATGGCACATTGATTTTGCTGACACCGCTTTTACCAATGAAGGTATCTTTGCGATCACAGGACAGACTGGCGCTGGCAAGACCACCATATTGGATGCGATTTGTCTGGCGCTATATGGTGAAACACCAAGGATCAACAGTATCAGCAAAAGCAGCAATGAAGTAATGACGCGGCAAACAGCGGAATGCTTCGCTGAAGTCGTGATTGATTTAAATGGTGAGCAGTACCGCTGCCGTTGGGGACAGCGCCGTGCTTATAATAAGGCAGATGGCAATCTGCAAGACGCAACTCATGAAATTGCTAAGATAAACGTTGATGACTCGTCAAAAAAAGATGAGCTGTTAGAGAGTACCTTAAAGCATACCAAAAATAAAATAATTGAACTGACTCGGATGGATTTTCAACAGTTCACTCGCTCTATATTGCTGGCTCAGGGCAGTTTTTCAGCTTTTTTTGAAGGCAAAAGCTGACGAGCGTGCCGATATTTTAGAGAAAATTACGGGCACTGATATTTACGCAACTATCTCCACACAGGTTCATAATAAAAAACGCACTGAAGAAGAGATATTGAGTAAACTGCAATATGGTTTAGACGGGTTGATGCTTTTAAATACCGAAGAAGAAGGTCAATTAAGAGCCGATTTGCAGTCATATCAAAAGACCCAGAGTACGCAGCAGCGAGAAATTCAAGATTTGGTCGAAAAGATAAAGTGGCTAGATAGCGTCACAGAATCGAAAGAAAAACTGAATACTTATCAAAATGATCTAGCGCAGGCTCAGCAGGCTCAGCAAGACTTTATCCCTAATGCCAAACGCTTGACCGCTGCTAATAAGGCGTTGGAGATTGATAGTCAGTTTGGTGAGTTATCATCTACCCGCAAGCACGTTAACGAATTAAGCCGAGAAAAAGCGCAGCTCGAATATGACTTACCTAAGCAGCAAGCACTCACAAAAAGCGCTCGCACACAGCTAGAGAAGCAACTAACACAGCGTCAAGATGCAGAAAACACAATGCAAATTGCACGGCCTAAAATTCAGAAAGCACGTGACCTCGACAACGAGATTGACCAGCAACGTCGCGCTTTAAACGATACACGTGTCAGACATGACACACTTCAGGCAGACGCTGAGCAACTGCTTGAAAATATTGCCGCGCAAAAAAAGCATTGCCATAGATAAAGAAAACCAAAGCGCGCAATTGACCGAAAAACTTACCGGTACTGATAATTTAAGCTATTTAGACGGCGATATTGCCATTTTTGATGAAAAGTGCAGTCGCCTAAAAGCGGTAATACATCAAAATTCAGTGCTTTCGCAAGACAAGATACGCCAAACACGTGAATTAGAAGAATACAAAACCGCATTGGTAGTACAACAGCAACGCCAACAAGCACAAAGTGATAAAAATGAAGTCACCCAAAAGCAATTAATCGCACTAAAAAAAGCACAAAGCGAGCTGATTCAAGCGCAATCGGTCACACAGATGCGTGAGACACAAGAGCAGATAGACAGCACTAGCCAGCAGCTCGATCAGCTGCGCTTTCATGACCAGCAGCGCCGTGACCTTAACGCACAAGTGATACAAATCACCAGTCACATCGAGCAGCTAGAGAGTGAAATCAATGGCTATGAAAAGTTGATTACAACGAAAAAAAGCAAGCCTCAAAAGTACGCAAGAAAAGCACCAAGACAAATTGAATCAGCTACAACTACAACAAAAGGTTGCGGCGCTAGAGAACTATATTGCCGATTTACAAGACGGTACACCTTGTCCTCTATGCGGTGCGCTTGAGCACCCTTACGCTCAAAATCACCCGCACCTTTTACCCGATGACGAAAACTCCCAATTAGCGCAGTATATTAGTGTTTTAGATGAACAAATTACCGAGCTGAATAAAAGCATCACTGCCCAGCAGATTGAGCAGGCAAGTAAACAAAGTACGCTTGCGAGTAAAAAAAATCAGCAAGCCGAACTCACTGCGCAAATACAGCAGCATGATACCGCCATAACAGAACTGCTGTATGTCATCAGCCAGCAGATGAATGATGAAAACTTAGCTGACAGTACTATTGCCAACTTGATACAACCGTTACTGGCGTTGGGTAGTGATAACGATATCGTGCCAGTGCTTACCGCCAGCAAAAACAAATTAGCGACATATAAAGACCGTATCAAAGATTCGTTAGCACTCTACGACAGACTTCTTGAAGATATGAGCCGTTTGCGTAAGACGCTAGAGACGGCGTCACAAGACCAGCAAGTACTAGCAAATGATATCACTGAGCAGAGATACAAAATCACCATTACCGAAAGTAATATAACGGGTATTGACAATAAAATCACAGAGAACTTTGCTGAACTACAAACGCTCATTACCGCCATTTTGCAGCGTATTGACCCTTATGCTGCCAGTAGCTATCCGACAGAGGCGCTGAGCACCTTGCAACGTGCGCCCGAGAACCTACAGTTGTTATCGGCTAGCATTAAACAGCAAAAAAATTCTGAGCAATGCAGATTATGATAGTTATCTTGAAGAACTACGTCAGCAGCGCCGCGCCCTCGTACAGCTAAAAGACGCTTTCGCTGAAGATAAGGACAAACAGCAGACAATACAGAGCGACCTTGAACGCATAAAAGCATATATTGAGAATAAAGAAGCACAGCTAAAAAAAGATACCGATTCGCTTAACAGTCTAATGCAAGCGAAGAATAAACAAATAGCTGCACTAACCCAGTTTCAAGACGAACGCGCAGAGGTTTTTGAGGCGGCCGACCTAGAAGCAGCTGAGCGTACGCTTAGAGACACTCTAGAGCAAGCACAAGAGGCGCACAGTGTTGCCCAACGACAACTGGATAAAGAGACGTATAATTTGCAACAGCTCATAAAGCAGCAAGAAAACTTAGCCAATCGTATCGAAGCAGCTACGCAAACCTTAGACACGCAACATACTGCATTTAATAACACACTTGCCACCTCCAGCTTTGATACGGAAGCAGAATTTTTGGCGGCGCGCTTGCCCATCGATGAACGCAATACACTTAAACAGCAACAACAGCATATCGATTACGCACTAAGACAAGCGCAGTCTTTATTGGAAGACACCCAAAAGACACTTGAAGCTAAGCAAGCTAATCCGCTAACAGTAGACGATAGAGGAACGCTTGCCCAACAGCAATCACAAGCCCAAGATGAGTTTAACAAACGAATTGAGTCAATCGGTGCAATCAGTCAGCGTTTAAAAGACAATGAAGATAAGAAAATCACCCAACAGGCGCAGGTTGATGCCATTAATGCCCAAAAAGATAAACTGCAAGTTTGGCAACAACTGCATAAATTGATTGGCTCATCTGATGGCAAAAAGTTCCGTACTTTTGCTCAAGGACTTACCTTCGATCTCATGGTCACTCAAGCCAATACGCAGCTGCAAAAATGAGCGATCGCTATTTGCTGGCTCGTGATGATAATAGTCCACTTGAGCTAAATGTAATTGATAATTATCAAGGTGGTGAAATTCGTAGTACTAAAAACCTTTCAGGCGGCGAAGGTTTTATTATCAGCCTAGCATTAGCATTAGGTCTCTCACAGATGGCCAGTCAAAATATTCGGGTAGATTCGCTATTTTTGGATGAAGGGTTTGGTACATTGGATGAGGAATCTTTAGACATTGCGCTTGATACACTGACCAATCTACAGCAAGAAGGTAAATTAATCGGGGTGATATCCCATGTTCAGGCGCTAAAAGATCGCATTTTAACCCAAATTAAAGTTGAAAAGCTCTCGGGCGGATTCAGCCGAATCAGTGGTCAAGGGTGTCATAAAGTCGTCAGTGAAAAAGTATCATAAGTTAGGTTAATCACTTAAACCATTTTTTTTAGACAATAAAAACCACCGAACATGAAGGACGGTGGTTTTTTTGTGCGACAGTTTCAGTTTGATATTATTTCATTACTTAGTTACTAAACCACTAAGCTCACTCATTAATACTGACAACGTTGAAAGACCGATTTGACCTTCTTCATCGTTGCTATGCAGCTCATCTAACTTATTCATCTCTGTGGTGACTGCTGCAAGCTGATCGACGTGTCTTGCTCTCCATTCACTAAATGCTTGCTTAGCATCTGGTTTTGAGAGTACCGCATCCATTAATAGGCGCAAGCTGCGTGATAGCTCGTTCACTAACGCATGGCGAGCACGGCGATCCCAATAGTCTTGTTGTGGTAGGCTCGCAATATTTTCCATCATCCAGTCTAACTGCAACACTTGATAAGCTTCGAAGTATAAAGTTGCAATCTCATCGACAGGACGCTCATATTGCTCAGCAAGCAATGCAGCATCAAGCGCATCGACATGGTACGGTAGCATCGCAAATAGCGTAGCGTCATTATCAGACAGATCTTTTTGCATCAAGTGCTTGGTATCTTCTTGCAGATATTGTGCAAACTGCTGCTCGATAAAACCACTTGGCTTAGTCAGTTTTTCTACGCTTTCACTGAAACGGCTAATCATATCAGCGACTTGCAAGTTTTGACCGAAGGCATTGATAAACCAGACCACACCGCGCTCCAGTGAATCACGTAGACGTAGCTCAAGGTTCAGCAGTAACGTCGCCTCAACTTGATTGTCTAGAGCTTCAAGTGCTTTCCAAGCGCGCGATACGTTGAATACATCACGGCTAATCGCATAACCACGTACGATAGTAGCTAGTGATTGATCGGTTTCCTCAAAGAGACGGAATAGCGCTTCAATACCTAAGCGGTTGACCACACTGTTGGTCAAGTAAGTACTGATAATCTCGCGATGCAAACGGTGTTCAGTCATCTCGTCAAAGAAGCGTGACGCAAGCTCATCTGGGAAGTACTTACGTAGCTCATTGATAAAGTACGGATCATCTGGTAAATCAGATAAGAGTAGATTGTCATAAACCCACATTTTGCCATAAGCCAAGACGACTGCTAGCTCAGGATTGGTCAGACCAGTATCTGCTTTTTGGCGCTTCGCAATCTCTTCGTCTGATGGTAGATACTCAATTGCACGATCCAGACGCCCTTCACTCTCTAGCATCTGAATAAAGCGCTGATGATCACTCAGGTTGGCTGCGGCACGAATATGGCTGAGCTCAATCGCTTGTGGTTGTAAATAATTTTGGCGCAATACCAGCTCTGCAACGGTATCAGTCATACTTTCAAGCAATTCATTACGTTGCTTCAGCGTCATATCGCCTTGCTCGACCACTTTGCCGAGTAGGATTTTGATGTTGACTTCATGATCTGAGCAGTTTACACCACCTGAATTGTCAATAGCGTCAGTATAAATACGACCACCCGTTTGTGCGTATTCGATACGCCCTTGCTGAGTAAAGCCTAAGTTACCACCTTCCCCCACGACTGCCGTACGCAGCTCGCCACCATTGACACGGACGGCGTCATTAGCGCGGTCACCGACATCGGCATGACTTTCGTTTGCGCTTTTCACGTAAGTACCGATACCACCGTTCCAGATGAGATCAACAGGCGATTTTAGTAATGCACTAATCAACTCATTAGGCGCAAGGCTATCTTCACTGATATCGAACAGCTCTTTCATCTCAGCACTGATAGTGATGCTCTTATCTTGACGTGAGAACACGCCGCCACCTTGACTGATAAGCGACTTTTCGTAGTCATCCCACGTAGAGCGTGGCATTTCAAACAAGCGTTCACGTTCTGCATAAGAAGCAGCAGTATCCGGATTAGGATCAATAAAGATATGCAAATGGTTAAAGGCAGCAACGAGCTTAGTATGCGTTGATAGCAGCATACCATTACCGAACACATCCCCACTCATGTCACCAATACCGACAACGGTAAAGTCATCACGGTTTTGGATGTCCATACCGCGCATACGGAAGTGACGTTTGACCGACTCCCAACCACCGCGAGCGGTGATACCCATTGCTTTATGGTCATAACCTACTGACCCACCTGATGCAAAGGCATCATCTAGCCAGAAGTTGTACTCTGCTGCTAGCGCGTTGGCTATATCAGAGAAAGTAGCTGTACCTTTGTCTGCTGCGACAACCAAGTACGGGTCGTCCTCATCATGACGTACCGTGTTGGCTGGCGGGACGATGTTGCCATCTACAATATTGTCTGTGACATCAAGCATGCCGCGTAAGAATGTCTGATAGCAAGCGATACCTTCTGCTTGGAATGCCTCACGACCATCAGCCATGCTCTTGGTTTTTACAATAAATCCGCCTTTAGAGCCTACAGGGACGATTACTGCATTTTTGACCATCTGTGCTTTGACAAGGCCAAGTACTTCGGTACGGAAATCTTCCATACGATCTGACCAGCGCAGACCACCGCGAGCGACTTTGCCGCCACGTAAGTGCACAGCTTCGACGCGTGGTGAATACACAAATATCTCAAACATTGGCTTTGGTTTAGGCAAGTTTGGAATGTCTGCTGCCAAGAACTTAAATGACAGACGATCTTTGCGCTGACCATCACTATCAACTTGATAGAAGTTGGTACGTACCATCGCATTAATCAAATCTAAGTACCAGCGCAAGATACGATCTTCGTCTAGACTATCTACATCTGCTAGCGCAGCGGTGATTTGCTCTTGAATGGTAGCAGCCTTTTCTTGACGCGTATCGAGGCTATACTTAGGATTCATACGTGCGTCAAACAAACTACCTAACGCGACACTGATATCACTGTTTTTGACCACAGTTTGCTGAATATAAGCACTGGAGAATGGCGCACGAGCTTGTAGCATATAGCGAGACAGCGCACGTAATACGACGACATCGTAAGTGTCGAGCTTAGTCGTTAATACCAATTCATTAAATGAATCGCTTTCAACACGACCTGCCAGATTTGCTTGAGGCTGTCTTCGAACTGACCACGCACGACTTGCATATTGACCGTATCGACATGCTCTAGGGTCAGTTCATACTCTTGCATCCAGATAGGCTGCTCTGGCAAGTCAAACTCATAAGTCTGTGCTGAGATAACTGACACACCAAAGTTTTCAAGTATTGGCAATACTTTTGACAAGATAACCGGCTGCTCGCGACCGTATAGCTTTAGGTGGAGCTGGTTACGTGCATCGCCTGTCGACTGGTATAAGTGCCAAAGCATCGGCTGCTCTACGGTCAGTCCCGCCAAACGCTTCGTGTCTTCGACTGCGGTACGAGCATCAAAACGCTCTTGGTAGGCAGCAGGGATATAGTTTAAAAAGCGACGATTTAAAGCGTTGGCTTGTTGCTCACCCACATTGTCGAGTAGCATTTTTGATAATTATCATCCCATGATTGCATGAGTGCTGATAATTTGGCTTCAAGTGTGGCGATATTAACGTCATTCACCTGACCTGGGACTGTACGAACATGGACATGGACGCGGGCGTGCGCAGATTCATTGAATTCAGTGGTAAATCCTGAAGACATACCGTTATAGGCGTCTTTTAGGACGTTTTGTACTTTAATACGTAGCTCGGTATTGAACTTATCACGCGGGATATAGACCAAGCACGAAACAAAACGCTGATAATGGTCAATACGGCTAAATAGACGTAAGCTCTTTTTGTCTTGTAGTTGAGTAATGCCCGAAACAATTGGGTATAGCTCTTCGACGCTGGCTTGGAACAGATCATCACGCGGTAAGGTGTTAATCACATGCATCATCTTGTGATGAGCGTGACCGTCACGTGGCAAGTCCGCCATCGCCATAATTTTATTGGCTTTTTCGCGCAATAGCGGTATTTGCTGTACAGTCAGCTGATAGGCTTGTGATGTAAGCAAACCGATAAAGCGGTATTCACCAATTAGGTTACCATTATCATCGAACTTATGAATGCCCAAAAAGTCCATATATACTGAACGATGCACAGGTGATACACGGCTTGATTTAGACAGCATCAACACGCGCGGCTCAGTTAATAATTGCTTTAAGCCTCTAGGCAACTGGCTAAAGCTTTCTGATAGCTTGTCTTTCTCAGAACCACGTAATAGACCCAGACCACTGTTACCAATCGCAAATAAATCTAAATCGGTCGGCTCAGAAGTCACTTCGATAGACTGACCACCTTCCAAGCGGTATTCACGATAACCTAAGAATATAAAGTGATCGTCTAAGATCCAATCTAAAAACGCTTGGATTTCTTGTTGTGAGTAGAATACTTCTGGTAGCGGCTTAGTTGAAAGCTCAGTTTTGATGTCGTTTAGCTGTGCACGCATCTGTTTCCAGTCACCAACGACTGTATCAAGCGTGTCAATTTTTGACATCAGCATTTGTTGCAGCGCTTCCAAGTCTTCGTTGTCTTGGTAAGCAATTTCACAATGAATCAATGACATATGTGAAGTGGCACTTTCATGTGCGCCTTCGATATGGGTGATATCACCATTGTCATCACGCTCAACACTGATAATGATGTTGTAAGTACGATGAACATCGATACCTTCAGCTTCTAGGCTCATCAAAATCGTATCAACTAAGAACGGTCTATCATAAGCTGCGATTTGAATGACAGTGTGCGAGCTGTGAAAGTGCTGCTCTTCTGCTGCTGGGTTTAGTACTGTCAGCTGCGGCTTGCTACCGTCGTAAGCTTTGAGTAGTGTAAAGTGATGTAGCGCCATGCCCGCCAAGTCAGCATTACTAATCGCCTCTGCAGTTTCTTGATGCAGCGGCTGATAATAGCTATGAATAAAATGATCAAATAGCGATTTGTCTTTTTGTACATAACTGGTAGCAATATCGCTTATCTGGCTAATGCGCTCTTTTGCGATACTGAGGGAGTTTGGCATTTCCTGCGTCCTTTTTTTATAGATTTGGTTTAACATTTATTTAAGTTTATCGATTTAGATTGACTACTGTTACTGCATATTCATCATTGGTGCAACGGTGCAGTATTTTCATTCACGCGACTTATTTTATTTTTACAACAGTTAGAAATTTTCTCCTTTTTTTGCTCTTATTTCTTATTAATATGTAGCCATCAGAATTTAATACTACCAATATAGTGAAGTGTAACGCACATAAGGCGCGAGCTAAAGTGTACAACATCATTTCATGAATCAGCGATGTGTCGATAACCTTTACTAATGAGACAATGCATTTTTAGACATCGATATGGATGATTCGGTGCTAGCAGGCGGATACTCATGGTAATTGAAGGCGTTTTTTTGTTAGAATATGCCAACATATTTAAGAGCGTACGACTCGCTCACTATTAACTTTAATGCTAAGGGCAAAAGGTATGATGAATATTTTGGTGGTTGGCTCAGGTGGTCGCGAACACGCATTGGCATGGCAATGTGCAAAAGATGACAATGTAAAAAAAATGTCTACATCGCTCCTGGCAATGCTGGCACCGCCCTTGAGCCTAAATGCCAAAACGTTATGCTAGAGTCTACCGACGCTGACGCTGGCGAGCATAGTGCTGTTATCGCGTTTTGTCAAAATAATGATATCGACATGGTAATTGTTGGTCCAGAAGCGCCTTTGGTTACGGGTATTGTTGATGCTTGTCGTGAAGCAGGTATCAAAGCATGGGGCCCAACAGCATACTGTGCACAGTTAGAAGGCTCAAAAACTTTTGCTAAAGAGTTCATGGAACAAAACAATATTCCAACCGCTGCTTACCAAGGTTTTACAGACGCAGTCGCTGCAAAAGCCTATGTCGATGAGCAAGGCGCGCCTATCGTTATCAAAGCAGACGGCCTCGCTGCAGGCAAAGGCGTTATCGTTGCTGAAACGATCGAACAAGCACATGAAGCTATCGACGATATGTTAGCGGACAATAAGTTCGGTGATGCTGGCAGCCGCGTGGTTATCGAGCAGTTCTTACAGGGTGAAGAAGCCAGCTTTATCTGCATGATTGATGGTGATAACATTTTGCCAATGGCAACCAGCCAAGATCACAAACGTGCTTTTGAAGGTGATACTGGTCCAAACACTGGCGGCATGGGTGCCTACTCCCCTGCTCCAGTTGTTACGAATGATGTTCATAACAAAGTCATGCAGCAAGTGATTCAACCAGTAGTCGATGCCATGAAACACGCAGGCCATCCTTATACTGGGTTCTTATATGCTGGTCTTATGATTGATAAGGCAGGCGACCCGTATGTCATCGAGTTCAATTGCCGTTTTGGTGATCCTGAAACGCAGCCTATCTTAATGCGTTTGCAGTCATCAATGGTCGATTTGGTCGCACAAGGTTTGGCAGGTCAATTACCTAGTGAAGCAAAATGGGATGCGCGCCCTGCTCTAGGTATCGTTGTCGCATCAAAAGGCTACCCTGAAACTTCGTCTAAAGGTGATGTGATTGCTGGCTTGCCAGAACTAGATCCTAACAACGACGAAGCCGTTAAAGTTTTCCATGCTGGCACGGCATTTTCTAACGATAATGATAAAGAAGTCGTCACAAACGGCGGGCGTGTATTATGTGTGACTGCGCTAGCAGATAGCATTTCTGATGCTCAGCAAGCAGCATTAGCAGTCACCGCTGCTATCAGTTTTGATGGTGCTCAGTACCGCCGTGATATTGGTCACCATGCCATCACTCGCGAAAATGCTTAGCAACTAAAGCATACTAAAGGACATATTGAGTAATGTTTTGGGCAATATTTTAGATAATGCGAAGGTTTCGCTCAATATGTTTGATTAATAATATTACTGTATTTTATAGCTCTACATCATTATTTGACCTAGCATCATGCTAGGTCTTATTTTTTAGTATCTTTTTAATACCAATCTATTGGCTATAAATAGATTTTTCTAAATTTTAATAGTCAGTGAGTTTGCTAGAAAATACTAACTATTTATTAATCATACTCAAACTAGTAAGCACCTATTTATCAATAGTTACCGCTAGATATTAGCTTACAAAGTAACTATCAATGGCCAGCTCAGGCTCATAAAACCAACGCGCTTTATATGATACAATTTTGTACCTGTGCATCACGTCTCCCTTGTATTGTAGGTTTCGAACCCGCAAATCAATACCAATTGGATGAATGATTATACTTATGGCAAATGATACGTCTAAACCTTTTAGCAACAAGCAATCAATCGATAGCCTAAAAACCTCAGGGTTTGATCGTCGTATGTCGATTGCAAAAACTTCTTTGAATATTGGTCGTCGTTGGGCGGGTAATAGCGTGTCTGGTATGTTCTTAAATAAAGAAGCTCGTACTGCACGCAATCAAGCGTTTATGGAAACTCAAGCAAATTATCTGGCATCAGAGCTGGGTAAATTGAAAGGTTCGGTCGTCAAGATTGGTCAAATGCTAGCGATTTATGGTGAACATATACTGCCGCCAGAGATCACACGCGCTTTGCAAACTCTCAATGATGACACAGCGACATTGACTTGGCCGACGATTGAGCAAACATTACGCCAGTTACTGGGCAACAAACTAAACGAGCTAGACATTGATCCTGTCCCTATCGGAACTGCTTCTCTTGCTCAAGTTCACCGTGCGACCGTACTCGCCACTGGCGAACAAGTTGTGTTAAAAATTCAGTATCCGGGTGTGGCAGACGCTATCAACTCTGATCTTGCCTTGTTCAAACGGTTATTAAAAGTAAGTAATATCGTTCCTCAAACACGCGCACTCGATGCTTGGTTTGAGGAAATACGTGACCTACTCCATCACGAAGTTGATTACGAGGCAGAAGCGGCTACGACAGAACGTTTTTACGAGCGTTTAATCGATGATCCGCGCTATATCGTGCCTAAGATTAATCGTAACTATTCTAAAAAAACGTTTGCTATGTATGTCATACGAGCCAGGTATCACTGTGGTCTCGGAAGCACTGCAATTACTACCTCATGAACGCCGTAATGCCATTGGCCAAGCAGCTATAGAAATCATGATGCAAGAGATTTTTGTATGGGGTGAGATGCAAACAGATCCCAACTTTGGTAATTATTTAGTGCGTGTGAGCGAAAACGAAGAAGATATCGATAGATTGGTTTTGCTAGATTTTGGAGCGATTCGTCAGTTTGATGGTAACTTATTAACGATTGCCCGTGATCTACTACGCGCAGGATATCGCCATGATCAGCATGCAATGAGTATTGCTATGAAAGGATATGACTTTTTCGATAGCATGAGTAATAAAGTACGTTCAGATATTGCTTCGTTATTTTTGCTTGCTACAGAGCCTTTTAGTGACCCTGAGAAAAACACCAATATCCCTAGCGAATGTTTGGATGAACAGAATCGTTATATTTGGGCCAACAGTAAACTACATTCACGCTTATCTACTACGGCGACACGCGCAATGCAGTCTTTTGAATTTAATCTGCCACCAAAAGAATTTATGTTTATCAGCCGTAAGTTTATCGGTGCATATACCTTTTTGACTGTTTTAGATGCGCACACCAACTCTAACAGTCTTGTAAAACCTTATTTATAAACCTTGCAAATTTTGAGCCGTCCTTTAGTGACGGCTTTTTAATTTTTCGATATTATTTGCTTAGGCTATTATTTTTCGCTTATAGCACTTACCTGCCAATCATCAAATCTTGTCTTATACCACTTCGGCTTACGAATACTTAGCTCCCAACACACTTCTTGTCGGGCAAGATATTTCACTTCGAAATGAGTGCGCTGACTGGTCGCTGGTACTCGAGAACGTGTTGATGGTAGACACCATACTTTGGTTGCTTGGTGTTCTGCATTGTCCATATAGGATTCGATATTAGTGACTAATATCACTTCTCCGCCCACCTGCAAGCGTGATAAGAGAAACTCAAAAAAAGGCATGTTCAGCCATTGCTGATTTGGATTGTGCTGTTCAGGATTGGGATAAAGAATGAAGATTTTAGCCAAACTATTTGGTTTAATGGCGTGCACTGTCCAGGCAATCGCATCCGCATGAATCGCGTCTAGGTTTGATAGATTTTGTAGAGTGGCTAATTTTGAGAATGCCTCAAATTTATTACGCGTGCGTTCAATGGCTATCAGATGCTTATCAGTATTTTGTGCGGCAAAGCTAAGTGCATGCTTACCCTTCCCTGCCCCAATCTCTAGCATTAACGGTTTTTCATCTTTATTATCATTGATGATATTTGGAATAATAAAGTCACGCGGTGCTGACAGTTTTTGTGGTTGAAAGGCACGCTCTTGCTGATGCGTGAGATCAATATTGTCGGTCATCTACTATCCTTAAAGCATTTGTCTTTTGTCATTATTCGGCCCCATGCTATTATATAGTCAATCCCATTGAATAGTAATACAGCGACAGCAAGTACGCCTCGTTTCATCGTAATTTAAATGACGGATGCGTTTTATACTTGTGCCGTATGCAACCGATAATAACAACATTTAGGACATTGCTCTTTTCTTATGACTGACTCTACTGCAAATACGCCCCCAAAGACCTACCCTTGTCCACGTTGCGGCACTCAGACGACTTGGCAAGACAATAAATATAAGCCGTTTTGTAGCAGTCGCTGCAAGCTGATTGACTTAGGTGCTTGGGCGAACGAAGACTACACTTTACCTGCAGAAACCACGCCTTTTTCTGACGAGCTATAACCCACACTTTTACTCAATTATAATACCAAGGATGCTTTACATGTCTGCTACTTACCTGATGCCCACTTATAATCGTCAACCAATCAGCTTTACACGCGGTGCAGGCAGTTGGCTCTATACCAAAGATGACACGCCTTACTTAGATGCCTTAACTGGTATCGCGGTATGCGGCTTAGGACACTGTCATCCACAAGTCACTGACGCGATTCAGCAACAAGCAGGTACGTTAATTCATACGAGCAACTTGTTTGGCATTGATTGGCAAGAGCGTGCTGGAGAGATACTATGTACCGCTGCCCAAATGGACAGCGTGTTTTTTTGCCAATAGCGGCGCCGAAGCCAATGAAGCTGCATTAAAACTGGCACGTTTATACGCGTACAAACAAGGTTTTAAACGTCCAAAAGTTATCGTAATGGAGCAATCGTTCCATGGTCGTACGTTATTATCTTTGTCAGCTACTGCAAATCCAAAAGCACGTGAAGGATTTTATACGCTAGATGAGGACTTTATTCGTGTGCCATTTGGCGATATCGCTGCCGTCAAACAAGCTGCTCAAGAACATGATGATATCTGCGCTATCTTTGTAGAGCCGATCCAAGGCGAAGGTGGCCTAAACACTGCAGCCAATGGCTTTACTTATCTTGAAGAGCTGCAAGCGGAATGTGACGCTCATAACTGGCTATTTATGCTGGATGAAGTGCAAACAGGTAATGGCCGTACGGGTAGATATTTTGCTTATCAACATAGCAATGCTCGCCCTGATGTGTTGACGACAGCCAAAGGTCTAGGTAATGGTTTCCCAGTTGGTGCGTGCATGGTACGTGGCCGTGCCAATGGTCTGTTTGGCGCTGGTAGCCACGGCTCTACTTATGGTGGTACACCATTGGCCAGCCGTGTGGTACATAGCGTATATGACGTGCTAGCAAATAGTAATATCATGGAAAACGCAGTGACTGAGGGTTTATTCATTAGAGAAAGTATCGTTGATACATTTGGTCAACATGGCGTTAGCAGTCGCGGTGCAGGTATGATGATTGGTATCGCGCTACCTGAAGATATGGATTGTAACCAACTGGTAGATCGTGCCCGTGATGAGCAAAAGCTGATCATTAATGTGACGGGTGGTCATGTTGTACGTTTGCTGCCACCACTTAACATGAGCCGTGATGAAAGCACACAAGTTATTGAGCGTTTAATTAATTTATTAAAGCCATCATTTTAAAGCATGCTTCAACGTTAATAATAGACAACAAAAAAGCCTATAGATGATTCATTACCTATAGGCTTTTTGCTAACTACTTACTGCTAACTAAAAACGTTTTGTGCATAGTGAGAACAACACTTAATTCGCATGGAAGTATTTTTTTCAGTACTTCTAGACAACGAGTGATTTTGGCTGGCTGTTGGTCTCGATTTAAAGTGACCGCATATAGCACAAAGCTTGGTAATTGATAGCCAGTCAACACTTCTACCAGCTCCCCACTCTCAAGCTCTTTTTTTATGTCCATCTCCATCATTCTAACCAAACCGTGACCTTCTTTAGCCAGCGTCGTTGCCATAAACACATTATTGGTATAGATACGTGAATTCATCTTTATACGTGTCTTTTTACCAGTTTCAGTTTGAACCATATCAACCTGATTGGCATCTTTCATAATCTCAATACAGATCAACTGATGCTCAGCTAAGTCTTTAGGCGTATTTAGCTTACTGTGTTGACGCAAATACTGAGGTGAAGCAACCAATAGCTGACGCACATCTGTTAACGGATGACTGCTGAGGCTAGAGTCATTAATCGATGGGCTCATGCGAATGGCAATATCAATACGCTCATCAATCATATCAATATAATGATTGTCGGCTAGATAAGTGACACTAAGATCATCATGTGCCGCCATCCACGTAGAGAGTGCTGGCAGTATATGATTAACACCAAGCTCAGGAGTCGTCGATACACGCAAGCTACCTGCTAGCTCATCACGCAATTGATTAACTTTGATACGCCCTTGCTCTGCTGCACTGACGACATCTTTTGCCGCTTCGTAAAAGCTCTCACCAGCTTCTGTTAAGCTTAGCTTACGAGTTGAGCGATGTAGCAATACCACGCCAAGCTCGTTCTCTAAGGAACGAATTTGCTGACTGACTGCACTGGTTGTAATACCTAGCTCACGTGCTGAGCCACTAAAAGAGCCATGTCCGACCACACTGGCGAACACAGCCATACCGCGTAAATTATCCAACATATTCTCACCTAAACGTCATTTCAGTTTTTAATATAACTTAACCATTATAACGACTTTACATTCATCTTATCGTTATCAAATGGTTCTCTCTTGTTTGATAAATATATTTTGACCCGTAATAAAAACAAAAATATCAAGGTGATATATTGCTATCACCTTGATATTTAATATAAACTACGTTCAATATATAAATATACTTTTAGATATTTTGAGCAAACACTGCTCTAAAATCTTAATACAGCTGTACTTTACCCATTTTACCCTCACCACGTTCAGTTAAATACTGCATTACTGGTGTTTTTAGTAATTTCGTTTCAGCAACGGTTTTCGCTTGCTCTAAACGTTTTTTTCTGTCGGCGCTCTGGGGTTTTATCTTCGGTCTGCATAATACTACTATCAATTTTCAAGTCAATGTCAGCTTGCGTAAATTGCTGTTGTAGCTTAGCTGCCAATTGCTGAAAAGTGACCTGCAAATGCTTACTATCAACACTGGTCAAAAACGTGGCTCTACCATTACATTGACCAGTCATTGTACCTTGTCGTGCCAGTGCTAACTCATCTTGTGCCAATACCTCGCCTTCACGAGCAGTTTGTAACCAGTAGTCCCACTTTTCTGGGTTCCACTCGCCTGTCAGTTCTTGAGGTGGACAACGCAGCAACGTACGTGGATCTTCATCAGAGTGTGCTGTTAACTGAGAATCATTTGCGCTAGGCTCAACAATTGGTTC